>JAJZJW010000007.1:0-36509 GCA_021809845.1 bacterium | reverse complement strand
TTAATTAGCTTTAATATTGGCTTTAGTTAGTTTAAATTGATTTAATTTAATGAGCTTCAATTAGTTTAAATTGGCTCTATTTAATTAGCTTTAATTAGTCTTAACTTAATTAGCTTTAATATTGGCTTTAGTTAGTTTAAATTGATTTAATTTAATGAGCTTCAATTAGTTTAAATTGGCTCTATTTAATTAGCTTTAATTAGTCTTAACTTAATTAGCTTTAATATTGGCTTTAGTTAGTTTAAATTGGCTTGCTTTTTTTAATGTTAATTATTTTAATTAATTATTTCATAGTTTACTTTAATAACCTCAATATAACCTATCTAAAACTTTGAACTAAAGAGCCTACAACTAAGTACCATCCATTGACTAATACGAAAAGCATCAACTTGAACGGCAAGGAAATCATAGTAGGCGGAAGCATCATCATACCCATAGACATAAGTAAACTTGAAACTACTAAGTCAATTACTAAAAATGGCAAATAAATCAAAAAGCTTATTTCAAAAGCGGTAGTCAACTCGCTTATAACAAAAGCAGGCACAAGAACATACATAGGAACATCCTGAGGCGACTTTATTTTTTTTAGTTTAGCCATACGCACAAACAGCCCAAGATCTTTTGTTCTTGTCTGTCTTAGCATAAATTTTTTAAGAGGCTTTACTCCTCGCGTATACGCCTGTTGTATGCCTATTTTTTTACTTGTGTACGGAATATAGGCATTATGATATATCTTGCCTATTACCGGAGCCATAACAAAAAAAGTAAGAAAAAGACTCAAACCGATTATCACCTGGTTAGGCGGCATATTTTGAGTACCCATAGATGTGCTGAGAAATGAAAGAACTACAACTATTCTCACAAATGAGGTCATCATAATTAAAATAGACGGGGCGATAGAAACTACCGTAAATATCAGCAGTATCTGAATAAGGGCGGAAACTTCGGAATGATGCGGGTGTTTTGTTATCGCTATAACAGGCAGAGCGATAAAATTTGCCCCGTTTGTTTTAATTTTTCTTAAAATTTCCATTATTGCTCTCCATTAGCCCCTTTATTTTATTTTCTATGTCAAAAAAAACATTATCGGCTTTATTTTTAATTCTTGCTTCAGAAATATTTCTTATTTTATAGTCTAGAGATTCTTCAACTCTCTGATTATAATTTTCGTTTTCGTAATTGCAGCCATTATTATCACTGTTATTGATATTATTTTTATTGTTATTATTTGAAAAACCGGAATAACCGGAATAAGACGCTGCGTTTTTTTTTGGCATTATATTTTTAACTATTGCTTCTCTCTCAAGTTCCGCCTCAAAATGAGACAAATCCGGTTCTTTATTTTTATTTTTATCTTTTGACAATGCGCTTATATGCTGTTTTAAAAAACTGCTAAAATTATTTATTGAAGCCGGAGCTTTATTATTTAAAAATTTACCTGCATTACCCTTACCGATGGCAATATCTTTATCATCATTATTATTGTTGTTATTGTTATTATTGGTATTGCTTACACCGGATGATTTGCCGGTATTTTTAGAATAATTAACGCTTTTATGGTTTATGCCTGCCATCATATCTATGTTTGGCGCATCGTTATTATCTTCGGCATCATTTCTAAAGCCGGTATTATTTTCATCTTCTTTAATATGACCTATTACCTGCATATTTGTGGGCGAAACACCTATTAAAAACAGTTGGTTATTTACAGAAGCCAGTATTAAAGATTTTTTAAAGCCGATATTAACCGAAGATATAATTCGTATATTATTTTTATTTTTTTTGATATTAGATATTTTGCCTTTGAATTTTGTAAGCAAATAATATATGGCGTAAATAAAACCCAATACAAGAAGCAAAGAAAATATAGTTTTAATAATTTCAAGTCCAAAATTAAAATTCATTGCGGCCGGCTGTTTATTTAGTACTGTTTTGTCGATTTTATTATTAGTTTTTTTAGCTTGTCCGATTTGTTCAGCTTGACTAATTTGGTTAGTCTTACTATCTTGTTCGGTCTTATTATTGAATAGCGCAGCTTTATTCAGAGCTGATTTGTTTTTTAAAGGTTTTTTTACATTTTTAAAGCTGTTTTTCAGCAATGCAAGTTTACTGAGCCGCGACGTTTTTTTGCCTATGTTTTGGAATATATTAGCAGCAAAACTGCGATTGAACTTAATTATATAATAATTTTTGTAAGAAGAACTTTCTAATCGTTTCTTATCTATTTTTATTCCTTTTTTAAAATAAACCATAACATCTGCGCTGCGTTTCGTGCTGCGTATTAATTCTATTCCCGAAATCAACGGATTATTGGAATATTTTAAAAATTTAGATTTAAAATGAAATCCGGTATTAGGAAATTTTAATTTGAAGCCGTAATTATATAATTTGCAAGTTGGATTCAGCTGTTTAGCAGTATTATTAAATTTTAGCCATATAAGATATTTGCCGTTATTGTCTTTAGTGACCAAAATTTTTTGAAGCAATAAATCTGACGGAATTTTTCCTGCCGCATAGCACATTTCCGTGAACATTCCTGTGATAAAAAATAGTGCAGGCAATGCAAATAATGCAATGGCAATCTTTTTTATAGATAAACCAAAAAATTTCCTCATAATTTCTGAACCCTTTCTACCGGACTAATTATATCAGTTAATCTGACGCCAAATTTGTCATTGACAAGAACAACTTCACCTTTTGCCATCAGTTTATTGTTAACATAAACTTCTAAAGGTTCCCCTGCCAGTTTATCAAGTTCTAATACAGAGCCCTGTCCAAGCTGAAGCATATCGTTTATAACCATTTTCGTCCTGCCTAATTCGACAGATATACTGAGAGGTATATCGAGAATAAAATCAAGATTTTTTGGCGGCTCTGCAGTTTTATCATTTACGTCAAAAGACGCAAACTCGACTTTTTTTACGTTAAATTTATTTTTATTAGAGGCTGATTCCGAAACCGATGCGGACTTTTCGTTTTTATTAATACTTTCTGTTACTGAATTGCTTCCGTTATTATGCTTAGCTGTGTCTTCGGCGCCGCCGTACGCTGCGTCTCCGCTTTTTTGGGTCTCCGAGGTTTCTGCAATATCAGCATCGGCAGCTGATTCCGTTCCTGACCCCGCTTTTGCTTCTTCTAAAAAAGCATCGTCCCATGAAATATTATCATCTTCATCTTCATCTTTATTTTCTTTTTCTGTTTCTTCTCCTTGATAATTTTTATTTTCTGAAGACGGCTCGGTCTGTTCCAACGGCAACCCTGATGTTTTACCTGTTTTTTTATTTTCTTCTTCTGTCTGCTGTTCAGTCTGACTCATCGTAGTACCCCTCTTTTTCTAATGGAATAGATGAAATTAATTTTACCGCGAGTTGATTTTGCATTTTGCCAGGATAAGCTAGATATTTAGGAATATTTTCCACCCGCACAATTAAAGGTTCGACAGTCTGTTTGTCTAAAACAAGAACGTCACCTTCTTTTATATTTAAAAAATCTCTTGTCTTAATTTCTGTTCTGCCAAGTTCAACGCTCAAATTAAGCTCAGACTCTTCCAGTCTTGCTTTAAATCTTTCTATCCATCTGGAATCAACTTCCAGCTGTTCGCTCTGAAAACCGCTGTATAATTTTTCTTTAACAGGTTCAATCATCGAATATGGCAGACATATCATAAATCTTGAAACAGCACCTTCGATATCAACTTCAAATCTGTTTACTATAACTACTTCGGTAGGGGTAACTATAGTGGCAAACTGGGGATTAATTTCACTTCTCTGAAATTCAAGTTCGACAGGGCTTACAGGTTTCCATGCCTCTGTAATATCAGCAAATGCCATATCTATAATTTTTTTTATAAGTCTGTTTTCTATTGGAGAAAAATCCCTGCCTTCAACTTTAACATGAAGGTCGGTATTGCCGCCAAAAAAAATATCAATAAGATTATAAACAAGCCTTGCATCAAGAACAAATATACCGAATCCGCGGAGCGGCGGCATCTTAAAAATAGTGAGACTTGTAGGCAGTGGTATATTTTTTAAAAATTCTCCAAATTTTTGCATATCTACGGATGTCCACGTTACTTCGGCAACTTTCCTTAACGTTGAAGTCAAATCATTCCGTAAGAGTCTTGCAAATCTTTCATTGATAATTTCAAGCGTAGGCATTCTGCCGCGGACTATTCTATCTTGCGAGGTAAGGTCGTAGCTTCTGACGCCGCCCTGCTGTTCAGGTTTTTTTTCTGCCTCTATAGCCCCTGAGGATATACCTCTTAATAGCGCATTAACCTCTTCCTGTGATAAGACATCAGCCATAAAATAATTTGATTAAATTTAGTTTGATTAGATAGTTATTTATTTAATGAGTTAGTAACTAAATTAATAATTTTTAAATCATTCATTTTGTATTTAGTTAGTTAATTAATTAGTCTAGTCAATTAATTAACTAAATATACATACGGTTATCCTTTATTTTACTTAAATTACTGCACTAAATAATTATTAAAATAAACACTTACTACTTGTCCTTGTCCTAAAATTCTATTAAGACTTCTTACAATCTGATGTCTTAAGGCGGTCATTCCTGCCGGGGTGTTAATTTCGTGCGACGTTTTTGAGCTTAATATCATAATTATGCTATTTCTTATTTGAGGGGTAAGTTGTTTAAAAAGCGAAGCATTTCCGCCTTGTTTCAGCTCCACGGTTATAGAAGCTTTAACATAGCTTGAAGAATTTTTGTTTGCAAGATTTGTCAGAAAAGGTTTAAGCTCTACCATGGGTCCGGGCGTAACATTTTTTCTAACGTTTATAGCGTTTTTTACAAGTTTGCCGGAATGTTTAGCTAAAATAAAATGATAAGCTGCAAACCCGCCGCCCAGCAAAGCTAATAAAGGAGCTATTACAAATATAATTTTTTTTAATCCGGATTTTTTTTTAATTTTTTTAGAATCTAAGCCGGCTATAGATGATAATTCAGCATCTTCTCCGCCCAGCTCTTTATTATCTGTTTGCTTTTTTTCAGCCATTATTTGCAATTCCTCCTTGAAATAACAATATAGTAGTAATGGATAGTAATAATATAACTAAATAAATATAAATAGTAATAATATAACTAAATAAATATAAATAGTAATAATATAACTAAATAAATATAAATAGTAATAATATAATAAAATAAATGTGAACTGCTGTCAATTATTTAGGCTGCCGCACCCAATCCTATAATTTTCACAGAAGGGGCACTAAAGTTATTCAAAGTTAAGTGAATGACTTTCTAAGTATATAAGCAATAACTATGCCACTTCTCAAGAGTTAGCCTCCATAGTAAAACAAGTTGGGTAAATAAAAGAAGAAACATATGACAGATTTATTGATTAGATTAATAAAAAAGATTAAAAAATTATAAAGATTGAAAAGATGGAGAGGGTTAAAAATATTTAAAGGAAAAAACGTCATATTTTTGACAACAATTATTCTGTTATTCTGCTTAATTACTTTCCGGCTATACTATTAGTAAAAAAAATTGCCGATTTGGTTTTCATACGAGAAATAATTGAAGATGCGGTTTTAGGATTCATATTAGAAAGGATATAAATTGCCAGTTCTTTATTTATATGCGGTAAAATAGCCGCAGCTTTTTTAGGACTCATAGATGAATATATTGTGATGAGACTTTTAACTCTAGATTTTTTAAGAGCTTTTACTGTGCTTATTTTAGCTTCAATGGTTTTTAATTTTTTCAATTCAGTTTTAATCTGCTCTTTTAAAATCTGCATTTTAGACTGCTCTGCTGTTAGCTTAGATGCGTAAACATTTCCGGCGTTAAAATAAAACTGAAACAAAAAAAGCAATAAAAATATAAATAAAAAAGAATAAAAAAAAGGTGCATGCCTGCTTAAAATTTGTTTAATTAAAAAAGGGATATATAAAGCATATCTGCTCAACCTGCTTTTTTTCATAGTTAAATAAATAATATATAAATTTAGATATTTTAGATTAAATGTCGATAATTATTCAGTTTCGATTAGAATTATATTTATTTGAAGTTAAATCATCCAAAATAATTTCTTCTTTTTTGATTAACTTCAATTTATCTATTGCAAGATATTTTTCTTTTAATTTATTGATTTTTTCAAATTCTATTTTAGATTTTAAGAGAGCCTGCCTTTTTTTCTCCAGCTCTTTCTCTATTATATCTTTTTCTTTGAGGGTTTGATTTAAGACGCTTATTAACCCGTTATATCCGCTTTCCAGCATGGTAAAATCAGTGATAGATGCTATAGCCGCAGTACTTTTCGGATAATTAGACTTATAGCTTTCTATTTTATTTTTAATATTATTTATAGTCAGATTAATCTGCATATATTCCGTCTGAACCTTGGAAAACTCTACATAAAGTTTATTTTCAATTAATTTTCTGTAGGCTAAAAGATTTTCAAATTTGAACGGCATGGCATTATAAGTTTTATTAGCGAGCTATTGTTTTATTTGTTATATATTATTTTATATTATATTATGACATATGCTTAAGTTAAACAAAATAATCTATAACGGAATTTCCGCGCCTGAGAGGCGATACTCCGCCGCCATCAATTGTTCCGCCGGATAGGCTGCCGCCGTCAGCTTTTGCATATCCCCTGTTTGAAGAAGAGGCATAATTTTTGCGGTTATTGGCAGCATTGTCGGCAAAAGACTGCGCTCCGTTTCCGTCACCGTTGTTAAATCCTGAACTTATGTTTAAATTTATAGACGTAAACCCTTGATTTTTAAGAGCATCTGTCAAATTTGACGAAGAAGACTGCAGCATATTTTTTGCTTCATCGGTCTGCGTCAAAATATTAACAGCTATTAATTTATTTAAATTGTTTGTTCCACCGCCGCCTTCTGCCCCGGTAATAGAAAGATTAATTTTAATGCTGCCGAGCGAAGCCGGTTTTAATGTTATCACAGCCGATTGCATATTTTTTTTAAGCATAACAGACAACGTGCTTGCTGTGAGAGAAACAGGACTTGAACCGCCGCTTCCGTCGTTATTTATATCGTTGTTCAAACTTGCAGAAAATTCATTAGAAAAATTAGAACCGGCGCCGGCGCCGCTTTCGTTTCGTGCTGCGCTGCCGCCGTTTAAAGAACCGGAGAACCGAAAAAGTCCGTCGTTTAAAGTATTATTAAGTCCTGCCTCATTGGCATCTGAGAATGTTAATTTTTCACTTTTGCTTCCGCTTGAAATTAAATTATCTGATTCCGATGTGCCGCTGTTCAGATAATCTGCAGCAAGGATAGATAATTCTTTACTGCTCTTTCCCAGTTGCGCTGATTGTTGCATCTGCTGAGGTTTATCCGATGAATTTGCGCCGTTTCCAACTCTTTGAGCGGCGTTTACGCTATTCCCGCCGTTATTTCCGTTTCCTATAACCTTTTCAAAGGCTGCATAGGCATCTTTTGCATTTTTATTTAACACGGCAAGATTTGAACTGCTATTGCTTTCATTATTATTATTTTTGGCATTTATATTTATATTATTTTTATTTCCGTGAGCTTGATTTTGAAAAGTGTTGTCTATACTCCTGTTGACAACAATGCTGCTATGGGCGTTCTTAGCCGAATATGAAGTATTAGTATTACTGTTATCGATTAGATTATTTATGGCTTTTTTGCCGCTTTCATTATTTAACACCGATAAATCGTAAGGGGATAAATTTTTTTTAACGGCTTTACCCTCTGTTTTACCGTTTACTGCGCTACCTGAATTTTTACCGATATCTACAATATTTTTTGCTTTAGCCGGATTATTATTTATTGACGGGTCGGCGCCAACGCTATAGTTATCAGGGTTAGATATTTTATTTGCATTATTTGCAGATTTACCTGCAGAGTTAGTATTTACACTCGAATTATTATTGTCTGAACCGTTATTGTTCATACCTGCCTTTTTTTTTGCCTCAACTGATAAGCTTCCGGAATCGGCGCTATCTGTACCGGCATTGGAATGTTTTTTTTGAGAGTTATCAACGTGGTTAGCCAAGTCTTTCGTTGTTTTTCTTTCACTCTTTGTGCCGTCTGTACTTCCGGTATATCCGCCATGGTTAAAATCACCGTTTGCTGCTGCAGATGGGTTAATTGAGAAATTGCCGCCGTTTTGAGTTGTGTTAAACACATTATTGCTCGATAGCGCGTTAATATTCTGCGAAGATTTTTTTTCGCTGCTATTATTACTTTCTGATGCCGATGAAGCTAAACCAGATTGATTATGTGGTTGAGCGCTGCCTTCCGAAACTGATAAGGCGGCATTTCCGACACCGTTTGCTGCTGATACTGCAGATAACTGCTGCACTTGCGCTTCACCGGGAGAATTGATGCCGGGGTATAAGGCACCGTTGATGCCAAAACTGCCTCCTGCATACAACATTGCGTAATTTAAAGAATCGCTGGAATTGCCGTTAACACCATCCTCCAGCGAATTACCGGAATTAACGGCGGACAAACCTCCGCTATTTTGACCGGCACCGGCATTATCGGCAGGAAATAAAGAATTTGCAACGGTGTTGAGTGCGTTTTCTGAAGAACCTGTAAGCCCCAGGGAAGCGCTTAATCCGCCAAGGATGCTGCTAAATTCTGATACCGCAGGATTTCCGGCATATGAAAGAGCGCTCAGCGAAAGACTTAGGGCGGGTGAACCGCCCGATACATCAGATAATACTGAACCGGCCACACCTGCTGCAGCCGATAATGTATTTAAATTAGTCATAATTAGTTAAAAGGAGATTTATTTATTCACTTATTTTATTATATCTCCTACTCCCCCCCCCCCTGCTCATGCTCAAATTTTCAAAATTTATTAAAGATAAATATTTTCATAAGAAATTCATAACTCGGATACCCTGCCCATGAGGGCGTTGTATCTCACGATACAAGCCCCGTCCGTTAGGGCGGGGCGGTTGACTTTGTTATTACGATTATACTGCTATACGAACTACACAAATATTTGTTTATTGTTTATATTATATATTATTGTTTATATTATTTATTATGCTACTGCCTGTTCGAGAGACGTCAGCATCGCATTTTCAGTGGTTAAAACCTTCGAATTCGCAACATATGCATTCTGAGCTATTATCATATTAGTAAACTGGCTTGATATATTAACATTCGATTGTTCCAAAGCAGAATCTGTTATATAACCGAAATTACCGGTCTGAGCAGTACCAACTGCCGGCTGCCCTGAAGCATAGCTTTGAGAATAAAGGCTGTTGCCTTCAGATACTAAACCTGTCGGCGCTACAAAATTTGCAAGAGCAACCTGATATAAATATTTAGTCTGTCCGTTCGAGAACAAACCTGTTATCCTTCCCGACTTATCGACCGTAAAACTCGTTAGTGTTCCTGTTGAATAACCGTCCTGAATAAACGATGTGGTTGCAGACGGCGCAGCATATTGAGTAAGATTATTTAAATTAAGTGCTATGGTTAAAGGCGATTTCGCACCGTCAGGAAGTGTAGAAGTAGTACTTGTTCCAACGTAAGGGGGAACATCGGTTAATGTAAGCGATTGGCCTGTCAAAATTTGACCGCTTGAATTAAAAGTAACATCGGGAGCAGTTGAAGTCAGAGACTGTCTTTCAGCGGCTGTTCCGTTAAAGGAATAATATGCATTCCATGAGCCTGACGTTGAAGAACTTGGTGCAAAGGTCACGGTTAGCGGCAAAGCGTTTCCTAACGAATCATAAGTATTTATAGTAGTTGAATAGTAATCGCTTGGCGGTCCGACAAGAACCGCTCCGCCGGCTGTATAGCCAGCGGAAGTCAACGGCATAGCATTTTCTAACGCTACAGTGCCGGCGGTAGAAGAAGTTGAAGGCGTTACAACACTTGCAACCGTATCTAAAAACTGGTAGGGGTCAGGTGAAGTAGCAGACGTTGTTTTGCCTGTGGTATTAATTTGTATTGAGTTTCCAGAATCTATACTTGCGGTAGATGCTAAATTAATAGTACTTTGAGAAACTGCCGTGTTTTGCAGCACTGAACTACTAAGCGGCTGATTTAGCGTAATCGTATTCCCTGTTATACTTTTAATGGTATAAGCATTATTGCTTCCATCGCCGTTACCTATAAGTATTGAATTACCGGCTGCACCGCTGGAAGAGCTAAAACCGGTTGCAGATTTAACAACAATCGTATCTGAGCCTTTTACCGCGGGAGCAGTAAGAAATGAGCCTGCAAAAGTACTAGTACTGCTTGTATTAGTTGCGATCTGCGGCTGTATATTAGAATCAAGATTCGCCGTCAATGTTGCAGTAGCTGTTGCTTTAGGTGCTATCGCTCCGGTATTAAGACTTATATCCTGCGGAGAGCCTGAGGATGCAACACCGGAAGAACTCAAAGGATAACCCTGAACTACATTACCTGTCGGGTCGACGATATTTCCCTTGGCATTTTCTGAAAATTGTCCATTTCTCGTATAAAATGTACTTCCGTTAGGTGCCTTCACAATAAAAAAACCGTTTCCATCAATAGCCATATCAAGCGGATTGGACGTGGTTTGCAGCGCTCCTTGACCAAATTCCTGCTGTATAGAATATACACTAGTCCCCAGACCCTCTTGAGAGCTTGATGTTCCGCTCATAGTCTGACTCACAAGATTCTCAAAAATAGGGTCGGATGATTTGAATCCGTCCGTGTTGGAGTTTGCAATGTTATTGCCTATTACTCCAAGATATGTCTGATTGGCATTTAAACCCGACACCGCAGTAAAAAGAGCATTGACCGACATTTTATTGTCTCCTTCTAAAAAAAATATTTTTTAATTTACATATTATTTATTAATACTACATAACTATATTATATAACTATATAAACACAAAACAAATCAACATTGACATTTAAATTATCAGCAAGCAATTAAATTATTAAATAAGTAATTTAAACAAGCAATTAAATTTTACAATCAGCCACATTACGCATTATTAATATTTTATTATCATAATTATTATATATTATCTTAACATGCTCTAATTATTTATGAGCTTAATCTTAACTTATACCTTGAACGCTTGAAAGAGGCACCGTGCTTCCGTTGTTAAGTTCCAGCTCAACCGCTCCGCTTTTCGAAGTTGTAATTCCTGTAACCGTACCGCCGGTCATAGTCTGTGCGGTAATAGAACCTCCTGATGAGTTTGCCGCATTTATAGAAAATGAATAATTACCCTTCGGCGCAGTAGTACCGCCATTTGTAATACCGTTCCAATTGAAGCTCTGATTTCCTGCCGATACGGCACCCAAATTTGCATTATATACAAGATTGCCTGATGAATTATATATATCCAAAGATGTGCTTGACGAACTCTGGGGAAGCGAATAGTCTAGGGCTGCAGTTCCGCTGCCGCCATATTGCAATGAATTGCCGGAAGCCTGTACGGTATGTCCTACTAAATTAACGGCGTTTCCCATCGCTGCCTGATTTTCAGATGAAACTAAACCTTGAATAGATGTATTCATAGTACTCAATTCATTCATTGAATTAAACTGAGCTAATTCCGCAATAAAATTTGTATTAGACATGGGTTCAAGTGGATTTTGATTTTGAAGTTCTTTAACCATCAGCTTCATAAAAGAGCTTTCGCTTACAAGGCTGTTGCTGCTGTTTGCCGAAGACGCACTCCCGTACATATTAGCCGGTACAGAAGGGTTGACCGTCTGCGAAGACGATGAAGCCGGAATACTGGATGTCGCAGCTCCAGACCCAAATATATTATTTACAGCCATTTCTATTTCCTCCTTATAATTCTTTAATTATTAATTGTAGGCATTAATGAATTAGAAACAGACACCTATTTTCCGCATTACTTGCTTTATATTCTGTCATTAACGGAAAACTTTTCCTTTTAATTAGAGACAGACAAATATTCGTTTATTATTTAGCCATTAATTAGAAACTTACGTCTATTCTCTTATATGTTTTTAATAACGGAAAATCTTTCCTTTTAATTAAAGACAAACACATATTTTTTCATTTTTTTTTGTTATACTGTCCCGCTAACGGAAAATTCTTTCCAGTTTTACTTTTTTACCGTGAATTTTTCATCTGCATTTTAAATAGAGGCAATATCCGTGCCAGATATCATTTCAGTGAACTACCTATCGATTAATTGATAGGCTCCTTCCTGTTTCGTTGTATGGCGGCGATTGTTAGGTACTCTGGATACCCGCCGGAGCATACTCCGCAGGCGTTAAGGAGAGGATTTCGCAGTTTGTTTCTAAATTTTATGGTTCCGTCTCTGCTTCAAATTCTTTTAGTTTATTTCTTAAAGTTCTTGAAGTTATACCGAGTAATTCGGACGCTTTATTTTTATTTCCGCCAGTCTTTTTAAGCGCCTCGCGGATTAATTTTTTCTCCATTTCTCTAATGGTAAGAATATCATCTTGAGCTTTATAATAATTAGCAATATTATCATTGCTATTATGGCTATTATTATCATTGCTATTGCTATTATTGCTAGTCGCACTGCCGGTGTTATTGTTCACAGCAATAGCGGAAGAATCGCCGCTATTATTAATTTTATCGCAAACGGTGTAAGCATTATTTTTATCGACATTACCGCCATTACTAATGTTACTGCTATTGTTACTATTATCACTGATATTTTTATAACTGATATTACTGCCGTTGCTGCTATCATTGCTGATATTTTTATTAATGCCGCCATTATTATCGGAATCATATATAAACATATTATTATTGTTATGACGATATGGGTTATTGTTTATCTTTACAATAGAGTCTAAAACGCCTAAATGAGATAAATCAAGCATATCGCTGTTCTGGGCAAGTATAACACCCCTTTCTATTATATTCTCCAATTCTCTGACATTGCCTTTATAATCCAGCGACATCAGGTAAGTTAACGCTTCTTCCGATATTTTGCTAATTTTTCTAAAATATTTCTTGGTATATTTCCGTATAAAAAAAATACTGAGCGGCTTTATATCAATTTTACGCTCTCTTAACGGCGGTAGTTCAATGGGCAGGACATTTAACCTGTAATATAAGTCTTCTCTGAATGTTCCTTCTTCAACCATTTTTTTTAAATCTTTGTTGGTTGCGGCTATAACCCTGGAATTAATCTTGACAGGAGTGTCGCCTCCCACCCTGTCGATATAATTTTCTTGCAGAGTTCTTAAAATTTTAGCCTGAAGATTCTTATCCATATCTCCAATTTCATCAAGCAATATCGTTCCGCCGTCGGCTAGCTCAAATTTTCCTATTTTTCTGGAAGAAGCTCCTGTAAACGCACCCTTCTCATGCCCGAACAGCTCGCTTTCAAGAAGCGTAGAAACTATTGCTGAACAATTAACGGCGATAAAATCGCCTTTTCTTCCGGATTTATTATGAATATATTTTGCCGCCACTTCTTTTCCGGTACCGGATTCTCCGGTTATTAAAACCGTAGCATCAGTTGGGGCTATGAGGTTCATAAAAGATTCTATTTCTTTCATTTTTTCAGATAAAAAAATAAAATCATTTTTACTTTCTTTTAGTTGCGAATTGCCTGAAACATCCAAAACGTTTGTATAGGTAAGAGCGGAATTATTATCGTCATTGCTCCAGACGGGGTTGAAATTAGAATTATCGGCATAGGGATGCACTTTAATATCTTTAATTTTAATATCGCTAATATCTTCAATATTTTGGTTATTAAAATCATCTCTATTTAAATCATGGGTATTTTTATAATTTTTAACATCTTGGAAATTAACATCTTGCGTATTAGCAGCTTGGGAATTAATATCTTGAGTATTATAAGTATTGTTTATATTATGTATATTATAAATTACGCGCTCTTTGCTATTTTTTATTATATTTTCAAGGTCTGTAATGCCAAAAGGTTTTAGAAGATAATCGGCAGCTCCATTTCTTATAGCCGATATTGCACTCTCAATAGTCCCGTATGCAGTGATGATAACAAACGGTATATTGTCAAATTCTTTTATTATTTTTAAATTATTTAAAAAGCTGACACCATCCATACCCGAAAGATTCAAATCTGAAATTATAAGAAAAAAATCATTGGAATTTTTTCCTTTTCCTGTTATATTTTTTTTTATATATTCAAGAGCATCTTCCGCTGAGGAAAAAATTTCCCCTTTTATATTTAATTTTGAAAGACCGAGACTTAATGCCGAACGCATATAAGGGTCGTCATCAACTATCATAATTTTATCGGCGAACTTCGTATTATCTGCTGTCTTATCTGTTATTATATCGGCTGTTTTACCTGCTGTTGTTATATCTGCTGTCTTATCTGTTATTATATCGGCTGTTTTACCTGCTGTTGTTATATCTGCTGTCTTATCTGTTATTATATCGGCTGCATCTATAATTTTGCCCATAGATTTATTTTCCGTCATTATTGCTAAACCTCTGAATATTTACTTTATTTGCCTATTATATACGTCTAACATATAATATAATAGTTTTGTATAATATAATTTAAAATTTATAATAAATTTATTATAATTATTATAGTTATAGCGTTATAGTTATAGTTATAGTTATAGTTATAGTTATAGTTATAGTTATAATAATTATGATAGAATGTAAAAGATGAAAAAAAAAGAAAAAAAAACTAATTTTACCGATTCGGATTCAACCATCATTCCAACAGCTTTTAATATTAGTCCCGATAGAGAATCATTAGAAAAAGCATTCAAATCATTTGAACTTGCTTCTGTAAAACTATCTGCATATTATAACAGTTTAGAAGAAAAAATAGTAGATTTAAAGGAAAATTTAAATGCCGTCCTTGAAAGTATGCCGCTCGGCGTTATTGTTACAGATGAACTGAACAGAATAACATTTATAAATAAATATTTGAATGCCCTGATTCCGAACGACAATCTAATAAAATATTTAAGCAATGATATAAACGAATTTTTTAAAAACTTCTTTGAAAAAGAATCGATTGAGGATTTTATAAAACCCATTTTTAACCCGTTTGAAAAAACAATGCGCATCTCGCATAGCAAATCAATACCTATTTTTGTCTATGTAAAAATTTTATACGGCAAAAATAAAAAATTTTCCGGCAGAATTTTTATTTTCCAAAATATCGAGGAAATTAAAAAAACAAAGCGGCTTGCAGAAATTGGTGAAATGTCTGCAAAAGTAGCCCATGAGATAAGAAATCCTTTAGGTTCTGTGGAGCTTTTTGCATCTATTTTATATACAGAACTTAAGGATGAAAAACACAGGGAAATAATTTCCAATATAATTTCAGCCGTCAAAAACATGAACACTACTATAACTAACCTGCTTGAATTTTCAAAAAATATAAAGCCGGATATTTCAAAACAGAATTTAGACGATATTTGCAAAAATTCAATACTATTTGCTTCACATATTATAAAGCAGAAAGATATTGCTTTAATCAAAAATATTGACAAAGATATTTTTATAAACGCTGATAAAAACCTTATAACTCAATGTTTTTTGAACATTATTATAAACGCATGCCAGTCGGTTCCATGCAGTCGCGGTATAATTAAAATAAATAGCGCTGTAATAAAAAACGGTTCAAACGATACGGATTACATCCGTATTACATTTGAAGATAACGGTAAAGGATTTGAAAAAGAAAGTATCGGGAAAATATTTACCCCTTTTTTTTCAACAAAAAAAAGCGGAGGCACCGGTTTAGGTCTTTCTATAGCATTAAATAACGCCATATTGCATGGCGGCTATATTACAGCCGAAAATTCAGCTGAGGGCGGTGCAAAAATACAGTTATATCTTCCGAGCTAACGAATATTTTGATAAAAAGTTATTTTGATTTAATCATAAACTATTTTTTTAATTTAATTTTTTTAAATTTATTATTTTTTATCTTATTTATTATGTATTACATAACATAATAAATAAGATTTATGGCACAAATATTGCATTATTATAAGATATGGAACTTTTCGGAAAAATATATAGCACATTAGATGAAAGTTTAAATGTCCTGAGCGCCAGGCAGAATGTTATAGCTTCAAATATTGCCAATGCCAATACGCCTGGCTATAAGGAGCAAACTGTCAATTTTGAAAAGGTTATGCAGGATGCTATAGGCTCGGAAAATTCTCTTAAATTGAAAACGAGCAGTCCTAAGGATTTTATTAATTTTGAGGCTGACAATATCAATAATTCTGAGAGTTTCAGCAGTGCGAATATTGAAACTCAAAAAGTTAAGTCGGTGCCCGCGCTTGACGGCAACACTGTTAACTTGGGTTCCGAAATGGCGGATATGTCTGCTAATGCGATAAGATTTGAGGCGGTCTCTACACTTCTTTCTAAGAAGTTTATGATTCTTAACTATGCTATAACCCAAACTACGCCGTAATTGATTTATATATATATTATAAGATTATCAATTATAATTATAAGGAGTTAACAATATGAGTTTCAATGTTTCGCTGCAGATTGCAGCAGAAGGCTTAAACGCCGAAAGAATTAGAATGAACGTTATATCTTCTAATCTTGCAAATATAAATACTGAGAACGCCGGCAACGGTTTGCCGTACGTAAAAAAAGAACCTGTTTTTAAAACAACCGATTTTGGAAATTATTTCGGGGTGGAGGTCGATAAAATTGAAAATTCAAGTAATCCCTTTTCTTTAAAATATGACCCTTCAAATCCTTTAGCTAATAAAGCCGGCTATGTTAAAATACCTAACATTTCCTCTATAAGCGAACTGGTCGATATGATTTCGGCAACGCGGGCGTATCAGGCAGATTCCCAGGTTATAGCAGAATCTAAGGCAATGTCTCAGGCTTCGTTAAAGATTTGAGTTTATTATAAGCTTAATATTTTAAAATAAAAGTATAATTTTTTAATTTTTTTGCTATTAATATTAATAAGTTAAAATTTATTGTTTAAAGTTTAAATTTTGACGTTAAAAATTTGACACTTTATGAAATAATTTATAAAATATATATATAATTAATGATTAATAAAACAATTGATAAAATTGATAAAAATAATTTAAATTTGGGGTGTTCTTATGACAATTCCTATAAATAGCATAAATATTAATTCCATAAAAGAATTAAATCCGGACAATATAACAAATCCTGCTTCGCCAACATCTTCCGGCTCTGAGGGCAGCGGCTCGGGAAGTTTTGCAAATACTCTTTCCGGTTATATAAACAAAGTTAACGACACCCAAGTAGAAGCTAATAAACAGGCAGAAATGATTGCTACAGGAAAATCTTCAAATATACATCAGGCAATGATTGATATGGAAAAAGCAAATGATTCTTTTGAGCTTATGATGCAGATGAGAAATAAAATAATTACCGCCTATAACACCGTCATGGATATGCAGGTTTAAGTTTAGGCTTAATATTTAATATACAGATAAATTTTATATAGTTATAGTTATTTATTTTATTTATTTTCTATATTTTTATTACATACATATATAATATACATATTATATTTTATTTATTTTATATTTTTTTTGCTTATGTATTTTATTTATATTATATATGTATTATATATATTATATACACACAAAAATTATGTTATTAATTATATCATTAATAAATAAAATAGCGGTAAATGTGATAAATGGCAGCTACAGCTAAAGATTTCGGAGCACAGTTCAAAAAATTTTACACAGACCTTTCAATAGAGCGCAAAATCATATTTGCCGTTCTTATCGCCGGAGTTTTGGCTGCTATTTATTTTATGGCAATGTATGCTTCTGCGCCTAAATATCGTGTTTTATTTTCCAATCTTAATCCTTCCAGCGCATCGGCTATTATAAATAAATTGCATACATATGCAATACCATATAGACTGGCAGACCAGGGTAAGACTATTCTTGTTCCAAAAAATAAAGTTTATATTACTAGGCTGAAACTTGCATCGGCTGGACTGCCCAGACAAGAAGGTGTCGGATTTTCTATATTTGATAAATATCAGATAGGCATGACGGATTTCATTCAGCATGTTGAGTATCAGCGAGCTTTACAGGGAGAGCTTGAAAGGACTATAAATGAACTTAATCAAGTAAAATATTCAAGGGTTATAATTGTCCTGCCCCGTCATTCAGTTTTTGTTACAAGGAGAATTCCTGCAAAAGCCTCTGTTATCATCAAACTGCGTCCCGGAACTAGTCTGAGCAGGCAAGAAATTTCCGGTATTATGCACCTTGTTGCAAGCTCGGTTCAGGGGCTTAAACCAAAAAATATCACTATAGTAGATACCAAAGGGGAAATCCTTTCTCTGCCGCATAGAAAAAATTTTACTTATTCGACTTATCAGCTAAGTTATGTAAAAAAAGTAGAACATAATCTTGAAAACAAGATTGACAATATGCTTATACCGGTGGTAGGAAGCGGCAATGTTGTATCTAAAGTATCTGTTAAGGTTAATTTTTCAAAAAAAGAAGAATCCAAAGAAACATACAATCCGAACACAACTGCTATCGCATCTCAAGAGACTTATAAATCTTCTTCCGTAGGCGCAGTTAAACCCATGGGCGTGCCTGGCGCAAAATCAAATCTTCCGCCTGGAAAAGTTCCCATTCCTGTTATGACGCCTAAAAAACATAATGTAAAAAAAGTAATTACAAATTATGACGTTTCAAGAAAAATAGAAAAAATCTCTTACCCTGCCGGAACCATTCAGAAAATTGACGCTTCAGTCTTAGTGAACGGAACATATATAAAAATAAAAAATAAAGCTGGAAAAATCACTACAAAATATACACCAAGACCTGCAAGCCAGATTGCGTTATTTAAAAATATTGTAAAAACCGCAATAGGATATTCAAAGCTGCATAAAGATAAGGTTGTAATCGCAAATATGCCTTTTAAAAAAGTATCGCGCTTTATTTCTGTACCGACTAAAAAAACATTTCTGACAATAATAAAATCGCATTTAATGGAAATAATTAAATATTTTATTATACTTATAGCAATACTTCTCTTAATATTATTAGTATTAAAACCTATATTAAGCTATATAACAGCGTATAAGCATAAAGAAGAAAATGAAAATCTTGAAGAGCGTAGAGATAAAGCTTTAGCCCAGCTGAAAGAACAAGAACCGCCCAAGCCGGAACCAACTCTAAAGGAAGTGGCGGTAAATATCGTTCATACCGACCCCGAATCTGCTACTAATTATGTCAAAACCCTTTTAAGAGAAAATGGAAGGGATGTATAATATGGCGAGAAAATTTAACGGACCTGAAAAAGCTGCCGCATTTCTCGTTTCAATCGGCGAGGATGCTGCTTCAGAAATATTTAAGAAATTAGACCTTGTTGAAATTCAAAAAATAACTAAATATATGAATCAGCTTCCGCCTATTTCAAAAGATGATTCAGACCTTATACTTAAAGATTTTAATTCAAATTTCGGTAATGTTGATTTAGTTATTAAAGCTGATGATTACGTAAAAAATTTAATCGCAAAATCGCTTGACCCTGATAAGGCAAAAAAAGTTCTGGATAATTTACATGGTCCGATAGAGGAAGAAGGCTTAGAAACATTAAAATGGCTTGACCCTCATGTTATAGCCGATTTTGTCAGAAATGAACATCCTCAAACCGTTGCGCTAATACTGGGACATCTCGAACCAATGCAGGCTGCAGCCGTCTTAAGTCTGCTTCCTTCATCAGTAAGGTCTCAAGTGGTTTTCAGACTGTCTAAACTTGAAAGAATACCACCCGGTGTGATAAAAGACCTTGATGAAGTGCTTCAGGAACAGCTTAAATCTGCCGGTTCTACTCAAAGCAAATTAGTAGGGGGCGTTAAAATAGTCGCCGAGATTCTTAATAATATGGATAAATCTATTGAAGAACCTATAATGAACGATATAGAAAAACTTGATAAAGAAGAGGCTGAAAAAATAAGGGAGCTGATGTTCACTTTTGACGACCTTGCCGAGGTTGATGATAAATCTATGCAGATTATTTTGCGTGAAATTTCTCACGACCAGATAGTTATGGCTCTGAAAGCTGCCTCTGACGAAGTAAAAGAGAAAATTCTTGCCAACGTTTCAAAAAGAGCGCAGGAAATGATAGTCGACGACCTTGAAGCTATGGGACCAAAAAAACTTTCCGAAGTTGAAAAAGTTCAGCATGAAATATTAAAAATTGCCAGAAGATTAGAAGATGAAGGTAAAATAAGTATTGCGGTAAAATCGGAAAACGAAAAACTTGTATAATTTTGTCAAATTAATTACTATAAATTAAGTACTATAAAAAATTAAGTACTATAATTCTGTTGAGAAACGGATTTTAATTTTTCATCCATCATATAATATAATATAATATATAATTAATATAATAATAAACTATTTTATTTAATTCTGTTCATATTCTAAACGGAAATATTATGTCAAACGTTATAAGAAATTTTGAAATAAACTTAGAGAGTGGTACAATATACGACGGCTCCAAAATTATTTTAGCTAATGTTATTAAAAGCGGCAATATTAAAGAAGATGAGGAGCTGCTTAATGCTCTCGAAGCTGTTCCTCCTACAATTCAAAAATTTATTTTAAATCATATAGAAAATTATAAAAAGAAATTAAATAAAAAAATTGAAGATAAAAGCGAAATAATATTTAAAGAAAATAAAACCAGCGGATACAATGAAGGTTTTAAAATCGGTAAGACAGAGGCACTACAATCTTTAGCAAAAGAAGTCAAAAATATGACACAAGCTGCAACAAATATTGGTCAATTTAAAAATATTTTATATGAAGATGTAAAAAAGGAAACCATTGAATTATCGTTAAAAATTGCCGAAAAAGTAGTTAATTCCGCCGTTCTTTCGGATAATGATTTTTTAAAAAACATAATATCGTCCGTCTTAAGTAAAGCTGCAGATTCCACTAATATTATTATATATTTAAATCCTTCAGATTATAATTCGTTCAGTAAGAATTCCGAAACTGCAGAAACATTGTCAGAAAATAGACGAACTGTAATATTATTTAAGTCCGACCCCAGTCTGCTGCCTGGCAACACTTATATCAAAACGGATTTTGGAGAAATAGATGCAAAAATAGAAACTCAGCTGAAGCAGATAGAAAAAGCCTTTAATAAAATTATTCCTGATTAGCAATAAATTAATAACAATTTAATAACTTGAAAATAGGTTGTGATAAGTTAAAAAATTAATAAGTTATTATTATATTATTAATAATAATAAATTGTCCGCCCCGCATTAACAATAAATCAATAACGATTTATTAACTTAAAATAAGTTGATAAATTAATGCTAATAATTATAAATTGCCCCGGTCCATTCTTTTGCTCCTTTTTTATAAAATAAAAATAGGCATGCGATATAAAGCTAAAGTTTTTTAATTTTTCGCATTTTTAGTCTTTCTTTTTTAGAGAGCTTATGCGGATTACCCTTTTTTTTGGTATTCTTTGAGCGCTCCGACCCGTTATAGCAATCATCATCTTCATCATAAGTAAAATCATAATCATTGGAATAATTACCTTCGTCTTCCCCTTCATTGATAATATTATTAATTATAATTTTAAATTCTTCAGGGCTTATACTTGAAACGTTATCTAATTTTTCAACATATCTTTTAATTTCATTATCATTTGTAACTACTAACGAATTCCTAATATTTTCCGCTATGCGCATTATAACCGCATCGGCTTTTTCACCTCTCTTTGAATAGATTACTTCGATATTTCCTATGTTGTATTTTGACTCAAAAGATTCTTGTGTCAAATAACCGTCAAAAACTACTATCACTTTATTTTTTTTTACATTATAATATCTTGATAGTAAGATAATAGCGTTATTTCGTAATTCCTGTAATTTTTCAGATTTTACGTTTATTTTGAAATAAGAATTGAATATAAAATTATATCCGTCAATTATTACTGTAATCATAATACCTTTAACTTTAATTATAAATTAAAAATGACGCGCGGCAGTAAAACAGAGAACGTTTTTCAATACCTTGCGTATGTAGTTGCGCAAAAAGAAGAAACAAAAAGTTTTATAAAAAAAGCTCTTTTAAAAATATTTCCCTTAAATAAAATAAAACTACTTAAAAATTGCATCGAACTTCCAAAACATTTTGAAAATCCGACGTATATTATTTTTCAATATAATGCGCTCAATATTTCTTATATTGAAAAAATAGGTCCTAAAAGAAATATAAATCTCTTTGCATATATTGAAAATATTTATGGTTTATCTGAAAAAGATATTTTGGAACTTATAGAACATAAGATAGACCATGCTTTGTATCCTGAAAATATCAGTCAAATTAAATTTGAAAATTTTGTAGATTCTAAAATTTTTAAGAAAAAAAATAGTAATGCATTTTTAGATATAGAATCTTCTCTTTTAGTAGATATTAACACAGAATTAGAAGAAAATATATACGGTATTTCTTCTAAATTCAAAAAAATTATAGATGGCATAGGAAAAATAGCGCTTTCCGACAGCAATGTCTTAATAATGGGAGAATCTGGAACGGGTAAAGAACTTATAGCAAAATTAATTCACAAAAAATCTAAAAGAAATAAAAAAAATATTGTGCCTGTAAACTGCGGCGCTGTGCCGGGGGAATTATTAGAAAGTGAATTATTCGGTTACAAAAAAGGTGCTTTCACTGGCGCTTATGCAGATAAACCAGGAAGATTTGAATTGGCAAACCAATCTACAATTTTTCTTGACGAAATAGGCGATATGAATTTTAGTCTTCAGGTAAAGCTTCTAAGGGTAATACAAGAACATGAAATTGAACCGGTCGGCTCGGTAAAACCGGTTAAAATAGATTGCAGAATTATTACCGCAACTAACAAAAATTTAGAAGAACTTATAGCAAAAAATTTGTTCAGGGAAGATTTATTTTATAGGATTAATGTAATACCCATACATATTTTGCCTTTAAGGGAAAGGAGAGCCGATATAATTTTATTGATATATCATTTTTTGAAAAAGTTTTCCATTGCAAAAAATAATAAAGTTTTCGGCATATCCGAAAATGCGGTTAAAATTCTTCTGAGCTATGACTGGTTCGGCAATATCAGAGAATTAGAAAATATTATGGAAATGCTTGTAGTTTTAAACGAAAGCGGCGTAATTTCAGAAGATGAAATACCGGATAAATATTTTAAAAATTCTGAAATAAATAAAATATATAAAGACTATATTTTATCAGAAACCGAAGTAGAAGATGCCAATGAATATCCGAATAAAAATATTATAAATTCGCAAACAAACTTATCAAATTCAACAAGCTTAGAAAATTCAAAAACTGTAAGTACAGATATTAACGGTATAACTAGTCAAAATAAAAATTATAATGAACAAGATAATTTTAATCCAAATAAAAATAAAATGGATAAAAATACAATAAATTCAGGTACAATAAAAAATAATGCAGTAAATAAATACTCAATAAACAGTCATACAATAAACAATTATGATTTAAATAAAAATACAATAAATTTAAAAAATGAGGTTGAGCGGTTTGAATTCCAGCTTATAAAACAGGCTCTTGAAATTTCAAACGGCGTAAAAGACAAAGCGGCAAAACTTTTAGGTATAAACAGAACTACACTTATAGAAAAAATAAAAAGGCACGGCGGCAAACAATGAACAGAATTAAAACAAAAATTAAATTTTTTTTTGTATTAATAATATTTAAATTAATATTAAACACAGCAAAATCTGTTTCTGCAATATATAAACCAGCCGGCATTAAATCTGCAATCTTTACTTCGGCTGTCTTAAGAGCGTTGTTCATTATTTTAATATTCTTCATTGCATTTTTATATATGCCCGCTTATACACATGCGCCCAGAGCATTTGCATTCTCCATAAACAGCGGTGTTACCGCAAACAATAATAATATTGCTGCCGCTTCGCAGAATAAAGTCGCCATTCTTTACAAAAAAGCATATAACTATTTTAAATCTAAACAATACGTCAAATCAAGACAATTATTAAAATTTATTCTGAATAATTATTCACTCAATAAATTAAATGACGCTAACGTATATTTCCTGTTAGGAAAAATTTACTTTATTAACAAAGATTTTTTAATTGCTAAAACTTATTTTCAGCATATTATTTTCAAAGAACCTGATTATACAAAGATATATTCTGTAGTTTATTTTATGGCAAAATGCGATTTTAATCTTAAAAATAAAAGACGTTCTGTGAGGGATTTTAAATTTCTCGTAAAAAAAACAGAAGAAAAAATAAAAGCGGGTAAAAGATTAGATTATATGAAAAGATTACACTTAAAATCTTTAATTTACCTTGGAGAATCATATGAAAAAGCCGGAAATATTAAAAATGCCGTCAAAATATTAACTACTAAAAAATTGCGCAGCATTTTAAGTAAAGACGTTTTTTTATTAACAAGGGGCAATAGTTTTAATAAAATATACCTGATTTATCTTATTAATACAAAATCTGATTTTAAAAAGGCTCTTTTAGTTTTAAACATTAAACATCTTTTTAAACCGCATAAAAAAGATTTATGTTATAAAAATTATTTTGAAGGATTAATATTTTTAAAAAGTAAACAATATGTATTTGCATCCAGAGACTTCAGTAATAGTTTTAAATCTTGCGGCAAAAATTATTATTATAACTTATCGATGCTTAAATACGGGGAATCTTTAATTGGTGAAAATAAAACAAATATTATACTGACAGGCTTGAAATTAATTAATTTTGAAAGCGATAATATAGATTATCCTTCTATTCAATTATCTGCTCTTAAATATTTATTTAACTATTATTTCATAGTAAATAATTATAATAAAAGTTTTAATTACATAAGCAGAATGTTATTTAATTTTCAGAATGGTTTAAATAACAAAAAAAAATATCAGAAGATAGCTTCAAAATTATTATATAAGATAATGAAAAATAATTTTTTAAAGCACCAATATAATAAATCATTAAAAATATATAAGCGTAGAGCTTTCTTGCTCGAAAAACATAATTTAACTCCCGATATATATTATATTCTTTCTAAAATATACCTTAAGAAAGGAAATACAAAACAGGCTATATATTATGCAAATAAATATTATGATAGAAATAACAATATTTATTCATTATATTATTTAGCCAACGTTTATTATAAAGCAAAAGATTATAAACATTCGCTAAAATTAGCAAATAAAATTAAATTGCCTATAATTAAAAATAAAATCCTGTTTAATAAGCTCTTAAATCTTAAAATTCAGGATAATAAAAAATTAGGTCTTAAAAAAAACATGTTGAAACTTCTTAGTGAAAATTTAAACAGGCTCAAAGGAAAACAATATGTTAAAACATTATACCTGGTAGCTATGAATGACTATAACAACGGTTTAATAGCTCAATCGCTCCATTATTTTAGTCTTCTGCTCAATAATGAACTTGCAAAAAAAGAGCCGTCTATAATAAACTCCGGCTATTATCATTCAGGAATAATGTGCTATAAATTAAAACAATTTAAAAGCGCACTGCGTTATTTTACAAAAGCCTACAATATGTTGCCTGCCGGTAAGCATTTTCAATATGAACTGTCGCAGATAGGCTATATTTATTTAAAAAACAAAAATTATAAATATGCTCTTAAATATTACAAAAAATTAGAAAAAAACGGCAGTTCTTCGTTTTATAAAAATCTGGCAAAATCTATGGTGCAGGCTATCAAGTTAAAAAGCTGATGAAAAAAATAACATAAATACAGATTCTATTATTCAAACAATCTATCGGCGCGGTAGTTGGTAGCTGTAGCACCGAAAAAATAACACCATCTACCCCCCCCCCTCCTCCACACATTTAAATTTTTTCAAGATAGATAACTATAGTTAGAAACTGAATGAGTATTGTTTAGCTCTCATCGCAAAGATAAAATAAACGGTCTTGTAAATTTTGAATAAATTAAAACATCGTTTATATCCATATTTTTGATTTCATCAGCGTTCATTAACGGAAATAATCCTGAAGCAACAGGCGTTTCCCTTTTGTTGTTTAACCCAATTTCTGCAAACGCTCTTCCTTTCGAAAAAGCACGGAATTTTTCGGAATGCATAACATATTTCTGCCCAATTCTTTCAGAATATCGTTTAGCAGTGTCAATACCGGCATTGCCCATTATAATATGTGTTCCTATATTTGAATCAATAAGCGAAACGTCCCCATATTTATTTTTTAAGAACGAAATGTCCTGCAAACTTATGCAGACCCCTGTGCCTGTTTTTCTTAAATTTGCAAGTTCTATATCAAAATTATTTATGTTTAAAACCGGAAATTCATCTAAATATATAAAAATATCCTTATATAAAAAATCTTCATAGTTATTATTAGTATTGTTCTCAGTATTGTTATTAGCGTTGTTATTAGTATTGTTATTAGCGTTGTTATTAGCGTTGTTATTAGTATTGTTATTAGCGTTGTTATTAGTATTTTTTACTTCGGAATTATTTTTTAAAATTACCCTTCGGTTTTCATATATTTCTTTAATCACCATATCTGTAATAATTGAAATAAGTCTCGAGCCGCCGGAATTTATTTTTTCTTTAGGAACCGAAACGATGAGCAGCATATCATTATTTTTGTCAAACAAATCTTTTATCGTAAAAAAATTTTCATCAGTCAGAACCTTTTCAGATGTTTTAAAAGAATTTTCTACATTTGCGTTTTTTATAAAATCAAGTCCGTTTAAAATATCGGTAATAATTTTTGCCCGTTCATAAGAAGGTATTTCAAAAAAATTATTAAAAATTTCCTTTATTTTTTTGCGGTTATTTCCGTCATATGATTTTATTTCTTTTTCTATAAAACCGAACCCTTTTTCGAAAAATTTTTTTGCCGTAATTAAATTAAAATATTTAATGTCGTATTTACCTTTAAGATATAAAAGACAACCGTATAAAATATCGGTGCTTCTTTTAGAATAATATTTATGCGCCTGAATATCCCCTCCTTTCAATTCGTTGTTATCCGCAAAAAAAATCATAGAAGATAATTCATAAAGTTTATCGTCATTTGCTGGTATAATTTTATAATTTTTCTTGTTTTTAATTTTATAATATTCACTCACATTCGTTTTATTATTTTCATTAAAATAATTTTCGTAAGCGCATCTTTCTATAAGCGGATTAAAATGAACAGATTCCGGGCTATATGGGTCAAAATGTACTATTTTTTTATTGTTAGCAAGCCAGCTATCTTTCACGGCGTTATACAAATATGGTCCGTCAATATCTATAGCATAAACGCATATATTCTGAAAACAGGCATCCTTTCTAATTGATGGTATTATATATTTTGAAGTTTTACCTCCTCCGGTGGGTGATACTATCATAATATGCTCAAATCTTTTTTTCTTGTCTATTCCTACAATTAACCTATTTTCATTATGAGCATTAACATGATTATGATAATTATCATATTTGTTATAATTATTGTAATTGCTGATAGCATCCAAGATACCTAATCTAAAATAATTAATATCTGTATTATGAGCTATATTAACATTGGCACCGGCGTCTGTGCCTGTTTCGGGAGTAAAGTCATTCATAAAACAATGCTCTGCTTGATTTCTAATTTTATATTTATTTCTCCTATATATAAGAAAAAAAAATAAAATAAGAATAACGATAAAATCTTTAAATATGAAAAAAGGAAGATTTATGCTATTGATTTGTTGAAAAGGCATAAGCAGCAAAATTAAAACAAAAGCTAAAAAAGCATACAATAAGATATTTCTGAAGCCATTTTTTTTTGATTTAATTTTTGAAAGGAAAGAATTAAGAGCCTGAACGTTAGGCTCGATTTTAAATTTATTATGATTATTATTAATAATAGATAGTTTTGATAAACGATGGTGATTAATATAAGGAAGTGTATCATTGCAATGAGGTTCGCAATAGAAATTTTGAATTATTTCTTCGGCAGTCGCAAATCTTCCTGTTGCTGCAGCATGAGTTTGTGGATTGTCACCTGCGTTATTCATTATTATATTCTATGCTATAAACAGAAGTTATTATAATAATTAATTATATAGGGATGCTTTTCTTATCCTATTTTACCTTATCTTATCATTATAACATTATAAGGTTGCTCTTTTTTTTTTAAAAACCTTAATTTGATGCTTCTTATCCTATCATATCCTATCTTATCTCATTTTACTTATCTTGCAAAAGCTCTTTTAACATGGGTATAAATATAAATAGCAAATAAAATGAATACCGCTATAACGGCAGCAAGTCCTATTTTATAAAAATACGGCATTATTAAATTTATATTTTGTCCGAGTTTTAAACCGAGATAAACAATAATAGTATTATATATAGCAGAGCCGATTATAATAAAAACAGCAAATTTTTTATAGCTCATAAGGGTTGTCCCCGGCGGAAATCCTATATATGATTTTATTACCGGAAGCATTATTCCGAACAGCACGGCAAAACTTCCGTATTTTAAAAACCATACATGCGCCCTGTCAATATCTTTTTTACTTATAAGCAGATATTTTCCGTATTTTTCTAAAAAAGGTCTTCCGCCCTTTGCGCCGATTAAATAAAGCAATGAAGAACCGATTAACGTTCCGGCTGTTGCAGCGATAATTATTAAATAAAAATTAAATTTTCCCTCACCTGAAAGGAAACCTGCCGTACCAAGCACAATTTCTGAAGAAATGGGCAAAGCACAGCTCTCTAAAATCATTAGAAATATAATACCCGCATACCCGAACGAAATTGCTATAGCTATAAGGGATGAAAAATATTTTAATATGCTTGAATTCACATTAACTAGTTTTTTAATTTTTTTTATTGGTAAGCTAGTAATAAATAATATAATAATATGTATAATTTTATTACTGCTGAGTAACAAACTTTATAGAATCATAAACGACACTTAAAAGTTCGTCTATTTCGTTTTTTTCAATTACAAGGGGCGGCAAAACGACTATAACATCGCCTAATGGTCTTATTATAACGCCCTTTTCTCTTGCTTTTAATATTACCCTATGCCCTATTTTATCTTTTTGCGGATAAGGCTCCTTAAACTTTTTATCCGAAACAAGCTCTATGCCCGCCATAAGACCTATTGTTCTGACTTGCCCGACATGTTCAAGTTCATTAAATTCTTTAAGTTTTTCTGAAAAATACTCAATTTTTGAAGCAATTGCATTAATTATATTATTTTTTTTAAATAATTCTAAAGATTTTATTGCCGAAGCAGACGCGAGTTGATTGCCTGTGTATGTATGCCCATGAAAAAAAGTTTTATTATCTTCAAAATTTGCAATAAATCCTTCATAGATTTCTTTTGAAAAAAGGGTCGCCGCCAGAGGCAGATAACCGCCTGTTATACCTTTTGCAAGACACATTGCATCCGGATTGATATCTTCGTGTTCGCACGCAAACATTTTGCCTGTTCTTCCAAAGCCTGTTGCAACTTCATCTACGATGAGCAGCACCTCGTTACCTTTGCACGCTTTTTCAATTTTTTTCATGTATCCTGCAGGCATAGTTATCATGCCGGCTGCACCTTGCACCATTGGTTCTATTATAACCGCCGCACTCTGGTCTGCATAATAACTTATTATTTTTTCCGCTTCTTTAGCGCAATAGAGTTCGCATTCAGGATGCTTTAAATTAAACGGACACCTGTAGCAATAGGGATACGTTATCCTTAATGTTTCAAAAAGCAGAGGTTTGTAAATAGAATGAAAAAGCTCCATACCGCCGATTGAAACGCTGCCGATGGTATCACCGTGATATGCCGAAGTGGCTGCAATAAATTTCTTTTTGTTTTTATATTTTGAGCCTTTCTGTCTGAAATATTGAAACGCAACTTTTATTGCAATTTCAACCGATGTGGAACCTGAATCGGAATAAAAAACTTTTTTTAGATTATTTGGCGCTATTTCAATTAATTTTTGAGCTAAAATAGCGGAAGGAACGTTCGCCAAACCCAGCAGAGTGCTGTGAGATATTTTATCTGCCTGTTCTTTTACAGCGTTATTTAATTCTTTATTGTTATGACCGTGTATATTTACCCACAGCGACGAAACACCGTCTATATATTTATTCCCGTGAATATCGTAAAGATATATGCCGTTGCCTCTTTCTATAATAATATTATCTTCTTTTTCCCAGTCAAGCATCTGGGTAAAGGGATGCCATACAAACTCTTTGTCAATTTTTTCAATATCGGTTAAAGGCATATGCGTATTTTAATAATAAAAATTTACGGATTTATGAAAAATGAATAGATTTTATAAATGATTAGCTCGCATATAAATATTATAGAGCACATATTCAATATACACTTATTCGCCAAAAATTTCAACATTATTGGAATAAAGATACGTTATTTTTTTATATCCACGTAAAATATTAACTTCAACCCTATAAAAATTTGATTCTCTTTGTTTACCGCGTTCATTGCGACCAGTGAAATCACCAATAATATATTTATATTCCAGCGTCTTATTTTTCGCACTGTGCAGTTTTTTTCCGTTCTTATATAATACAATTTCATAATTAGTCTTTTTATAATTTATATTTATTCCTGAATAAAAATTTATATATTGTATTTTATTTTTTATTTTTTTTAAATTTATAATATCCCCGCTTGTAAAATATTCTTCTTTATTGTTTCCTTCTGATATTCCTGCTTCAAAATAAAAACCTTCAGGCTTTCCAAATAAATCAAAAGCAAAGTAGCATGAACCCTTTTTGATGGCTTTTACTATTAATTTTTTGTCCGCTTCTATATCATCATCATTATTTCTGCCGGAAAACTTTCTTTCAAGCAAAAGATGGGTTCTTGCAACGCTAAAAAGTTCTTCGTATTTTGGAAAATGTATTCTAATTTTTTTGCTGAGCTTAACATTGGAATGCGCATCTATAGAAGCTATACCGGTTATCATTTTATTATGTTTTTGAACGCTATCCCAAAATTTTAATGTTTTTTTAGGTTTATGCGAAAGGAAATGCAAAGAATAAAAGCTATTAATTTTATAGGTGAGTAAAACCAATAAGATATATAAAGGATTCATTCCTCTCCACTGCGAATCCAGATTTATTATTTCAATTCCGTTATATCCTTTAACAGAAAAATTTTTCCATGGGGTCCACCAGTTATATGGATGACAGATAATGCCGATACCATTTTGTTTTTTTATATTTAAAAGCACATCTTTATAGTTGCCTCTTTTGATTTCGTCTTTTATTCCAAGAGCAAGAAAATGACCAAACTCAGTATTAATTTCTTCACCTGCAAAATAAAACAAATTTTCATAGTATCCTTCAATGCCGTCATATTTCGGCTTTAACGTATTGTGGTCTGAAGAAATCAAAAAATCCGCCTTAAGTCTTTTTGCTATTTTAATCAGATTTTCAATCTTGCCGGAACCGTCAGAATATGTGGAATGAAAATGTATTATGCCGTTTAAATCGTAAAATTTTTTATGTCCCTTAAAAATATTTAGCTCAGAAAAATAAATTTTGATTTTAAATAATTTTATTTTTACATAAATCAGCAGCAACAAGATAATAATGGGAAGTATAATCAATCTTGAACCGAATATTAAAAAAGGTAAATACAAATCAAAAGGCATATTATTTTAATTATATTTATTTATATTATGTTTATATTATAGTTATTTATGTTCAGTTAAATTTTTTTTAAGTCGACATTTGTTAGTTAACTAGGGACAAACAACCATCTTCGTAATCAGGAACGCGGTAATTATAGACAGACACCTGTTTTTTAAAAACATATAACTTTTTTTAAATTAGAAATAGACACCTTTTTTTTGAAGACATACAACTGTTTTTATTTTTTTAATTAGAAATTGACACTTTTTTAAATGGCATATAGTGGTTAATATTACTGAATTTTTAAGTACTTACAAATTCATTCTTTATAAAACAATTTAAATTTTTTGTTGTTTTTTCTTTCTGTTTTTTAAATATATTATAAGAATTTTTACCCATATCTTTCCATTTTGCTTCATTTTCAATAAATTCAATAAACTCAGTTAAGAAAAAATCCTTTTTAATTATAACGATAGCATCATTTTTTATATAAATATCAGCAATATTTTTAAAATTATCTATATAAGGACCTGTAATTACCGCTTTTGAATATAATATCGGTTCTAGAATATTATGCCCGCCACTTTCTTCTTTAAATAAACTTTTTCCAACATATATTATATCGGATTTCTTATAAACTTGAGCTAATTTTCCGTAATCATCTATAATTAATATATTAAAGCCTTTATATTCATTATATTTATTAGCCTTGTTAGATTGAGCAGCGTCTTTATAATTCTTTTTGTTTTCAGTGTTGTTATTTGCAAAATTATTTCTAACAAAAACATTTATATCTGCATTATCTTTTTTATATAACGTTACTTTAAAACCGTTTTTTTTAGCTATTTTCTTAATAAGATGCACCGCTTTAATATTCCTCGGAGCAAAAATAAATTTAAGATTAATATTTTTTTGTAAAAAATATTCATTCACACTCTGCAGTATTCCTGTCAGAAAAACGATCTCCTTTTTATGAACAGATATAAATGAAATAACTATACTGCGAGCATTCTTATCTTCATTTATATCTTTATTAACGTCTTCTTTTGTATTTATATCTTTAGCGGCATTGAGAACTTTTTTTATTCCTATAGCTTTAGTAACATTAATTTTTTCCTTCAAATATATTGCTTTAGTAACACCGACGTCTTCTTCTATATCCATAGCTTTGGCAACATTAACGCCTTCTTTTATATCTGCATTTTTATTAATATTAGCATCTTTTTTTATGTTTTCTTCAATATTATTGTTATTGTTTTCATTGCGATAATCACTAAAGGATGAAGCAATTTTCAACGGCAAATCAGAAATTTTTATTATATTAATTTTTTCTTTCCGCAATAGAACTTTCTTAAAATCTTTGCTTATCCAACCGCACGAATTGCGAGCTGATGTTTTTTCCGCATTGGGCAATAATTGAGTTTCTTTTTCTGATTTTAGACAACTGAAATATTTCTCAAGATTTGTTTTATACTCATCATTGGTTATATTTACATATATATTATTTAAAATTTTATTATTCAATGATCTATAATTTTTTAAAAATTTTTCTTTTTTAAGATTTAAATCTAATAAATAAATTTTAATATTATTATTGGTATCATATAAAATTTCTGCTGATTTACTATTTATGCTATTTTCTATTGAAATAAAATAATCCGGCTTAATCAAAGCTGCATAAGAATTAAAAAAGAAACTGAAAAAACTGACCGGATGAAAAAAATATATGATGTCTTTATTATTGTTGTTGTTATTGTTGTTACAGTTGCGCCAATTATAATTTTCTAATATCTTGTATGCGGAAGCTGTTCTAATACTTATAAAAAAGATAGGTGTAGAGGGTATTGTTGGGTTGTCTGAATTTTGTGTTTTTATGTCGATACTATTAATATTGTTATTTCTTTTTATATTTATTTTGCTATCGATATTATTATTTCCATTAATATTTAGTTTGTTATAAATATTGTTATTTGCATTAATATTTAGTTTGCTATCAATATTGTTATTTCCATTTATATTTAGTTTGCTATCAATATTGTTATTTACATTAATATTTAGTTTGTTATTTGCAATATTTATAATAGCGTTTGTATTTCTATTTGTTTCCGTATCTATATTTCTTTTTATCAAATCACATAAATAAAGCGCTATTTTGACTTCCCCTATAGATTCGGCATAAAACCAGAACCTCTTAAGATTTATTTTATTGCTACTATTATTTTTGTTATTATTGTTTTTATTGTCTTTGCCTTTATCGTCTTTGCTATTACTATCCTTGCTGTTATTGTCAGAACTTTTAAGCCCAAGTTTACTTATATTTGAGTTATCGTCTTTGCTGTTACTATCCTTGCTTTTATTGCTGCGAGCAATATTAAATCCATTCTTATTTAATTTCAATGCAGCAGGTCTTGTAATATTAGATTCTGCAAGAGCAGAATTGACATCTGCAAAACGTTTTTTTAAATTGCCGTCTAAAGCAAATAATTGTTTAAGTTTTAACAGTAAATAATTGTCTGTTTTCATTTAATTTTACGATATTTTTTAATCAATACCGTCTATTGTTTTTGCCTCGTCAATCAGCAAAACAGGTATATCGTCTTCAATAGGATAATATACTCTGCAGTTTCTGCATATTAATATAGAAGATTCATGGCAACTGCCTTCGGCAGTTGTTTCATTTATTACCGACATTTCAAGTTTTCCTTTGCATTTAGGGCATACTAAGAATTCGTCAACCATTTCCTTAATATTCATTTTATTTCTTTCGTACTCTAAGCCGATAAAAATCTATCAAATCGTTATAAACTCAGAGTTAAACGCCTCCATAGTTCACTAGAAGTTAAATAAATGTTAAGTATTTAAGTTTTAAGTTTTAAGTTTTTTTAAGTTTTAATTTTCAATTTTTAAGTTTTAATTTTTTTATCTTTTGACTTTTATCTTTTGACTTTTATTCTTTGAGTTTTATTCTTTGACTTTTATTCTTTCAATTTTCAATTTTATATTTTGTTTCAAAACCGGTGTCTTCTAATATTATTTTTTTATCAAGAAGCATTTTGCGTATTTCGTCTGCAGATTTATAATCTTTATTTTTTCTGAATTCGTTTCTTTTGTTAATAAAATTTTTTATTTCATCATAAGATAATTCTGTATTTTCAAAATTTTTTAAGTATTTCTCTAAAAATATCTGCGGATTTTTTTTTAATATTCCCAAAATATTTTGTATAGTCTTTATAAAATCATAAAATTTATCTAAAAATTCCAATTCATAATCATTAATAGACTCTTTTGATAACGAATTATTTATAATTTGATTTGTTTTTCTAATAAGGTTAAACAAAACTGATAGTGCGCTAGCGGTATTAAAATCGTCATTCATAGCATTATAAAAACCGTTTAAATAATCCTCTATTATCACAATATTTTCTGTTCCTATTTTATTATTATCATTATTATTATCGCTATTATTACTATTATTATCACAATTACTATTGCTCTTTAAATCTGTTTCAACGATTTCACCGCTCGCACTATTGCCGCAATTATTGTCATTATCGCTTTTATCGCGGGTAATGCGAACATTGCTATTATCGCTATTATTTATATTATTATCGTTTTTAATAATTCTAATAATTTTATCGGCAATTTTACTTTTTATAGAGATATATAAACCGACAGCCTCATAAAGCCTTATTAAAGACTGCTTTGCACTTTCAAGTCCACCTTGAGAAAAATCTATAAAAGACCTGTAATGCGTAAACATAAAAAATATTCTAATTACTTCGGGCTCATAATCTTTAAGTAAATCTCTGATGGTTATATAATTTTTTAAGGATTTTGACATTTTTTCGTTATTAATATTAACAAACCCGTTGTGAATCCAATAATTCACAAATTTTTTTCCAGTAAAACTTTCACTCTGGGCGATTTCGTTTTCATGGTGCGGAAATATCAAATCTGACCCGCCGCCGTGTATGTCAATTTGCTCTCCGAGAAATTTCATGCTCATTGCGGAACATTCAATGTGCCAGCCGGGTCTTCCATGACCCCAGGGGCTTTCCCAAAATGGCTCATTTGGCTTTGACTTTTTCCATAACGCAAAATCAAGCGGATTTTCTTTTTCATCGTTTAAAGGTATCCTTGCGCCTGAAAGCAATTCATCTATATTTTTATGAGAAAGTTTGCCGTACTCTTTAAATGAATCAACTTTAAAAAAAACGTTATTATTTTTTTCATATGCAACACCTTTATTCATCAAAGATTTGATAAATACGAGCATATCTGCTACCGTTTCCGTGGCTTTAGGCTCATAGGAGGGCGGTTCAACAGACAATGAATCCATATCATTGTGAAATTCATCGATAAAGCGTTCGGAAATTATATTAAAAGCAACGTCTTCTTCATTGGCTTTCTTAATTATTTTGTCGTCTATATCAGTAAAATTTCTCACGTATACGGTATCAAACCCAATATGTCTCAAATAACGGTAAATAATATCAAATGTGATATATGCTCTTGCATGTCCTATATGTGAATAATCATATGCGGTAATACCGCAAACATACATCAACACTTTATCTTTATTGAGCGGTTTAAATAATTCTTTTGAACCGCTCATTGTATTGAAAATAAACAGATTATTTTTAATTTTTTTAAAATTCATGTTGTTAATAATATCCAAATAATTAATAGTTTAATAATACGATTATAATAGTGCATGGTTGTAGCTGATTGAAATATATTACCAGTTTATTAATAAAATTTATAGTTTTTTTTAATACACCTCATCAAAATAGAGCATCAAATTTTTACATTAATTTAATGCAATAACGAAATAGAACATAATATCATCAAATTTTTACATTAATTTAATGCAATAACGAAATAGAACATAATATCATCAAATTTTTACATTAATTTAATGC
>JAJZJW010000049.1 GCA_021809845.1 bacterium | reverse complement strand
CTTTGCGGACAAAAAATAAAAAAATATAATCTAATTTTAATTTAAGGAGAAAAATCATGGGGAGTTTAAACAAAGTAATGCTCATTGGCAATTTAGGAAAAGATCCGGAGCTTAGATATACGCCGGACGGTTTGGCTATTTTAAAATTCAGCTTAGCTACAACTGAGTATTTTAACGATAAATCCGGTAACAAAGCCGAAAAAGCGGTTTGGCATAATATCGTGGTTTTCGATAAGTTAGCAAGCACTATGGCTAACTATCTTAGTAAGGGGAAGCAGATTTTCGTCGAAGGCAGGATAAATAACCGCTCTTACGATGACGCTGACGGTAATAAGAAATATATTTCTGAAATAATAGCAAGCAACATCGTCTTGTTAGGCAAAAAAGAAGATACGCAAAGCGGACAGCAAGAAGATTATTATGATGAAAAACCGCCTCAGCAAACGCAAAGAGCGACACAGAGACCGCAAACGCAAAGCGGACAAAAATATCAAGCGCCGCCGCCAAGCGCCGGAGATGAGGACGATATCCCTTTTGATTAAAGCCCTGTAAAGACAGGGCTACCCCGCTCGTAAGGGCGGGGCATTCTATATAAGAAATATCAAAAAAATAGATCAATAAATAATTAATATAAAGGGATAATTAAATGGGGGGGGGGGGGGTAACATGCATATACTATTATATAGGGCATTATCTGTATTTTTCTTTATTTGCAGCGTATTTTCTATAATTTTAGCCGTTAGATTTTTTAACGAGGGAAAACTGCTAATAGGCGTTGCATTGTCTGGCGCTGGTATTATTTTTTCTTTTTTAGCCGCTATATTTTTTTAAAACTTTAATTGTTATAATTCAGAGGCGTTATGAAAATTATAGTTCATTACAAAAAAATTCCAATGTTTATACTTAAATGTTTTAAGTCAATTGGTATTATATTGTCTATTTCAATATTTTCATTAACATATATTTGTGTTACGGTTTTATTGGGCGCATATTTATTAGGTAACCATATTCATTTGCACCCGCATGCATTTTTTCAACTAATAAATACAATAGCCGATTTTTTTACTGGTATTTTTGCAGAAGCCGGTATTGCAGTATTTATATTTTCAATTCATATTATATTCCAATTTTTTGTAGAGATTTTAGAAGACAACGGTATTATTGAAATAAAACGTTAATTTGTCAATGAAAGGAGGCATTAAAATGGCTTTATTACCTTTATTACCATTAATATTATCATTCCTTATTTTTATGTATATAATAGGCTATAAAGTTGCTGGATGGTTAGGTCTATTTTTTGCCGTAACATTATCAAGTCCTATATTTATGCTTTTATTTTCAGAAATTATTAATAACAAAACATCTAATACTGTTAACTTTAATAATAGATTAATTTTAAATAAAAAAGATGTTGAAGATTTTATTAAATGGACAAGTGGTTTTATGTTTATTTTTAATGACAAACAAAATAATCTACTATGTAGTATAGGTGAAGATAATATATTTAGACAATATGTTGATAATGCCGAAAGATATGCTTTTCAAAAAGCATTTAAATATGTTAAAGAAGATAACTCAAGACCTTTTAGATTCGATGACGAAAATAATCCAGACTACGGACTCACATTAGAAGCCTATATATGGAAACATAGAGATGATATTAACGATAAACTCAAAGAAATAGAGGCTTATAAAAAAGAATATCAAGAAAAAATGGAATTAAATAAAGAATTTAACTAACTCGATGTGTATCGCATCTAAATAAAAATTATTTAAAGAGGCATTAAAAATGATATTATTTTATATTGTGATAATTATTTTTTCATGGATATTTGTGCCTAAAATTTACCGCTATATTAATAAAAAAAGACATCCGTTTTCCGGCAAAATCGAAACTTTTAAGGACGTGAACGATTTTATTGCTAATTACGATTTATTTTATTTTGCCGATAAAGATAATGATGGAGTTGATTATAATTATCATATTGTTACCAAAAGATATAATTCTAATATATTCATAATTATATTATCAACAAGAACAATTACAATTCCAAAAGGAATATATAAATCAGAAAAATACGATAATTATTGGTTTGCAATTCACAATAGAATTAATGAGCCTATTAGAGCTTTCGTCTGGAAGCATAAAGACGCAATTAATGCGGCATTAGATGTGGAGAAAATAATAAAAGAAAAAGATAGAAAAGAAAAAGAAAAAAATTTAAAATTAAAGGAATTAGATAAAAACATTAAAAAAGATATTTTTAAGGTTTTTAGAGATAATTAGCGGGGGATTAATTTTATGTTCGATAAAACAGAAAGCAATTTTTTATTTTCATTCAAAAGCACTTTAAAGGCCGGTTTTCTCTCATTATTAGAATACATCAAATTGTTAATAATAGCCCTGATATTATCGTATATTCTTGGATTTATTTTGCTTTTTATCTATACGGCGGAATACGGAGCTCCATTTCCGATTTACAGCAATCTGCTAACAAACTTTGCAAAATTATTTTTTATTTTATTCGGTATAGGCGTTATGTTTTCCGTCGGTCCGGAAAATTTATTTAAATTCGTTTCAAGTTTAATTGTCGGAGCAACCATAATTATTATGGTTTTAGGTATTTTTGCGAAATGGCAATATTCGCCGCAAAGATATATACTAAATCTATACGATAAGGGCGGAAAAACGGTTTCGTATAGAATTAAAAAAACATGCAACGGGGTTAATTTGCAGGATAGAACATTTCTTATTTATAAAGGCAAGCATATGGATTATTTCTCTGCAAAAAACAGCGTTATCGGAATCAATAAAGATTGCATAGTAAAATAAATTAATAATTTTTGTCCGGCAATCGGACAAAATAAAACCTTAAATAATGTATAAAAATTCTTTAATCGAAAAAATAGTCTATTCGGTCAAATCCCAACTATCAGAAAACGGGATTTTATACAACAAAATTTTCGTTTTCATTGCGGATAGATTCTACAACGGCGTAAGATATAAGACTTATTTTTCAAATAAGAACGGAGCTTTTAGGGAACTAACCGAAGTTATAGAGAACGGATATAATATCGACGACTACGAAACCGTTGCCGATTTTATAAAAGATTATCCTGGCTACGCCGGTTTATCGAATATAGACTGCGTGGAGAATTTGAACGAATCGTTGAAATTCAAAATCGATAATGATATAAGTAGTATAGTCAATTTAGATATTGCCGGATTAGGTCTTGATGACTACGATTTTACATTATTTAGACAGGCGGTTTACGACAGACTTAAGGAGAAAGGTTTGACGAGCGATAATATTATAGAAAAAATAATTAAGCCGGCACCGTTTAAGGAAACTATTCTTAAATACGAACGCAGTGCGGACAGGATTAAAGAAAGAAGAAATATATCAAAAAAAGAAGCCGAAGAAATAGAAATTCAGGAAGATTTGATAGCGCAGGCGATATACGAAGATTTTGAAGAAATGAAAGGCGAAAAAGAAAAATACGGGAAAGACGATATAGAGGAATTAAGAAATGCTTTAAGCATTTTATTGGAAAAATTCGGCAGAGATAAGATTAAAATTTTCATAAGGTCGATATATTTCAGGAAATGCGTTGACAGGTCGATACTTGAAGTTCTTTTTCCTGAAAACTTCGCTATAAAAATATAGTAAAATAATATATTAATAATAGGAGGTTAGAAATGTTCAGATTAATAAAAACTAACCCTAACAGACTTAAGCCATGCGGGTATAACCTTTTTATTGTTGCGAAAGGCTTTGAAACAAGAGATGAAGCCATTAAGGCACGATTGGAACTTAAAGAAAAAGGGAAGGCTCATAAAACGAAAAATGGGTGGAATGTCTATATACAGCAATATAAACCTAAAAAAACTGTGTGAATTATGGATAATATTGTTATTGCTTGGTATAAAAAAGACGAATACGACAAACTGTTGAGAGTTATCATCGACAAAGATTCTATGCCTCTAAATTATAATGATTGGCTTGAAATCGCAACTGCTACGATAGAAGATTTAAAAAATCAAGGATTTAATGTTAAAAAAATAGTTGTGGACGTTGACGAATTAATCGAGTGGTGTAGAGTTATGAAAAAAGAAAATACTGCTAAAAATAGAGCATTATTTGTAAGTTTAAGGGCAAAAAACTAATAGAAAGAGGTGTAAAATGTTTGAAAATTATAAATTAAAAAAGGCTAAAGCCAAATTAGAATTAGAATCCGTAAATAAACAGCTTGCCGAGATTGAAGCGCAAAAAGAGAAAGAGCGCTGGGAGCAAATGCCCCAGTGGGAAAGAAACATTGAAATTGAAAAATTAAGAGGCAGTAAAGAAACTCGATCCAATAAGCATGTTATTGTTATATCTATTATTTGGGCTGTATTTGTCGTGGGCTTTGTAACAATTTTATGGTTATCGATTATGCCACTGCATGTAAATCTTGCAGGATGGTTGCTTCTTGGGATAGTTTGCCTTGTCCTTGTTGGTTGGGTATTTGGCACACATTATAATAATCTCAGGGATAGATAAAAATGCAAAAAAATATGGAGGCTAAAATGTTTGAAAATTATAAATTAAAATCTGTAAATAAAAAGATTGCTGAAATTGAAGCACAAATTAAATCTAATCAAAGAGAATTAATCAAAATGAGAAAAAAATTGTCGGAAATACCTGAAGATATAGAATTTTTAAAAAACTTACTTAAGATAACTGACGAAAGAACGCAGGAATATATTAACGATAACGGGCATGATGATTTTAGTAAAAAAATAATAGACACCTCTGTAAACAGAGGTGCAAAGATTTATTATTTAGAAGAAGACCTTAAAAGAATACCTGAAATAATTAAAAGTTTGGAAGCGGAGTTATTTGATTTGGAAAATGAATACAAAAAGGAAAAATTAAAAGAAAAGGTTTATATCATGACTGGAGAAAAGGAAGCGGCAGTTTAAAATGCTAAATCAAAAAATAAAACAAACAGAGGCAAATTAATGTTAACTCAAACCGCCTTAGACCTTGACGGCGTGATATTCGATTACGAAAAAACCTTTCAAAAAGAAGCCGTAAAAATCGGATTTAAAGTTTCAATAAAACATCCCGAAATATATAATATGGCGGTGAGATACGAAATTACGCAAGAGCAGGTATCCTTAATCAATTCGAGAATAGATTTTTCCGATATGGAAGTCTTCGACGAAGTTTTAAATTTAAAGCATTATATTAAAGATATTAAATGCTTTATAACGTCAAGCCCGATAGAAATATTACACCTGCGGAAAGCTAATCTGTTAAAAATATTCAGTAAAGATATTCCAGTATATTACGCAGAAACAAAAGAAAAACATAGAATTATTTCCGAACTTGGAATAAAATACTTTATAGACGATTACAATGCGGTAATTCATAATATAGTGCTAAACTGCCCTAAGTGTAATGCTTATTGGCTTAACAGAGGATACGGAGATTTTAGTTTGCCGGAGCCGAAGAATAAGATAAACAGTTTGGCGGAGTTTTTTAAAATAAATTATTAATCTTATAAAATATTATAACTTCATTACAAATATCATAGATATTCAAAAAGCAATAGAAAAGTATGTTAAAAAGGATTTAAGGCGGCATAAGGCAAAATCTTTCAAGAAAGATTTAATGCTAATTCCGCATTTTAATATTTCAAAGAAAAAATTAAACAAATCTATTAAAATAATTAAAAAATAATATTATTATGATATATTTATACATATCTTTATTTGCTCTTATTTTATTAACTGTCATTAATATTACAGAACATTTTTATTTTATTAAAAAGTTTATAATATATTCCGTTGATTTTGAAACTCACGATATAGTATTTTTAACCCAAAATAAAAATATGAGCATAGTTCTTAATATAAATAATATTGAAAGTAAAAAATTTAACGAAAAAGACAGATGCGTTTTAATTGCAAATAAATACAATAAACAAAAATTAGCAATTATTTTTTACGGAAATAATTTTCATATTATGAATAGTTTGTTTTAAAGCATTATCTTATAAGCCTTTACAGATAACATGTCTTAAAACGCATTTTAAAGTGTTTAAACGGCATATTTTAAAAGGCAATAGAAAACCATTTACGTAACGGTATAATTAAAGCAGAATATTTTAAACGAGTTAAACTAAAAATGAAAAACAAGAACATAAATAAAATTAAATCAGTTCAAAATAATTATTTTAAATATATAATAAGTAATATTCAATGCTTGGTTATTAATGATTTTATAAATAAAAATTCATTAGTAAAAAAAATGGATAATTATTTAGGTGATATTAAAAGTATAGATAATTCTGTTAAAAATACTTTAGTGTCGTTAATTAAAAAATATCAAAATCAGGGAAAAGCGCATATTAAATTATTTAATTATTTTATAAAAATAGAAAACGGAACTTTATATATCAGAGATACAGATTGGGGAAATAGTAAACATAAAAAATCAAAGTCTTATAAAAAATTTTAAACAACAATAAATCAATAGTCTGCAAACCCTTATTGCACAATGCTTTAAAATTAATACGCCTTAAAACACATTTTAGAGCGTTTAAACGGCATATTTATTTTTAGGTATAAAAAACTTTTAAAGGTACAATTAAAGTTTGATAAATCAGATGTATTTACAAAAAAATCATAAAATAAATAGAAGGATATTATTATGATAACACAAGAATCACAAGCGCGAGCTTTTTTTAAAAATTTGAATAATACCAATCAAAAGCTATATGAATATATATTTAGATTCTTTGGTTACGGCAACTTAGATGGGAAATATTGGTTTGTCGGAATCGAAGAAAGCGGCGGTAAATCAACTGAAGAGATAAATGAAAGAGTTGAATTATGGCATACTAGAGGAAAAAATATAACAGAGGATTTAAATGAATACCACAAAGAACTTAAATGTGATACATCTGCTTTTGAAAATTACTTAGGCGCTAATGCCGGCAG
>JAJZJW010000019.1 GCA_021809845.1 bacterium | reverse complement strand
AATAAAAAATATTATGAAAAAAACATAAATTTAAGAAATATTAGAAAACCAAGGAAATAAAATAAAAAAAATGACTTTAAAAAGTCGCAGTTAGAGATTAAATTTTTCTATGGAAGGATTAAAGTTTTATTTTTTAGTTAAATTTTAATATAAATTATATTATAATTGAATTTATAAATTTATCTTTTATAATATAATATTATAATATATGGTGAACCGAAATTTTAAAAATTTGTTTTATTTATGCAGCATTAAAAAATATGTATATTTTCACCGAACCTGCTAATCAAAACATGATAATCAAATAATAAACCGTAACTTAGCTTATAAATTAACTTAATAAATAAAATAAATGAAAATTATGAATTACGAAGAGGACAAAATGGCTACGCCCGTAAAAGACATCAGAAAATCTAAAGAAACAATAAATCCTAAGGAAATAAAAGAAACAATACACAAGGGAAAAAAGGACAAAACTAACTATATTATCAAAACAGTTTTAAACGCATTTGAACTGCTTGAAGCTTTTAAAGGCGATAAATCTGAATTAGGTGTCAGCGAATTAAGCAAAATATTAAAACTGCATAAAAATAAAATATTCAGGCTTCTTGCAACATTAGAATATAAGGGGTACATAGAACAGGACCCGTTTACAGAAAATTACAGACTAGGGCTGAAAAGTCTTGAACTTGGTCAATCTTTTATCCATCACCTAAGGCTGCTGAGCATTGCGGAACCGGTATTAAAAACACTTGTCAACAATGTTAAAGAATCTGCTTACGTAGGGGTAATAAGAGAAAAAAATGTTATATATTTAGATATAATAGAAGCAGACCAGGTTTTAAAAGTTGCTTCAAGGGTTGGAAGTATGCTGCCTATATATGCTACTGCTATCGGTAAATGCCAGGTAGCATTTGAATCTAGAGATGCTATAGAAAAATTATTGCCTTCGGAATTAAAACCGTATACAAAAAATACTATAACAGATAAAAATAAATTATATGAAGAACTCGAAAAGGTTAAAAAACTAGGTTATGCAATAGACAACGAAGAATTGGACAGCGGTATCATATGTATAGGCGTTCCATTAAGAGATTATACCGACCATATAATCGGCGGAATATCTATTTCGGCACCGCTTATAAGAACGACAAAGGAACGATTAGACAACATAATTATTCCAATGACTATTGCAGCAGCTAAAACAATATCGGCAAAACTCGGGTATGAAATCAAGAAGAAAATCGAAGAAAATAAAAATGACGAGTGATTATAGAATTCATTAAACGTTATAATATAAATAAAATATAATATAAATAAAAAAATAAAAAAGCCTATATATAAAATGCAAAAGGTTAATGTTAATATTGGAAATTAATTTTTCTATGCAATAATTCAATAACCGGCAACAATAATCGGCAACAATATTGTTTTTGTTTTTAATTTGCGATATAATAAAATATATGTGTAAGTATTTTGGACGGTTAATTTAAAAAGATTTATATTTATTAAAATTTAGTTACTGAAAATTATCTAACTGATGCAAAAATTTAAAATGTATAATATTAATAAGTTGGAGGTATTTAATTATGTTATTAAAAGACGAAAAATCATTCAGAGAAAAAAGGTCTGACTTCAGACATAGAATCGTTGATGCGTTTTACGATAGAATTCCTGCAGATGTGGTAGAACATGTCGGCAACGCCAACAAAGAGGTTATTTTTGCTGTTGAAGGTTTATTTAACAGCGTTGTCAAGAGGATTGACAACAGGGTTGAAAGGACTAAGGTAAGACAGACTAAAAAAAGTAAAGGCGAAGACCCTGACGACTTTGAAGATATGGATAATGATTTGAAAAGCTAAGGTAAGACCACTCAACTTAGTTTAACAATACTTAATCTAGCTTAACGTTGAAGACCCCGATGAGACTTTGAAACTCAGAATAGTGATGCAAAATAATTATGTTGCATGCAAAATAAAATGCGAAATTAAACATTAAAATTGCCTACTTAAGTTGATAATTTAATTTATACATCTATTTTGTACATTTATATACAGCATTGATTTGTATTTAATTTAATACATATATAGTACTATAGGTATTATACTATCTATGCACATCATCAAAAAAACCGTTTAGTTATATAGTTAAAATAGCTAAACGGTTTTTTATTTAGTAAAAACAAGGCAGATATTTTAATTAATTAAATATTACCGAATAAATAAATATTTATTAATAGCTGTCCTCGTCCAGTTTGACTTTCAGCCCAAATTTCTTATAAGCATAAATTGAATATAGTAAAACTAAAGGCAGTCCAATTAACGTGGCTATAAGCATCACTATAAGCGTGAGTTCGTTAGATGATGAATTAAACAGCGTAAGACTGTAGCTGCTGTTAATAGTAGAAGGTACAATATCAGGAAACAACCCAACGGCAACGCTTGCAATAGTGCCTACTATACTTAAAACTGAGAACATGAAAGGTTTTGTATCACTATTCGATTTCATAGCCAGTATAACACCTATAGCTCCTATCAGCATGAGCGCCGGTACGAAATCCCCTAAAATACCCAGACCATTACCTAGAAGTCTTGGTGCAAATATAGGAGAAATCAGCAAAAAAATAAGAGTGAATATTATATAGGCATAAGCAAATTTTGTTCCGTAATTTCTTGCCCTTTTCTGCAATTCCCCTTCGGTCTTCATAACAAGATAAACAGAGCCGTGCATTAAGAACATTGACAACGATATAAGCCCGCCGACAATTGCGAAAATGTTCAGCAAGCTGAATAATGATTCAAAATCCACATGTTCTTTATTTAAAGGAATACCCCTTAATACATTAGCCAAAGCAACTCCAAGCAAAAGCCCTATGCCAAGTCCTGTAACCGTTATAACAATTTCCCAGCGCTTCTTCCAGCTTTCATCTTCTACCCTGCTTCTGAATTCAAATGAAACTGCTCTGAATATTATTAACCATACAACAAGCATCATTGCAAGATAAAAACCGCTGAATACTGAAGCGTAAACCTGCGGAAAAGCGGCAAAAATCGCACCGCCGCCTAAAATAAGCCATACTTGATTTCCATCCCATACAGGACCTATAGAATTTATTACTATTTTTTTCTCTCTGTCGTCTTTAGCGATAAACGCCAACAATCCGCCTACTCCGTAATCAAATCCGTCCATCGTGGCCCATCCTAAAATTATAACAGCTATAAGTATAAACCAGAGTATTTGTAAAAATTGCAAACTCATAATTATGCCTCCTTCGGTTTAGTATTTACTTCATCTTTGCCTTCTAATCTTCCTTTGAGTTCTTTCTTAAACAGAAACAAAGCAAATGATAGTAAAATTAGATAAATTGTTATAAACATTATTATAGATATAACTAAATCGGGCACAGTCACATTCGGGGAAACAGAATTTTGTGTTTCTAGTAGTCCATACACCGTAAACGGCTGTCTGCCTATTTCAGTTGTGCACCATCCCATCTCAAGTGCCAGAAGGGGTAGAAAAGTCGAATACCATAGCACCTTCAAGAAAAATTTATTATCGTACAATCTATTTTTCCAGTAAAGTATTATAGCAATCAGCATAATTCCTGCCAGATAAAAACCTATATACATCATGATATGAAACGTTGTGTAAACTGCGTCTACCGGAAACATGGAGGGTTTCAAATTTGTAATATGGTCTTTATGCGCAATATATTTTATTGAACCGTCAAGCCCCATCACCTTGCCATAGGGATTCCCGGTCGCCAGCATACTCAAAAGATACGGAACTTTTATTGAAAAATAATCTTTTTGCTGCGATTCATTCGGTATCGTAAACAATACTTCGGGAGCATCTTTCTGCGTATGCCACTGCGCCTCCATCATAGCAAGTTTCGTCGGTTGATATTTTACAACCTCTTTAGCGCTTACGTCTCCTAAAATAATTTGTGCGACAGAAATAAATATTCCTGCAATTATTGCCACTTTTAAAGCCTTTCTCATAACCATATCTTTATTGTTTTTAATTAAATACCATGAAGCAACCCCCGCCATAAAAAATGCGCCATATTCCCACGCCCCCATAATGGTATGGGTAAATTCCGCCGGAAAATAAGGATTAAACACAACATGTAAGAAATTGGTCATTATAGGTTTTCCGTTTACTATTTTGTACCCGGCCGGCGTCTGCATCCATGAATTTGCTACTATAATCCAAACGCCCGACAGAGCCGAACCGAATGCGGTAAGTATAGTGGAGACCCAGTGTGCCTTTGGGGATAATCTGTTCCAGCCAAACAGCATAACACCAACAAAAATAGATTCCATAAAGAAAGCAAAAAGTCCTTCTATTGCAAGTGGCGAGCCGAATATGGTTCCTACAAAAGCTGAATATTGAGACCAGTTTGTCCCGAATTGAAATTCTAAAACTATTCCTGTAGCGACTCCTACAACAAAGTTTATTGCAAATAACTTTACAAAAAATCTGGTGATTTTAAGATAATCTTCGTTCTTAGAGTAAACGTAAATTCCTTCCGTTATAACAAGTAAAGCGCCCAATCCTATAGTTAAAGGGGGGTATAAAAAATGAAAAAAAGCCGTGAGCCCAAATTGCACCCGGGCAAGAATTAGTGCATCCATAAATAATCAACCTCCTAATGTTAATAATTAATTTTTACAATTAAATTAAAATTAAAAAAGACGTTTAATATTAGACAGTTTAATATCTTATATTAGATATTAAAATTTATCTGCGTTAGTAATTATTATCGGGTGACAATAATTATAAAACAATAGAAAACGATAATCAATAAAAAAATTAATTGAAAGGTTTTACTTTTATAGTTTTAAGAATATATGTATAGCTTTAAATTCAGAAAAAAAAATTAATAGAAAGGTTTTACTTTTATAGTTTTAAGAATATAAATGTAAAAGTTTCAAATTCAGTTCTTTCAGATATTATGGCAGGCATTAATCTTGCGAATTTGCAATTAAAAATTCCGCAAGGTTAACAAAAAAGAAAAGGCGCATATTAATTTATTATTAATTATTAATAAGTAAGGAATTATGGAATGCCAAAATTATTATGCCCCTGTTTATTAACAATAAATAAACAGGGGCATAATAATTAGAGTCTTTTATTTGCTTTTTGTTTTCGGCGGTTTTGTTTTTGTGCCTTCTCCTTTTTTTGAAGCGCATGCCATATGAATCACCTCCTTCATACTAAACTATCAAAAACTATCTTAAACTAACTATCGCATCATCGTTATATATGATAAAAATGCCAATCATTCATATTAAATTAAATTATCAAATATCAAACTATCTTAAACCAACTTAATATTTAAACCGACTTAATACTTAAAATAACTTAATATATTTTTTAAGTTGATATATTTTAATTTTTATATTCTAGCATATGTATTTTTATTAACTATAATTATACATAGCATCAATATCGATTAAACATACATCCATAAAAGTGTACCATAAAAGTATACCGGCATACATACATTTATTAATTATATTATACCTCTATTTTTTTATTTTTATTTTAATTTGATTAAAAAATTTGTTTTATAATATATTATTTTTAAATTTCTATAATCATAGGGAAAATAAAAGGCTGCCTATCGATTGTTTTATTCAAATATTTTTTTATAACCCTTCTGATTTCATCTTTTACTTTTACCCAGTCTATATTTTCACCCCTTTCTTCCTGGTTCAAACGAATAATATTCAGGACTTGACCGTTTAAATCTTTATAGAGATTTTTAAAATAATCTTCAAAAACAAATCCTTTTGATGTTATTTCCGGACCGGAAATAATATTTGCCGTTTTTGAATCAACAACTAATACTATTATTATCATGCCGTTTTCCGATAAATGCGCCCGTTCCTTCAACGTTCCTGTTTCCACGTCACCTATGCCTTTTCCGTCGACAAATATCCTGCCGGAATAAACTTTCTTGCCTTTTGTTAAACAGTTGCAGGTATCAAAATTTAAAACATCGCCGTTTTCAATAGTAAATATATTTGCAGAACCTATACCCATATCTACTGCTACTTTTTTGTGCTGATAAAGGTGCCTTAGTTCCCCGTGTATGGGTATAAAATATTGCGGTTTTGTTATATTCATCATGAGTTTCAGCTCTTCTTTGCTTGCATGACCGGACACATGAATCTCAGATATTTTTTCGTAAAGAACCTCAGCACCCTTTTTATATAAATTATTTATAATTTTCGTAATTGCTTTTTCATTGCCGGGTATAAACTTAGATGACAAAATAACAAGGTCATTATTTTTTATTTTTATAAACTTATGGTCGCCTACAGAAATTCTGGATAAGGCAGACATCGGTTCACCCTGCGTTCCTGTTGTTAATATCAGCATTTCTTCAGGTTCAAAATACGGCAAAGCTTCTTCGTCTATCAAGATATCTTCATAATAATCCAAATAGCCCAGTCTTTTTGCAATTCTTGTATATGTTATTAAGCTTCTGCCGCTCATTAAAACTTTCTTATTAAATTCCCTCGCCAGTTCTAACAACTGTGAAGTCCTGTGAATATTGGAAGCAAAAAGGGCAATGATTATCCTGCCTTTATGGTCCCTGAAGACATTTCTGAATGTTTTTTTAATATCTTTTTCAGAAATTGTAAAACCGTCTTTTTCAACATTTGTAGAATCCGAAAGAAGAGCCAGAACACCTTCGTCTCCGTAATATGCGAGCCTGTTAATATTGGTAATTTGAGACTGCTCTAAAGATTGGTCTAATTTAAAATCCCCTGTATGAATAATAACCCCGAACGGGGTCCTGATAGCAAGGCATGCGCCGTCTATTATAGAGTGAGCTACGCTTATAAATTCTACGCTAAAATCACCGAGAGTAATTGTGCCGCCGGTTTTAACGGTAAATAAATAAAATTTGGTAGGCAAATCATGTTCTTTTAATTTTTCTTCAAGTATGCCGAGGGTGAAAGGGGTTCCAAATATCGGAATGTTAAATTCTCTCAAAAGGTATGGAATTGCACCTATATGGTCTTCGTGTCCATGCGTCAGCAGCAGCCCTCGTATTTTTTCTTTTTTGCTGTACAAATAGTTAAAATCCGGAATTACCATATCAATTCCAAGCATATAATCTTCCGGAAACATTAATCCGCAATCAACTATAATGATATCGTTTTCGGTCTCATAAATCATCATATTGAGACCTATCTCGCCTAAACCTCCTAGAGGAATAATCTTTAAATTATTTTTAGTATCGTGAGCGTCTTTTAAATTATTTACGGTATCATTTACAAAATTACTTACCACATTTACTGCATTATTTCCAGCTCTTGTCATAATATCTCATTGCCTCGCCGTTATTTGCCGCTATTTGTTTTTAAATAAAATTAATTTTACTATTTTTTAAGTTAAATTAATTCTTTCTTTATACTTTCAGCTATATTTTGGATTGTCTCAGAAGCTGATTTTATATTATTTGTCACAATTAAAACAGGTTTTAATATCTTAAGCTGTACTGTTTTCCCTCCATAAATTTTTAATGAATTTTTTTTTAAAATACCAAATGTACCGCTTATGGCAACCGGTAAAATCGGCAAATTCAATATTTCAATAAATCTTTTCAATCCCGCAGTTTTAAAATCTTTCAGTTTCCCGTTATCTGAACGAGTTCCTTCAGGGAAAATAAGAATAGATACAACGTCCTTTTTTTTATTTTTTTGTTCTGAATCTGAAACATTTTCAGGTGCTTTATTGCCGAGATTAGTTTGATTAAATACCGATAAAGTTTTCTTCAAATTTTTTCTGTCAACCGAGATATATCCCAATCTTTTCATGCTCCAGCCTAAAAAAGGTATGCTAAATAAAGATGACTTTGCAACAAATTTGAAGTCTAAATTAAGAGATGATAGCAATATAAAGATATCAAAATAACTCTGATGATTGGAAACTATAAGATAGGAAGATTTGCTATCTATATTTGACAAACCGTCAGTAACTACGTTGATATTAAGCAGATATAAAATTGTTTTAGCCCATAGCCTTGCAACATTTTGGGTTTTCTTGCCAGATAAATCAAAAAAAGAAATTACCACAGCGGCGGTTCCGAAAAATATAGTATTAATGATGATGATAAACCAGTAAAAAAAAGTGTATAATGTTTCTTTAAGCATTTTTAAAAAATAAATTTTAATTTTTGATAAATTAAATTTTAATTATTTTGGACCAACTTAAACTTATCAGTTATATATAAATTATAAAATTTAAGTAATTATAGCCAAATCAAATATATTATACAATATTATTAATACAATAATGAAATTTAATATATTTGTAATATATTTTGAACAAAAAATTCTCATAACTGTAACTTGATTATTTATCGTTTCTATTTTATTATCAATAAAAAGAGCTTATTAAAAAACATATATTAATCAGAAAATTTTAATATATATAATAGTATATATAATAAAATGCTTTAGAGCATAATATATAGTAAAAAAATTAATAAAAAAATTTACATAATAATAAATAAATAATAATGTCGGAATTAATCAAATTGATGGAGGTATTATGGCAAGTTTAAACAAAGTACAGCTAATAGGCAATTTAGGTAAAGACCCAGAACTGAGCTATACTCAAGATGGATTAGGCATTTTAAAATTTACCCTGGCTACAAGCGAAACATACAACGATAAAAGCGGAGAAAAGGTTGATAATACGACATGGCACAATGTCGTATTATTTGGAAAATTAGCTGAAACCCTAGCAAATTATTTAGTCAAAGGCAAACAGATTTACGTTGAAGGGAAGATTAGAAATAGTTCTTATGATGACAAAGATGGCATAAGACGCTACCGAACCGATATAGTCGCAAACAGCGTAATTATGCTCGGTAGTAAAGGTCCAGCAAATGATTTTGAACAGGCACCGAATCAGCAGCTTATGGGTAGCGACCCTTCTGCAAAATCTTATAATGGCGGCGGATATGCTAAAGGCAAAACTAATAATCAGAATAATAATACTGAATATGAACCTGCGGGGCAATCGATCGGTAATTCTTCAGATGATGAGGATGTGCCTTTTTAAAAAACAACTGCTATATATAGTATAATTATAGTATAGCAATATATAGTAAGGATTTAATTCGCATATAGTATAGTTATAGTATTGTATTGTAAGGATTTAATCCGCACGTAATTAATTTGCAATAACATTTTAAGTTTTTTGTTTAATAAAAAATGTTAGATTTATAGATACTTGATTTATATATATTTATAGATAATCTATAAATATATTTTTGCCGGCAGAATGTTGACTAAAAACAACAAAACTCCTCTAATTATTTCTCATTCAGTGATTATAATTATTATCAATTATAATCACTTTTATGTAAATAACAAATAAAAAGTCGATAATAGCTCTAATGAAAAATAAAATTTTATTTGCATAATTTTTTTAAAAAAATAGTATATACTATAATAGTGTATAATATTAAAGAATAAAATTAAAAAATGCAAAACTCTCATGATAAAATCTAATATTGATCTCTCTCCCCCCCCCCCCACTTCACGTGATTGCGCTATGAACGACACAGAAAATAATGAAGACGCTCAGCTTTTAACTTATAACACTATTCCTTATTTATATAAGTCGTACCTACATAAATATCCTCCTTTAACTAAAGATTTGGAATACGAACTCATAAAAAAAAGCAATAGCGGAGATAAAGAGGCGAAAGATTTGCTCATTAAATCAAATATAAGCCTCGTTATAAGTATAGCGAAAAGATTTATCGGTCGCGGCGTTCCTCTGGAAGATTTAATTGAAGAAGGCAATATAGGACTTATAAAAGCTATAGGCAAATTTAATCCTGAAAGAGGATATAGATTTTCTACCTGCGCAGTATGGTGGATAAGACAATCTATTCAAAGAGGAATTTTAAATTTATATAATTTAATAAAAATACCGCTGCACAAATATGAATTGTACTGCAATATATTAAAATCTAAAGCAATATTCGAAGCAGACAATGAAAAAGAAGCGGATATTAAAGAGATAGCTGAGCACTCAGGTATAAACAGAATAAAGGTTGAACAAATAATAAATCTGATGCCGCACATATCGTCCATAGATTCTTTTGTCTCTGATAATACTGAAAACGATAACTTGTCGCTGTCTGAAATAATAGGTGACGATGAAGAAAAAACTTCGCCCATATCCATTATCTGCAATAACGAAAATTTGAAACTGTTAGGTAATTGGCTGTCATCGTTGGATGAAAAAGAAAGATTAGTCATAATTTTGAGATATGGGCTGTATGATGACGGCGAGCCTTTAACACTTAAAAAAGTAGCCGCAATATTTAAACTGACCCCCGAAAGCATAAGACAGATGGAAATAAAGGCAATGATAAAATTAAGAAAAATGGCAAATAACAAAATTTCAAAATTGGCTTGACATTCCTTTTATATTTAAAGTAATATAATTCAATATACTAACCGATTATTATATAAATAAATACAACTATAACGATTGTAAATACAATAAATATAAATGTTCACAACTTATTATCATGGAACTATTTGAAGCCGTCCTTACCCGTTCATCTAAAAGAGATTTTGAAGACAGACCGGTACCCAAAGAAACAATAAATAAGATTTTATCAGCATCTTTGAGAGCACCGTCATGGGCAAATTCACAGCCATGGGAGATTGCTGTTTCTACCGGCAAAACCGGCAATATTATTAAAAAAGAAATACATCAACGCGCATCAAAGGACGACCCCGGATGTCCGGATTTTCCCTTTCCCGAATGCTGGCCTGAACCTCAGGCAAAAAATATGTTTGAATCTGGCAAACACAGATACGAAGCGCTCGGTATAGGCAGGGATGATGCTGCTAAGAGGAAAGAAACGGTGCTGTCAAATTATTTATTTTTCGGTTCTCAAACAGCATTGTTTATATATATGGACGAAAATCTCGGCAACTGGTCAATTCTTGATTGCGGAATATTTATACAAAATATTCTTTTATGTGCTCACGATGCTGGACTTGGCGCCTGTCCGCAGGCTTATCTCGTAAGATATCCAGATGTTTTAAGAAAAGCGTTTGAACTGCCAAAAAACAAAAAATTTCTCCTTGGAATTTCCATCGGCTTTTATAAAAAGGATAGCACAATTAATAATATTGGAACATCAAGGGTGACATTAAATGATGTTGTCAGATATTACGATTAACAAATTGTTTCTGTTGAAAAGATATGAGCCCATTTCTTGCAGTTGTTAATTTATTGGATGATAATAATGAATAAATGAGATAATTTTATATTGTACAATAATTTTAATGAGTTATCATCTTTAAGCTCATTTTTTTTCCTTAATAATACCCGCATCCGGAAGAAGATACCAGAACATTTTGTTGTTTGAAAAAGGTACGCCCTTTTCATAAGAGCCTATATGTGAATTAATACCTATGAATAATATTTCTAGTTTTTTATATAGATAGTCAATCATAAGGCGTATCCTACATGGAATATATGGATATAAATAAAAAGTAAAATCATTTAAATTAGGTAAGAAATTTTAAAAATTGGGATAATAAGGAAATAAGGGACAGTTACCATTTTAAAAATAGTGTCTGTCCCTTATTTCTCATAATTTCCAATTTACTACTAATTTATCAAATATCATAATATAGATGAAATTCGTACGGGACCGGCGTCATACGTACAGGATTTACATCATGTTCCATTTTGTAATCAATCCATGTCTGAACAAAATCTTCAGTAAATACATCCCCTTGGAGTAAGAACTTATGGTCCTTTTCAAGATTTTCAAGCGCTTCTTCAAGCGAACCGGGAGCTACGGAAATAGATTTTAATTCTTTCTTGGTTAACGTAAATAAATCTTTATCAACAGCTTTTCCCGGGTCAATCTTATTTATTATTCCGTCAAGACCGGCTAAGAGCAATGCTGAAAATGCAAGATAACCGTTTGCGGAAGGGTCCGGCGTTCTGTATTCTATTCTTTTTGCGTTAGGATTGTTTGAATACATTGGTATTCTGACAGATGCGCTTCTGTTTCTGGAGGAATAAACAAAATTAACAGGCGCTTCAAAACCGGGAACTAATCTTTTATATGAATTTGTGGTTGGATTAGTGATTGCGCAAAGGGCTTTCGCATGTTTTAAAATTCCGCCGATATAATGAAGTGCCATTTCAGATAAACCGGCATAACCGGTGCCTGCAAAAAGCGGCTTTCCGTTTTTCCAAAGACTTTGATGAATATGCATGCCCGAACCGTTATCGCCAAAAAGAGGCTTTGGCATAAATGTTACCGTTTTGTCGTATCTTTTAGCAACATTTTTAACTATATATTTGTACATCATAAAATAATCACCCATTAAAGTGAGCGGAGCAAATCTCATGTCTATTTCGGCCTGCCCTCCCGTTGCAACTTCGTGATGAGCCGCTTCAATTCTTATACCTGCGTTCTGAAGCTCCAGAACCATTTCGTTTCTAATATCGCTCTGGGTATCAATTGGAGAAACCGGAAAATATCCTTCTTTATGGCGCGGCTTATGTCCAAGATTAGGCATTTCGTCTTTTCCGCTGTTCCATATGCCTTCCTCTGAATCAATAAAGTAATATCCTGAATTTGATGTCTGGTCATATCTTATATCGTCAAAAATAAAAAATTCGGCTTCAGGTCCAATATACGCGGTATCTGCAATGCCTGTAGATTTCAGATATTTTTCTGCTTTCTGCGCTACATGGCGCGGGTCCTTATCATAAAATTTTCCGGTCATTGGGTCTTTAATGTTGCATGAAAGAGACAGGGTTTTCGCTTCCATAAAAGGGTCTAAAAATGCTGTTTTAGGGTCTGGAATAGCAAGCATATCGGATGCTTCAATGGATTGCCATCCTCTTATACTTGAACCGTCAAAACCAAATCCTTCCTGAAAAGAATCTTCGGATACTTCACTTATTGGCACGACAAAATGCTGCCATGTGCCGAATAAATCGCAAAACTTTACATCGACCATTTGAACTTCGTTTTCTTTAATGAATTGCATTACTTCATTTTCATTCATGTTGCCTCCGAAAATAATTATTTTTATTAATTTTTAAATTAGATAGTACCCGCTTTATTTTATTTTTTTATATAGCTTCTTCGCCTTTTTCGCCCGTTCTTATCCTTATAATCTCTTCAACAGGCAATATAAATATTTTGCCGTCGCCAATTCTTCCAGTTTTGGCTGCAGACATTATAGCTTCTACAATTGAAGATATCATATCGTCGCCTGCGACAATTTCAATTTTTATTTTTGGTAGAAAATCAACGACATACTCGGCACCTCTGTAAAGTTCGGTGTGCCCTTTCTGTCTTCCGTAACCTTTGACTTCGCTTACAGTCATTCCTTTTATGCCCAATTTATTCAGTGCGTCCTTCACATCGTCCAGCTTAAAAGGCTTAAAAATAGCTTCTATTTTTTTCATATTGCCTCCATAAGATTAAAGCAAAAAATATGCCAGTTATATGTGCATAAAATTGTATAAAATATCCGCTAATTGCGCAATTTCTGCTTAACATTTAATCAATTAACTAAATTTTGATTAAAACTTAAGCTATTCTCTAAAATTTACAAAAGATAATTCTACATTTATTTCAAAATTTTTCAGGTCTGAAATAATTTTCTGCAGCTCATCTTTCGATTTTGAACTGACTCTTAAATGGTCTTTTAAATTTTCAATAGTGGTTTTTGGAGATATTTTTTTTATTTCTTGAATTATGAGCTTAGAGTTCTCTTTATCTAAACCTTCTTTAATTTCTACTTCCTGCCTGACCATTCCTTTAGAAGCGTCTTCTTTCTTCTTAAAGTCTAAATATTTAGTTGACAATCCTCTTTTAACAAGTCGTCCTTTAAATATATCTATAACCGCTTCAAGTTTAAAATCGTCATCTGCTAATATTTTAACAATATTTTCTTCTCTTTTTATTTCGCTTTTTGAACCTTTGAAATCGTAACGGCTTAATATTTCTTTTGAAGTTTGATTTATGGCATTATCAACCTCTTGAAGATCCGCTTTTGAGACAATATCGAAAGACGACATATTTTACTCCTTTTCATAAATTATTTTATAAGTGCCGGGAAATTGGTCGCTAAATATACTTTTTTTTATGTTTTTATTAAATCTTTCATTTAAATAATAAGTTTCTATCCTGCTTTGCATTGTGACGATTAAAATAGAATTAATTTTATAAGTATTTTTTGCAAAATTTATGTAAATTAGTCGGGCGCGCTGAAATTTTAATGGTCTGAGTTCAATTTTCCATGAATTATTTTTATGATTGCTAATTATATTAACTATCTTAAAATATTTTCTCATATTACCAAGTAGTGAAATGACATCGGGCGGAAAACCTCCAATGTTGCTATTTATATTATAAACAAGTACCTGTTTGAGCCTGCCGTTGACTGCATATAGTTTTTTATTGAAATACAACTCTTTTTGTTTATACGGCGATGTATATATCCATGCTAATTTATCCGGTTTTTTGTAGAAAAACGTACCTTTCGAATTAATAGACTGCGAATATCCTTTTAAAATTTCTTTCTGTATAAAGTTTGCGGTAATAGAATTTATATTAGAATATTTTAATTCTATTTTTTTTATGACGATATTGTTATTGTTTCCTATTGCATAAGTCTTTTTAATAGTAGGCATTATTAAAACAACAGCCGAAACTGATAAAATTATTAAACACAAATTAAAATACGATGATAATCTCTTCACTTGATTATTCTCCCTTTATTATTTAAAATTCCTTCGCTCTGCAGTCTTTCAATAAGCCTTGCAGCCCTGTTAAAACCAAGCCTAAAGTTTCTTTGAACAAACGAAATCGAAACGTACTCCATATTTCGCTCATTAATTAAATCTAATAGTTCTTCATGCAAATTTTCGTCCTGTGTATTTTCTGTAATTCTATCAAAATTATTAAATTTTTCAAACTCATTTATTAATAGTTCTTTTTTTTGTGACGGCAAATGTCTGCTGACAATCGAATTAATGACATTCTGTATTTCTTCTTCGCTTATATATGCCCCATGAATCCTTAACAATTTCCCCTGCCCGGGAGGCATGAAAAGCATATCTCCATTGCCCAACAGTTCTTCTGCCCCGTTTGAATCTAAAATGGTTCTCGAATCTATCTTAGAAGATACCAGAAATGCCAGTCTTGAAGGCATATTTGCTTTTATTACTCCGGTAATAACATTTACGGACGGCCGCTGCGTCGCTATAACTAAATGTATACCGCAGGCTCTGGCCATCTGCGACAACCTCATGATAGAAGTTTCAACGTCTTTCGGACTGACAAGCATAAGGTCGCTTAATTCGTCTATTATGATTACTAAGAAAGGTAGTATCTGTTTATGGTTTTGCTTCAAATATACATTATATTGCTCAATATTTCTGACTTTTGCCTCCTGCATCATTTTATATCTGTTTTCCATTTCTTTTACCGCCCAGCTTAAAGCTGCAGCGGCTTTTTTAGGGTCGCAGACCACACCTGTAACAAGATGCGGCAGCCCTTCATAAAAAGTTAATTCTAATCTTTTAGGGTCTATCATCAAAAAATTAACTTCTTCGTATGTTGCCTTAAACAATATACTGGTGATGAGAGTATTTAAAAAAACGCTTTTACCAGAGCCGGTCGAGCCTGCAACAAGCAAATGCGGGCACTTTGCAAGATCAAAAACTGCGTTATTTCCTTTCGGACCTTTACCAAGCACAATAGTTAAAAGCGACTTCGAATTTTTAAATTCGGCGGAATTAATCAATTCAGAAAAATAAACCGTTTCTCTCTTTCTATTAGGCACTTCAATGCCTACTGCCGATTTTCCCTGAATAACACCGGTTATCCTTACGGATTTTGATTTTAAAGCCATAGTTAAATCTTCGGAAACTGTCTGAATTTTACCTACTTTTACCCCGCTTTCGGGCTCAAATTCATACATTGTAATAATCGGACCGGGTTCAATTCCTGTGATACGTCCTTTAATTCCTAAATCCGATAATTTTTTTTCTATTATTTTTGCATTTTCTGTCAGCTCAATTTTATCTATTTTTTGTTTTTCGTCGAGGACTCTAATCGGCAAAATAGACGGTAACGGGATTTCAAACTCACTATCTGCCGCAGTGTTCAGTAAATGGCAGTTTTCGGATTTTGTTTCGTCTGCTATTTCGTTAATCGGGCTTTCTATATTTTTATTTATATCATTTTTATAATTTTCGCTGTATTCCTTTACATTAATGTTATTTTCATATTTTAATATATATTTTTTTTCAAAAATATCGTTTTTATCCGGCTTATCCGAAAACTCCTCTTTTTTTATTTTATTATTATTGCCGCTATTTTCAAATTTATTCTCCATGTACATATCTGAATCATTCATTTTCAATATCGCTATTTCGGCATCCGTTTCAGGCATTTCTCTTTCGGGTATTTTTGTTTCCGATATTTCTGCGTTATCCGGAGCGTCGTTAAACAACTTAAGAGGGAAAGTATTCTTCAATTTTTTTTTGATTTTTAATTTTGCTCTCGCGTTCTTCAATATGTTTTGAAATTTTCCTTTTAAATTATTTAAAAAAGACCTCCTAACCGGAAATGTATAATAGATTTCTGATGCATCTTCTGTTTTAAGCCTAAGAGATTTAATTTTCAGTATGGCGGATATATCGGCCTGTAATTTATTTTTATAATTTATAGCCGCTCTATATAATTTTTTCAAATCGTAATTATCAAATAATAATAAAAAAACTATAACATAACCAAACAAAATAACTAAAATTATGCCTATTTCACCGAGCAATTTTTCTCCAGAATTCAATAATTCTTCCCCTATTAACCCGCCGCCGGAAATACTAAATTTGTGATATAACGAATCATCGATTATCAAGTTAAGAAATATTAAAGAATTAAGATAAAATAACACCAGTCCGGAATAAAATTTATAGTCCTTTTTAATTATTAATAAAATAATCCCGATAATAAAACAGATTAATATCAGCAAAAAATAGCCGTAACCAAAGAGCTGAAGCATCCACATTGAAATAAAAGAACCGAATTCACCTCCAAGGTTTACGCTGCGTTTTACGGCTATCGAATATGAGTTTGAAGATATCTGGTAGACATTGTATGAAAGGAGGGAAACCATACAATAGACTGACGATAATATTAAAACAACCGAACCCAAAAATTTTTTATAATGCTGCATAATTAATTTAATTAATAATTTTATAATATTATAATATTATTTATTGTCGGCAATATGCTTTTTTACAATATAGCCGTACAAATTATTATATTATATTTTGATATAAATGGAAGAATTAATTACTTTACCTTACCTGATATTACATGATATTTTTATCTTGGAGGTTTGCTAAAGAGTTTTTATAAATAAAATATTTTTATACAAATAAATGCATAAAATTATTGAATTTTATTAAAGAAGCTACTATGTTTTTATCAATAAATTTTTTTAATACATTTATTTGCTTTGGATTTAAAAAGGGGCGGGTGTTTAAATAATTTCTTCAGAACCGAAATATGATTTTAATACCTCGGGAATTCTCACGTTTCCGTCTATTGTCTGATAATTTTCTATAATGGCTATCATAACTCTTGGGAGTGCTAGTCCGGAGCCGTTTAAGGTGGAAACAAACTCGGGTTTGGAGTCATTTTCGCGTTTAAATTTAATATTCGCACGCCTTGCCTGAAAAGTGTTAAAATTAGAGCAGGAGCTAACTTCTAACCATTCGTTTATACCGGGAGCGTAAACTTCGATATCGTATTTTTCTGCGGCAGAAAAACTTAAATCGCCGGTGCATATTTTGACCAATCTGTGGGGTAAGTCCAATCGGTTTAAAATATCCTGTGCATCTGCTATAAGTTTAAACAATTCTTCCTTTGCATCTTCAGGTTTTACTATTTTAACTAGTTCAACTTTATCAAACTGATGTCCTCTTTTGATGCCTCTTGAATCTTTACCCGCCGACATTTTCTCTTTTCTGAAACAGGCTGTATACGCGACATGACGTATCGGTAAGTCGCAGACGTTTAATAACTCGTTTCTGTACATATTTGTCACCGGCACCTCTGCCGTAGGAACAAACCACATATCTGAATCTGCATCCATATAAAGATTATCGGCAAATTTTGGAAGCTGTCCGGTGCCGATTAAACATTCTTTATTAACCATAAACGGGGAATATACTTCTTCATATCCGTGTTCAAAAACATGCGTATCAAGCATAAAATTAATAACGGCTCTTTGCAGTTTTGCAAAAGAGTTTTTTAAAATATAGAATCTTGTTCCGGATATTTTTACGCCTCGGTTAAAATCTATATACCCTTTAGCCTCTCCAATTTCGTAGTGAGTTCTTGGTTGAAAATCAAATATCTTTTTCTCATTGAAATATGAGACGGGTATATTTTCGGAATCATCTTTACCGAGCGGAACTTCGGGGTCAGGAAGGTTAGGCACTTCAAGCATAAGATTATTAAACTTGTCCTCTATGCCCCTTAGTAAATCTTCTTCTTCTTTTATTTGTAAATTTATTTTTTTGACATCTTCTTTTTTTGATTGGATTATAGACGGGTTTTTTTCTTTTGCAATTTCTGAAGACAGTGTTTTTCTTTTATTTCTTAAATTTTCAACAATAAATAATTTATTTCTTTTTATTTCGTCAAGTTCGTAAATTTCATCTATAGGGGCATCAATAAAAAGTTTTTCAATCTCTTGTTTTACAAAATCTCTTTGTTCCCTTATCAGTTTTATATCAAGCATATTAATTATCCTTTTAATAATATGCTTATTGTATTATCGCTAAATTCGACAAAGCCTTCTTTAACGTCTATTTCATTTTGCTCATCTTTTGTTTTATATTTTATTTTACCTTCATTTAAAAATGAAATAAAATTAATATGCCCCGGTAAAATACCCTCTATACCGCATTTAGCAGGAATTTCACAGTATTCTACCTCATTATTTTCAACTAAAATCTTTTTCATGTTTACAACTTTCAATTTTAACGGCATATTTTTTTATGAGTTAATTCTAATTATTTTTAAAATTTCTTTTTATTGGCGCTTGCCTTCAAAGTTAATAAATAAATATATTTTTTGTTTTTTTATCACTATTATTATTTAAAATAATTTTTATGCATTAGAAAAATAAAATTATTATCGCAGAATCTCTACTTTTTCAAATTTTTAGCCTTTTCCATGGCTTCATCCATTGTTCCGACCATATAGAACGCCTGTTCGGGGACATCATCGTATTTCCCTTCAACCAACTCTTTAAAACCCCTAATTGTTTCTTTAAGAGGTACATACCTTCCGGGAGCTCCGGTAAAAACTTCGGCAACAAAAAATGGTTGAGACAAGAATCTTTGAATTTTCCTTGCCCTTGCTACTATTATTTTATCGTCCTCCGACAATTCATCAATACCTAAAATCGCGATGATGTCCTGAAGTTCTTTATATTTTTGCAAAACTGTCTGAACTTTTCTAGCCACATCATAATGTTCTTCACCGATAATATTTTTATCTAAGGCTCTAGACGTTGAATCCAAGGGGTCAACTGCAGGATATATTCCTAAATCGGCAATCTGTCGCGATAAGACTGTTGTAGCATCGAGATGCGCAAACGTTGTAGCAGGCGCCGGATCTGTTAAATCGTCTGCAGGTACATAAACTGCCTGAACAGATGTTATAGAGCCTTTTTTTGTACTTGTTATTCTTTCTTCAAGTTCTCCCATATCCGTAGCAAGTGTAGGCTGATACCCGACTGCGGAAGGAATTCTGCCTAAAATGGAACTAACCTCTGAATTTGCTTGTGCAAACCTGAAAATATTATCTATAAATAACAAAACATCCTGTTTTTCCTCATCTCTGAAGTACTCTGCCATAGTGAGGGCTGAAAGCGCCACCCTCGCCCTTGCTCCCGGAGGTTCGTTCATTTGTCCGTAAACTAATATAGCTTTATCTAAGACCTTTGACTCTTTCATTTCAGTCCACAAGTCTGTTCCTTCTCTAGTTCTTTCGCCGACACCTGCGAAAACGGAGTAGCCTCCGTGTTCAATTGCTATATTGTGAATAAGTTCCATAACTAGAACTGTTTTTCCGACGCCCGCGCCGCCGAATAAACCGGCTTTGCCGCCTTTTATATACGGCTCAAGAAGGTCAAGAACTTTTATGCCGGTCTCATAAATTTCAAAAGATGTTGCCTGCTCCTCAAATGCCGGAGCTGGTCTGTGAATAGGGAGTCTGGCCGAGGTTTGCACCTTGCCTAACTTATCCACAGGTTCTCCTATAACATTGAAGATTCTGCCTAATACAGGTTTACCAACGGGAACTGTAATATTGGTACCGGTATCCACGACTTTCATACCCCTGATAAGACCATCGGTAGAATCGAGTGCAATGCACCTTACAGTGTCTTCCCCTAAATGCTGAGACACCTCAAGCACAAGGTTATATTCGGAATCATTTATATGCGGATTAGTAAGTTTTAACGCATTATAAATAGCAGGTAATTTTTTATTTTCAAATTTTACATCAACCACAGGTCCTTTTACCTGTACGAGTATGCCTTCATTCATCTAAAATCCTCCAAGGAATTATTTAAGCGCGTTAGCTCCGTTCACTAAATCTAATATTTCAAGCGTCACAGCAGTCTGTCTGGCTTTATTATACGAAAGAGTTAATTTATTTATCAATTTTCCGGCATTTCTTGTAGCATTATCCATTGCGTTCATCCTTGATGCCTGTTCGCCGGCATTAGATTCAAGCAATCTTACATCTATTTCAACTTTTATATAATCATTAAATATTTTGCTTAAAACTTCCTCGTCATTTGAATCGGGTTCAATCACGTAATCTTCTACGTTTACGTTCTCTGTCGTCTTTTCAAAAGGAAATATCTTTTTGCACTCGGGTTTTTGATTTATAGGAGAAAAATATCTGCTTGAAATAATATATAATTCATCGATTTTTCCATTTATAAAGTCTTCAGTAACAATTTTGGATAACCCATCTGCGACACTACTTTCTTCTTTTTTGACGGAAGTATTGGAATTAAAATTAATTTGATAGCCGTGTCTTTTAAAAAAATCAGCGCCTTTTTTACCGGCAATATATAAATTTATATTGCCATTTCCAAGATTTCTTTTTTTTATAATGTCTGTTGCTTCTTTAAATATATTAACGTTAAATGCACCGCACAGACCCCTGTCTGAAGTTATAATAATAAAACCTATATTATTAATTTTTTCTCTGATTTGAAAAAAAGGATTATTTCTAAGCAATATATTGTTTATCATATTGCCGATAACCTGTTCGTACGTTAGCGCATATGGTTTGAACTCGTTCATAACAAGCTGCGCTTTTTTCAATTTTGCGCCGGCAACCATCTTCATTGCCTTTGTTATCTGCCTCGTATTTTTAACGCTTCCTATTTTTCTTTTTATAGATTTTAGATTTGGCATATATTTTTTTATTAATTATAATTATTTTCCACGATATTTTTAAATATAATATATATTGCGATAAATACAATTAATCTTCAGCAAACAGCGGCTTAAATTTATCTAACGCAGAAATCAGCTTTTGTTTTATATCATCGTCAATTTGCTTCTTTTCTCTAATCCCTTCTAATATATCAGAATTATTATTTTCTATATACGATAACAGCTCTTGTTCATATTTTCGCAGCGAAGCGGTTTTATATCCTTTGCAGTATCCGTTGTTTGCTGCAAATAATATAATAACTTCCTTTTCAACAGGCATAGGTTTATATTGTTCCTGTTTTAAGAGCTCCGACATCATAATACCGTTTGCTATCATTTCTTGCGTGATTTTATCGAGGTCAGCGCCAAATTGTACAAATGCAGCCAGTTCCCTATACTGAGCCAGCGATAACCTCAGCCCGCCGGCTACTTGTTTCATTGCTTTAATTTGCGCATCGCCGCCGACTCTTGATACGGACATACCTGCATTAACTGCCGGTCTAATACCTGCATAAAACAAATCTGTTTCTAAAAATATCTGTCCGTCGGTGATTGAAATGACATTAGTAGGAATATAAGCCGATACGTCGCCTGCCTGGGTTTCGATAATAGGCAAAGCGGTCAATGAACCGCCTCCCAGCTCATCGTTCAATTTTGCCGACCTTTCTAATAATCTGGAATGAAGATAAAAAACATCTCCGGGATATGCTTCTCTCCCCGGCGGTCTTCTCAGAAGCAGAGAAAGTTGTCTGTAAGCTACCGCATGTTTTGAAAGGTCATCATAGACAATAAGGCAATGCATCTTATTATCCCTAAAATATTCTCCCATGGTCGCTCCGGTATATGGGGCAAAATATTGGAGGGTCGCAGGATCGCTTGCATTTGCCGCAATTATTGTCGTGTACTCCATTGCTCCTTCCTGAAACAATTTATCGTAAATAACGGACACACTGGACTGTTTTTGTCCTATAGCAACATATATGCAATAAATCCCGGAATTTTTTTGATTTATAATCGTATCTATTGCAATTGCAGTTTTGCCTGTCTGTCTGTCTCCGATAATAAGTTCTCTTTGACCTCGACCGATAGGAATAAGAGCATCTATTACCTTGAGTCCCGTGTACATAGGTTCATTAACTTTTTTTCTCTCTACTATACCGACGGCTTTTCTTTCAATTGGTGAATACTCCGTGGCATTTAGCGGACCTTTTCCGTCAATAGGCCTGCCTAAACCGTCAAGCACCCTGCCGATAATTTCTTTGCCTACCGGAGCCTGAGCGATATTGCCAGTTCTTTTAACTACATCTCCCTCTTTAACTCTATAATCTTCTCCAAGAATTGCAACACCGACGTTATCTTCTTCAAGATCTAAAACATATCCGAAAATATCCGGAGTAAATTCCAGCATTTCGCCGGACATAACATTATTTAAACCGTATATTTTTGCAACTCCGTCGCCTACCGATAATACAATCCCTACTTCGCTTGTATCTATGCTTTTCTTATATGTCTCTATTCTTTTTTTAATAATATCCGTTATTTCCGAGGCTTTAATTCCCATATACAAAAGCTCCTTGTTTTAAAAATGTCGCCATATTTTTAATTTGTGTCATTATACTTCCGTCAAATATTTTTCCGTTAATTTTTATTAAGAATCCGCCTAATGTGCCTGGCTCTACAATCTCTTCCAAAATTATTTTTTTGTTTAATTTATTTTCAATTTCTTCCTGCAGCATTTTCAATTCACTGTTGCTAAGTTTTTTGCAGGAAATAACCGTCATTGCGACCAGACCTTTTTTTTCATCTTTTATTTTTACAAATTCTTCAAATATATTATTTATGGAATTTATTCTCTCATTTTCGACCAATAAAGAAAGAAAATCCGTTAAAATTTTATTTACCGACAAGTAACCACATAACTTATTTATTGTATCAATCCTTTCTTTTTTGTCGATAAACGGCAGCCCTATATATTCTTTAAAATCAGCATTGTTTTTATCGTTGTAATAGTCCAGTGCTTTTTTAAACTCGGAATAGGTATCCTCAATATCCTTTTCAAAAGACGCCCCTATAAGCGCATTTGCATATCTTTTTAAAACTATGCTGTTATCAGACAATTGCTTCACCTATATTTTCAATCAATTTTTTATTTATTTTTTCCTGAAGTTCTGGAGTCAACTCGTCAAGTATAATTTTTTGGGCTAATTCTATTGACATACTTATTGCTTCTTCGTAAAGCTCCCGCTTTTGCCTGTCTAATTCAGTCTGTGCCAAAACTTCGTATCTTTCATATATTTTAGCGGCAGCCTTCTTTGTCTCTTCGATTATTCTCTCTTTTTCTATTGCAGCTTCAGATTTAGCTTTTTCCTTGAGCACATCCATCTCTTTTTTAACATCTTCAAGCTGTTTTTTTGCATCATTCAGAAGCACTTGCGCCCGTTTTTCCGATTCCTCAGCTTTATTTAGCGCTTCTACAATATCGGCTTTCCTTTTATTGAAAAAAGGGGCTGCATATTTAATTAATATATAAGCCAGACCTGCGACAAGAATAAGTGTATCGAATATACGCCAGAATAATTCCATTATTTATTGTATTGTATTGTATTTATTGTGTTATTAAATCTATTAATCTATTATTTTATTAACTATTAATTTTGATAATTCGGGTGATTCTGCTTTAATATAATCATAAATTGAATCTCTGGATTTTTTTATTTCTTCTATTTTTTTATCAAAGGTTTCTATGGCTTCTGTTTTAGCTGTTTCAAGCATTTTATTTGCTATATCTGTTGCAGCCTTATGATAGTCTTCCCTGATTTGATTTAGAAATATTTTATATTCTTTTTTCTCGTCTTCAATATTTTTCAGTATATTTTCAACCGATGCCTCATAGTCTTTCTGTTTGTCGATATTTGAATCTAGCAGCTCCTGTCTTTTTTTAATTATAGCCCTTGCCGGCTTAAATAAAAAAATATTTATCAGATAAGTAAAAAGCAGAAAGGCAACAGCTTCAAAGAGCAGCCCCTGCCACGTAATGACTAATTCATTCATTGGTGAATAGTTTTTATGTGTTAATTGAGTTAACAGAGTTAATTTAGAATTATAGTTTATTTAGAACATTATGCTAATACAATTACAATGAAATAATATTTAAAATTTTCAAATGTTTTTCAATGTACATTATGTATTTAAGATATCTTAAATATCATAATTTCCTTACTAAAGTCAAGTAAAATTTATTTCTGGAAATATTTATATATGTTTTGCAATTAATGTTAATTAAGCAGCGATTCAATAATTTTTTCCAACTGGCTGTCAGAATTAAATTTTATTTCTATATTGCCTCGGACTTTACTAGTATCATTGTTCATTTTATAGTTAATTCTTACCTGAGCCTGCAATTTTTCAAAAATTTTGTTTTCGTAATCCTTTATCTGCGCATGTAAAGCTGAAAAATTTTTATCAGATGAACTTCCTGCATTCTTATTTTTAATCTTATTTTTTTTGTTTAAAGCGGTATCGCTAATTAGCTTTAAATTTTTTACATATTCTTCAACTTCTCTGACGGTAAGTTTTTCTTTATCAATCTTGTCTGCAAGAGATAATGCTTCGGCTTCGGATAAACCAATTAAATTTCTGGCATGCGACGGCGATATAATCCCGTTAATGATATTTTCTTTTATTTCCTGGCTTAACGACAACAATCGCAGCATATTAGTAATGGTTGCCCTGTCTTTTCCAATTTTTGCGGAAAGTTCTTCGTGGGTCAGGTCAAATTCGTCGAGCAGCCTCTTATAGCATTGTGCTTCTTCTATAACGTTCAGGTCCTGACGCTGAATATTTTCTATCAGTGCTATCTCAATAGCCTTAGAACCGGTTAAATCTTTTATTATTGCAGGAACAGTTTTAAAATTAAGCTGCTTGGCAGCTCTATATCTTCTTTCACCGGCTATAAGGTCATATACTTCGCCATTATAATCGCCTTCAGTATTTGTATTTATTGCGGATTTTGTTACGAGCAAAGGTTGAATTATTCCATTTGCTTTTATTGAATTTTTTAATTCTTCTAGTTTTTTATTATCAAAATATATTCTCGGCTGATAAATTCCGGTTTTTATTTTATTTATATCTATTTCGAATATTTTATAGTTAGAAGATTCGGCATTGTCGCCGTTATCAGACAACAGCGCCCCTAGCCCTCTTCCTAGAACATTCCGTTTAATTTTCAACGACTTATCGTTATTATTGCCGGTCATTTTTTTAATGTAATTAAATGTTTTATGCCGCTCTGTTTAAAATTTCCTTTGTTAATTCCAAATAGCTGCTTGCCCCTTTAGAATTAATTTCATATAAAATAATGGGTTTTCCAAAACTTGAGCTTTCAGGTAATTTAATGTTTCTCGGTATAACATTTTCATAAATTTTATCGCCGAAATATTTCTTGACTTCATTTATTACCTGATGGGTCAAATTCATTCTTGAGTCGTACATTGTAAACAGCACACCTTCAATCGTTAATTTTTTATTAAGTTTCTGATTTACTATTTTTATTGTATTCATAAGCCTCGATATCCCTTCCAGCGAGTAATATTCACACTGCATCGGTATAAGAGCGCTATCGGAAGCAACTAAAGCGTTTATAGTAATAAGCCCGAGGGACGGGGGCGTATCGATAAAAATAAAGTCAAAATCTGCCGAAATTTTTTCTATTATATTTTTCTTTAGTATATACTCCCTGTCTATTATATCGACAATTTCAACCTCTATTCCCGCAAGGTCGGAAGAAGAAGGAATCACGTATAAATTTTTCATTTCGGTAGGCAAGATAGCTTTTTCCGTATTAGCAGAATCAAGCAAACAATCATAAACGGTAAGCGTATTTTTATCGTTTCTGCTTATCTGGAGATTTAACCCGCTTGTGGCATTTGCCTGAGGGTCTGCGTCTATTAGCAAGACTTTTTTTTCGTAAGCGGCAAGGCACGCCGCAACATTAACAGCCGTGGTGGTTTTGCCTACCCCTCCTTTTTGATTGGAAACGCAGATAGTTTTAGTCATATTTAAATCTTCTTTGTGAGCTTAAAATTCACGATTTGTTTAAATTTTTTATCTTTGCCGCTATTATTTTTATACATTAAAATTTTATCAATGTAAAGGTTTTTATCGCCGTATTTTTCTTTTTCAATTGCATTCGCATCTTTCATATTCGTCAAAAATAATATTAAATTTAAAGGCCATTCAGAACTATTTATTTTTAAAGAATTTATTAAATAAATCAATTCGTTGATATTAAATGCCGCCCTTGTAATTATTGCATTAACTTCCGGCAATTCGTTCATTTTATATATATTCTCATTAAAACAATAAAAATTTTCAAAATTTAGTCTTCTTGCCGCATATTTTTGAAAAGCGCATTTTTTTAATACCGATTCAATTGAATAAAGTTCGATATTTTTATTAAAAATCTTTAGTATGAACCCGGGTAAACCTGCTCCGGAACCGATATCTAATAATTTTAAATTGTTTTTTATAATTTCTTTTTTGCTGTTGCCTGGCAATATGTTTATTTTTCTTTCTATAATTTTTTTATTGTCCTTAAAGTACTGTATGCTTCCGCAGTCATAATTATTATTTGCATTTGTTATTTCTTTAATATTATTATCATATTGTTCATTATTATATTGTGCGTTATACCTTAAATTTTCTGAATTTTCACTAAAGCTATAGTCTAATATTTTAAATACCATTAATGAATCTATAATGTTCCTTTCGATAAATTCCTGCGGTTTTACGATGGTCGTAAGATTGATTTTCTTGTTCCATTCTATGAGTTCATTATAATAAACATAAGCTTTTTTCAGCAGTTCTTCTATTTTACTTGTTGTTAGAGCTTTGCCAAAAATTATTTTATTTAAGTCACTTTTATATAATAATTCTTTTAAATATATAATAAATTCATTTTCATGCATTTTATATTTAGCAACCAAAATTAATTAATTTGCGCAAAATTTTTGTTTCACGTGAAACATTGATAATGTGAGCTGCCGCTCTCTTACGAAATGGAGTGCGCCGCTCAAAAACTGGCGGCTTAAAACCGTACTTGATTTATAGACGAGCAGAAACCGCCCCTCCATCAATGTCAGTAAAAATATAACTTACTAACCGTACTTGATTTATAGACTAACAATAATTACTCCGCCCTTAAAGTTAGTTAAAATATAACTTACTAAATGAAATATGCTGCTACCATTATGGCTACTATATCTTATACCTCATATATCTTTTATATTTTAATATATCTAATATATCTTATATATATCTTATCAAATATATAATATAAAAGAATTTAGTTGTTTAACAAAGTACAATATGTTAGTATACAAACATCGGTTGAAAAGCATTTAAAATCAAAGTGCTCAAAAATTTAACTTAATTATCTAATTCTCAATTGTTTAATTCAGACAATACGTACAATAAATAAATATTTTAAGTCTAAACAAGATTGTAATATATTTGCGACAATGCTGCAACGTTAATCTACGCTACAAAAAAAATCACATTAATTAAATTTAAGGAGAAATTAAGAATGAAAAACAAAAAGTTTATCGGATTATTTATTCTAATTGCTTTATTCACTTTGGTAACGCTTAAACCATCAAGAGCAAACGCATATGGTTTAAACTACAGTAAATTTTATGTAGGCATAAACGGCGGTATAGCCTCAACATCTTTAGGCAACGGTCTTTCGACAAAATCCCGCGGCACTTACAATTTAACAATTGGAGATAATTATCACATGAACAATGTAGTTATCGGCGGAGGTGCATTGCTTGGATATGCATCTGACGGCAGTTACAGCGGTAGCGGATATTCCTTTAATGTTAACTCAGTATATTATGGGGCTTTTGTTAAAGGTGGTTACAATTATGAAAACTTTACCCCTTTTGTTAAAGTAGGATACATCGGGTACTCATATTCAATTTCTAACAATAATAATTATAGTTACAGTATAGGTTCAGAAGGCGGCGTTCTATACGGAGTAGGAGTAAAATATTCTTTCACCAGCAATTGGGGAGTAACTGCTCAGTATATGGGTGCATCTCTGTCAAGCAGCTATAAAGAAAACAACTATTTAATAGGTATAGATTATAGTTTCTAATTAGACACTATAATCTTATAATCTATAGGCAAATAATCCATTACAAAAAAAGCAAATTTTTTGACTAAAATTACAGTTAGCAATACTACACAGACAAACGAATTAAATTTAGAACCGAAGGCGCTTTGAGTTAAACGGGTGTTAAGCTCGGGAAAAATACTCAGAAAAAATATTATTAATATTTTTATAAGAATTCAACTTCTACCCAGCCTATCGGTTCTTTATTTGCATCAATCCATAGTGAACTTTGATATTTTGCATTATTTGTAATTGTTTTGCCGTCTTTCAGGTAATAGTTGCCTTTTTAGTTCGTCTAACGGATAAAGCAATGGCTCGTCCACAGAAATATCAGCCGCATCTATTCTTTTAATATAGTCAGATAATGTAGATTTAGGCACTCCGTTCGTCATAGATGCTTTTCTAAGCGAAAGGTTTGAACTGTAATACGAATTTAAAGCGTCTTTAATGTCATTCATATCATACCTCAATTAAGTCCTCCTTATATTAATAAATTAATAATAAATTATTAAAATTATTAATATATAAGAAAGATTATCTCATATTATTAAAACAAAGTATAAAACATATACTCAGTTTTAACTGTCCGAGAGTTCCGTTTTTAGTGTCCGAAAATTTACGGCTGAGGTGTACGAAAAAAACCGATTTGGGTATCAATATTTCATTGCATAAAAAATTTCTCCAATTTTTCTAAATAACTATGCAGATTGTTAATAGATGATATTGCATTTCCGCTTAAATCAGTTTCATGCGCAATTGAATTTCTTATTTTAGATACATTCTCGTAAATTTCATTAACTTTATTGAATTCATAACCTTTTATTGTATTTTTAGCCGTCTTCCTTGCATCAAAATCTTTAGTATCCGTTTTTTTAATTTCGCAGATTTTAGTTATAATTGCTTCGGATAAAATTATGTACGATAATGCATAATTTTTAATTTCATAATACCAAATTGATAAATTATACTGAAATATGGATTCTGTTTTTGCACTTGTTAATTTACCAATAAAGCCGTCCAATCCGGGTAAAAGAAATTCTTTAATAATAGGACCTGAGGAACTACTAATAGCATCCATTCTGCGCTGTATTATTTGAACAGCTTCTTTTATATTATTTACATTGCCTAATGAAATATTATTATTAAAATGCATAAAAACATCTTTAACTTCTTTTTCTATGCTGCTATCGTCTTTAATTAATTCATAAATCATTCCTCCGTTTCCGTAATGTTTGAAATTATTTATCGCCGTGATCCATAGCGATAAAATATAAAACATTTTTAAATCAATTACAGGAGTAATGCCGTCATTTTCTTTAGAGTATTCAAACATACCGTAATAAATGCCTTCTACTGTTATATCTAAATTTTTAATCTGTTCTATAAATTGAACCATTATAAAACTCATAATAGCTAAAGACCTGAATGAATGAGTTATATCAAGATATATTTCATCATTATTGTTAGTAAAATTTGCAATTTCTAAAAATTTTTTAAAATTATTCCAGAGTTCAGTATCATTAAGACCGTAATCTATAATAAAACATTTAGATCCTAGTACGCCGATATATTCGTCAATAACATCAGATATTAATTCAAGATCGTTTTCATTTAAAGATTTAGAATCTATTTTTTCGTAAAGACCGCTTTCAATATCGTAACTGTAACTGTTATTGCTATTCTTTATTTTACGTGAAAAATTTTTATATACGCTATCCCATATTGACGAGCGCGTTCCAAAAAAATAAATCTTATCTATATTTAAATGTTCCGCTAAGGCTTCGGCGATAAATTCTTTATCTTCGTAGGTTTTTCCGCCTATAGAATAATTTGCCTTGCTGTAGCCTGATGATTTATTTCCGCTTCCAAGAGAAGTTATTAGGATTTTGCTCAATTTTACCTCATTTAACTTATATTTTAGAATAAATACAACACATATGTATAAATGTAAGAATTAAAGCATAAATTATTCATGCAATATTAATTTTATTTTATTTATTTTTTCTTTTTGCTTTTTTGATGCGTTTTTTTCATCCCATTTTTTTTCGACCTTCCTCCATGCTTCTTTTAATGCAGCGGCAATTTTCTTTTTGTCTTCTTCGCTGTACCGTATATCGTTAATTTTATTATATATATTCGTTGCATAGCTTTCTTCATAATCATTTTTTAATTGATAGCAAATTTTATCCACTTCCGACATATTTTTCAATTCTTCAATTTTTATTATATTTTCCAGCTCTTCTAAATGTTTTTTTGCTTCCTCTTCTTTTTTGTTTATTAATTTTTTAATAGATTCAGGTTCACTAGAGTCTTCAATATTAAATAAGCCGTAGCCGACAGCAGTTTTTGCTCCTGTACCCTCTTCTTCAAGAGACTTCCTAACGGCTGTTAATACCAAATCCTTTAATGTTTTATTATTTTTTAAATCGTTATGTTTTTTGTTTATTAAAATTCTAAAAATAAATTTTGTTCCTTCAGAAACAGTAAGAAATTTTATTGGGGTCGGCGTTAAATAATCCGCAGGAGGGGTATTTCCTTTTGTATCGGAGTAATACTTGCCGTAATGCGGATTCATTATATCTTCGTGGAGTTCAGGAACATTAATAGGATAAGCATCTAAAAAAATAACTCTTCCAACATTAGCTTTATCTCCCCCCTTTCCATAAATTAACGGAACATTCGTCCAATCTTCTTCATCATCAAAATAACTACCTTTTTCACTTGTTTTAATTTTATCTTTATGATTTTCATATAAATCGTCTAATAATCCTATGGTATGCGCAAATCTGACATCGCCTTTTATTGATGAAGCTGAGATATACGGTATACCCATTGTGTGGTCAAATAACATCCCGACTTCGTTAGGATGAGTTAGCCCAATACCTGTAATTAAAGGAGAAATTAGTTTGGCAGTAACAATAATAGTTTCATATTTGCCTTCAAATGCTTTATAAAAATAATACTGGTTTAAATGTTTATTTTCCAGTAATTTTCGAAGCAGTGAATTACTATTATTTTGCATCTGATTATAGAATTCTTTATAATAATTTACAGCTTCCTCTTTTTTCCCGTTTTTATCACAGGTGTGAAAATTCTCGTTTGATACTGGAATAAATTTATTAAACCAGAGACCAAAATTTCCATTTTTATAATTTGCATCAATTATCTTTTTGTTAAATGGATGCACAACAGTATTATTTGGCATATGGTTACTCCCCTGATTCATCTTTTTTTTCATCAATATAAAAAGCGGATGTATATCTTTTAATCCATTCTAAAAGCAATAATGCTTCTTTCTGAGCGCTGAGATATTTTTTCTGGTCAATTGTTGATAATTTTAAAATAAAATATTTACAATCTTCATTGGAGTCTATGAACTTTTTTTCTATCAACCACTCTTTTATAGACTCTAATACAAATTTATATTTATATCCTGATTCCGAATCTGTTTTTTTAGAAAGCCAAAAAGCCATAGCTTGACCAAAGCCGTTTTGTAATATCACGGTTGGAGCACCTGCAGTAAAAGATTTAACATCTTTATTGATCTTGGATTGGTTTTTAATTACTTTATCTATGGCAAATTGAGATCTTTCCTGTCCAAGTGTTCTCATTTCTGACCTCCATTATTTTGCTCATTTTTATTTTCAGGTGTCCATTTTATTTTACAAATTCCTTTACCAAGAGTCGCATCTCCTCCTATTTGGATAAATTCCTTTATTGTGTCTTCAACATAGTTTTTAATTATATTTGCCTTTAAATAGTTTCCTATCTTAGTTTCAGCCCTTTGATCTGTAAAATTAACTACACTATAAAGTAAGGTATCCGAAGGAAGAAATTCCTGATAACGAAGAGAGCCGTCTTGCGATGTCCCTGTTTCGGAATTAATTTTAACATTTGTTTGAATTTCAGTGCAGTTTGAAATGCAATAATCAAACATTTCATCAGAAATTAACAGTAAATAATCAATTTCAGGAAAATTATCATTGATAAAATTAATATTAATAGGTTCTTGAGTATTAATTTTGACGACTGCATCTTCAAGAATTATAGCAGCACCATTTTCATCCTTAAAATTACCTTTAATAACGATAGCTGTATCATTTATTACGCCAGATAACACATTAGATAAATCAGGTTTGCTTAGCGCATCGTCATCGTTCAAATATAAACCTGCAAATTCCAAATCCCTTTTTAATCTCTTAATAATTGTAGGGCATATTACACACACAAAAGGTGCAATATTTGACCTCATTGGAAATGCGAGAAGTTTCGCATCTGATACTGATATTGCTCCTGGCATAGAGTCATCATTTTTACTCCTCCAGTTATCTTGCTCATCAGATCCAAAAATATAATTTATCAGTTCTTTGTCTTTGTTTGTATCTTGTTGTTTATGATACTTATCTTTTTCAGATATAAAAGCCCTAAAATGCGACCTCATCGCTCCTTTAAGCGCAGAAGCCTGAATAGTTGGATAATTAGTAATTCTTTCTCTTTGTATAGGCAAATCCACAGTAGATACAGCAGCCCCGCTTCCGGCATGAATCGGTGAAATTGCATATAACGACAAAATTGACGTATTTCTGTCCATCTTGTTCCAACCTCCTTAATATGTTAATAATTAATAGTTATATTGAAATAAGTCCGCTACAGATTTCTTTTTCTAAAACCGTTCCCGGCGGAAAATAGCCTACCATATCTTTATGGAAACCTTTATGTATATCCCAACCGCCTAAATATTTAATTTTACCCGTAGCAATTATATGTTCGTTAGTCTCTTGATTTCCCTCTAAAATAGACAGGCTCATATAAGCGCTATGATGATTATTTTCTTTTTTATTTTTTTCTTCCAAAACTTCTAAATTTTTTATTCTTTTTAAACTGCCAAATCTCTGCTCTGCTCCAAGCTGTAAAATTTCTCCGTCATCCAATGGAATAATCTTGTTTATGCCAAATGCAATCTCTACATCCTCCATAAGCCTTGCATGAGTAAATGCGTAGATATGTGATTCTCTGACAGTTCTATTTTCTTTTAAAGCAATACCGACATGCGGCTCTGTCTGAAAAAAATGGAATTTGTTAAAAAGTTGTATCTCGTCAGAACTGCCGTAAAGTTCATCAAGCTTTATCCAGATGCCTCCTATTGATTCAAGTTCGCTATTATCCGATTTAGCCCAATATATTTTTTCAGCTTTTGTTTTAATAATATTTTTTATTATATCATTATCAACAATCTTTGATTTTATAATCTTTGTTTTTTTTATACATTTAGAAACATCAGTAAAATTAGTCAATCGTTCTATTTCCTTTATATCTTTATCTTCTTCTTTTTTATTAACTTCTTTATACCACGAGTATGGCGCAGGCACATATATTTCTTCTCCAACTAAAAACATGGGTCCAATTATACTAAAACCGCCCTTTCGTTTGCCAATGTTTATAAGGTCTTTGTATTTTTCCTTATCCTTAAAATACAGTTTTGTTCTGATTGCACCTTCTATAGTATGAGCCGGCGGAGGAAAGTTGAAATTAGAACTATGGTTTTCCCCCATCACCATTGGCTCAGAGCCTTTAAAAAACAACGTGTCAACAGGTTTAAAAGAAAATAAGTCATTAATCATTTCTGTTTACCTCGTTCTTGTTTTTATTATTTTTATTTACATTATCATCGTTTGTTAAAAATCCGGCTATAATAAGCCCTTCGTTGCTAAAATTATTATCATCTGCAATTATTTTCCCTATATCTTCAGATAATTTTATTAATAATTTTTTATCATCATCAGATTGTACATCTTCCATTTTGTTTAAACCAGACCTTTTTAACTGCGCTAAAACAAACTTGTTTAATAAATCTGTTTTATTAATAGGCTCCTTTAAAGTTAATATAGAATCTATTCCGTCTTTAAATTCTTCAAATCTGTAAGCAAGAGATCTTGATAAATCAGCGCCGACTTTTTTCTCATTTATTAAATCTTCGAAAGCCGATAATCTTTCGTCATCCCATTTGCTAATAAAATACCTGCTGCCTCCGCTCCTTTTCCTTAATTCTATGGCAACTGCATTTCGTCCGCCTTCTTTTTTAGCTTTATTATCTAAAAGTTCATGCACTCTTTTTATCATTTCCGATAAATTTTCTTTATGGTGACAAATTAAAATACCGGCGGATATTGTAATATTTTCACCCATGCCAAGATTAACCGATAATTTTCCTATTTCAGGCAGCCATTTTTCATCTTTTTTTAACTCAATAGATTCTATACTTTCTATTTCTTTTTTATTTTCTTTGTC
>JAJZJW010000048.1 GCA_021809845.1 bacterium | reverse complement strand
AAATATAACCATAAACGTAAAAATATAATATCATAACGATTGTTGAGGTATTATGACGTAAGTGTTGCAAACAGATTAAATTTACGTTGCGTTGAAGTTAAAAATATGTGCAAATGCAGACGGGAGTACGGGAATAAATAAATCGGATAGTTTTTATTTATCTATCTGCTTTTTGATATATGAATACTTTTATCTTTTTTGGATTCTTCTCTCGCGGCTCATCTCTGATTCTCTTTCGCACGCCGCCCCTTTCGCAAATCAAACATTTTGTTATTACTACCCCCCCCCCCCAAAAAAAAAAACTACAGGGAGAAAGAAAGATTTGCGCCTTTAACGCCCGTGTTCCATTTCGGGAAACTTATTTTACAAAAACATATATAATAAAAACGGCAATACTCTGTTGTTGCTGTCATTCCTGTTTCAAACAATCCACAATTTTAGGCTTTTCTGGAGATTTTGCCTACCATTCTTCATTTAAGCCTCATAGCGGCTTTTTTTAAACAAAACGGAAGAATGAAAATCTCAAGTGCAACGCTAAGCACTTACCAAAAAAATGCCATATTTTTAAATCTGCTGATAGCAGTATAAAACTATCCCGGATAGGCGCAATCCTGCGTAAATTGCGTATCGGATATTAGGTTATTCGATAAACGCTACAGTTTTGTCTAAAATTCAATAAGGAGAAAAAAATATGTCAAAACAATAAATCGGATAGCTTTTATTTTTTTATCTCTTTATATATTGCGTCTATCGTCTCATTTTTAAACAGTTCCTTGCGTTCGCGGGTATAGTTTCCTTCGCCTGCTTCATAAATCAAGATAAATTTCGTTGCGCCGGCATAACCTAATTCCTTTACCAGCGCTGTCCAGCCTTTCTTTTTTATTTCCGGCAGCGCATATCCCATTTTATTTCTCCTTATTAACTAATTCAATTACGCTAACTATATTTACTTTTATTGCATTCTTATTTTTATTATATAACTTTAATATTCCATCATCACATGTAACAAAATAATTTACATTACCTTTTTCTGCCAGTGCTATATGCAAAGCGTCAATATCGGTAAAACCCAAATCTTTAAGAATTTTCGCCCTTTTAATATCTGAATTATCTATTTCTATAAGTTCGCTTGCCAAACCGAAATAGGAAAAAATTCTGTCTTTTCTATCTTCATCCTGATTTTTATTATTTTCGTAATTTAAAGCATCTGAAATAACAAGATTATAAAACCCATTTTCTATTCTTTCAAGGATGTAAATAAAAGCGCTTGTTTCAAGGGCTATTCGCTCTTGTCCTTGATAATCAAAAGGTCTATTGTAAACACATAAATCAAGGTAAAGCGTTAATTTTAGCGACTTATTGCTCATGTTGTATTAGCCATAAAAACAATAACAATAATATTAATATTTTTAGCTGCTATTATGAATAATTTATATAATTTATAAATTACTTTTTAATTTTTTAAACTTTATATAGTTTTATATTTATTATACTGCATTTCTTAATTTATTAAAATAATTTTAATAATTTATCTCAATGATAGCGAATTAAGGCGGGAGTAGGAGGTAAAATAAATCGGATAACATTTTCCATTTTTTTCACAGGAGCAGGGGATAAAATAAATCGGACACATTTATTTTCATTTATTTTCATTTATTTTTTATTTTAAGGAAAGAAATATTAATCAGCATATTTTATCTCATTTTATTTCAAGTATTATAATATTCTTTCCGCTATACAGCACTCTGACTTTGCCTTTTTCCGCTTTTACAAATTTATTTATATAAAATAAAGATTTTTGTTTAATTTCTAACGGGGTTAAACTGCTGTTTATAACATTGCCGGCATTTATTCCGTTTTTATGATTCTTATTATTATAAACACCCGCATAGCCGTCAAGCCTGTTTTTAAGTATTAAAAGATATTTAACTTTAAGAATTTTCATATATTTAAAATTTCTTATCAAATAGTCAGGCATACCGAGTCTGTAAATATCTACCTGATTAAAATTGGTTTTATAATTCATTCCGTAAGCGTTATAAAATCTATAAGGCAGATATTTTTTATACAGGTTATGAAATCCGTATCTTATGACGTATCCGGCGTACATAGGCTTTTGATAAATCGTCTGCTGATACATCTTAAAGCCGCCCTGAACAAACGGAATAACAAGAACAGGACCGTAAGGCGCTCTCTTAAGTTTATAAATTCCTTTAGTTATTTTAAAGTCGCGTATTTCAAATCCGAAGGAGCTGTACCATATAATAGTAAATACAAATATTGCTGCTATGGCTAAACCGTAAGATAGGTTGTTGGGGATTTTGTTTTTTCTATTTTTTGAATCAATAGCCACATCTTCATATGAGACATTTGAACTTAAGCTGCTTTCTCCGCCGCTTGCACTTCTTTTATTTTTTATCTTATTTTTTGTTTTGAGCCTATTGATTATATAATTGCTCAAGTTATATTTATATAAAATTTCAGGTTCCGATTTAATGTTTTCTAAAAAATATTTTATTCCGAATCCTGCGCAAATACCGAAAAACAGCATTCCTATTATCATATACCTGCCTGATTCCTGAACGTCTTTTATAATAGGCAAAACATCAAGAACATATACAAAAGGGTCAAATACTCTTATGTTATCTACTATATGAATTAACGGAGATAACGCCATTAACAGAAAAAATATAAAAGCTGTTAAATAAAATTTAAAATCAGCGAGTTCGTCTTTTTCTTTATTTTTTATTTTATCGCTATTTTTATTATACGGGTTTTTAGCATTTAATTTATTATTTTTTTTTGCGTTATTAATATTTAAATTATTGTCGATAACGTTATCGTCTAAATCATGATTATTATGATTATTTAAACCGCCTCTAATTACTTTATTCTTATTTTTAAGTTTAAAATAAAAATATATTCCGATTATAAAAAACAAAATAGGGACATAGCCTAAAAAGTTATTAGAATTCATTCCTCTATCAATAATAGGATAAAATTTATTAAAATAAATCGCTTTTGTTAAAGGCAGGAGCATATGATTAAAAAACGGCGGTATAAATAAATTTATAAAAGTGGCGCTGTATGCTTTAGTCCAAAATAAAGTAGGATTAATCTCTAATATTCCGGGTTTTAAATAAACATAATATATAGCGGGAAGCAAAAAAGGAGAAGAAACAAAAACAAATAAACCTGTCATTAATAATAAACTTTTTATATATTTCTTATTAAACGCTTTATTATTATAAATATTATTCTTAATCCATTGTTTTAATAATTTTAAATTAAAACCGCTATTTTTTCCATTATTGTTTTTATTACGATTTAGTTCATTGTTTGCATTATTTATTTTATTCTTATCGTTTAAATTTGCATAATTTGAATTTTCTATATTCTTTATGTCGCTTTTATTGTTTAAATTTTCATAATTTGAATTGTTTATATTCTTTATATTATTTTCATTGTTTAAATCCGCATTGTTAGTATTTGCATAGTTTGCATTTCCTATAATATTTATCTGTCTTAAACTGTATTCTTCCGAAATGAACCGATAAACTATAAAAAATAAAGAATAGACTAAAAGCATTGCCGTAAATTCGTAAAATCCGGCATAAGTGGCAAGAAACAGACCAGCAGCTGCGCCGACAGCATTTTTTGCTTTAGGTTCTTTATAAAGCCTGTTAAAAAATAATATATATAAAGGAATGCCGTAACATGACCAAATATTAATATCTCCCCATCTTGCCTGCTCTATTAGAACGGGAGAAAAAGCAAATATCAAACCTGCAAAAAAAGATGCGGTTTTATTTTTTAAAATGTCGTTTGCAAGAAGATATGCAAAATATCCATTTAAAAGACTTGATAATAAAAATATGATATTAAATGCAAGTAATAGATTATGAGAGAAATAATAGATAACAGATGCTATTAAAGAATTAACCGGCATATCGGTTGTAACGTAAAGAGGAACTCCAAAAGGATAATAAACCAAATGCGTAAAATAAGGCAATTTATGAAGAACAAAAACATAATGATAAAACTCCCAGAAAAACCATGTCATTAAATACTGGTCTCCGCCATTTCCGGGAATAGCGGAAGAAAAACGAATGATAAGCGGATAGGTCATAAAAACAAAGATTAGAAAATACAGGCATAAAATTAATAATGTAAATCCTGCTGTTTTAAATTTCTTTGTTTTCATAATCAGGCTATTTTGTATAATTTTATTATTTATTATTTATTATTTATTATTTATTATTTATTATTTATTATTTGGTTTTATTTTAATTTGCCGGTTAAGAATATAATTTAAAATTACATATTTACATATAAAGCGGTTTAGATATTGTTTAAATATTTTTGGATAATAGATAATAGATAATAGATAATAGATAATAGATAATAGATAATATAGATGTTTAATTTAAAATTTGTCGTTAAAATATATAAAAATGTATAGTGTTTTTTTGTTTAAAATATTACCAAACGCAACAAGGAGTAGATAATAAAATAAATCAGATACCTTAAAATTTAAAAATAGGAAATAAAAATATTCCCCTTTATCAATTAAACTTGGCAAAGGGGAATATTTTATTTAGAAGTTGGTCGCATTTATAATATTACTATTAATATTACTATTAGAATGAATGACCTAATGTTAAAGTTGGAGTCGTTGAATAATCATTCATAGCGTAAATTTGGGGATTAGAGCCTGCAAAATTAGTTCCTGCTATAGCGGTCAAACCCCCGCCGCAAGTTCCGTCTGAAGTAACAGGAGCCATTGAAGCAATACCTGATGGAGCGTTTGTGTTGGCAGCAGGCGACGTTGAAACTTCGTACCAGAAATACAAACTGCCTTTGGGCATAAAACCCATTGTAGCAAAACCGCCCGTAGGCGTTGTTCCAGTAGTCGTGGCGATAGCTACTCCGTCTTTAATAGAATATATGCTTGTGGCATTTAAAACATTGCTTGTTGTGCAAGAAAACGGTCCGTTTGAAGCGTCAACTGTTTGAGTAGGAGTATAAAACGGATGAACGGCGGTAGGAGTTGTTAAAGTACTGTCTATTGTCGGCATTTCTGTTGATTCAGCCGCTCCTGCCGAAATATAAACAGAATTTGTTGCGCTGAATGCCGTTTCTGACGTAAATATCGCGCCAAGATTAGTGTGAGCCTCCGAATCCTTTGCTCTGTTGACGTAATTAAGATACGTCGGGATTGCTATTGCCGATAATATGCCGATAATGGCAATAACGATCAAAAGCTCAATCAATGTAAAGCCTTTTTTGCCTTTTAATTTGTTAATGTTCATTTTTGTTGCCTCCTTTAATTAATATTCGATACGATTAATAACTATTGTCCCAAAATTGTCCCATAGCATTTTTTATAATGCTAATTATATAATAAAATTAATAAGTTATAATATGCCATATTTTGCTTTCAAGTCTGTTAATGTTCATTTTTTAACCTCCAAGATTAAGATTAATTTTTTATTATTTTTCGTTCTTTGTTCTTAACATTAAGACAATAGAAAATTTCTTTTTGCCGTTTTGCAATAATTATTTTATTCAATATTAATATTTATTACTTATACTTATACTTATACTTAATAAGAGCAAATCTTATGCCAAAATCAATCAACAGCCAAAATAAATACAAACAACCTTAAAATAAAGGCGGCGGAAGCTATTATTATTAATTTAACTAAGGTTAACCAAATAATGAAAACTTACAAAAATTGTCATCGAATTTGGCGCTTTTATCTTAAAATTTAATATTATTAATAAGTTATTTAGGATGACAAAAATTGTTAAGAGATGACAAAAATTGTAACTTCTTTTATTTTTAAAGTGTACTAAAGATATGTCATAATTTAATTTAAAATTAAGAAAATGCAGAAAATCAAGTAAAATACAGAATGCCTTAAATTGTTGAGATTACTTAAAAACAAGGTCTATTATAATCAAAAAGTGTCTTAATTTACTCCAACAATACGCGGGGGTTAGACCACATAAGACTGGGACAAATTTAGGACAATTTTTTATCAAATTTGACATTATTTTACTATTTTTGAGAATATGACTGTCAAGAGGAATATTGCGAGAAGTGCTTATTTACTGCGTCTTTTAATGGACGGGACGACTGGATTTGAACCAGTAACCCCTTGCTCCCGAAGCAAGTTATTACCTACCTATTATAACTTATTAATTTTATTAATTAATTAATAATGTAAAAAACAGTATGGGACAAATTTGAGATAATATAATCCAAAACATTTTATTGTAAGTCCAACAATTGCTCAACCGTTTTTTTAAGCTTGGGAATATCTGCATTAACAACTTCCCAAATTATCCTGTAATCGATATCGAAATATCCGTGAACCAATCTATTCCGCATAGCGACTACCTCATTCCATGCCATATCGGGATATTTTTCTAAAACTTCATCGGGTAAATGATCTACCGCTTCCCCGATAAATATTATTTTCCCAACTACCGCGGTAATTTTTTCCTTGTTTTTGATAAGTTCATCATAATTTATATTTTCGATAAATTCTTCTATATCTTCGATATGCTCTAAAATATCCCTGACATAATTTTTATAATCCCTGTTAGACATAACGAATATCGTTGTATATATTATCTTTAAGTCTGGGTCTTAATCCGCCGTCGGATACGATATGGACGTTTATTTTTAGTATATCTTTTAAGAAAAGCTCAAGGCCGAAACTATGAAGGCCTATTCCTTCGCCAAATCTTACTAATATGTCCACATCACTATTTTCAGTTTGTTCGCCTCTTGCATAAGACCCGAATATGCCGACGATATCGGCCTTATATTCTTTTTTAATGTAAGGTTTTAATTTATCTATATTTTCTTTTATTTCTTCAAGGGTTTGCATAATTTTTAAACTCATTAATTTATGTTAATTTATTTATATATTAAATATTTTATTATATAAAAAAGGTGAAGTCAATTTTAAAAATATAAGGTATCAGATTTATTTATTCCCTTACTCCCGTCCGCATTTGCACATATTTTTAACCTCAACGCAACATAAATTTAATCTGTTTGCAATATTTACGTCATAATACCTCAACAATCGTTATGATATTATATTTTTACGTTTATGGTTATATTTTCCATATTGAAAATATCAATCTGAATGTTATAATAAAAAGGAGCGATTATAATGGAAGAAATTAAA
>JAJZJW010000047.1 GCA_021809845.1 bacterium | reverse complement strand
GACTTGATAAAAGGAATAGTTAAGCAGGGTGATTTAGTAGTAAGCCTTGGAAACTATGAATTAAAACCGGGGATGAGGGTAGCATTAAAGGAAATTAAATGAATTTAATAAAACTTGTATTTAAAAAACAAAAAGCGATAATATTCCTCTTAATTATATTGTCTCTCGGCGGTTTATTAGGGATGTTTTTATCTCCTGTTGCTCTATTTCCAAATATAAATTTTCCGCGAATACGCGTTAATATAAATTCGGTTGACCGCCCTGCCAATACCATGTCCGTAATAATAACAAGGCCGGTAGAAGAGATTCTCAGAACGATACCTGGAGTGAAGAATATCCGTTCTACCACGAGTCAGGGAAGCACGGATATTATTTTGGATTTTGGATGGGGCAGCAATATGAATGTGGAACTTCTTAAAGTGGAATCGGCTATGAATAAGATATTGACTAGTCTTCCTAAAGGAACCACATTTAATGCAATACGTATGTATCCTGCTATTTATCCTGTTGCCGCCTACAGTTTGACATCCGGAAAGGAATCTTTAGTGCAACTGAGAAATATTGCCAAGTACAAGCTTAAGCCCTTGCTCTTGAGCGTAAAAGGCATATCCGACATACAGGTGGAAGGAGGCGAAAGAACCGAATACCATGTTATGGTAAATCCATGGAAACTATTCGCCTATAAACTTTCTATAAAAGATGTGATAAAGGCGTTATACAATACTAATGTTATTGCATCGGTGGGCAAACTCAATTATAGATATAAGTTAAATCTTATAACATCCGATACCAAACTGCACAATATAAGCTCGATAAGCCGCACTATCATCAAAACTGGTAAAAACGGCGTAGTTCGAGTAGAAGATGTTGCATCCGTGACAAAAAGCATAGTTCCAAAATGGACTAGCGTAACAGCTGACGGAAAAAATGCGGTTTTATTGCAGGTTCTGCAGGAGCCTAATGCCAACACTATAGCAATAAACAAGGAAATTAATAAAAAAATACGCGAATTCAAAAAAAGAATGCCGAACGATGTAAAAATTGCAAAATGGTATGATCAGAGCAAGTTAATAGTTGCATCCACGCATAGTTTACGCGATGCAATAATAATAGGTATTATTTTGGCTATGCTGATTACAATAATTTTCTTAAGAAATATTAAAGTAATTTTAATCATCACAGCGCTATTGCCCTCCGTCCTGCTTACCACTATTTTACTTTTATACGTTTTTCATATGGGTTTTAATATAATGACTCTTGGAGGTATTGCCGCCGCGGTAGGTCTTGTTATAGATGATATAATAGTAATGATAGAACATATTATGAGTCATATATCAGCGCGAAAAAATAAACCTATTCCGGAAAGTGTCGACTCTGCCTCCGAAAATTTTTTTAAACCCCTTTTAGGCTCATCTCTCTCGACCACAATTATTTTTCTACCGTTCGTTTTTATTTCAGGAATAACCGGAGCATTTTTTAAATCCCTTTCGCTCACAATAGCCGTAAGCCTTATAAGTTCTTTTTTAATTACATGGTTTGCGGTTCCGATATTTGCGGCAAGGCTTTTAACCGAAAAAGATGTCGATACGAAAACGGGATTTTTAATGGGAAATCTACATAAAATATATCGGAATATCATGCATTTTTCTTTTAGAAGAACAATATTTGTTTATGCTTCTATAATTTTATTAATAGCCGTAGGAGCCTTAAGTTATAAATATTTGAGCAGCGGATTTATGCCTACGATGGATGAAGGCGGCTTTATTTTAGATTATTATACCCCTGCGGGAACATCTTTAACGGAAACAAACAGGGTATTAACCCAAGTTCAAAATATTATTCAAAAAGAACCGTTTGTGAAAACATATACAAGAAGAACGGGACTGCAACTCGGCGGCGGATTAACTGAACCCAATATGGGGGATTTTTTTATTAGATTAAAACCTTTTCCAAGACCTTCCATACAAAGAATAATGAATAATATCAGAAAAAAAATTAGAGCTAAGGTGCCCGGTATTCATATAGAAATGGCGCAATTAGTCGAAGATATGATAGGAGATTTAATCGGTACGCCTCAGCCGATAGAAATAAAAATATACTCGGACAACGGAAATCTTTTATATCGTCTTGCGCCGAAAGTCGCCTCTCTTATAAGCAAGATTCCAGGAGTTATCGAAGTTAAAAGCGGACTGGTATATGCCGGTCAAGATATAAATATTAAAATTGACCGCGTCAAAGCCGCATTGGAGGGAATTACCCCATTGGGTGCCACAAATGAGTTATCAAGTTATTTATACGGAACAGTTGCTACCGATATAATCAAAAATCCAAAAATAGTCGGCATAAGAGTTTGGACGCCCGTTTCCTTTAGGACGGATATTGCCGATATAAAAAATATCCCTATATATTCAAATAACGGTAATATTGTTCCATTAAAAAGAATTGCCGAAATTACCGTTATAAATGGGCAGCCCGAGATAGTTCATGACAACCTTAAACGTATGATAGCAGTTACGGCAAGGATAAAAGGCGCCAATCTTGGCAAGATAATACAGAACGTAAAATCTAAAATTAAATATTCCGGACTTCTCCATCGGAAAGGCGTATATTATAGTTTTGGAGGGCTATTTAAACAGCAGCAAAAAGCTTTTTGGTATCTTACTTTAGCATTGGCAGCAGCAATCATTCTTGTTTTTATAATGCTTTTATTTTTGTATGAAAAATTCTTCATATCCATTGGAATCTTATTTAGTTCATTGCTTGGTTTATTTGCGGATTTAACAGGTCTGTTTATAACACATACGCAGTTAAATATTATGTCTATGATGGGTATAATAATAACAGTAGGCATAAATACCGAAATGGCAATTTTTTATTTTTCTGAATATTTCCAGACAATAGAAAATAAGAATATGCTGTATTCTTTAAAAAGTTCGGGTAAAAATCGTTTAAGACCTATTATAATGTCAACTCTCATAGCTATTTTAGCACTTTCGCCGATAGCTCTTAATGTCGGTAATGGTTCAGCCATGCTCCAGCCTCTTGCCGTAGCTATAATATCGGGTCTTGTTATGCAGCCGTTTATAGTATTGATTGTTTTGCCAGTCATTATAGCCGATATTACAAGACTTACGAAAGGAGAAGGTTTATAAAATTTAGATAGTGTGTATTATACATGTGTAAATTTATTTATTATGACAAAATATACGCATTTACAACTATAAAATTTATTTTAAATAGCATAATATTTAAGGGAGGAAAATAAAACTATCGCAAATGGTTACGGATACAGAGTAATAGCAAAACGGGGCTTACATGACATGGTTTTAGTGTATGTATATGTTTAACGAGATAAAATTAATGTAATATGCAGTGGTTGGCGTTTATAAAGCCAAAGTCTTTATAACAACCTAATCAATACGAATTAATATAATACCAGTTTTTAATATCATATCCAATGCCCGCAGGAGCCGGCTTTATTCCTTTGACACTGCTTTTTACCACAGTCATTGAATACGGTATGTATAAAAAACTATAGGGAGCTTGGTTTGCAAGAAGTTTCTGAATTTTAAAATAATACTTCCTTTGTTTTTTTAAATTAAAAGTGGAATATGCCTTTCTGTATAATTCATTTACTTTAGGGTCTTCAAACGATGTAAAATTTAAACCCTTCGGAGCAATATTAGAACCAATAAACATGGATACGGTGTAATAAGGATTTGAGTACATAAAAAACGAGAACAGAACGCTTTGAAATCTTTTTTTCATAATTTCAGAGATTAGAGATGTAGATTCCATCAACTTAATGTCGACCTCAATTCCGATTTTTTTCAGGTTTTGTTGGATAATTTCCGCCGCCGATAGCCATTCTGGATTTCTATATGAGGTTAATATTGTGAATTTAAAAGGAATACCCCTTTTTTCCAAAATTCCATGTTTATTAAGATGCCACCCTTGTTTATTTAAAATGGAGAGCGCTTTTACAGGATTATATTTGTAAATCTTAACATTTTTATTATAGAAATATGTTCCAGGCATAAACGGCCCGCGACAATAAACCCCTAACCCCAAAAGAGCCCCTTTTATTATCTCTTTTTTATTTATTGCATAGCTTAAAGCCTGCCTTACTTTTACGTTTTTAAAAAGAGGGTCTAAAAGATTATAGCCTAAAAATGTATAAGTGCGCCGTAAATAGATGTATTTTTTGTAGTGCAATTTGAATTTTTTGCTATTCGTTTCATATTCAAATTGAATTGGATTTAATCCCATATAATTTATGTTGTTTGTTTTAAGCATCAGAAACATCGTCGCATGATCTGGAACTATTTTATATATTAACCATCTTATACGAGGCGTACCCATAAAATAATGAGGATTAGCTTTTAACACTATTTCATAGCCGTGTATCCATTTATCGAATTCGTACGGACCGGTGCCTATCGGATGACTTCTAAACTTAGTAGTTAGAAGATTTTTTCCTTTTAAAAGTTTTTCGGGCAAAATATTTAATACCCAAGATGAAAAAGCTGGAGCAAACGATTTTTTGTAAGTTACCTGAAAAATATAATTCCCGATAGTTTTTGCTTTATATACTTTAAGATACTCTGCGGCATCAGGCGTAGGCGTTTTAGGATTTATCATTAATTTATAAGTAAACATTACGTCTTTTGCGGTAAATTTTTGTCCGTTCTGCCAGTAAACGTTACGTCTTAGATAAAAAGTTATCGTTTTACCGCCGTTGCTTATTTTCCAAGATTTTGCAAGATCGGGAACTATTTTAAAATTTCTGTTGTATCTAACTAAGCCGTCGTAAATTTTAGAGGTAATTTCCGCAGTCGGCGCATCTGCAGCCATGTTGGCGGTAAGATTCGTAGGGTCGGCGGATAGCCCGATTATTAGAGCATTTTTCCTTCCGTTATTTTTATTAATATTATTTATAGGCAAAGAACTCTGTCCTGTAGGGAGAAAACAAGTTAAAATTAAAGAAGCAATACCAATAAATACAAATAAAATTAAAATTATAAAAAAACAAATATAACCTATTTTGATTTTATTTTTTAATGTCGTAAATATATCGAAAATAATCATATATTTTTATAATCAGTTTAATTTTGGAGCAAAAATACGTCATTAACAAATAAATGCCTTGTTCTGTTAAACTAGCCTAAAAATAATATTAATATGTGCATAAATCGGTAAATTTATATTTAACAACAGAGACATAGGTATCGGTGAAGAGAGTTTCAAAATTTTTAATGCCGCTTTATTTAAAGACTTGCTGGGGGATTTTTTAGCTATTTTAATATGTGTTATATTGCGATTCCTATCAATCAAAAAGGTAATTTTAACAATGCCCTCCTCTTGTTTAAATATAGCTTCCTGAGGATAAAATTTATGTCTATCAATCCAACTTTTTATTTTTGGGAAGTTTTCTATATTTATAGAACTGTCTATAGAATTTTGTAAACTATCTTCTTTTTTTGGTTTTGTTTGAAGATAACCAACTTTATCGTTTTGCGTATCTTTTAATATCGGGTTTGTTTTATTTGTTGAGTTGATAAAATTAAAAAAATTGTTTTCTATGTGAGAATCTGCCAACTTTCCATTTTGTGTTGCTGTTTTTTGAAACAGTGGTATTTTAGGTATTACTATAGCTTTATGCCTTAAGATTATTTTCTTTAAGTTCTTTTGATATTTATTATTTTTATAATTGCCTTGGAAATCTAAATTTGAATTTTGGGTTATATTTGCCAGATAAACAACCACTTGATTTTGCCTATTTTTAGAAGAAACATTCAAGAGCCGGACAAAACCCCAACTTATACTTAAATTTATAGCGAAAGACAAAATAATAGCGAAAGCTTTCGCAACAAACTCCTTAGAATTTATATCTAAATGTTGCATAAGCAGATCTTCTCAATGTGGTATAACCGTATATGTCTTGATAAAACCTATTAAAAATATTATATATAGCCAGAGAAACTTCCAAATTATTTGTAAATCTATATGTCATATTTGTATCAAACACGGCATATTTTCCAGTTTGATGCTGATGGGAGTCGTCGTCGTATCTTGTACCCACATATCTGCCGTCTAAATAGAGTGTTAATTTTTTAATAGGCGAGTAATTAATAGAGTCTGTTAAAGTATTATAAGGAATACGTGCATTTTGCATACCCGTCTCTGGATTTCTACTATGTAATATAGTATAGTCTATGCTTACTTTTAAGGGCTCGACAGGTCTAAAAACAGCATTCGCCTCAACACCGGCAACTGTAGTATTGCCCCCTACATTTTCGTATGTCGATTCAAAAGTTTGCGGGTTGGTATAATATTCAATATGATTAGTAATTATAGTTTTAAATAAATTAGCCCCAAAAGATAGTTTATTATTTAAAAGATTTTGAATAAACCCTAAACTCCAGTTCTTTGACCGTTCCGGCGATAAGTTAACATTGCCGCCGAGAAAACTCCACGCAGGCGCAGGCGATGCATAAAGCTCAAATAAGCTTGGTGCTAAAAAGCCCGTTCCATAATTAGCCTTTAAAATAGTGTTTGTTAGGTTAAAAAGATAGCTTGCGCCTAACTTGTACGTAAAGTGATTGCCGAATGTCTGAAAATGATCCTCCCTGAAAGAAGCCTGTATATTTAGGTTATCGACCCTTGGCAAAACCTCCAAAAAACCGCCCATATTATCACGAGAAGCGCTAAAAAACGAAGGATAATTTTGGCTCATTCCATCCACCGTATAATTCATACCCGTAACCATTTTTAAGTTTTTATTAAATTTGTAATCTGCTGTTATATCACTGCCATATCTGTAGCCTTTAAATTCATCGTTATAAAAAAGAGAGGCGGGAGCAGGCGGCACGACGGGAGGGTAAGGATAGCTGTAGTTATCTATATAATTCTGCAAGTATCTTAAGCTATAAGTATCCAAGTTTAAATGAAGACTCCCCAAATTCTTCTTGACATATATTTTTGTGAGGTCAGATTCTTTATCTTCCCTAAAATTTTTGCCAGGATAAGTCGTATTAAGCCAGGAACTATTGTTAGGCATAAATAAATCCGGATCATATTGATCGATATAATTTTGTACTTTTTGTAAATTTAAAACGGCGCCGACCTTAAAATCTGCGCTGTCATACTCTAAACGCGTATTAAGCGCCGTTTCATGAAAACCGTCTGGCTTGCTACCGTAAGAATAGGTTTGGGTTTGAGGATTATATGAGTTTGTTTTTGAAGTACCCAAAGTGTCAAAACGCAAACCATTTAAATAGAATGAAAAATTATTTACTTTCCCCGAATAAGTCAGATTTTCCTGAAGTGTTCCAAAAGATCCATAAGTTTGAGCATACTCAAGATGCGGCTTGCCTTCACCCTTTTTTGTAATAATATTTA
>JAJZJW010000046.1 GCA_021809845.1 bacterium | reverse complement strand
ACGTCTAACGACATTTTTATTGCATCTACAAAAAAATGGAAAGAAAAAAATCATGATGTCGGTTATTTAGATTATTATGTATTAAATGAAGGCACGTCTTTATGAGCAAAACCTCGGCTAAAGAACTATTTCATATCGCGGAAGAAGATTTCAAAGACGGTAAAAAATTACATACCAATAATCCAGATGAATTTAAAAGATTGGTTTGCTTTTCAATGCAGCAGGCAGTCGAAAAATATATAAAGGCTTATTTGATTTATTACGACAAACCTTATAAAAAAACGCATGATATTTCCCTGTTAATACAAAATGCCGTTGAAATTGACGAAGATTTTAATGAATTATATGAAATAAACGCTGATTCGTTAACGGATTATGCGGTAGAAATAAGGTATGATAGAAATTATATAATTTTATCTAAAGAAAAAGAAACAGAAGCCGTTTTAATCGCAGAAAAAGTGCGTTCATTTATTATAAAAAAACTTCCTGAATTATCCGAGTAAATAGCGTCTAATTTAATAAATTATATTTATAAATTCCGTTTTGCTACTATATTGCTACCGTATTTTAAATATGCCAATAATTGTTAATAATATCAATAAGTTATAATATAGAGCCTGCGCCTCTTAATCAGTAGGTCCCCGGTTCGATCCCGGGACAGCCCACCATGTTTTATAAGGCTTTAGAGGAGATTGCAATTTCCGTATCATACCCAACTGTCACACAAGTGTCACACTTTTCGTCCAAAGCCAACACAGCCGATTTAACATGAGACTTCGATAAATGCGAATACCTTAGTGTCATCGTAATATCTTTATGACCCAGTAATTCTTTAACGGTCGTCAAATCGATTCCTTTCATCACAAGTCTGCTGGCGAATGTATGCCTCAAATCGTGAAAATGAAAATCGAGGATATGGCTTTTCTTTAAGGCTTTTTGCCAGTTCTTTTTCAAATCGTAAAACGGTCTTAGTGTTTCAGGGTTAAAAAAACATAATCGGTTTGAATGTTCCTGACTACACCACATAAGGCTTGATGCAGAGTATCGTTTATCGGAATTTCTCTGCGTTCGCCGTTTTTGGTCTTATCTAAAAGGATTATACGGTTTTTAAGGTCAACCCTGTTCCAAGTAAGATTGAATATCTCACCCCGCCGCATGCCAGTATTTAACGCCGTTATCACAATCGGTTTTAAATAAGGCTCACAGTTCGATATAAGGCGTTCCGCCTCATCGTCCGATAAATAGCGCAATCGTTTAACCTCGCCCTTTAACAGTTTAACCTTTCTTATCTTTTTAAGCGTTTCTTCGGTTATCATTTCCCAGTCGAAAGCTTTTCCTGTCATTGATTTTAATGTGGCAGTAAGCCTATTAGCGTATGCGATAGATAAATTTTGCTTAATAATGTCGCTCTGCATATTTTCAATCCTTTTAGAATTAAAATCCTCTAATTTTAAATTGCCGAATACTTGCATAAGTTTTTTAACGAAGGATTTAAGCCTGCCGTAACTCTTAAGCCGCCCGTTTGCATATTTTAAGTATTCTTCCGCAAGACAGTTAAATGTGTAAGCCTTTATTTTCCTTACTTTCTGTGGCTCTAATATCCGGCTATTTTGCCCGGTTAATAACTCGGAATGCCTTAGACTGTAAATCTCTTGCGCTTTTTTCTTGTTTTCCGTTTTCGTGGATTCAAATATTCTTTTAGTGCCGACTTTTATATTTATCCACCAAAAACGGGAGTTTGGTTTTCTGATTAGCCCCATAATATTACTATGCACCTCCTTTTCGGGGCTTTCTACCTTCAATGGTATTATACCCTACCTGTTCGATTTTGCAAGTGGATAGCCAATCTAATATCTCGCTATGGTTAAACCTTACTGCGCCGTTTATTTTAAAATGAGGGATTTTTCCAAGTTCAACCCATTGGTAGAGAGTGGAGCTTTTGACGCTTAATATTTCCGATAACGCTTTTATGTCGATTAGCTTTAGCATATTAATTCTTATTTATTTTTTTTAAAAAGTTTTTAAAAAATAGGCAAGACAGGACAAGACAGCAAGACAAGCCTTATAAATACTGGATTTGTCTGTCTTGCTCTTGTCTTGCCGTCTTGCTTGAGTCACATATGTCTGTTATTTTATAAAACCAAACTCTTTTGTCATTACCCTTTATTCTGTATTGCTTGGATGTGCCGAAATAAACAGATAGCTTTCTAATAAAATTTTTAAATTCATTTTCAGACAATATCTCGTGAAATAATTCCCTCAGTGACGATGATTTAACCTTGCCATAAAATTCATTGACTTCATCTTTTATTTTTTCTATTGACATTTCTGCTTCTGAATAATCATCTAATAATTCGTCAAAATTTGCGTTTTTTAATTTATGACAAATCGATTCTTCCTTGCTGTAAGAATCTTCTTTGGCGATTATCTTTTCATCAGTTTCAAAAAGGCTTGTAGCCAGTTTTTCATCATTTCGTAAAGATTTAACATGCTTAAGAAAATTATTAGATTCAGTTTTCAGACCCTCTACTAATTCTGTTGTATTTATAATGGTTTCAATTTTCTTATCGTTCCCTTTAAAAACAGAATATCTTCTATCCGATGCTTCTATTTTTATCGGAGCAACTGAATTGCTAAAAATCATCATATTAAACATATTTTTCGCTTTAAAACTATCCATATACTTTTTTTCAATAGTCATTGTTGGATCGGTAGTATAAGTTTTTAGTTTATCCAAAATATCATATGAGTTTCTTTTATCCATTTCTTCCGCCACTAAGAATAGCTTATCATGAAGCCTTCCAGAGAAATTTGATTTTAAATCATGACATGTAAGCTTTTCGCAATAATCTTTTCCAAAAGCTTCTTCCATAATAAATTCGTAAAGCAAACCCTTGCCCGTACCGTTAATACCATTTAGAACAATGCAATTTCTTGTTTTTTTAAGCGTATTTAAAATATAGCTAAACCAATTCAGGAAATAACTTAATCTATCGTCGGTATTAAATAGGTTGTTTAGCAAAATATAATGGTACGGAAAATTTTCTTTAAAATATTCAATATCAATATCTTGCCTATCATTATCATTTACTTCATACGCAATAATATCGGTCGGTTTAAATGTATTAAGCTTGCCGGCGTTTACCCCGAAAGGAATTTTTGTATCCAATATAACCTCATAAAGCGGACATTCATGCAATAAAACTCCTGCATTTTTATTTGCGTCTTTTATTGATTCGTTTTTAAAATGTATATTTTTTATATATTCTAAAATCTTTTCTTTCCGTCCATAACATACAGTTTTGCCGTCAAAGATTGCATATTCTTTAACATCAGGGTCATAAAAAATAATTCTTTTAGAAATATTTTCATCATAAGGGCATGCAATAGGCGATACTTCTTTTATTTTTTCAAACAAGAATGCTTCGTCTATTACTTCTTCTTTAGCTTCCGAGCCGCCCGCCTGTATCCAGATGTTATAAAACAATGACTCAATGAAAGATTCTTTATTTTTAAAACTCTCAGGCTCGTTACAAACACGGCGGCAATAATCACGAAAGTCTTTGTCCTCATAAAAATCTGCGTTAAAAACATAAGAACCTGTAAGTGTAGATTTTAGTGTTTCTATAACGCCTTTGAAACTGCCGTTTTTATCGTTGTCCTGTAAAATAATTAAAGCTTTTTCGTTTAGTTTTTCCTTGAATTCGGCAATCTTATTTTTCCGGCTGTCAGACGGCAATACTATATAGTCCAGCCCTAACCAATCTAAAATAAGCCATTCTGCAACGCCGCTTGCAAAAAATATAATGTTTTTGCCGGTTAAGCGGTTAAAAACCGGCTGATGTCCGAACCACTTCCACTTTATTGTCTCACCGGATTCAATAATATTTCTTTTGATATAACTTTCATCATTAATAATGAACAATAAATGAAAACTGCCATTTTCGCCTTGCTTTAAACCAATATTTTTAAAACTTGCCGCTTCGGTATTCCATAAAAATGCCGGAATTTCCTTTGATAGCAGTTCCTTAAATATCTCCGGTTTATTTTCTCTGCGATTAAGGGTTATGAGTTTTTGTTCTGAAGTCATCATAGAACTTTCCCCCTGACAGCAGACCGAATATCGCTTGCAAAATAAACTTTGCCCTCAGAGAAACAATAAATACTATTGAAATTTAAATTGATTTGGGCATTGTGTTTATGAAGTTGATTATCGCCCTTACAAATAGGGCATCTGCAAACATAATTTTGTCCTATTTTTTTAAAAGTAATTCGGTTTTTTTCTAAAAATGAAAGAATTTTCATAACTACCTCCAATTCTAAGTTTTTTTAAAAATTGGTTTTACATTTTTAAAAATTGATTTGATTTTTCTAAAAAGGTATGTTATGCTCCCATTGTGATTAAAGGCGTAACATACTTGCTTATCTCAAAGTTTATAGCCCGTTTACAGACGGGCTATTTTATTTAAATGTCTATCTAAAAGCATTTAGCTCTTCACGGTCGATTAAATTGCCGATTTTTTTAATAATTAAATCTGGAAATTTATTTACAAACCTGCGGATTATTGCTTCCACCATTTCCGGTAGAATTTCTATCGTTACGCATTGCCTTTTTAACGCTTCGCAAACAAATAATGTTGCCCCCGAACCGGCAAACGGGTCTAAAATAAAATCCCCCTGTGAACTAAAAACATCTATCAAGTAAGTCAATAAACCAGCGGGTTTCTGTCTTTGCGCCGCAATTTGCTTATCTTCTTCCGGTATGGGCAGAAATGTTATGCTAAAGTGGTCTTTTGCTCCTTTGAAGATGTTTTTTAAATTGCTGAAAATAGCGATATAATACCAATGCCTGTAGCCTGTCGGACACCCGCCGTGACCATTTATAACGTAACACGCAAAACTCCAGCGGTAATTCATAGAGGTCGCCCGCATAAACGATTTTATCGACATTACGCCGGGTGTAACAGCCACAATATCGGCAAAATCCGTCAAATAGTCCTGATTCCAAGCGAAAGGTTTAAGGTCGTAATCGGCAATGCCTGCTCCGTAAGGCGGATCGGCAAAGCAGAATGAAAAATGATACGGTTTTAAATAATTAATAACTTCAGATGAAGTATTATCGCCGCATAATAGTATGCTATCGCCTAATTGAAATATATCGCCCTGCAATACAGGCAATATTGACTCTGTTTTATTGCCGTGAATATCCAAAGTCGTTTGAATTGATGCTAATTCGGCATTTTTAAGCAAACCCTTATAGTCTTCTTTTTTAACCTGATAAATAGCGTCTCTGACATTTTTAGCTTTTTTATCAACCATAAAATCGATAACCTTTTTTTGTTTGTTGGATTCGATTCTTGCAAGCATTAGCAGTTCGGTTTTATTGTCGGCAAGAGCCGTGCCTTTAATTTTTTCCTTTATTTCCGGCGTAATGTTTTTTGATATTTGAATAGATTGAAAGATACTTCGTGACAATATGCCGATATTGTGCGCTATGACCTTAGCAAAACTTTTACTTTTAATTTCGAGCAAATTGTTGCTATTGCTATCTTTATCCGAAACTGAAATTATTTCACTTTCGGCAGAAAACTGTTTTAAATTTCTTTTTGTAATATTTGCTTTAAGGCTCTCGGGGTGTCTAATCCCATGTATCTCTTTCGCACGGCATAGTAAGTCCGCTTTTTCAAGCTCCGTAAGTTCAGCCCTTATTAAATTCTCGTCTATCTCGGCAAGTTCTTCTGCGTTATCGATATCAAATACATTACAGGGTATTTCTTCCCAGCCCAATATCTTTGCGGCTTCAAGGCGGTGCAATCCGGCAATGAGGATATTATCCGCATCGATAATTACAGGATGCAATAGACCTATTTCTTCAATGCTTTTAGCGAGTTCATTAGCTTTTGAAGCGTTATACTGCCGGTTTCTCTTGCCGATTTTTATATTTGATATCCTGATGATTTTTATTTTCATAGTGACCCTTGATATTAAGTCTTTTAAAAAACTTTCAAATTTGCGTTTTAAGGCTTGAAAACCGGCTAACAGGTAGAAAACTATTAACCATTAAGAAAAGCGGCTTTTAAAATTTAAAATAAAAGCCCCTGCTAAAGCAGGGGCAAGACGGTTTTAGTCTTCATCTTCTGAGTCTTCAGATTCTTCCTCATCTTCGCTCTCTTCTTCGTCTTCAGAGTCATCTTCATCTTCAGATTCGAGATCACTTAAGCGTGTCTTAACATCTTCAATGATTTCTTTAAGTGACTCATTTTCTTCGAATAATTCACGTTTTGTTGGCATGTGCTATTTCACCTCCTTTTTTATATTTTTTAAAATTGTTCGATTCGTTTAGAGAAATAAACCATTTTCTGTTGATTTTTGTTGCTTTAATTCTCTTGCTCTATATGGCTCTATAAACAGAAAATTGGTCTATCGAGTGAATCTTGCTGAATTCGCTAATTGATAAACTAATTTTTTTCATTTTGATGTATAATAAAAAATATACTGTTTGATGTATTATTTAATCTATATATAGTTTAAACGATTGAAAAAATTGAATATATGCGGTTCATCAAACTTAGTATTTAATTAGTATTAAAACGATTTTTTGAAAAAATATGGACAAATTTAAAGATATATTGAAAAAAAAACAAATCAGTCTGAAGTTTATTGATGCAATTTATAGGTCTGTAAAAAAATTAAGTGATTTTCGGAAAATAAAAAAAAATGAAATTAATGAGACTAATAAAGGATTTAATTATGTTTCAAGAAACGCTTTCCCTGAAGTGTGTGGGAGAGAGGAATATCTATATAAAAAACGCAAGCAGGACAAAAGTCTTACGATTTAAATATTGAGCAAATTTTTATTTTCTGTGTATATGAATATTTAAATATTTTAGAATCGGAAAAAGTTATCAAATTTAAAAAATACGAAAAGAATAATATTTTAATTGCAATTTTATTTAATTTTCTACCGCATGAGAATATTAGTGCTGATTATTCCGAATATATTAAAACATTTCTTTTAGAACATTTGCGAAAGGAGAAAGCTTATTCTATTTTAGATATAAAAAATGAAACAACATTCGATAATATCAAAAAAGATATTAAGGATATTATCCCGGCTAATAAAGTCTTTCTTGAAGAGCCATTGGAAAACTTTAAAAGACAAATAATAGCATTGATAGATACCTTGCCCACTAAAAAATATATAGAAAATTATAATAAAAAATCTAAAAGATTTTTTAAAAAAGAGCAAAAGAAGAAAAGAGATAATGTTCTTACAGCTCTGATTGAAGATGGAAAGCCTCTCAAATTTAATGACAAAGCTTATAAAATTTTAGAATCCAGCAAAAACCATAAATCCATAAAAAAATCCACTAAAGATAATAACGAATTTCTTAATAAATATGAAATTAAAAGAAATAAATTCATAAATGCTTTAGATTTATTCGGAATTACTAAATTTTATCAAATTCCGAGAGAAAATGAAATGGTTGTAAGTTATGAAGGGTTTGAAAGCTGTGGAAGAAAAGATGGAATATACTTTGAAACTTTTGAAGATACGTCGGCAGAACCGGTTTCGCACCCGAATATTAAAAATACATTCATTATTCAAAATTATTATTTATATTTTGCAGTAACTATTGACCCCAATTTGCCGATAGGAAATTTTTAATCCCGTCGCCTTGTCTATTTTGGTATTTTTTCCAAACAATGCTGATTTTTTAGTTATAAAAAATCAGCGGCTTGATTTTAAAAAACATTTTTTACAA
>JAJZJW010000045.1 GCA_021809845.1 bacterium | reverse complement strand
GTCTTCCGCAATTCCTCTTTCATTGACCCTTATACCGTCTCTTATTTGAATCTTCGCTTCGCTATTCAGTGTAGTTATATCGCTAAATAAAATTTTACTTCCATTTCCTTCATCATTAGTTGAATATCCAAAATATTTTTCAATATTAAAATAATTTTTATAATAATTTTCAAAATGATGCCTTAAAATACCTGCAAGAGACGAACCGCTAATATAAGGATTGCCTTTATGGTCTTTTAAAACATCAGAATCAGTTTCTGAATTATCACCGCAGCCAATTATTAAAGGAGAAATGTTTTTAATTGTCCCGCTAAAAACAACCTTATAATTATCAAATTTATAATTACTCATATTTTACCGCCTTTTTAATATATTATTTAATATATAATTAATAGAGTTAATAAGCTTAATAATTTTATTTATTTTTTCATTTAGTGATTATTTAAATTTAATGAAAGCAATAGAAGAGTTAATAAGTTTAATGATTTTATTTATTTTTTCTTATAAAATTAAAAAAAGTTGAAAAATATACTCTTTCTAAATTGTTTATTAAATTACTATCGTTTTTCATATCATTAATGAATTCATCTAAGTTTTCAAATAATCCGCTGTTTTTATTTTTTAACACGTCTATGTTAAATTTATCGGCATTATTGTTATTGTCATAGTCAATTAAGTCTTTTATAAAATCTAACATATTTTTTTTATTATTATGACTATTTTTAAGCTGTATTTTAGCAGGTTTCTCTGGTTTGTCGTCTCCGACTATAATATCTAATTTTTTTTTAAATCCAGATATGTCATTCCTCACAAGCAACTGTAATTTGCCCATAAGAGACTTTGAAGGTGTATTTTTAAACGAAGAAGCGTCTTTCATTGCATTTCCTATTATTACATTTATCAAATTGTCTTTAATAATATTTTTAATTAAATTAGCTACAAAGTCTTGGCATTCACATTCAGGTTTTTTATTTTCAATCTTTTCATCTTTATTTACATTTACATCTTTTATTAAATAATTTTCAATTTTATTTTGCCAACCGCATACCGCTCTGCCAAAACCTTCATGCGTTTTTTCTCCTATACCTTCAATGCAAATTTTTTTTAACATTTCGTGATGATTGTATTTAAGAGATAAACCTTCGAGTAAAAAACAACTGCCTGCCGAAAATACATTTTCGCTTTGATTTTTTAATTTCCATATACCCACAAATTCTTCTGATTTGCCTTTTTGTATAAAAGCCTTCGTTAATTTTAAGTCTTGATATCCGCTTACATTGTTGACTTTATTATTATTGTTATTATTATCTGACAACAAGTCTTTTAGCCTTTTATTAAGATATTTTTCAAAATCATATATGTTTACTGCAGAGAAACCATTTTCATTATAAATAATAGTATCGGATAATAAAGTTAAAACAACGGAATCGTCATCGCTACAAATTTCTGCTGTTTTAATTTCCGGACAATAATTTTGTTTTTCTAACAAAGAATACTCGAGTTCAATCTCTATTTTACCGTATTGAGAATTTTTTGATTTTCCGATATAGGTGATAAATTTTGTACCAAACATATTTACAAAATTTTTAAGATCTTCTTCTCTCCCAATAATACTTCCTTTAAATATTTGATTTTCAGAAATAGATTCGTAATTAAATATATCGCCTTTTTTTGCAGTGCCCGTTTTTTTATCTCTTGCATGATGAAAAGACAGTGATTTTTTAACGTAATTTTTTTTTATTGAATCGTTGTTTATTGACACAAAATTATCAATTTTTTCTAGCGTTTTTAAAGATGCTTCATCTTCATCATAAAACAAGTCAAAAATATTAGATTCGTTATATTTATCAGACTTTATTGAAATAGGTGGAGCAAAATAAGTCTCTTCCTCGTCTGATATATATCCATTTGTAAATAACAATTTTTCGTTCAAAAACCAGTCATAAAATAAATCATCGTTATGAAATTCTTTATTATTTATATTATTTATATTATTTATATTATTAATATTATTAATATTTTCTTTGTTTTCTGAAGACTTATTTTTATTGATGTATATATATTTATTTGCAAATATACCTAACACATTATTTCCGCTTATGTAAGATTTAGAATTAATCATATTTGCATCGCCGCTTCTATCGCTTATAATTATAGGGCTTAATGTATTAATTTTATACCTGATAAATGATTTTGAATTCATTTATAATCCTCCGACTCAAGTTTTTTTAAAGCGATATTGTTGATAGATTGCCCATTTTTTAACAATAAAACTTCAATTTCTCCTAAACCTCTTGTTCTTTTAGTTCCTATTCTTCTTGTGTTTTGACAGATAAGGGCGATATTTTCTTCTAATTTTTCCGGAAAATCAATGTCTGAGACAAAATTTTTTCCGCTATTTATGATACGTTCAGTTCTGAGAGAACCTTCTTTTGCCAAATTAGTTTTACTATCTATTGCTGTTGAATATCGCAGCGAAGTCATTTGAACAATAATACTTTGTTTGTTTATAATCTTAGTTTTTTTACAGTAATATTCAAGCCATTCTCTAATATTTGCGTAATTTTCTAAATAAAAATTAGAAAAATATACCAAACCTTCTTTCTCGCCTTTTTTTCCGAATATATTATCAATATCTATACTTTTATTAAATATATTAAGCATTTCATTTAATTCTTGAGCGGATTCCAGCATAATACCTTTAACTCTTTTTGCTGGAATATAAGGAAGACCAAGGTCGTCAAAAACAACATCCGTATCAATAATTGAGCCGAACCCTTCGCCTGAGCCGATTAAAGTATCAGATTTTAATCTTATTTCTATTTGATAATTATAATTATTATTAATCATAAAATTATAGATCCTCCTTTGAAATTAATGAAAGCGGGTAAAAATCCATTAATTCAATTATGTCTATATATGGTGATTTATCATCTGAAAATCCTTTTTTTGCTTCGTCGGAATGACTGAATACGGGTAATGTATTGCCTCTATAATTCAATTCTTTAATAAATTCTTCAGCAGCTATTTTTCCGCTGTACAAAACTTCCCTAAATTTCTTAATTTTTGATTGAGGTAATTTTTCTTTTAATTCTTTAATACAATTTAATAATTTTGGTATTTCTTTAATTTTATACGGTCTTTTATAAAGCAATTTATTATCGGCGCTTTTATAATTTTTTATTCTAATTCTATCTATGCTATCGCTCATTCCTCCAAATGAAATATGAAAATCAATATATGAATCTGCTGCTGCTGCTGAATTATCTGATTCATTTCTCCTTTTCTTTTTAGCCGTATTACATAAATCTTCTGCCATTTTATATGCTCTGTAAAAAGGATAATTAGTTTTTACAATTGATACTCCGCCGCAAGCAGTTATTTTGTTTTCTCTGCAAATGTCTTGTAATTCAAAAGCTTTAATAAATTCCGTAGCACACCATAATCCAATCCTTGCATCGCAAACAAAAGTAACATCATCTCCGCCCAAAACTATAGGTCTTACGGGTAATAATATTAATTTACCGTTATTTGCTTTTTTTTCTTTTAGTGTAATTTCTCTATTATATTTCAGCTTGTCAATTAATGGTATAAGCTTTTGCAGTACTTGTTTAAACGAAGATTTAACACTATCTGTTAAACCTGCTGAAAGTTTTTTTATTTCTTCTTCCGTAGCTTGTTGTTTAAATAACAAACCCATATCATTTCCGTCAATATGAACCACGGCTATGTGGTTATTTTCATCTTTTGTGCCTCCCATCTCATCAAATTTATCCGGAAATTCATATTTATCAAGTCCGTTGTCGTCATTATTTAAAATATCTTTAAAATAATTTCTTATTTTATTATTTGCTTCTTCTGCTTTTAAAATCTTTGTATAGCTGACAGACGATAAATAAGATATATCCTCGTCGGCGCACTTTTCGCAAAAAATCTCCGATGATAATCCTGTTTTAGGACAATCTGCAGTTATTCCAAATGCGCTTAATGCAGTAATAGGAATAAATTCATTTTTTTGTTTTATTGATTTATTAATAATTCTTTTCCTAGATTCAGCATATGTTGAAGTGTCAAAATTTTCCTCAATTGTTATAAAAGGCACTATGCCTGGAGCTGTTTGTAATAGGTTTGCGCTCCATTCTTTCATGGCGTTCTTTGCTTCAGTTGCTGTATTAAAATATATAAGAGCACTGCCCCCGCCTGCATAACTATACTCAAATTTTTCTTTTAATTCGTCAAAAATTGATTCTATAATATGCGAAGCTCCAATATTATCTTTTAATTGATTGGAAGAAAAAATATATTTTTGTATTGACATAATATCTATGAAAACTGCCGTTTTATTCATAATTTTTGTTCCCTCAAATGACGTATATTTTTTTATTAATTTAAAATAAATTCTTTAATTTTTTCTTTTAATTTATTTTCTTCCCAATCATTTTTTCCTATAACAATAATATTTTTTTTAACCGTTCCTGTTTCCAAAATTAATTCTGCTTGTAATTTTTTAACTATTTCTTCGTTAGCTCCAGTAATTAAAATAGCTTTTGTTTCAGTTCCTCCAATCTGCCTTGTTCTTAATATTATTTCAAAACCTTTTATTTTGCATAAATCCTTACGTTCTGCAGTGGTACAGCTAATGCCTATTAATTGACATCCTTTAATCAAAACAACATCAAGCTCAAAATTATTATTTGGGTCATCTGAATTCTTATAAGGCTTTTGATTGAATAAAATTTCATCAAAATCATTTTCAAAATATTTCTTTATAATTTTTCCTACATATTGTTCTAACCATAATCCGTCTAAAAAATCAACCGCTTTTTTATATTTTTTGTATCCAATTTTCGTTTGGAAATTAGGCTTATTGCTGTTATCATAGCGATAAATTTTGTAATCTTCAGGAAAAGAGTCTATTACTTCCATGAATGTTTCGTTAGGATTATAATTTAAAATTTTTTTAAAAATATTAACCTTCTTGTTAAATGTTAATTTATCTTCGTCGGTTTTTATTTTATTTTCTTCTTCTTCTAAACATTTATCAGATGCGGCAGCTTTTAAGATATCAGAATCTTCTTTTATTATATTGCTAAATATTTTTTCCATTATTTTATCATTATCATTATCATTAACGTCAGGTTTAAAAATATTTCTATTATATCCGCCTGAATTAGAATAAAATTCATCTAATTTTTCATTTTTTATTATTATCCTAATTTTTTCAATAAATTTTTCAAATTCAATAGAAATATCATTTTTTTCTTGATTTCTCTTTTTTCAAATCCATGCAGCTTAATTAAATCGTTGAAATTTATTTTTATTTTATTTGCAATGTTTTCGGTTATATTTTCTTCATCATCAAACATAATTTTAAAATCTCTGGCCGAAAGATAGGATGCGCTAAACTTGTTCGTAAATTTTTCTTTTAAATAAAAATAAGAATATGCGGACATGGCTTTAGAACCTCCGGTAAAAAATAAATGCAATTTTCTATTTTTCGAATCTTTTACTATTTTTTCTAATTGCTTTTCTATTATTTTTTTGCTGCCGATATCTTCTATATATATTATCTCCGGAAATTCAATTTTTTGAGTACCGTTAATACAATCAGACGAGGCTTCTTCTTTCAAAAGAAGTTCTTTAAGATTTGCGGCATACTTGCCTGTACTATTTTGATTTATATTTAGGTTTTCTTCGGAGCATATCAGCCATATTTTTTTTAGATATTTATTTTCTTCAATAAAATATTTTGAAGCAATATAATTAGGCAATGGATTAGTGCCAATCAATAAGGCTAAATCAGTGAAATCTAATTTCATTAATTCTCCTACGTTTTTATTTGTTATTAATTTTGTTATATAATTTATTTACATTGTCTTTGGGAAGTTCAAAGGGGGGGGAGGGGTGCCGCCTGCCTCCTTTTAATTTTTAATGTTTTGAATTTAAGGAATATTAATATAGGGAATATATTATAAAAATTTTTATAAAAAATTATGTTTACTTAAAATTTAATTTAATATAATCAAAATTAATTGTCAACTTTAATTTATATTTTGTTGCATTATAAAAATTAATACTTTTCATTTAACTAACCTAAACGCTTTATTATTATTTATCTGCAATAAAATTCTTTATTGATAACTTGCCGATATATTTAGTAGCTAAGCCATCTAATCCACCACCCAGAACACCGCCTGCAACAGGAACAATTTTAATAATATTTATAATTCCTTTAGACCCGAACTTAGTTAATAGTTTATATCCGACTTTTTTATTAATTTCAATAAATATTTTTCCTGGAATTTTTGATACGAGCGATTCCCCTGTCTTTAACACAAATTTAATTCCTACTCTTTTGAGTACATCTCCAATGCTAAATCCAGCTAAAGTTGCATATATTAAACTTCTAACCTGATCGTCTTTTATATCGTATCCGCCCATATATGCAATAGCCGCTATCATTCTCATTTGAACATATAATACAATACTATGCTGACATCTGCAGGAACGGCGATAGGCAATGTAATTATACCTCCTAATCCTGTAGTAAATCCTGAGATAGATGTTTTAAGAATTTGGTAATTAATTAGGCTATGCGCTTTTTCTTTTGTAGTTTTGTTATCATCGCGTTTTAAATAGTCTTCAGCAATTTTTTGCGCCGACGGCATACCAGGTAAACCATTGATAGCTTTATCGTAAATAAAATCCAACGATTTCATAATAAAACTTTGTTCGTCGTTCTCATTCATAAAATCCCCTCAAAAAAAACTTTGGTTTATATATTATTTTGAAATTTGTTTTTCTGGTTTATGCATTATGTATAAATATGGTTATATTTTCTTATTTTAAATAATGGTTTCTATTTTAAATTCAGGATATTACATCTCAATCCCTTTTAAATCAGGGAAATATTCAAATATATTGAATCTGAACTAAAAGAAACGGAGTTTGCAATCTTGTCTCAATCCCTTTTAAATCAGGGAAATATTCAAATAAAAAAAAGAAGAGTTGATTATATTTCTAAGGGTGCTGGTCTCAATCCCTTTTAAATCAGGGAAATATTCAAATAGTATTTGAAAGAGGACACTTGGCGGAGAATATAATCCACGAGTCTCAATCCCTTTTAAATCAGGGAAATATTCAAATGTAACGGCGGTAAAAGAATTTTTCCGCTTAACAAAAAAAGGTCTCAATCCCTTTTAAATCAGGGAAATATTCAAATAAATTCAACAAGAGTAGGTTTTACGGATAATGACAATCGTCTCAATCCCTTTTAAATCAGGGAAATATTCAAATAAATAGAAAAAAAGATTGTTCTAGTTGAGGTAGACCATATGTCTCAATCCCTTTTAAATCAGGGAAATATTCAAATTTAAATTAAAAGGAGATTATTATGAGATTTAGTGACAGTCTCAATCCCTTTTAAATCAGGGAAATATTCAAATATAATGGAAGAAATATCTTCCCGTTTTAATACGGGAAGAGTCTCAATCCCTTTTAAATCAGGGAAATATTCAAATATTAAGGAGGAAATTATATGTGTGTAATTGCGTACTGCAGTCTCAATCCCTTTTAAATCAGGGAAATATTCAAATCGGGCAAACTGTATAAACTAATTAAAAATATCGATGGGTCTCAATCCCTTTTAAATCAGGGAAATATTCAAATCTTTGACAGGAGCTCCTCTTGTTTCAATAGAAGAGCTGTCGTCTCAATCCCTTTTAAATCAGGGAAATATTCAAATTATAGCCTACAGGGTCGGTTATTCAGATTGGGCAGATGCAGGTCTCAATCCCTTTTAAATCAGGGAAATATTCAAATTCATCCATAGTGGTGAATGAACTAGAGTTCTCCGTAGTGGGTCTCAATCCCTTTTAAATCAGGGAAATATTCAAATATTCAATAAAGTGTAAATCGTATAATAGAATTGACCCCTTATCGTCATTTAAAATTGACCCCCTATTTTAAAACAAATTAATTTATAATAGCCGCATAAAGGCGGCTAAAAAAGTCTGCCTTTTAGTTAACTTAATA
>JAJZJW010000001.1:191469-231236 GCA_021809845.1 bacterium | reverse complement strand
GCCTTTTTTTATGATATAATCTTTCATATTAGTTAACCTCCTTGGTGGTTATTTTTATTGTCTTTGAACACAACAATTATAACACATCGGGAGGTTTTTTTATACCTCTATGGAAGAATTAAAGTAATTATCTTGTATGAAAAAATAAAAACTTATCTTTATATTTTTATTGTTACAATCTTGTTATGACAGTTTATAGATTTTTTTTAATAAAATTAAATAAAATTAATGCAAGAAAATTATAATTATCTTGTATGAAAAAATAAAAACTTATCTTTATATTTTTATTGTTACAATCTTGTTATGACAGTTTATAGATTTTTTTTAATAAAATTAAATAAAATTAATGCAAGAAAATTATAATTATCTTGTATGAAAAAATAAAAACTTATCTTTATATTTTTATTGTTACAATCTTGTTATGACAGTTTATAGATTTTTTTTAATAAAATTAAATAAAATTAATGCAAGAAAATTATTTTGTATAAAAAATTCAAAATTGTATTATGACCATTAATGGATATTCTTTTTAACTCATATGAATTATCCCCAACTGCAATTTTACCTTTGTTTGTAGTAAATGCGCCCTTATAACCGGCGTTTTTTGTCTCTCTCATAACTTTTGCGTTGTAAGCTCCGTAGGGATACGAAAAGAAATCTATTTTTTTTCCTGTTAAATCTTCAAGTATTGCTTTAGAAGCTAAAAGCTCTCCGGCAAGCACTCCATCATCGGTTAACTCATTAAGAAAATAATGATTAATGCCATGAGAAGCTATTGTGATGCCGTTTTCTGACATTTCAATAATATTTTTTTTGTCTAAAAAATCTTCAGCCTGATTTTCTTTTCCATTTTTTTCCATAATAGTGTTTGTTTTGCCTATGCATCCTGAACTTATAAATATTGTAGCCGTAAAATCAAAACTTTTTAAAATAGGATAAGCATAAGTATAATTATTTTTATACCCATCGTCAAATGTAATTAAAATAGGCTTCTTAAAAGGCAATTTGTGTCCTTTGACGAATAAAAGAAGTTCATAAGGTGTAATAGTCCGATACCCCAAAATTTTCAGAACCTTCATCTGTAATTTAAACTGTTTGGGTTTAACATACAGACCTTTTAATACAGCAGTGCTTTTAGGATAATCTATTTTATGATAGTATAATACAGGAATTTTCATAGGAACAAAATTGAAATTTGAGGATATATTTTAATCTCTGAATCTCCCCATGTCTTAAAACAGGGTTCTTTCCGTGATTAGCGCTAAATCTTTCAGGTTCTCGCAATGGGTTCCCCCTTCCGTTGTTACAACATACCGAATCTTTTTGCGTTACAACCGGACTTCGAGAAAGATATATCTAATCCGCTCATAAATAACATATCAAATATAAAATATCATAAATAATTTATCGCAACTAACGTTTAAAAATAACCCATAACTCCATAACTAATTGATAAATAACAAATGGCGGCCGTTTTTGATAATGCTCTAAGTCAATATATATAAGATAAGATGTTCATGACCTGTAAGACGCATTAATATTAATATATTCATTTGTAAAATCGCATGTCAGAACTTTGAAAAATGAGGGTCCGCATTTTAAATCAATCTTAATATTTATTTCCTTTTGGGACATAATTTTTTTCTCATTTTCAGTGCCTATAAATCCTAAAGACTTTGAATTTTCAACAATTTTAAAATTATTAATATAAATATCTACATAATTAGGTTTTATTCTCGCATCCGTTTTACCTATTGCCATCATTATTCTGCCCCAGTTTAAATCTTCTCCTGCAATAGCTGTTTTGACTAAAGGAGAGTTTGCAACGGAAAATGCTATTTTTTTCGCCGATAATTCGCTATAAGCATTAATAACTTCAACTGTTACAGATTTAGTAGCGCCTTCGCCGTCTTCCGCAATCATTTTTGCGAGGCTGAAACATACATCTTCTACTGAATATTTTATTATATCGTAATTGATATCCTTCTCTAATATACCTTTAAATGCGCCATTGTCGTAATCGGCTAAATGCAGAGGGTTGCGTACATATTTATAATCTTCGTCAACATTGTTATTATCAGCAATATTGTTATTAGCAAGGTTAGTAGCATTAACATGCTTATTGCTGCTGTTGTTATTGTTATTTTTGCCGCTTCTGCGCGCCGGTTCGTTATTGCCGAAATAAATATCGGCGTCCGGATATAAAAAGAAAGCGGTATCGTTTGTTGAAGTATCCCCATCAACTGTTATAGCATTAAAAGAATATTTAACGCATTCTTTAAATAAATTGTCTCCTAAATTTTTTGAGAGTGGCAAGTCCGTCATAATAAAGGCAAGCATAGTAGCCATATTAGGCATTATCATACCTGAGCCTTTTGCCATACCCAATATATGATAGTTTTTATTATTAATGGTTATATTTTTTACAACTACCTTGGGAAACGTATCGGTAGTCATTATCGCTCTGGCTACCTCTTCGGCTCCGTCTTCCGACATTGTTCTTACCAATTCCGGGAAGCTATTTTCAATCTTTGACGTATCCAACCGTTCGCCGATAACACCGGTTGAGCATATAAGAATATTATCTTCTTTGATGTTTAAAGCTTCAGATGCTAATGACATAACTTTTTTAGCGTCTTTAATGCCGTCTGTTCCGGTGCAAGCATTAGCATTGCCTGAATTAACAATTAAAGCTCTGATAATATTTTTTGAATTTTTTTTTGACAATGTTACCGGAGCAGCTTTAATCTTGTTTTTTGTAAACACGGCGCTCACCCTCAGCGGGATATCAGAAAAAATCAGAGCCAAATCGAGTTGTCCGTTTTTTTTTAATCCTGAAGCCTTTGCCGAAAAAAGATAATTTTCTATTTTCATAAATTTTTATTTATATTTATTTTATTATTGTTCAAATTTAAATCTGTCTACAGTATTTCTAATTGATTAATTAGTGTATATCCCTAATTATTTAATTATTTAATTATTTAATTATTTAATTATTTAATTATTTAATTATTTAATTATTTAATTATTTAATTATTTAATTATTTAATTATTTAATTATTTAATTATTTAATTATTTAATTATTTATAAATTATAAATTATAAATTATAAATTATAAATTATAAATTATAAATTTTTACCGTGGCAATTTTTATATTTTTTTCCGCTTCCGCAGGGGCATGGTTCATTTCTACCTATTTTTTTAGATTTCACTATGGGTTTTTGTTTAACCGTATTTTCATCTTCTTCGCCTATAAACCCCCCATGCGTCAGCATCATATTTCCTGAACCGAAACCAGCGCCTTCGAGTATCTCTTCACCTGTGATATCGTCTTCTATCTGAATAGTAGCGAAAGAATTTATAGCTTCTTCTTTCATACGGAGCTGCATGTTGATAAAAAGCTCATAAGCCTCTCTCTGGTACTCTATTAACGGATTCTGCTGAGCATAACCCCTGAGACCGATTCCTTCTTTCAAAGCTTCTAATGAGGTAAGCGAATCTTTCCATATATTATCTACAGCCTGCAAATAAAGGGCTTTTTCTATATTGAGAGCCTCATCTTCCGGAAATTCTCCAAGTTTTAATTCAATAATTTCTTTGAGTATAAGAAGAACTTTTTCAAATAATGATTTTCTGTCTAGTTTTCTCAGTTCATTAATTTCGTCTGCGGTTATAGCCGGTGATGATGATAAGTCAATGGCTAATTCTGCTTTTATAACATTTTTAAGCCCTTCTATATCCCAATTTTCATTGTGTTCTTTTATAGGTATATAGGTATCAAAATAGTTTTCTAATATCGTTTCAATATCGGAAACAATTTCTGCGAGCATCTCGTCTGAATTTTCAGCCTGCAATATTTTTTTTCTGTAAGAATAAATTATCTCCCTTTGTTTATTCATTACGTTATCATAATCGATTAAATTTTTTCTTATATCAAAATTATGACCCTCAACTTTCTTTTGAGCATTTTCTATTGCTTTTGATATCATAGGATGTTCAATAGACTGCCCGTCTCTAAGACCTAATTTTTCTAAAAACGGCGACAACCGTTCAGAGCCGAATATCCTCATAAGGTCGTCTTCCAGGGAAACATAAAACCGTGAAGACCCTACATCACCCTGTCTTCCCGAACGTCCTCTCAGCTGGTTGTCTATTCTTCTCGCCTCGTGTCTTTCAGTCCCGATAACATGCAAACCGCCAAGTTCAGTAACACCCTCCCCTAAAACAATATCGGTTCCTCTTCCTGCCATATTCGTAGATATAGTAACCGATTTTCTCTGACCTGCAGCAGCAATGATTTGAGCTTCTTTCATATGATTTTTAGCATTTAAAACAGCATGCGGTATCCCTCTTTTTTTCAGTAAAGCGGCTAATTTTTCAGACTTTTCTATTGAAACGGTACCTATTAAAACCGGCTGACTTTTTTTATATAATTCTGTAATCTCATCTGCAACAGCTGAAAATTTTTCGGTTTCAGTCGCAAAAACAAGGTCCGGGTAATCCTTTCTTACCATAGGCTTATTTGTCGGTATAACCGCCACGTCAAGATTATAAATTTTTTTAAATTCTTCGGCTTCAGTATCTGCAGTTCCTGTCATACCTGCAAGTTTTCTATACATTCTGAAAAAATTCTGAAATGTTATAGTCGCAAGGGTTTGATTTTCACCCTGCACGGTAAGATTTTCTTTAGCCTCGATTGCTTGATGCAAACCTTCTCCGAAACGTCTGCCGGTCATAAGTCTGCCGGTAAATTCGTCAACAATAGCAATCTCATTATCTTTTACGACATAATCCACATCTTTAAAATAACAGGCATGAGCTCTGAGAGCCTGATTAACAGCATGAAGCGTTTCAAGATGCCTTGGGTCATAAATATTTTTAATATTTAACGTTTTTTCAATCAGTTCAATGCCGTTCTCCGTTAAAATAGCAGTTTTAAGCTTTTCGTCAACGGTATAATCTTCATTTTCTTTTAAAAAAGAAACAGCTTTATCTACCTTATAATACATCTCCGTGGCTTCTTCGGCTTCCCCGGAAATTATCAGCGGGGTTCTCGCTTCATCGATAAGAACCGAATCAACTTCGTCAACTATAACGTAATTTAATTCGCGCTGAACATAATCGTCAAGCGAATATTTCATATTATCTCTCAAATAATCAAAACCAAACTCGTTATTAGTTCCATAAGTAACATCGCTGCAATAGGCTTTTTTTCTGTCTTCATCGCTTAAATCATTAGTTACTACGCCGATACTTAACCCTAATAATTTATATGCCATTCCCATCCATTCAGAATCCCTTTTTGCAAGATAGTCGTTAACGGTTATAACATGAACACCTCTCATGGCAAGGCTGTTAAGATATGCAGGCAGAACAGCGACTAAGGTTTTACCTTCGCCGGTCGCCATTTCCGCTATTTTACCGCGATGTAGAATAATGCCGCCTATAAGCTGAACGTCAAAAGGACGCATTTTTAATGCTCTTTTGCATGCTTCCCTTCCTATCGCAAAGGCATCTGGTAATATTTCATCTAATTTTTCATTCTGCTGCGCATCAGGCAAATCTTTAAGGAGTTCCCTGAATTTAAAGGTCATCCCTTTAATTTCGTCATCGGTAAAAGCAGCATATTTTTCTTCAAGAGAATTTATCTGTTCAATTATGGGCCTTATTCTATTGATTTCTCTTTGATTACTTGTTCCAAAAATTTGTTTCAGCAAATTCATAGCCATATTTTATTTACCCGTTATTTACCCGATACTTGAACATCGTCAATTAAAATCGAAGGAGACCCGATATTGCCCATAAAACGTATATCATCTGCAATTTCAATAATATTATTAAATAAATTTATTATATTCCCGCTTAAAACAATACCTTTTACGGGAAAATTAAACTGACCGTTTTTTACATAAAAACCGGAAGCACCGAGAGAAAATTCACCAGTGTACGGCTTAGCCATATGAAGACCCATGAGTTCCGTAATATACAATCCGTCTTTAATAGAATTTAAAGTGTCTATAAAGGATTTTTTGCCGGTTTCAATGAAAAAATTGGTGTTCCCTAATTCAGGCGGCTCTTTATGAGATGAACGGCGTGAATTTCCTGTTGATTTAGTTTTAAACTTATTTGCATATTCTATATCATACAGATAAGTTTTTATAACTCCGTTATGACAGAGTACTTTTTTCTGCATTACCGTTCCTTCACCGTCAAAAATATCCGTTCCGGAGCCGCCAAAAAGTGTGCCGTCATCTATTACAGTTAATTTTTCAGAAAAAACTTTGCAATCTATTTTTCCTTCAAGGAGCGATTTTTTCTTATATACGCTGCTTGCATAGAAAGACTGTTTTAAAATTGAAAGCAGTTCCGAAGATGTTATATTGTCAAAAAGGATAGGGTACTTTCCACTTTCTACAAGCCTTGCACCAAGCTGGTCTACGGCTTTTTTGGCTCCATTCATAGCAACTTTCTTAAACTTTAAAGAACTAAACTCTGAAGAAGCGTCAAAATCGTAACCGGAAGCATTTTCGTCTTTATTTTTTGAAGCAGCTGATAAAAAAATTTCGTAGTGTGTTTTTTTTGAAGACAAGTCAATGCCGTAGGAGTTGACTAAGCGCTTAGCAATAAGAACTTCGCTGTATGACGGTTTATCTACTTTGTATATCCGCTTATCGAAAGAATAAGCCGCCGCTTCCATTTCTATAAGGTTATTTTTTTTGTCTTCTATATCGATATTGAAAAAAGTATCGCTGTAAACACCTAAATCTTTACTTAAATTATTTTCATCTATTTTAGCGCTGCTAAAAACAATATCACCGTTATCTTCTGTTAATCCGATTAAACTGAAGCAGTTGTTTAATGAGTTGGCAGCTTTGTCTTTATCCAAACCTGAACAATATGAAAAAGCTATTTTATTGTTTTTTTTAAATCTTAATGAAAATCCGTTTGATACGGCATCTGTATAACTTGATATTTTAGAATCTTCGGCTTCCATTTTTAGAATTTTAGCATCAAATAAATAAATTTCATACTCCAGACCCTTCGTATTCGCAAAATCTTGAGTCATAGAAACAGTTTCATCAAAATTCATTAAATTTTATTCCCCTTTTTCAAAAAAATATTTTATTTATTATTTTATATATTATTTTATTTATGAACTATTATTCTATGGTATTATATATTGAATGTTATTTAATAAATACTGTATGCTATATATCATATTATTATATTTTATTATATATTAGATAACGTATATTATAAAAATTATTTATCGTGCATTATTTATTATTTATTATTTATTATTTATTGACGATATTATATCAGCGGCAACTTCTTCGATGGATTTATCGGTAACATCAATAAAATGAATACCTAATTTTGTAAAAATAGCCTTGGAATACTCAATTTCTTCTTCAATTGAATCTTTAATAACATAGTCCGAAGAAAAAGGTATCCCCATCCTCTTGAGTCTTTCTTTTCTCAAACTCATTATTCTTTCAGGACTGGAAATTAACCCAAATATTTTTTCTTTCGGAATGTTATAAATTATTTCATTTATCTCCTGATGGTCTATTATTGGAATATTTGCTGCTTTAAAACCCCTTTGCGCCAGAAATAAACAGAGCGGAGTTTTTGATGTTCTGGATATTCCCAGCACTAAAGCATCGGCATCTACAATCTCGTCTATTCTTTGACCATCGTCATGCTTTACCGCAAACTCTAGAGCATCCACCCTTCTAAAATATTCGTCGTTAACCCGGTGAATAAGACCCGGCTTTCGCTCGGGCGATTTATTTAACACCGTTGAAATGGAATTTAGAACAGGTCCTATTATATCTACACTGATTACAGAGCTGCTATTAGATTCAAGCAGCATAGTATTTCTAAGCCCGTCTTCAACAAGCGTAAAAATTATAATAGCTTTTTTTTTAGATGCTTCGGTTATGATTTCTCTTATTTTTTGTGCAGAATCAACAAGTAAAAATCTTTTTAATCGCACATTGCTGACATCAAACTGGGACATTGCCGCTCTCGCAACCTTCTCCGCAGTTTCACCTGTTGAATCTGAAACAACAAAAACATAAAAATCATTATTTGCAGATTCGGTATCGTTAATTGTTTTCATAATTTCATAATTTTTTATTACAATTAATTAGATAAAATTAATATAAATATATATTGCGGTTATAACATAAACCATCACTGATTACCTACTTTTACAAGAGTTAGTTCCGCCTCGGGATTGTTATTTAAGGTTTTTAAGTATGCCGCACCGAGACTTTGGTCTTTCGTTTAACAGCAAACCGCAGAGCGTCGGGCTTGCGTGATACCCGAAGGTGCGTGCCTTAACGGTTCTCTTAAATAACTGTTGATTAAACATAATTTAATCTCCCTTATCAACTCTTGCTTCGTATCTCACGGTACAAGCTCCGTCCTTTAGGACGGAGCAGTTGACACTTTACGGTCTAATCGTTATGCGAAATCATACCTAATTTTTTCCAGAGTATCATTCCGCCTTTCAGATTATATACATTTTTAAATCCGTGCCTTTTTAAAATGTTACAAGCCGAATAGCTTCTGGCGCCACTGTGACAGACAACAATAATATCGTCTTCCTTATTTTTTTCAAGTTCTTTTACTTTAAGCGGCAGCAGTTTCAACGGAACAAGCTGCGCATTTTTAATATGTCCTAAATTGCCCTTAAATTCATGAGGTTCGCGAACATCCAATATAAGAGTTTTTTCTCCTTTATTTTTTTCGATGATTTTAAGCGCCTCTTCAGGATTAATTTGTTTTATCTCATCTGCGGAATTTCCACCGCCAAAAATATTAAACATATTTTCAATGTCCTCCCAGACCATTTTATTTTTATATTACAAAAAAAATATAAATCATTACTTATAGGTTATTAGTTATCGCTTATAAAAACATAAATTATAAGCTGCCGTAGCATATGAAATTTGGTTAGATAAAACATAAATTATTACTCGCATAAAACTTTGAATAATTTTAAATTATATTACAAAATAACATTTATGTCTATTTAATATTAATATTCACTTCCAGTTCAAACATAACCGCAGTTTCGTCGCAATCCGGAAACTTAACACAATTAATGCAGTCGCTCCATATTTTATGGGGAAGCTCTGATTTTTCAATTATTTTGAAGCCGTTAGCTATAAAGAACTGAGGTTTATAAGTTAAAGCGAAAATTTTTGAAATTTTAAAAAAATTCGCTTCTATTAAACATTTTCTTATGAGTTCCGTGCCTATTCTTTTTCTTGTGTAAGGTTTTTTTACGGCTAAAGACCTTATTTCCGCCAAATTTTCCCATACAATACTGAGTGCGCACGCTCCGACAAGCTCGTATCCTCTGCCCTCTTCCCCCTCCGTCTCAATCTCTGCAATATAATAATCTCTCAAATGCACATATATATCAATCATAGACCTGGGGAGCATTTCTCCGGCTTTTGAATATTCGGAAAACAGATTATAAAGGCTCTTGACATCGCACATAAGAGCTTTTCTGAATACCACTATTTTGTTATTGTCCTCTTCTATTTCAATTTTTGACGGAAAATAAATATCTATGCCCGCCTTTTCAAACCGTTCTTTTCCTGATTTATACAATAAAATTTCTCCTAATTTTTATCAAGTTATAACGTTATAATTATAATAAAGTTTCTCGTAATTTTTATCAAGTTATAACGTTATAATTAGAATTGTGTTATTAATATTTTAATGTCATATAATAAAAAACTTTTTCCTTTAAAATTTCTTTAAAATGCGTCAGAGACGTTTCACTCAATAAAGCCTTTTCTTTTCAAAATTTCTTTGGAATGTGATAGAGACGTTTCACTCAATAAAGCCTTTTCTTTTCAAAATTTCTTTGGAATGTGATAGAGACGTTTCACTCAATAAAGCCTTTTCTTTTCAAAATTTCTTTAGCATGCGTAAGCGACGCTTCACTTTCAGTATCTCCGGAAAGCATTCTTGCTATTTCTACAATTCTTTCGGTTGTATCAAGGTCTTTTATTAATGTATATGTTCTGCCGTCTTTAACAGTTTTATAAACAAACAGATGCTTTTGTCCGCATGAAGCTACTTGGGCAAGATGCGTAATACATATAACCTGACTGTTTTCAGAAATTTTTCTTAAAGCATCACCGATAAAATCTCCTACTTCGCCGCCAATACCCGAATCTATTTCATCAAAAATCATGCAGCCTGCGTTTTTTTTGGAATTCACGACCTTGAGCATACATAGACTAACCCTTGAAAGCTCGCCCCCCGAAGCTATCATTGACAATGGTTTCGGTTCTTCCCCGGGATTTGCGGAAAACAAAAATACTGCTTTTGCAAGTCCGGTTTCGGAATAACCATTATCAAAATTGGAATGCTCGACCTTTATAACGAATACCGGCTTTATACCAAGAAAAGAAAGTTCATCCGCAATTTCTTTTTCAAGTTTTTTTGACGCTTCCGTGCGATTTTTTAGTAACTTTTTGTCAATATTAAGATATTCAATCTTTTTTTCTCCAAGTTTATTTTTTAACTCTGCAATTTTTTCATCAGTAAGATTTGCGTCATATATTTCGTTTTTAGCTTTTTGAAACCCCTCCAGAAACTCTTTTATATTTTTAAAACCGTATTTATTTTCTATTGTTATAATCAAATCAAGTTTATTTCTTAATATATTAAGTCTTTCTTCGTCGTAATCAAAAGAAGAACGTTTTTCTAAAGCAACCGATGTATCCTCTATTAAAAGTTTAGCTTCAAAAGCATTTTTTAGATTATTATCTTTTCTAATCTGAGGGTCTATTATTTCTAATTTTTCAAATAATGCAATGAGCATATTTAAATTTTTTAAAATTCCGGTTTCTTCATTATCAATTAAATCTGATGCTGCCAAAATCAGTTCTTTAATTTTATTAATATTTTCTAATCTTGTAAGTTCGTCTTTTATATTTTCTTCATCTTTATCTGATGAAATTTCAAGTCTTTCGGCATCAGAAATTATATATGAATTAATAGTTTTTATCTTGGAAATATCTTCGGCTTTTTTATATAATTCATTTAACTTATGTTCAATTTCATTTATTTCTTTGTATAATTGCTTAATATCTGACAGTAAAGCCTGATTGCCGGCATATTCGTCTAAAAAAGCAAGCTGACTGTCGTTGGAAATTAAAAATCTTTTATCATTCTGTCCAAAAATATTAACTAAAACTTCGCTCAATTTTTCAACAACTGTTTTATTAGCAGGCTCATTATTTATAAAATATTTGCTTTTGCCGGATAAATTTACCGTTCTTTTAATTAAGATTTCATCGTCGCCAATTCCTATTCCGCATTCTTCCAGAATGGAATTTATAATTTTATATATTTCTTCCTCTCCTATATCGAAAATACAGGTTATATAAGCTTCATTTTCGCCTGTTCTTATAACATTGCCAACATTTTTTGATTTTCCGAATAAAAAATTAATAGACTCTATTATTATGCTTTTGCCTGCGCCGGTTTCTCCGCTCAATATATTAAGATTCCGACCGAATTCTAATATCAAAGAATCTATTGTTGCAAAATTATTAATATATAATTTTTTTAACATAGCTAAATAAAATACTAAATAAAATTCATTAACTGCCGTTTATTTTTAATTTAAAAAATCTCTGAATATTCATTAACTGCCGTTTATTTTTAATTTAAAAAATCTCTGAATATTCATTAACTGCCGTTTATTTTTAATTTAAAAAATCTCTGAATAATTGTAAGTTAAATTTTACCATTTTAATTTAGCTCTTAAAATATCCCAATAACTCATACTAAAAGATGCAGCCAAATAAAATTTGGTATGATGTCTTTTAACGTAAACCTCGTCGCCGTCTTCTAATTTGACCCCGTCCCTACCGTCGACAGATATAAAGAGCTTATTGTCTTGAGGTGCAAATCTTACCCTTAATAATTCATTTGAGTTAACTATGATAGGTCTATTGGAAAGCATATGCGGACAAATAGGCGTGATTATAAAAGCCTCCAAATCCGGAAAAACTATTGGACCGCCTGCGGCTAAAGAATAAGCGGTGGAACCTGTCGGGGTAGACACTATGAGTCCATCTAACCTGTAATCATTAAGCCATGTATCGTTAATACAGACTTTAATATTAATAATTCTAGCATGTATGCTTTGTTCGCGCGCTATAACAGCCTCATTTAGAGCAACATAATTGATTATACTGCCGTCGCTTTTGCGCACCGTAATATCTAAAGCAATACGCTCTCTAAACTTCAGTGTGCCATCAAAAAATTTTTCAATCGCTTCTGTTTTATTGTTGTCGGATATTTCAACTAAAAAACCCAGACTTCCAAAATCTATTCCTATCACAGGAACTTCTAAAGGAAATACATTTCCAAAAGTAATTAAAAGAGTGCCGTCACCGCCAAGAACAACAACTAGACCAACATCGCTTAAATCAGCGGCAGCTATATCCATGCTAGGTCTTACAACAGTTGTTATATGTTTGTTCTCTATGAGTTTACTTATATAAACTGCCGCATTATAGGCTTCTTGAGCATTTTTTTTGTACGAAATTAAAACTTTTTTTATATTTTTGTTAAATTCTTTTGCTTGCATCAATTTTTAGAATTTTTAGTTTCGTTAAGAAGACCGCCCTCTTTTATTATATTAATCTGTCTGTCTGTTAAATTATATTTAAAAATATATTCTTCTTTTTTAGTTTTATTAATAAATTTAATTGGCTTTTTTTCATCCAATTCTCTTAAAATATTTTGGGCTTCTAATAAATCTCCCTGTTCAATTTTATCATAATCGGCAATATTGTCAAATGTTAAAGGCAATATACCGAAATTAACAAGATTTGCAAAATGAATTCTTGCAAAAGATTTTGCAATAACTGCTTTAACACCGAGATACATCGGGGCAAGCGCCGCATGCTCCCTGCTTGAACCCTGCCCGTAGTTTTCGCCTGCAACTATAAATCCGCCTTTTTCCTTTAATGCTCTTTCTGAAAAGGTGGGGTCAATAGATTCAAAAACATATTTTGAAATTGCTGGTATGTTTGACCTCAAAGGAAGTATTTTTGAGCCTGCAGGCATAATATGGTCGGTGGTTATATTATCTCCTATTTTAAGCAAAACTTTTCCGTCAATGATTTCAGACAATTTTTCTTTTATCGGCAATGGCTTGATATTCGGTCCTCTATAAACTTCAACCCTGTCAGGTTCTGTTGATGGCTGTAAAATCATTGAATCATCAATATAAAATTTTTCCGGCATTTTAATTTCAGGAGCTTTTCCGAGCGCGCGCGGGTCTGTTATATATCCTGTTAATGCGGAAGCTGCCGCAGTTTGCACGGAAATAAGGTAAATACTTGCATCCTTCGTTCCGCTTCTGCCTTCAAAATTACGGTTAAATGTTCTCAAGGAAACTGCGCCTGAACGCGGCGCCTGCCCCATACCTATGCACGGTCCGCATGTTGATTCAAGTATTCTTGCGCCTGATGAAATAAGCTCTGCCAGAGCGCCGTTTTTTGCTATCATTTCGTAAACCTGTTTAGAACCGGGGGATATTACAAGGCTAACATCGGGATGCACTTTTTTGCCTTTAAGAATAGCAGATACCGTCATTAAATCGGCATAAGATGAATTAGTGCAACTTCCTATGGCTACCTGGTCTACTTTTATGTCTTTTAATTCTTTGGCTTTAACCACGTTGTCAGGCATATGCGGCTTTGCCGCCATAGGTTCTAAAGACGATAAATCTATTTCTATAACTTCGTCGTAAACTGCATTATCATCAGCGGAGGCGGCTGTATAATCTTCCGTCCTGCCCTCCGCTTTAAGAAATTCTAAAGTTTTTTCATCGCTTGGAAAAATGGATGTCGTTGCACCAAGTTCTGCCCCCATATTTGTTATAACAGCTCTTTCAGGGACAGATAAACTTTTTACACCTTCCCCGCCGTATTCAAAAATTTTACCTACTCCGCCTTTAACGGTAAGTCTTCTTAAAAGTTCGAGAATTATATCTTTAGCCGAAACCCAGTCGGTTAATTTACCTGAAAGTTTTACTAAAACTACCTTCGGAGCCGCCATATAAAAAGCACCTCCGCCCATTGCAACTGCAACATCGAGACCGCCTGCGCCTATTGCAATCATGCCGACGCCGCCAGCAGTGGGAGTATGACTATCTGAACCCAAAAGCGTTTTTCCCGGAACACCGAATCTTTCCAGATTTACCTGATGACAAATTCCATTACCGGCTTTTGAATAGAATATACCGTATTTTGACGCTAACGTCTGTAAAAACTTGTGGTCATCGGCATTTTCAAAACCGGTCTGCAGCGTGTTATGGTCAATATAGCTGACTGATAAATCTGTCTGTACGCGTGGTACTCCTATAGCTTCAAATTGAAGATATGCCATTGTTCCCGTGGCATCTTGGGTCAGGGTCCTATCTATTTTTATGGCGATTTCTTCGCCAGGGTTTAAATTTCCTTTAATTAAATGAGATTTTAAAATTTTGTAGGTAAGACTTAATCCTTGCGGTTGCATGCAGCCTCCAAATAATTTTATTAATTTAAAAAAAATTATACTTTGATATTATACGTTGAAATTATATTTTGAATATCATATTTTAATGTTATAGTTTAATATTGTATTTTGAATATCATATTTTAATGTTATAGTTTAATATTATATTTTGAATATTATAATTTTAGTTTAATGTTATAGTTTAATATTATATTTTGAATATTATAATTTTAGTTTAATGTTATAGTTTAATATTATATTTTGAATATTATAATTTTAGTTTAATGTTATAGTTTAAAGTTATATTTTGAATATTATAATTTTAGTTTAATGTTATAGTTTGATATTATACTTTTATATTATATTTTGAATATACTAATATAAAAAACAAAAAAAGTGAATAAAAAAATTTACATAAACACATAAACGGTGCGGCTGACAATAGAGTTAATATGTCTCAATAAAAGGCAATAAAAATGAATAAAAATTTACATAGCGCCGTGCGCAAATATAACCGCAGGTATAGTCTTAAATAAAATAATAAAATCGAGTTTTAAAGACCAGTTGTCAATATATTTTAAATCTAGCACTACTCTATCTTCAAAACTTAGTTTGCTCCTTCCGCTTATTTGCCACAGACACGTAATTCCGGGTTTCATAGACAAACGTCTTCTCTGGACAAGTGAATATTTAGCGACTTCGTCCGGCATAGGAGGTCTCGGTCCTACTATACTCATATCGCCGCGCAGCACATTGTAAAATTGGGGCAACTCATCTAAACTGGTTTTTCTCAATATTTTACCTATCCATGTCAATCTTGGGTCATCCTCAAGTTTTACTTCTATTCCGTTCGGGTTAAATTTTTTCCTTAATTCTTCCCTCATTGCATCACTTGTTTCAATCATGGTTCTGAATTTATAGAAAGTAAAAAGTCTTCCGTGAAGACCGACTCTTTTGCTTTTATAAATAATGCGCCCTTTAGACGAAAATTTAATTAAGAGCGCTATTATTACCGATGGAGTAGAAAACAGTATCATACCTGCTAATGAACCTATAATATCTATAAACCGTTTTATAAGAAGCAGTATTTCATCTTCAGGAGCGGTATAAAATGAAAGCATAGGTAAATCATCTATTTTTTCAAATGATATTTTCGAATACTTAAAAGGAATAAATTTTGTAACAATTTTAACAGTGATACCCATTTCTTCTAAAAGAAGAGTTAATTCTTTTATATCGTTTAAATCATCTTCATTGACATCAAATATTACCTCGTCTACAGGATGCTTAATAACAAAATCGGGAATAATTTGAATGTTATTTTTGTTTATTATGCCTGCCGATTTCAACCCTAAATATTCGTTTTTTTTAATTGTTTTTTCTATTTTATCCGATGAATGAATATCGCCTACTATTAATATTGTTCTTAAAGAATAATCGCGCTGTTTAAATGTTTTTAATATCTTTTTGCTTATATAGTTTGAAATAACTAAAAACAAAAACACGTAAATCGCGAAATATCCGATAAAAAGTCTTGATACATAATGGACTCTCAGCATAAACAAAATGCCGTAAAAAGTTAATATTGCCACAAAAGTCAATTCAAAACTTTTTAAAAATTGAACTGCGATATTTTTTTGAATAAACAAATCTTTATGAAAACTAAATATAATTAGGTAAAAATAAAATATGAATGCAATTGGAATAAGCATCCAGATATAGTTATATAGCTGCAACAAACCAAATCCTACAATAAACGGGTCTATAATATTAGCGGTAAAATAGGCAAGAAAGTATGCCGCTACGATAAAAAACAAATCTACAATATAAAGATAATTCGACAATATTTTGTTTTTTTGGGAGAGCATAATAATATATATTTATTTATATTATATTCCGCATATTTTCATAATACGGTTTTCTGATATTAATTATATTAATTATATTAATTAGTTATATTAAAGATAATCAGACAATATTTTGTTTTTTGAGAGAGCATAATAATATATATTTATTTATATTATATTATATTCCGTATATTTTCATAATACTGAACTTAATAATCTTTGCCGGAATTTTTAGACATATTTGAAACGGAAGCGAAAATTGCAAGAAATAAAAGCCAGAGATCCGTCAGCTGGTCATTGGACATATTAGAAATTCCGATGAAAGAGCCGTAGAATACCATACTCATTCCAGCAGTCATAATAGACATTTTTTTAACAAAAACGTCTTTGGAGTTTATATATAATTCAATCGGTTCTTTTAATCCCAAAAAAAATAACCACATTAATACGATAAAGCTGAATATTCCTGTTTCCGCCAGCGTCTGCATATAGCCGTTTTCCGGCCAATTATCATAAGTATCATATTTTTTTTCCCCGGTTTTAGGATTATAATAATAAGGAAAATGTACATTTTTATGAGTATTAAAATATTTGGAAAAAGCACCCACGCCAACACCGGTTAACGGATGTTTAAAAAAAACAGCTGCGGCGGATTCCACCAAGGCTATATGGCTTTCTATATCTCCATGTCCTTTGACTTCGCATAAATAAATCTGAGGATTAAACATTGCAAATATTCTGCTTCTGAAACTTTTAGAAGCATATAAAAAACCTGCGTTAAATATAAAAATTATTATTAGAGCCGTAACAAATACTTTTTTTGACTTTAAAAACATTATGATAAATATCCCGAGGAAAACTCCAATCCATGCGGACCTTGCTTTAGAAAGAATAATAGAAATTAAACCAGTGAAAATTATGATACTTATTAAAGAATTTCGTATAACTTTGTTATTTACAATTTTGGCATATAATTCTTTTATATGGAATATGATACCGCTAAGTGTAAGTTTATATTCTGCGTATTTATTTTTATCGCTCTTATCAACCTGATTAATTTGATTATTAAGCGGAAAACCGTCATAAATCCCGGACGCTCCCTCCCGATTAACCTGATTAATTTGATTATTAAGATTATGCAGTTCAAGCTCATCAAGTTGAACAAGCTTACCAAGTTCACCTATCTTATTTATCTTATTTATCTTATTTATTTTTGTGCCGTTAAATTTCAGCATGTATAAGGAAAGAAACAGCACTATGCCATATGAAATCTGAACCGGATAACCGTCCCAGTTGCCTATAAGTCCGGTTACTCTACTTGCGGAATGAAGCGAATTAATAAAAATACCTTGAAAAAAACCGTAAAAAATAGCGATTGTTATTGAAAACGCAAATGTATAAACTATAAACATAATCCTTTTATATGTGTTTAGCAATTCTGCTACTACAAAAAAAAATGCAAAAAAATATAAAATTTCTCCACCTTCGTTTATGCTGTCGCTAAAACTGTAAGTCCATAAAAAGGAAAGAACAACTATCAATATATATATAATAATAGGCTTATTAAAAACTGTATATGGTAATTTAAAATCTCTTTTAGAAATGCGGAATGCAATAAAAAAAATAATTGCAAAAATCATCCCAAAAATTGCAAATCCGTCTTTGATTGGTATAAAAAGAGCAAATAAAAATATGCCGACAAGCGACGCTCTTTCAAAAAAATCTTTTAATGAAGGTTTTTTTAAGGCTAAAACAACTAAAAATAAACTGGCAAATAAAATAGCCGTAATTTTTGCAATAAGAATAGCGTTCATTAATTTTAGCTTTCATTGCTGCCGCACCGCACATTTTGGAATTAACGGGATTATCGACTGCAGCACATCACATTATGTTATTTGTTGTGTTTATACAAACATTAAACCTTAATTTAATAAAGAAAAAATATTATAGTTACATAGATACACAGCGTGTCAGATTATTTGTTGTGTTTATATAAACATCAAAACTTAATAAAGAAAAAATATTATAGTTATATACAGCGTGTCAGCCTAATCACGCCCGCCCCACACTTGTAATTGTATATATATATTAAATTATAATATTTAATATTTTTATTATACAAGATTATTTGCTGTTTTATATAGTTACATTCTCTTATATGTATTTTACAAAATTTTATTATATAAATCTATATATTTTAATGCGGAAGCATTCCAGCTAAAGTCGGAATTAACGCTATTAATAACAAACTGCCCCCAGTTTTTTTCATAATAGAGATTGTATAATCTGTCCAACGCCCATGAAATAGCGTGGGTGTCGATGTGCTGAACGGCTATTCCATTGCCGTATTCACTATCTCTGTTTAAATCTGCCACAGTATCGTGAAGTCCTCCCGTATCGCCTGCCAAAATTACACCGCCATATCTCATTGAAATCATTTGAGATAATCCGCATGGTTCTGTTCTTGAGGGCATAATAAAAATATCGGATGAAGCATAAATTTTGTGCGCCAGCGCTTCATCAAATCTGCCTATTTTAGCATAGACTTTATCTTTGTAAAATTCCTGCAGGTACAACGCTTTTTTTTCTATAAAATGTTTCCCTGTTCCTAAAATTAAAACATGAAATGGAAAGTCATTCCAGTTAAAAAGAGTATCTATAAAAACATCTATACCTTTTTCTTCCGTTAATCTGCTAACAATTCCGAGAACTGGAAGCTGCTTGCCACTGCTATTTTTTTTAAATTTAAGTCCTATTTCTGAAAACAACGCTTTTTTATTTTCTTCTTTAAAATTTTTCCAGCTGTCGTAATCATTAAAATTATAAGGTCTGTCTTTTTTTCCATTAAAATTAACATTTAAGAAACCGTCGTCCTTAGGGTTCCAGTATTCTTCGTCAATCCCGTTTAAAATACCGGACAGTTTTCCATTTTCCCTTAAATACCTCAACTCCCCGTCAAGCCCGAATCCTCTATGAGGCATTGTAATTTCTTCTGCATATGACGGACTTACAGTAGTAACAGCATCGCTTAAAAGAAGCCCGCCTTTTAAAGCATTAAATGTCCCAAAATGTTCAAAGGCATTCGAAGAATTAAATTTAAAATCAATTCCAATATCGTATAAATCATCAATCGGATATACACCTTGATATCCAAGATTATGCACCGTAAAAACAATTTTGGGTCGAGCGCTTTCATTAAAAGTCTGCTTAATAATTGCGGGTACAAGTCCGCCCGACCAATCGTGAGAATGTACTATTTTAGGAATACCAAGTATTTTCATGCAATGAACGGCGGCATGGGCAAGAAGAGAAAATCTCCACAAATTATCGCGATAACCCACCGTCCCGCCATGCGGACCATAAACATCATCTCTTCCGAAAAAATGGTCCTGTTTGATAAAAATTAGGGGGATTCCGTCCTTAGTTTTAGCCTTGCTTATGCCAAAATCGAAAGGGATATCTCCAAAATAAACCCTTCCCGCAGGTAAATCTTCTTCAAACTGCACAAATTGTCCGTAATCAATAAATTTATAAGCAGGTATAACAACTTTGACATTCATACCTAATTTTATAAGATACTTAGGAAGACTTCCAATGACATCACCCAAACCGCCCGCTTTAACTAATGGAGCCATTTCAGGGGCAACAAACCATATTTCGTCATTAAAATTATTCAATTTTACAATCCTTATTTAATTGTATATTAATTATGTTAGTTAGATAGAGCTAATTATGACATATTTTAATTGTTTAATTGGACATATTAATTGGATAGTAGTTTACTAATAACAATCAGTGTTTCCAATTAATTCCAATTAAATTAAATAATTGTTTATTAATTATGTGGCTATTTTTGCTTTATTTTTTTCCACTTTCCATTCAATATTTATATCTGAAATAACACTTTTTTCTATATTCCAAAAAATATTAAGTTCCGATGCCTGAAATATTTTTTCGTAACCGCCTTCATAAATTGAAACAGTTGTAATTGGGGAACAATTTAACAGGGGTGTATAATAGGTATCTCCAACATTAACATTACCGGCATTGACACGAACTTTATCAACAATATCTGTAATAACATCATCTGCATTAATATCATTGTCTTCATCAACATCACCCGCATTAACGTTATTATCATCACTAAGATTACCTTCATTAACATGAACTTTATTAATATTTTTTTTATTAATATTATCATCTTCATTTGCTTTATAATTTGCATATCCGTTTGTGCTGACAAACGCTTTCAGATTGCCTCCCCAGTAGGAATCACCTAATTCTATCGGCGAATCAACCGGTATATTAATAAGATTTTCACGCAAGCCGTAAACATTTTTACCGTCGGGTTTTATGTAAGTAGCAGGACCATCGCCGCCTGCAAACGAAAATCTAAAAAATAAGGACAAATCTTTTAGTAAGTATTTATTGTCTTTATTGTCATTATTAATAGTAATGCGATAGCGCACAGCATCAGATACAGTTATTTCTAAATTTAACAAAATTTTATTTTTACGCTTTTCCTGAAATACATTGTCTTTATAAATCTGTTTTTCAATACCGTTTCTTCCGCAGTTTCTTTCTTCACATTTTTCTTCTTTTTCTTTTTCATTTTCATCTTTATCTTCTCTCATATATCCTTCAGATTTTATGACAAAGATACCGTTTTTATTTTTAATCGATTTTAAATTAAAATTTAAATCTGAGCCGTTATACAGCAGTTGAAAATGTGGCATTAACCCATTCCTGGTTATGAAATCTTTACCTGTTAAACCCTCCGGAATCTTAGTATTGTCATGAATAGTATGCGGAACATTAGCTTCATTTTCATCTATTTTTTTGTTTTCATCAAGTTCATTCCGTATATTCAGTTTATCTTTGATAATATGCAAATCATATTCATCATGCAAACAAAAAATATCTCCAAAAGGATTGACCATGCCTTTTACAATATAATCAAGAGCAATAATTTGTGACACGGAAGGTTTATATACCGCTTGCCAAAATTTATTTCTTAACTGGTATTCTAATTCACCGTCAGCATCAAAATCATATATATCTATTTCTGTTTTAACATTATTATAATTTTTATCAGTATTATTATTGCGAGCGTTGCAGCGTGATTGTATTAATTCATCGGCAATCAAATCATAATGCACAGAGGCTTTAATCAATGAATTTTGTATAGCTTTTCTTAAGTGAGGCAAATAAATTCCGCCAAAGACACCATGCCAGTAAGCATCATTTGCCTGTGATTTAAAAAGCTCTATTTTTAACTTTTTATAATCCGAAAGATTTCCTATCTCAGGAAATTCTGTGAACAGCGTATTAACTTTGCCACTTAAATAAAGCATTCTTTTATGTAATAGATTGGATTCAGGATAATGAATAAAAAAATTGTGCCATAATCCTCCTGCTAATGCAGCGTCCGGATATTTTTCTTTTGTATAAACATATTTAAATCTTTTCTCTATAGGCAAAGTCCATTCACCCATTTCTCTATAGCTTGACATAGGCAAATAAGCAAGTTGTCTGGAAAAATTTTCGCTAATAAGTTCTGAGGGCAATTTCATCTTAATATTGCTTGCCGGACTGTTTATATTTACTAAAAATTTATCTAACCAGCCGTTATTGCTATTGACATTGCTATTGCTATTGATATTGCTGTTGCTGTTATCATCAATATTGTTATTGCTATTGCCATTATTATTGCTATTTTTGCCGATGTTTTCATTGCCGGCGCCATCTTCGTAATTTTGTCCGGAGTTTTTAAATACCCTGCCATAAACCCACTCGTATGTGTCCGGCCAGCTTCCCATTTTTTCTCCGTCGTCAATCATAACGGAAAGCCGAGAAACCCTGCCTTTAATATGTAAAACTTCGCTAACCGATTCATTCGGTTCGGCAAAAGGGATTTTATATCTTAATCTTTCGTGAATTGGAAATAGATTGATGTATTTTCCATTATATTCAGTTAAGAAAATTTTATCTATATTGTTCGCATCAACGCCTGATTGAAAAAATTGAAAATCATCTAAAAAAACATAGTCGAGCCCGGCTTCATTAAGCGATTCAATAATATCAGGCTGCCAGATTCTTTCGGTAACCCATGCGCCTTTAGGATAAACACCAAAATATTTTTTAATTGCTTTATTTAACATTTCAAGCTGCTTTATCCTATCGCTTAGCGGAATAGATGCAAGTATAGGTTCATAATAGCCGCCGCCCAACATTTCAACTTTGTTCCAAGCTACGCCTTCTCTTATAAGTTTTATTAATTCATAGTCATTCTTAACAATCCATTCAAGCAGATAACCCGATATATGCAAACAAAACTTACATGAATCATATTTTAAAAGAGTTCTTATAAGCGGACTGTAAGATTTGTCGTGTACCTCTTTTAAAACGGATTCAAAATTACCGACAGGCTGATGACAGTGAAAACCTAATAAAAAATTTGTCAATTATGATTTCCCTCTTTTCATAATTCCGCCCATTTCTGCAATATTTAAATTTGATACAACTTTTGAACTAACCAAGGTATCATCTAAAATAGCAGGAGGATTTTTATCCATAAGAACATAGACGCTTTTCAGATGTCGTCTGAAAACTGTTTCCATCATTGATTGAGACAGGAGCGGATTATCGTCGCCAAGCCACCAGAACCAGTCAGACCCCTCGCTCTTTAATATCTGTTCTTCAACTTTTTTAATCGCGATTTCATCTTTAATATGTTTCTTCCACTTCAAAAATTCTTGTTTGGCATTTGCAAGAAGCGTCCATGCACAATTTTTTTGCTTTTCTCCTATCCACATCTGTAAATTTCCGTTAACCCATGAACCCGGATAAATATTATCTAAAATTAGGGATTCTTCAGTTTCAAAAGCGTCTTTTACCGTAAGCAGATTAATTTCATTAGTTTGTATAAACAATTCATATAAATCTTTTAAAAAATAAAATCCGTTTTCAAAATAATATTCCCATGCATTTTCGCCATCCATAATTATTGAAACGACCGCATTTTTATCAGCCTTGTCTATTTCTTTGAGCCTGTTTACAAAATCGTTTGCAGCATCGTCGCCTCTCCATTTAGCATAGGTAAATCCTATAATATCTGATAATCCGGAATCTCTAAATACTATTTTTAAGGATGAATTCTTCCATTTATAAATTTTATAAAGCGGAATTATATTGCGTCCTTCCATTGAAACAGATTTATGAACATCTACTCCCAGAGAATTGCTTAATACTTCTTCGCCGCTTGCGCAAAAGTTAATTTTTTCTTCCGTAAATAAATTGAGCGTTTCAGGTGATACAGCACCTTCTGAAGGCCAGACAGCTTTTATATTAAAAAGCTTGCTGTCCTTTTTATAATAATTGTCAATTCTTTTTATATTTTCTTTTGCACTTGCCAGTCCATCGGGGTATGCGTTTAATTCAACCGATTCGTATTGTATTCCAGTGATTTGGGCTATGGTGCTTCCCGCGTTAATATCGAGCAAAAGCGGCAATATCGGATGATAATAGGGTGTAAAAGTAACTTCATATTCCCCTTTCTTTTTTTCAGAAAGGTCGCCTAAAACAGTTTTATCTATTAAAATAGAAGGGTAATCAGGATGCAGCGGGGAAATTTCCGCTCCTTTTACATAAGGCTGCCCGTATAAAGACAGTCCGTACTTCAGCCATTCGGATATCCTGCTCAATAAAAGCATTCTATCATGATATGTATATCCGTATTCCTTGTTTATCAGTTGCCTTATCACGGGATCATATCTTTTAATCCACTCTCCGCACCATGCAAGATGAAACCAAACTGCTAAATCAAAATAATATGAATCGTTTAAATAATGCAACTTATAGTCATCTATCGATGAAAGTTCAACTAATCTTTTATAGGGCTCAAATCTTTCGATCATCCTTTCTTTATTAGCCCACTTATAATATTTTACCATCCATTTTCGCCATTCGTCTGTGAGTTTATCAAAAGCTAATGGCTTAAGAAATTTATCAGGCAGAAGATTTTCAATTTTTTGAGCGTTTTTTTCTTTTAAGGCTGACTCCAATCGTAAATTGTAATCCTGCCACTGGTCAATCAACACCGGGGTTATATTTATATTAACCTTAAGACCTTCTACAGACATAATGTTAAGAGGCATATCTATATAATCTTTTATAGCATGAAGATAAACCCATGGGAGCATAAATTCATTATTATGAGTTCTATAATCAGGCTGATGCATATGCCACCATAAAATTAGATTCATTAATTAGTTAAAACCGTCAGTTTAAATATATATAACTATATACTATATATAAATATATAATTAATTATTTATAAATTTAAACCTATACGCCTCCATAATATATTTAGCATTATTTAATTTTAGCAGTATTTAATATAGCATTGTTTTTATAGCAGTATCTATATAGTATTATTTAATTACAGATATCATTCCCATAGAGTTCTTTAGCATTAATCCACGGAAATATATTATCTTTATAGCATATATCATCAAACCATTGTTGGTCAAATGACTCGGTTCCTATTGCCATGGATATGCATTTTCCTGCCCTTATCAAATGCGCTTTAACACGCCTTTCCGAGTAGCTTACAGCCTGTCCCGTAGAAAGCAGGAACGGCCAATCGCTGGATTCTGCAAGCATTAATTCTCTGGCGGCTTGGTTTAGCGCCTCGCCGTAAATTACCTCATCATACCTGTTTTTACATATATCTATTAATTTTATTGACACATCTGATAAAAATTGCTGGATTTGGTCATTTTTACCGTTTAGCCAAACCTCACTGTAACCTCCGCCTCCCCATGTAGATGTGGCAGGCTGAGCAATCCATACCCGCTCTTCAGGACTATAAAGCATTCCGTTTTTAGATTTTACTTTAGAAAGAGCTTTTTTAGATATATCTTCTGCGGATGCAGATTCTATCTCACTGTTGTTATTTAACTTTCTAAAAACAGATTCTAACCACCAAGGACCTTCGAACCACCAGTGTCCAAATAATTCGGCATCGTACATAGAAACTATTACAGGTGGTTCTTCCATCGCATTTTTTAAAGAATTCCCTTGCAATACCCTGTTATATGTGAACTGCTCGGCATGTTCCAAGGCTTTTCTCTTTGCTGCGCCGGGTCTATAGGCTTCTTTATAAGTTCCGGTGCCGGTAATAGCATAATATTTTAATCCTGTAAACGTCTTAATACTTCCATGCTTTAACGGAGTCAGGTGAGGCAGGTCAAGGTCAAATCCAATATCTCTATAAAATTCTCTATAAATAGGAGTTCCCGGATACCCTTCCTTACTCGACCAAACCTGTCTTGAACTTTCAGGGTCTCTTCCAAAAGTGACAAGCCCAAAAGGTGTAACGACAGGTGAAAAACAACCGTTTGGCGGTTCCGGAAAAGCCATTTCTATTCCGTGCTGGTCTAAGAAAGTATAAAATATTCCGTATCTGCTTAAAATAGCATCAAAACCTGCGGTATACCCACATTCCGGCAGCCATATTCCCGAAGGTTTAATTCCAAGCAATTTTTCATGAGTTTCAACTCCAACCTGTATTTGAGCAACTATGGTTTCAGGTTCTCCTACCATAAACAATAAAAAACCATGCGTTGCGGCAGAAGTTATTATTTTAACGTGACCCAATTTATTATGTTTTAGCATCTGGTTTATTATATACTGTCCGCCGCCATTATTCAGCTTAGCAGCCCAGTTCTTGTACCTTTCCCTATAAAATAATGTTACGGGATGAAAATCGGGGTCTGTCTGAGTTCTAAATGCTTCTTCATCGAGAACTTTAACCCTGGCATTGACATAATTGAGCAACCTCTCGGAAAGCAGCGGGTCAGCCATCATTGTTAAAAGAGTGGGCGTTAAAGAAATGGTTAAATTATAATCTACACCGTCTCTTTCAAGATTGTCAAAGGCTTCCAATAAGGGCAAATATGTTTCAGTCACAGCTTCAAAATACCATTCTTCTTCTAAATATTTAGACATTTCCGGATGTCTTATAAAAGGAAGGTGAAAATGTAGAACAGGTACCCATTTAGATTTTTCTGTAATCATGATAATATCGTCTCACTCCTCATTTATTGCTTCACCTATTGTCTTATTGTTCTGTTTTATGTTGTCTTCTTGATTATTTTGCGACTTTGTTTTACAATTGTCTTCTTTATTATTATTTTGCGACTTTGTTTTGTTTTATGTTGTCTTCTTGATTATTTTGCGACTTTGTTTTACAATTGCCCTTTTGATTGTTTTATCATTTTGTTTTACAATTGTCTTCTTGATTATTTTGTGATTTCGTTTTATTATTCTACGTAAAATCCGCCTCCTGATGATGTAAACGCGGTATTCACTAGATTATTCTGTTCAGGCAGATTTTCCGTAGCGCCAATAAAACATATTTTATTATTTAATGATTTTTTTAGAGAATATTTAACTGGAGAAGATTTAAATAAGCACTCTGGAGGCCACAGGGGAGTTCTTGCAATAAATATAAATTCATTTGTCTCGGCAACATAGCCTAATTCTGCCCAGACTCTTGATAGCTCAATATCTTCTGAAAGAATTATATATTTATCACCAGTAAGGGAATCCAGCGTCTCATACCACAACATATTTTCGTCCGCATATACCCTCAGCAGCGGCTTTAAATTATCGGCATCAGGTTTATCTCTGAGTCTCCATACTATCTTTCTTACTCTGGGTTTTTGAAAATACATTCTTATCCAGCTTGAATTATTAATTTCGATTGGAACACCTTCTTCAAGTATCGGTGCGGTATCTTTAGGGCTGAGCGAACTCCAGCTTAAAGATATTAAGTTGATTTCGGAGTGAATATCTGTTAAAAGTTTTGACTCGGTATTTTCTGCGGCGATAGCCTTTGCTGTTTCAAGTATTATTTCAAATTTCGATTTTGCAATAGACTCTGTTTTAGGTATTACGACAGATTTTGAATTTAATCCTGCAGCGTTTTTAACCGTTTCGGTTCTCAAAGGTTTGGATTCCAAAGACGTACTGCGCAAATTTTCCTCATTATGGTTATTGGTATATTCTGCGGCGTTATCATTATTCTTTTTTTTGCTGACAATATTATCGTTATGTTGATTATAATTATGTTGGCTATACTCTGTTTTATTTTTTTTAATTTTATCCGGTTTATGTATTTTATTATACTTTGCATTATTTTCAATATTCGTTTCGGCTTTTTTATTTATTTTTTTAATATTTTTAAAAAAATTATTTTCTATAAAATTATTCAATTCTTTCACAAAGTCTGACACCAAATTGCTTTTTACTGCTCTATGCGATATAAAATTATAATTAAAGGTTTCTATTTCAAAATATTTTTCCTGCCTTTCTTCTTCATAAATTTCATTTAACATATAGTTAAAAATATTCAAACCGTAGTCGTTTTCTATAAGTTTGCATAATTTGTCAAATTCCTCAAGCAGCGCATTGTCTTCTATGTCGCATATTTCTTCATTTTTGATTAACAGAATACCGCCTAGCGAAGGATTAAATGTTTTAGCTATTTTTCTTTTATTATGAAGTTTACTGTCTTCATCTGCAGTAATATGCAAATTATTAAGCACAGATGAATATTTTTTTTTATCTTTTAATTTAGAATATATATTTTTCTTTTTCTTACTACTGAAATTTTCTATAATTTTATCGTCAAAAATTAAAAAAACATTGCCATTCCTTTCGTAAATATCCATTTCTGCACCTTTTATTTAAGAATAAGATTAAATATTAAAATAAATACTAGAATAGATAATAAAATAATAAAAAAATAAAATAGATAATAAAATTTGAGTTTCAAGAGCAGACAAGGCTAAAGCAACATGAATAGCAATTAAGAATTTACTTTAAATTAATCTTTGCTGCACAATTAAATTATATCTTAAACAAGGCTGAAGCAACATGAATATTAATTAATAAGAAAATTAATAAGAATTTAATTTAAATTAATCTTTGCTGCACAGTTAAATTATATCTTAAATAAAAAAATTTTCAATTTATTCAAGTAACATTTATTTAAGTAACAATTTATTTATTAAAGTAACATTTATTTAAGTAACAATTTATTTATTAAAGTAACATTTATTTAAGTAACAATTTATTTATTAAAGTAACATTTATTTAAGTAACAATTTATTTATTAAAGTAACATTTATTTAAGTAACAATTTTTAGTTTTAATCTTTTCTATTTTTATCGGCTAACATTTCAACAGCTTTAATATAACTCTTTTTAAGTCTGTTAAAAGACCTTGCGAGAGCTCCTATCTCATCATCACTTTTAACTTTAAAATCTTCATTAGATTTTCCGGTAGAAACATCTTCTGCTAATTTGGTCATTTCATGAATTGGTTTAATGATAAATTTGTTAATAAAAAATAAAGCTATTATAAGAGCGATAAAAGGCAATACGAAAATTGCGACTGCAATTAATATAGCATTTTTTAATGCCGTTCTGTCTATATCTCTTGTTGGTATAATCACACTTAGAGCCCCTACAATATGACCTATTTTCCAGTGAAAACCATGCGTGCTGCCATATTTAGCGACAATGGCTTTGGGAGCATTCTGCGGATTGCCGTGGCACAGCATGCAACCGGACCTTACAACCACTGGTTCCATAACATAAAAATAAGAATGACCTTTAAAATTATGGAAACCGTTTAAAGATTTAATAGACGGGTCTGCTTTGAACTTCCGTATAATCCCCGACTGAAATTTATCTGCTTTATTTTTCAAATTTAAAGGATTCAACGTAGGTTCGGAGTAAATATAATCCGGCATAAATTTTTTTATTATCTTAGCTATGCCTAGAGCTACAAATGTGGCAGACTCTGCCTGCATGACAAATTTAGGCGTTGCTTTCAACACTGCCGGTCTGAGAGTTTGGGAAGTATAATCTCTTGATGCCTTTTCGGAGTATAATATCATTTTCGATTCATGCATTAATGTTTTTTCCTTAAAATGCTGTATAAAGTAAAAAGCGCCTATAGCCACCATAACGTTGGCAATAAACCCTACTATTACCATTATAAAAATAAACTTTGATTTTAGAGACAAATTTTTAAAAAACATAATTTATTTTCTCCTTTTGATTAAAGCTTAATATTTTCTATGTATTTTTGCATATTATTAATTAGGTTAATAAATATTACATATTTTTTATACATTATTATATATTACATAATTATTATATTTTGTAAATAGTAAAATTTTAATGCATTTTTAACTACATCTTCTTAATAATTAACTGCAACATCTTATAAATTTGACTTGATAACAAAAAAAATATACAATTAATAATTATGGGAATTATAGCAAAATTTTTTTTTATAGCCTTGGTTTATATATTTGTTGAAGTGTATATCTTTGTCGAGGTTGCCTTCAAAATAGGTTTTTTTTACGCTTTTTTACTTCTGATAGGATTCAGTATTGCAGGCTATATAATATCTAAAAAAATAAAAAGTAATTCATTTCAAAACTCATTAATAGATTTTAGCAATGGGAAGTCTCCATCAAAAAATTTATTAAAAACTGCCTCTTTTTTTATAGCCGGACTATTATTTTTATTGCCCGGTTTCTTAACGGATGTCTTGGCAATATTATTTTTGATACCATTCTTAAATTATTTTTTATTATATCTGATATTTAAATATTTTAAGAATAAATTTAAGGATTCTGTCAGCTATTATGATTCTGATAATACTTATGCTGAAGATGAAGAATCGCTTAAAAAAAAATTTATTATATTCAGAAAGTTTTAAATTTAAGTTTTAAATTTTATAATTATAAATATAAACCATATCGGTATAAACTATTAACTAAATAATAAATAATTTAAAAAATAAATTAAAAAATAATTCAAAATTTCAGTATGTTAGGATTTAAGTTTTAAATTTTATAATTATAAATATAAACCATATCAGTATAAACTACTAACTAAATAATAAATAATTTAAAAAATAAATTAAAAAATAATTCAAAAATACTGAAATTTATAAAAATAAATAAATGCAAAGATTTCTTTTAAAATCGAAACTCCACAGGGTTAGAATTACGGATGCAAATCTTGAATATGAAGGTTCTATTTCAATAGACAAAAGATTAATGGATGAAGCTGATATTTTGCCATACGAAAAAGTAAGCATCTGGGATGTTAACAACGGCAGCAGATTTGACACATACGCTATTGTAGCTCCAAAAAACTCCGGCGATATAATAGTAAACGGGGCTGCATCAAGACTAGTGCAGATTAACGATATAATCATTATCGCAACGTTTGCTTTATATAATGACGAAAAGGCTTCTGCATTTATCCCCAAACTTGTTTATGTCAACGATAAAAATAAAATCATCAAGAAATCATGAAAAAAATTGCCTTTATATTGTACGACAGACAAGCAGAAGCCTTACGAGTGGCAACTGGATTGACCCTCCTTAATGACAAGGTTGATATTTTTTTACTTGACAATAAGTTACAGTTAGAGGACGCCGCGAGTTCTTTAATCGTTAAGAACATTGAAATGCTTGATATGCTCGGAACGGTAAGTTATTTTTACAATTTTAAAGAGAAAAATCCTTTCTATAAAAAATTTACATTTCTCAACAATACGCAGTTCGCGAAAAAATTGCTTGATTATAATTATATTATTAAATATTAAAGTTTATAACTATTTTGGAAAATAATAAGGATTAACTGCGGCATAAATTATTTTACGGTTAAAAACGTAACTGATGGCGGATGGCAGCTCACAGAGATGGCAAATTGTTGTCAGTCGGATAGCCTAATCCAGGCTTGGATAACAACTAAGTCTGAAAAAGGTGCTAAGAATGTGCTAAGTTTGAAAAAAGACTTGACACTAATTATTTTATGCATGATAATATTTATGAAAAATCGTTCATTGTAAAAGAATATCAACCAAACTTTATCTTAAAAGTTAAGGGAAACAGGTGTAAATCCTGTACTGTACCCGCAGCCGTGATAACTTATAACGAGTTTTTGTCTTTATTTAATTTGTTATTAAGAGCATTCCAATGCGCCACTGGTAAATAAATTTAAAATACCGGGAAGGCGGAATGTTCTCATGTTTAAGCCGGAAGACCTGCTTTTAGATAACATTTTAATTTAATTAGCGGGAGGTCTAATTATGTTTTCACGCAATTTTTTCAATTCTTTCAGCTTTAAACAAAGGGTCGTTTCGCTTTACATATTATTAATTTCCTATCTTTTAATTTCCGTAATTATCTTAGTCGACAGGTCACAGTCGTTTCCTACTATGCTCAGCCTCGGCGCGCTTGCCTTTTTCTTTGGGTTAAAGCATGCATTGGACGCCGACCACATTGCAGCGATAGACAATACCACCAGAAAATTAATGAACGACGGGAAAAGGCCGGTAGGCGTAGGATTCTTTTTTTCTGTTGGGCATTCCGTTTCGGTTTTCGTACTTACCATAACTACCGTAATAATAGGAAAATTCGTAGTCAAGGCTTACCCAGAATTAGGCGATATAACAGGTATAATAGGCACGGGTGTTTCGGCTCTATTTTTGTACCTTATAGCTTTTATGAACGTGATTATCCTGATAAGCATCGTTAAAATAGCCAGGGATTTTAAAAACCTTAAAAATAAAAAGATAGAAGAAGAACTTCTAAAAAGAGGGTTCATGTTCCGGTATTTCAGCAGCATCATGAAACTCATAACGTCGAGCTGGCAGATGCTGTTTGTAGGTATTTTATTCGGACTAGGTTTTGATACCGCAAGCGAGGTCGCCATACTTTCTATGTCCGCGCTGTTTGCTTCATCGGGGCATCCGCTTATAGATGTCATGATACTGCCCTTAATATTCTCGGCGGGTATGATGCTGCTCGATTCTTCCGACGGTGTCATAATGCAGTTTGCCTATAGCTGGGCATTCTTAAATCCTCTCAGAAAAATATTCTATAATATTTCAATTACGAGCATTTCGGTTTTTCTGGCATTCTGCATAGGTACGCTAGAATGGCTCCAGGTCATAGGAATGGAATTTAAGCTGACTGGAGAACCTTGGGACTTTTTCAACAATGTTTCTTTCGGCATGCTGGGCGGAGCCATCGTTATAATACTCACGTCCGCGTGGCTTTTGTCCTTAGCCGTATATAAATTTAGCAGGGTTGAAGAAAGATATAACGGGGGCGAATAAGTATGCCTATATATAACGACTTTGCTGTAAACGTTTCATTTATAATTTGCTTTATATTTTATTATTGTTCAGTTTAAACTGTTTGTTAAAGGGCGAGGTTAAACGATTTGACGACCGTTAAAGAATTACTGGGTCATAAAGATATTACGATGACACTAAGGTATTCGCATTTATTTAAGTCTCATGTTAAATCGGCTGTGTTGGCTTTGGACGAAAAGTGTGACAGTTGTGTGACACTTGGGTATGATACGGAAATTGCAATCCCCGCAAAAGCCTTTATTAATATGGAGCCGGCGATAGGAATCGAACCTACGACCCGCTGATTACGAATCAGCTGCTCTACCCCTGAGCCACGCCGGCATAATTTTATTGCAAATTTGATAGTTTTTAGCTGATAGTCTTTAGAATATTATTTATATTTTTGAAAAATAATACTCTATCATTTTCATCTTCTATTTCTTTAGATAATAACTTAATAAATTCTTCTATTTTCTTACGGTTAAAATTGTCTATAGTCTGATTTAATTCTTTCATTTTTGAATCAAATATCATGGATGATATTGGTCCAAGACTATTTGCAAATAAATCTTTAATAGCTATTATAACATTTATAGGAACTAAGTTAGTCGCCGCTTCATTATTTGTATTATTACTATTGTTATTATTAATATTATTAATATTGTTTTGTTGATGAGCGTCGTTGGCTGCATTACCGGAAAAATCTGAAATTGCCGCGTGATGTGAAGCATTAAATTCAAACTGATCTTCACCTAAAGACGGATAAATGTCATTTATATTTATATTGTTGTCACCTGCAGCCTGTGCGTTATTATTATTATTACTATTTAATAATGCAGAGTTGGATGATAAATTCTCTAATGAATTAGAAACTATTTTTATAAACTCGCTTTCAAGATACGAACTTTCCATTTTTACTAAATTTACGTTGGAATTTTTTTTACTTGCTATAAAAATAAATCCGCTGCCAAAACTATTGACAATAACATTATGCGATTCGAAACTTAAAAATAAAGAAGAAATTTCAATTGAAGAAATTGAATAAGACGAAAAAAGTTTACTTATTTCTGCCGAAACTTTTTTTATGCTAACTTCATTTAAGTCTTCATTGTTTGAGCTAAACCGAAGAACTTCGCCGTCTAACGACGATATTGCACAAGCCTCAACCCCTGAAATAGATAGTAATTTTTCAATGATGCTTTTTTCTTTATTGTCCATAAATAATTGGATGGCAGATAGATATTTTTATAATTTTATAAAACTGCTAACCTATAAAATATTAGCATATTATTGAATTGTAATACAATAATAATTTGATAAAACGCTGTTTTATATTTTTATTATATATATTTATTATATACATAGTATATATATAATAAATATCGGAAAAACGGATATTAGCCGACGCGTTCGCGTTTAACTTAACCTTCTAAAAGCTTTACCGCCTCCGTTTGTGTTTTAAGGGTTTGTACCGAAGGAGAAACGATAAGACTATATGTTATATTTTTATTATTTATAATTATTTTTCTATAATTGTTGTTAGCTTCGCATATGAGACTTTTTAGATTTTTAAAATTAAACATATCTCCTAATTCCTTACTTTGGTTAAACAAAAACAATGTATCTGCGGATTCAAAATCAGGATCGTCTACATTTTTAGAATAGATAACTTCTCCCGAAGCCTTTAAAACAAGAACTCCTTCAACGCCGGTTATCCGCGATAGATTCTCTCCTATAGCCGTAACAACCTCTTCAGAAACTTCGTTATTAGAATTTGGGTCCTCAGTTATACTTATATGCGGATTATCGTCATTATCGCTTTCAGATTCAACTGTTTCAGATTTATTAACGATTTCTAATATTTCATCTAACGATTTGTTTATTTTATACTCGTCAAAACTATTCGGCGCCGGTTCTCCAATGCTCACGCCAATTTCAGCTTGACCTTCCAAATCTTTCAGTTCTCTAAAAACATCAACATTTTTTTTATCATCAAAAATAGCGCCGACAATCATGCCTGCATTAAAATAAATAATACCTGTTTTATTATTTATTTTAATTGAAAGCCTGACATCATCAAAGCTGGAAAACTGTTCCAACTGGTATCTAATATCTTCGAGTATCATTATATAATAAGCAAGCCTATAAATGTAAAATTGTTTATTTATGTAACTTATGTTTAACTTATATTTAACTTATATTTAACTTATATTTCACTTATACTTAATTAATGTTTAACTTATGTATAATTTATAGTTAACTTATAATTAGCTTATAATCAACTCATAACTAACTTACAATTATAAACTAAATATGCCTCATTTTAAAGCAATTTTTATTATATTACTATTAAATTATATTTTGCAAGATAAAAGTGCGAAAATTATTTTTTAAGACCTAGCTGAATATATATGCTTAAAAAAGCAAAACTTTAACAGCTGGTTATGCGGGTAGTTTATTAAATTATCACAATAAGATTCATAGGGGCGGTTTATCAAATTATCACAACAATATATTTATCATCGGCGCTTTGTGAAAGATTCAAGTCAAATACCATCTGCTTTATTGATTAAATTATCACAATAACATATCATCGGGGCAGCATTGTAATGAAAGAAGTAAAAAATCTTCAAATATTATCGTCAATTCGTGCAAATAATTGTGAACTTTTTAATATATTTTTTTCTCTGTGTTATTTTTTTTATCGTTTTTTTATTATTTTTCTCTGTTTTCGTTTGTTTTGATCCATAAAAATAATTACAAAATGTTTTATGGCGTCCCCAGCGGGATTCGAACCCGCGTTGCCGCCGTGAAAGGGCGATGTCCTGGGCCGTCTAGACGATGGGGACATAAAACAACAAACAAGAAGATAAATTATATAAAACTTTTATTTAAATTGCAAGAAAATATTTAAAAAAAATAAGAATAAGTATTTAAAAAATTTTTAATACAGACCGTCTGTTTATAATTCTAAAAGAAAATATTTAAAAAAAATAAGAATAAGTATTTAAAAAATTTTTAATACAGACCGTCTGTTTATAATTCTAAAAGAAAATATTTAAAAAAAATAAGAATAAGTATTTAAAAAATTTTTAATACAGACCGTCTGTTTATAATCCTAACTCGCTTAATATTGAATTTACGTCATTCTGCGCAACTGTGACATCGTTTAGAACTATATCGTTAAGCTTTCCGTATATTTCTCTTTTTTTCTCGTCTGGTAACCCTTTTGAGCTAACCTCGGAATTGACAAGCACCTTCAACAGTTTAATTTTTGTATCGTTTAATGTATTCTGAATTTTATATAATTTCTGACCGGTTAAATCTTGAAATGAAAGCAATGACAGCACATCCATTATCATGGAAATATTTTTTTTATTAAGCCCTTGAAGATTTACAAGACTGTCCTTAATTTTTTTAATCGGATTAAATTCAATTAAATCAGTAAGACTCTTATCTATTTTAGCTGAATTGTCATTAATTTCGTCTAATAAATTCATTATATTATTTGCAGCTTTTTCTGTCTCTTTTATAATATCGCTAATACCTTCTTGAGCAAGAGGGATAGTATCTGAGCTTTCTTTGACGGGTTTTTTAAAATCGGATATTTTTTGAGTCGCTTCATCCACATTTTTAGCTAAATCTTTTAATTCTAATATCATATCCTCAATGCCCATCGAGATTCTCCCCTATTTTTTACTTTAATTACTTTTTGATGGCTTTTTATTTTGATTTCTATTTAATTTAATTTAACGGCTTTTTATTTTGATTTCTATTTAATTTAATTTAACGGCTTTTTATTTTGATTTCTATTTAATTTAATTTGATGGCTTTTTAATTTATTTTTAATAATTTATTAGTTATACCATATAAAGCGCTATGGGATATCTGCCCGACCCAATGGAACATTATTTTTCCGTCTTTCGAAATAAAAAATGTTTGAGGAATTTCATTTATACCTCCGTACTCGCTTAATATATCTGAATTTGCATAAACTATGGGATAGGATATACCGTATAGTTTTGCGAATGCAGATACACCGCCCACATTTTTATTAACATTTATTCCTGCAATGACAACTCCCTTTTTTCTATATAAATTATAAAACTTTACAAGCATAGGTATTTCTGCTCTGCAAGGCGGACACCATGTTGCCCAGAAATTTAATATTACTATATGTCCTCTAAAATTTTTCAGAGAAAAAACATTATAACCCGACGCATTCCTATTCAACACTTTCAAAGTAAAATTGTGTGCATTTACAATAGACAATGCATTTGCTTCGGACAAATTAAAATCTATAGATATAATAAAAATTAAAAATGATAAACAAATAAATTTATAAAAATATTTTGATTTTAATGAAAAGCTCATATACAATAACATCTCCTAAAAATAATTCTTATCGTTTGTTAAATTTGGCTTGTTACTTATTACTTATTGCTTAAATTATAAATTATCAAATTAAATATTAAACAACAATTGACTTTTTATGATGACTTTTGAGCGCTCTTTCAATTTCCCTGGTCTGGTCTTTCTTTTTTAAATCCTCTCGTTTGTCATAAAGCTTTTTCCCTTTAGCAAGACCAATTTCAATTTTCGCCTTTCCATGCGTTAAATACATTTTTAACGGAATGACGGTTAAATTTTTTTCTTTTACTTTTCCTAAAAGTCGTAATATTTCATGTTTATGCAATAAAAGCGAGCGCGTCCTCAACGGGTCTTTATTCTCCCTATTTGCTTGGGTATAAGGACTTATATGGACATTAAGGAGTAATGCCTCTTCATTTTTGATAATAACATACCCATCGGAAATATTTACCTTACCGGTTTTTACAGACTTTATTTCAGGACCATACAATGCAATACCTGCCTCATATTTCTCTAAAATCTCATAAAGAAATGAAGCTTTTCTATTATCGGAGACTATTTTTATAGATTTCGTAGACTGGCTCATATTTTATTAATAAAAAAATTAAAATCACGAATTATTATAAATCTTAAGTCATAAGCATGCATGCTATTTGTAATAAATAATAATAAAAATAATAAAAATACTTGGTATATTGGCTCATATTTTATTAATAAAAAAATTAAAATCACGAATTATTATAAATCTTAAGTCATAAGCATGCTATTTGTAATAAATAATAATAAAAATAATAAAAATACTTGGTATATTGGCTCATATTTTATTAATAAAAAAATTAAAATCACGAATTATTATAAATCTTAAGTCATAAGCATGCATGCTATTTGTAATAACAACACTAATAAAAATAACAAAAATATTTTTTCGAATATCTTTATATATCATAATTGACTCTATGTTACAACTAAACAACTCATTATAACATTAAATTAAAAATCTACTTGGTGGAGGCGGCGGGAATCGAACCCGCGTCCGAAGATCTTTAACCCAGACATCTACATGTTTATTTTATTCTTTTGAGCATCTGCTTTAAAAAGCAAAGAATAAACAAGACCTTTTTTCAGCAGTCCTTTAAAGTTTAAGACATTTAAACAAAGGATATCTAAACGTCCTGACCTGTAAATGTCGTTCTTAAAACCTACAGGTTTCAGTCTCAAGAACGTTAACCGGGATTAAGCGGCTAATGCGTAATCGTAGTTTTCTGCGATTATATTTACGCCTTGAATATTTAACGAGCCTACAAGACATCCTCGACATGCAGTCAAAAGTCTTAGCCTCTCCGTCGAAACCTTTGCGCCCCCAATATTTTTTAAATTAATTTGAATCTTTTAATTTATTTAACTTATTAACTTTATTAACTTTATTAACTTTTCAATTTTTATTAATTTATTAACTTATTTAACTTATTTAACTTATTAACTTATTTAACTTATTAACTTTATTAACTTTTCAATTTTTATTAATTTATTAACTTATTTAACTTATTAACTTTATTAACTCATTAACTCATTAACTTATTTAATACCCAAATAAATATTTAAAAAATTATTACATAAAACTGATTATTCTACGTTCTATTGTAAAAAACTTTAATTATTTTATCAATTATATTATACTACTTTATATTATATTATATATTATATCATACAAATATATCAAATATTTTATTAAAAACATAACAATTTAATAATAAGAATATATTAATAAAAAAAGATTAATAAAAATTTAATAATAATCTACAATCCAAGTACGGTTTAAGCCGTCAGTTGTTGGGCGGCTCACCCTTGCCTGTGAGGGCTGGGGGTATAGTTCGCTAATTATAATCATAAATAATCAAAGATAAAATGAAATCTATATCTGCTGCATATTTAAAAAAAATAGAAGAAATGCGGAAAGCTTGCAGTATCGCATTTAGCAAAAATCTTATAGATACACATAGCGGCAATATAAGCTGCGGAGACGCTCTCAATAATGAACTTATTATTACAAAAACAGGGGCAAGTCTGATAAACCTTGAGATTAACGATTTTACTATTGCGCCCTTAGAAACGGCAGATACTGTAAGCAGTGGTTCTTATTATGCAACCGATGTTTGCGAAGAAAGCTCTCCGTCTTCAGAGATAGCAGTACACAGATTTATTGCAAAGAGCTATCCTGATTCATACATTCTGCATACCCATCCTGAAACTGCAATAGCGCTGAGCATTAACAACAATTACAGATGCAGTAACAATAAATATATATATAATTTTGAGGATTTTAATGAAAATAAAGACGACATGCTAACATTAGACAGAAAAAACGCAGATAAAAAAAATTTAAATATTGATGCTATATTTAATTTATTTAAAATTTACCCGGAGTTAAAAATTTTGAAACCTGCCGATTTTGAAGCATCATATTTTTTTCCGCTAATTTATATTTTTCCGTTAAATTTCATTGATGATATTAAGTCAAACAAGAAAAATAATATTAACTTCAAAATAAATGATATATTCGCAGATTACGGTATATTTATAATAAAGTATCACGGCTGCTTTGCATGGGGGAAAACCGCTTTAGATGCTCTCAGGTGGACTATGATGCTTGAATCATCGTCAAAAATATTATATATGCTTAATACTCTTTTATCAACTGCGACTAGTTGATATTGCTGCGTCTATACCGGCACGTTAACATTTATGGACTATGATGCTTGAA
>JAJZJW010000001.1:165154-191459 GCA_021809845.1 bacterium | reverse complement strand
TGGACTATGATGCTTGAATCATCGTCAAAAATATTATATATGCTTAATACTCTTTTATCAACTGCGACTAGTTGATATTGCTGCGTCTATACCGGCACGTTAACATTTATGGACTATGATGCTTGAATCATCGTCAAAAATATTATATATGCTTAATACTCTTTTATCAACTGCGACTAGTTGATATTGCTGCGTCTATACCGGCACGTTAACATTTATGGACTATGATGCTTGAATCATCGTCAAAAATATTATATATGCTTAATACTCTTTTATCAACTGCGACTAGTTGATATTGCTGCTTTTATACAGATACATGAACTTTTGTGGAGACTATTTTTTATGGAAATTATTTATGAAAAATGTTTGCAAAAGACTATACGGATAAAAAATTATCTATTTTTTTATCACCTTGCTGAATTCTCTCATTCTGTCTATAGACGTTCCTGCTTCGTTTCTTATTTCCTTGCCAACCATATATATAAATACATCGGAAAGCGTAGGAATTCCACCATCTTCATTCTTTATTAAATTTTTTAGATTTGACGGCGAGTCTATTGCCACTATTTTACCTTCATTTATTATTGCAATACGGTCGCAATTCTCAGCTTCTTCTATGTAATGCGTAGTCAAAAATACTGTAATTTTTTCTTCATCCCTTAATCTATCAATAAAATTCCACATGTTTATTCTTGTTTGAATATCAAGCCCTACAGTAGGTTCATCTAAAAATAATACTGTAGGGGAATGAAGAAGCCCTCTGCCAACTTCTAATCTTCGCTTCATACCGCCTGACAAAAATTTTATAAGCTTATTTTTAAAATTATACAAATCTATAAAATTAAGCAAATAGTCAATTCTTTCTTTTGCCAATTTTTTTTCCATTCCATACAGTTCTGCATGAAACATTAAATTTTCGTAAACGGTCAAATCATTATCTAATGTAGGGTCTTGAAATACAAGTCCAATGGATTTTCTTACATTTTGCTTTTCTCTAACATTATCATATCCGTTTATAAAAGCATTTCCCGAACTTTGCCTGATTAATGTGCAAAGAATTTTTATAGTCGTTGTTTTGCCGGCTCCGTTAGGTCCTAAAAAGGCAAAAAATTCGCCTCTTTTGACCTCAAAAGATATATCATCCACCGCAGTAATATCTTTATAATTTTTAATTAGCCTTTCTACTTTAATAGCGGCATCGTCGTCTTTAGTAAAAGTATCATCTTTAATAACAGCATCGTCTTTCATAGCGGCATCGCTTTTAGTAAAAGTATCATCTTTCATAATGGCATTATCTTTAGTAAACGCATTGTTTTTAAGCATTATCGTCTTTCATGGTGACACTGTTAAATACGTGTAGCGGTCGTTTCTCTAAAATATTATAAAATCAAATTTTTATTTTTTTTGTTGTTAATTTATGATAAAATCATATTGTTTACAATTTTACCACATTTAATATATTTAGAAAAATTAAAAAAATATGAATTATGAATAAGGAAAGTATAATATTATTAGGTCACGGTTCAAGAAGAGACGAAGCTAATGACATACTAAGAGCCATGGCAAAAATAATTCAGCCTAAATTTCCGGAAGAAAAAATAGAATTTGCATTTTTGGAACTGGCAGAACCTAATATTAAAGATGTTATAGAAAAATGTATTAACGACAATCATTCAAAAAAAATTTATGTAATGCCTTATTTTTTATACTCTGGAAATCATGTATCACGTGATATTCCTTATATTATAAAAGAATTTTCTCTTAAATATCCGGATATAAATATTAAATACGGAGAGTACCTCGGAGTTGACGAAAGACTGGCTGAACTTGTGACAGAAAAAATTGAGACTTTGAAATCGGCGTAAAGTATAAAGAAAGATTTATTTTGAGGAGTACCGATGAATAATGATATCAAACCGACATTTGATATTAAAACAAAAATATGGTTCGAAAAAAACGGCGAGCCGGTTTTTGGTGCGGGCAGACTACTTTTACTACAAAAAATTGAATCTACCGGGTCCATCAATAAAGCTGCTAAAGACCTTGGTTTCTCATATAAAAAAGCGTGGAGCTACATTAATCTTATGGAAGAAAGGTTTGGTTATCAGTTAGTTAATAAAAAAATAGGTGGCAAAAACGGCGGCGGCTCTGTTTTAACTGAAAATGCAAAAAAAATAATGGCAGATTATAAAATGATATTAAATAAAGAAAATGCATTTATTAGACAATTGGGAGAAAAACTAATCATATAACTATTATTAGACAATTGGGAGAAAAACTAATCATATAACTATTATTAGACAATTGGGAGAAAAACTAATCATATAACTATTATTAGACAATTGGAAGAAAAACTAATCATGCAATTATCCTCTAATTAAAGTAATTAAAGTAAATTATTACTAATTCTTTATTAAAGCAATTAAAGTAAATTATTACTAATTCTTTATTAAAGCAATTAAATTAAATTATTACTAATTCTTTATTAAAGCAATTAAATTAAATTATTACTAATTCTTTTGTCTTCTTTTGCCCTTTATTGCTCTATTTGTAATCTTTCTAGCATATTCCGCACCTTTGACAGCCTTCAAAGCATCCGGGGGTTGTTTTATATTCCATCGCTCTGTTATATTCTTCTTTTAAATATTTTTTGGTTATACCTTGGTCTAAAATATCCCATGGCAGTATCTCTTCTGTTGCATATTTTCTCATAAAATCTTCTAATTTATATCCAGAAGCAATAATAGCTTTTTTTATAGTCAAATTATTATTAAACGAATTAATTAAAATATTTAGTGAGAGTCTTGAGCCTCTTGCAAAAAAAGCCTCGGTAAAAGCATTTTTAACAGAATTTATATTTAAATTGATATTCGGCAAATTATTCAATTCTTTATAGATAAAATTTATCTTCTTTAACAGTGTTTTCTCATTTTCAAAATTTTCCCATTGGAGAGGGGTCCATGCTTTTGGCACAAATGGGCTTAAACCTATCGTTAATTTTCCTATACGTTTATTTTTTCTCGAAGATTCAACAAATTGAATTCTCATTGATTTTATTAAAGCAACGGTCTCTTTTATGTCGGATATATCTTCCGTAGGCAATCCGAGCATAAAATAAGCCTTAATATTCATTATTCCGCTTTCTATTATTTTCTTGAGCGTAGCTAAAATTGTTTCATTTTTTATATCTTTATTTATAATTTTTTTAAGTCGTTCAGAGCCGGTTTCAACAGCTAAAGTAACCGTCTTCAGCCCAGCTTTGTTCATTATATCTATATTGGATTCGTCTAAACAGTCAAATCTCACGGATGATAGCGAAAAAGTTTTTCTTTCTTCCAAAGAAAACTGCATATATGTTTTGATATATTCATTATCCATTGTATCAAGCCCTACAAAACCTATTTTTTCAAATTCTTGCGTCTTTGCGATTCCAGATATAACATCTTTTATTGATGATTTTCTTGCAGGCAGGTATATATAAGCGGCAGAACAAAATCTGCATCCTCTTTTACAGCCCCTTGCTATTTCAATAAGTTTCATTGAACTAAATTCTGCATATTCACTTATTATAGAACTGATTGACGGGTTAAACCCTTGCTCTAACCATTTTCTTTTTATTTTTTCGGGGTAAGATTTTTTGACAATTATATTCTCTATTACGGGTATTTCTAATCCATCCCTTTTACTAAAAACAAAATCGTAAGCTGATGGAACATAAATACCTTCCAACATAGACGATTCTTCAATTATATTTTGTTTATTTTTATTTAAAGATTGAGCATATTTTTGTACGATTTGTAGAAAATCAGGGAAAATGGCTTCAGCTTCTCCGACAAACATCATGTCAAAGAGAGGCGCTATCGGCTCCGGATTGAGAAATGAAATTACCCCGCCTGCCATAATTAACGGATAATGCTCGTTTCCGTTTATATCATGCTGCTGTCTGTCTTTAGATAAAAACGGAATATTTTCCGCATGAAATATCTTTAAAATGTTAATAAAGTCATTTTCATAACTTAAAGAAAAAAAAATTAAATCGTAATTTAATATATTTTTCCTTCTTTCAATAGAAATTATTCCTTTATTATTAGCAGTATTATTAGTCCGGTCATCATTATTAAAATCTTGCAAAAAAGCCCTGTCGCATGACATAAACTCAGAAGCGTTGAGCAATTCATAGACTCTTAAGAATCCAAGATTGGACATTGCCACATTATAATAATTCGGAAAAATTAACAATGCGTTTATATCAGAATGCTTATTTTTACTAATAACGGATTTTTCAGAATTAACGTAAACATCATAAAGCTTATTAATATTTTGCGCCATATAATTAATTATCGTTTAATTGGTAAATATAAAATAGCCGAAAATAGCAGGCAAAACCCCGCATAACAATCAATAATCAATCGACTTGTTTTCTCAGAAAAGTCGGTATATCATATTTTTGGTCTTCATAATCATCGTCTTCTTCATCTTTTTCTCTAAATTTTGAAATATACTCATTAAATAGCCCGCATAACAATCAATAATCAATCGGCTTGTTTTCTCAGAAAAGTCGGTATATCATATTTTTGGTCTTCATAATCATCGTCTTCTTCATCTTTTTCTCTAAATTTTGAAATATACTCATTTCTTTCATTTTTGGAGGCAATATTTTTGACAACATCATTTTTTCTGCCATTTTGATGTATTTCTAATGCGTCAGGAGTATCAAAATCTGAATCTGGAGAATCTGATGCAGTAGGCTCTTCTTTAATTTTAGCCTTAATTTCATTAAAATTATTCATACCGGAAATATTGGCATCGCTGCTTTGTCTTTTTATATTGACAATATTAGTAATATTTGAATTATTTCCCGCAGTCGTATTGCTTTCTTTGCCAAATCCGGTTGCTATTACAGTTATCATTATTTTTCCGTTCATACTTTCATCTATTACCTGTCCGTAAATTATAGTTGCATCAGGATGGGTTTCAGAGCTTATCATCTCAATAGCCTCGTTGACTTCAAATAAAGATAAATCTGTGCCGCCGGTAACATTTATCAATAATCCCCTTGCTCCTTCAATACTTATATCTTCAAGAAGAGGGCTTGCGATTGCTTTTTGGGCTGCTTCTAACGCTTTATTATCCCCTTCGGCAATGCCGGTTCCCATAAGAGCCATACCCATTTCCGACATAATAGCTTTAACATCGGCAAAATCAACGTTCACCATACCATGGACATTTATAAGATCGGATATGCCTTTGACTGCCTGAAGCAATACCTCGTCTACTTTCCTGAATGCATCTATCATGGTTGTGGATTTTCCTGCAACTGCAAGCAGCCTCTGATTGGGTATAGTAATAACCGTATCAACTATAGACTTTAACTCTCTTAAACCCTCTTCTGCCTGCATCATCCTTTTTTTTCCCTCAAAAGAGAATGGTTTAGTAACTACTGCAACAGTGAGAGCGCCGATTTCTTTAGCGACCTGCGCAATAATGGGGGCGGCGCCCGTCCCTGTGCCTCCGCCAAGTCCGGCAGTAATAAATATCATATCCGCACCGTTTAAGGTTTCAAAGATTTTATCCCTGTCTTCTAATGCCGAACGTTTGCCTATATCGGGATTGGCGCCTGCGCCTAAACCTTTTGTTATTTTTTCGCCAAGCTGAATTTTAATACTTGCGCTGTTAGTTTTTAAAGCTTGCGCATCTGTATTAGCCACTATAAAATCAGTTCCCGTTAAACCTGACTGAATCATCGTATTTACGGCATTGCTGCCGCCGCCTCCAACCCCCACCACTTTTATATTTGCAGATAATTCCGCATCTTCAATAAATTCCAACATGATATTTTACCTCCCTATATAGTAAGCGAATTAAATTTAAAAAATTCTAAATTTAAAAATATTTTAAAATTTTAAAAAAAATCTTCAAGTAATTTTAAAAGCCTTGCTTTTATATTTTCAAATATATTCTTGCTGCTTTTTTTAAACATTGGTTCTTTCTTCAAATTATTTTTAAAAGCATATTTAATTAAACCAACCCCGGTAGAATATATAGGCGAATTAATTACATCGGTTAAACCCCCGACGCCTCGCGGCGTACCTATTCTGACAGGGGCGCCGAAAATGTCTTCCGCAAGGTCTGCACATCCCTCTATTAACGCTCCGCCGCCGGTTATAACATATCCTGATAATATCTTATTTTCCAACCCGTTTTTTTCAATATTTTTTCGCACCCATGTAAAAATTTCTCCCATTCTTTGTTCAATAATATTACCGAGAACCTGCCTTGCAATGGTCCTGGGCGGTCTGCCTCCTATACCCGGAATTTCTATTATTTCATCTTTTCTTGCAAGAGATTCTTTGGCTATTCCAAAGCGAACCTTAATTTTTTCAGCTTCCTGAGGAATTGTCTTCGTTCCTAAAGATACATCGCTTGTAACACTTTGTCCGCCTTTTGGAATGACGAAAGTATGTATGATTGTCCCGCCTGAAAACACTGCTACATCGGTAGTTCCGCCTCCCATATCTATAAGTACCACGCCTAATTCTTTTTCATCATCGGTAAGAACGGCTTCGCTTGAAGCTATCTGCTCGAGCACGATATCAGACACATCCAGATTGGCTTTATTTGCGCATTTAACTATATTCTGGGCGGCAATGCTAGAAACTGTAACTATATGAACTCTTGCTTCAAGCCTCAATCCGCTCATGCCTATCGGCTGTTTAATATCATCCTGTTCATCTACTATATATTCCTGCGGAATTATATGAATAACCTCATTATCTAAAGGAATGGCTATAGATTTAGCACCTTCAAGAACTCTATCTACATCCTGCTGTGTTACTTCTCTGCTCTTAACGGCAACTATACCGCGCGAATTAAACCCTCTGACATGCGAACCGGCAATTCCGACGATAACTTCATTAATTTCGTAGCCTGCCATTAGTTCGGCATTCTCTACCGCTTTTGCAATAGCGTCCACAGTATTTTCAATATTATTTACGACCCCATTTCTCAAACCTGTAGAAACACTGGCGCCTAAACCAATAATATCTAAATTGCCGTTCTTAAATTCGCCGACGATAGCACAGACTTTCGTTGTCCCAATGTCTAACCCCACTATAATATTATTACTGGTTTCCAATTTAACCTCTTTTAAATTTAAACCGCTTCTTATAATAAGTGCTAATTTAGTTAGTATATATTATATATTATATATTATATATTAAAGTAGTAATATAACATCATTTTTTATTTCCATATATCAGGCGGTATTATAATCTTTCTATAATTAGCCGGTAAAACTCTAGAACCGTTATTAACCTTCACAACCGCTTCATTTCTATATTCAAGATTTATATACCCGTCATATTTAAGATTAATTCTATTTATTTCATACTGCAACATTTTTAACGTTTTTAATTTATTTTTAATATTTCCGTTGCCAAATTTTATTTCTTCGCCGCTATTTGTGTAAACTACAATACCTTTATCTTTTTGAATATGTATTTCAGCCAGCATTCCTTTCAGATAAGAATGTTTTATAATCTTTAGAAAAATTAATGCTTTGTTTATCCCGGACAAATAATAGCTAACATTCTTTGACGTAATATTGCCGTTAATTCCGGTAATAACAGGATAATTGTATCCTGCTTCTGCGTTAATCTTCCCGATGACGAACCCCGCTCTGCTTAAATAATATAATTTGCCATCATTCAAAATTGCTCCTATTTTTCTTCTTTTTAGCAAGATAAAAATCTCATCAGGATATTTACGATATACTGTAATGTCCTTATACCATCTATCCGACGCAACTAGCCGCGTAACACGTTTTAAATTTATATTAATTAAATTTTCTCCATAATAAAGACCGGATAATTTCAATATTTTCAACTTTTCTTTTTTATTAATCTTAACGCCCTTAATAACAATTTTTTTTAATTTAAATATTTTCTTATTAAAAAAATAATAATTTATTTTATTATATGCAAAATAAATAATAACCGCACTTGCTGCGATAAATCCAATAATATATATCGTTTTTATAAAATTAAAATCATTATTCTTATTCTTTTGCTTATTTTTATTTTTATTCTTATTCTTAATATTACTATTTTTATTAGTATTATTAGTATTGTTGTTATTGCTGTTGGTAAAATTAAAATTGTTATTAATATTTTTGTTGCTATTTTTTTTATTGTTTTTTTTGTTTTTATAATTATTATTTACAATTTTTTCAACCCCATTAACTTTTTTATTCTCTTTCTTTTTCTTTATACTTTCATTTTGTATATGAAATTTATCTGCACTGTAATTGTTTATATTCCCCTTTTTTTTATTATTTTTATTAAACATACGTTCATAAATACAAATTCATACAGTTATATAAAGAGTAAATTATTTATTTAGTAAGTTATTTAGTTATTTAGTTAATTAGTTAGTTATTTAGTTAATTAATTAGTTAGTTATTTATTTAATTAGTTAGTAAATTATTTATTTAGTTAATTAATTAGTTAGTTATTTATTTAGTTAATTAATTAGTTAGTTATTTAGTTAATTAGTTAGTTATTTAGTTAATTAATTAGTTAGTTATTTAGTTAATTAATTAGTTAGTTATTTATTTAATTAGTTAGTAAATTATTTATTTAGTTAATTAATTAGTTAGTTATTTATTTAATTAGTTAGTAAATTATTTATTTATTTAGTTAATTAATTAGTTAGTTATTTATTTAATTAGTTAGTAAATTATTTATTTATTTAGTTAATTAGTTAGTTATTTATTCAGTTAGTTTTAAGTTACAGTATAGCTTCTTCAATAATTTCTTCTATAAGACTGCCGAACTCAATGCCTTTTTTCTGCGCGATCATCGGAACTAAACTGAATTCAGTTAATCCGGGCAATGTATTAATTTCAAGAACATATGCCTTCCCCGAATCGCTAAGTATTATATCGGTTCTTGTTACGCCTCTGCAACCTAAAGAGGTATGAGCCAATACAGATGCATATTCACATGCCTGATATTCTTCTTCAGTTAAATCTGGGTCTAGAATATACTGAGTTTTCCCTTTTGTATATTTTGCAGAATATGAATAAAAACTGTCATTAGGTTTTATTTCGACGCAGCCCATCGGTTTTCCAGAAAAAACGGCAAATTGTATTTCTCTGCCTGTAATATATTCTTCCACCATAACTTCACCGTCGTATTGAAAAGCATCCTCCAGCGCCAAATATAGTTCACTTGCGGAACGGGCGATAGACGCACCGACACTTGAGCCTTGAGCATTAGGCTTTACAAAATAAGGCAACGTCAAATTCTGCATTTTATTTTTTATCTGCTCTTGAGTCTCTCCTTTTTTAACCGAAAAAAAATTTGGAACATCTAATCCATAATATTTAAAAATTATCTTTGATTTTATTTTATCCATGGCAATCGCGCTAGCTTCAACATCTGAACCTGTATATGGAATATTTAAAAATTCTAAAACTCCCTGAACTTTGCCGTCCTCTCCAAATGTCCCGTGAAGAGCATTAAAACAAATATCAATTCTTTTTAAATTATCAAAAAAATTTTCGTCTAAATCAAACTTTATGACATTATAACCCACGCCTGCAAGGGAATCCCCTACGGCTTTTCCAGTTTTAAGAGATATATCTCTCTCTGCAGAACTGCCTCCCGTCAACACGCCTATTCTTAAATTTTTTATTTTTTCTCGCATATTAAAAAATATTAAATAATTTTAATTTCAGTATCTATAAACATATTAAAAAATATTAAATAATTTTAATTTCAGTATCTATAAACATATTAAAAGATATTAAATAATTTTAATTTCAGTATCTAATTGTATATTTTTTTCTTTCAAAGCAGCCTTACTAATTTCGCTAATTAAGTCTAAAATATCGGAAGATTTTGCATTGCCTTTATTTATTATGAAGTTTGCGTGTTTTTCTGAAATAGCGGCATCTCCCTTAGATGAACCTTTTAAACCTATATCGTCTATAATTTTTCCAGCAAAGTGCCCTTCAGGGTTTTTAAATATACATCCTAACGATCTTTCACCTAACGGTTGGGTCATTTTTCTTGATTTAAATAAATTCATTTTTTCAGCTATACTATTTTTAGTAGAACTTTTTAATAAAAATTCAACGCCGGTAATAAAATAATTATCTTCATTAAAATCGGTTATTTTAAGATTTCTGTATGAAAATTTTAATTTATTTTTCTTAAAATTAAATTTTTCTCCATATTTAGTAATGATATCTAAACTGCTGATAATATTTTCAATATTTGATTCTTTAGAGCCGGCGTTCATTTTAACTGCTCCGCCCACTGTGCCGGGAATTCCGTAAGCAAATTCAAATCCTTCAAGATTATTTTTTAATGAAAAATTAAGCATTTTTGACAACAAAACTCCTGCCCCTGCTTTTACAATGCAATAATTTTGTTTTTCATTACTATTATCTTTTTCATCACTATTGTCTTTATTCGTCGTCCCGGTCATCATTTTATTGCATGGCTCATTTATATTGTTTATAGCATACGCATTGCTTGTGCGTATCTCGTTAATATTATTGACCTCGTTAATCTTGTCTAGCTTGTTAATTTTACTAGCATTGTCGTTAATCTTGCCAATGTTGTTAACGTCGTAATATATATACTTAAATCCGTTTTTTAATGAAATAATCGGCAGCTCTATAATGCCATCTTTAAACAGTGTATTAGAGGCGCTTCCAATTATATAAAAATCTGGGCAATAATTTTTAATAATTTTACAAACAGCATAAAGTTCTGCTTCATTTTCCGGAAAAATCATTAAAACAGCAGAACCGCCGGTTCTTATAGTGCTATACAAAGACATATCTGCATTTTCAACATAAAATACACCGTCTTTATTTAATATTTCTCTTATAGCTGCGATATTTTCAATCATTTTAATTTACATTTAATAATTAATTTACTTTTATTAATTTGTTATTATTCATTTTCAATTTAATTCTGTTAATCAATTTAGTTTTATTATCCTTGTTAATTTATCCTTTCATTGCTTATATTTGTTATTATTCATTTTCAATTTAATTCTGTTAATCAATTTAGTTTTATTATCCTTGTTAATTAATGTATCCTTGCACTGCTTATATTAGCTTTGCTTATATCGGCACTGTCTATATTGGCATTGGTTATATCAGTACTGCTTATATCGGCAGTGTTTATATTGGCTGTTTTGACATTTTTAGAATCTACAAAATCATCACAACATTTTGTTATATCCCCTGCTCCTAAAAAAATTACCATTTCACCGCCTTTAAGCAGATTATTCAAATTTAACAAGATATCTTTTTTATCAGGAACATAATAAACATTTTTATAACCTGCAAGCCTCATTCTATCACTCAATATTAGAGACGAAGCTGATTCTATAGCAACTTCGCCGGCGGAATATACATCGGTTATTATAACGCTATCGGCAATTTTTAATGATTTGCAGAAATCATCTAATAATCCTTGCATTCTTGAATATCTATGCGGCTGAAATACTACAATTATCTTTCTGTCCCAATTTTTAGCCGCTTTAAGCGTTGCAGTTATTTCGACAGGATGATGCGCATAATCATCAATTACTATAAGTCTTTCATCTTCTTTTTTTATTTGAAATCTCCTTTCTACCCCATGAAAATCTTTTAACGCTTCAAAAATATAATCGCTTCCTATGCCGAGCTCCTTAGATAAAGTTATAGCACCCAACGCATTATAGATATTATGCATACCCGGAACCGAAAGTTTAAATTTCTTTATAAATTTATTTTTGCAATATACGTCAAATCTGGAAAATTCCCTTTCAAGTTCAATGTTTAAAGCGTAATAATCTGCTTCCTGCTCTATTCCGTAAGTAAAATATTTCCGTGATAAATCCGGAAATAAAGACCTCAATATATTATTGTCCGCACATAAGGAAGCAAAACCTAAAAAAGAAATATTATTTATAAAATCTTTAAATGCATATTTTATATTTTCTATGCCTCCGTAAAAATTTAAATGTTCGTAATCAATATTTGTGACAACGCAATAATCCGGTTTAAGTTTCAAGAAAGACCCATCGCTTTCATCGGCTTCAACCACCATAAAATCACCTTTTCCTACTTTTGAATGCATATCTATTCCGAAAACCTTTCCCCCTACAACAAATGTCGGGTCGAGTCCTGCATAACCTAAAATATTTGAAATCATCGATGTTGTGGTTGTCTTTCCATGCGAGCCGGCTATAGCTATGCCTTTTTTCAGCGATAATAATTCTGCAAGCATTTCTGCTCTTCTTAAAACAGTAAGTTTCCTATTTTTAGCTTCAACTAATTCTATATTGTCATCTTTAATAGCCGAAGAATATACAACTATTTCGGTTTCGTTAATATTGGACGAACTATGTCCGATATGAACTTTGCCGCCTAAGGATTCAATTTTTTTTATTGTATTGCTATATTCTATATCCGAACCTGTAACGGAATATCCCGAATTAATCAAAACTTCCGCTATACCGCTCATCCCTGAGCCGCCTATTCCTATAAGATGAATTTTTTTCTTAATATTTTCCATTTATTGCTCCAAAAATATTATATAGAATTAATTTTAATTAATTTTTTATTATTTGCTGTTTTCTAAAATTATAATAGAATTTCTTTTAATTTTTTATTATTTGCTGTTTTCTAAAATTATAATAGAATTTCTTTTAATTTTTTATTATTTGCTATTTTCTAAAATTATAATAGAATTTCTTTTAATTTTTTATTATTTGCTATTTTCTAAAATTATAATAGAATTTCTTTTAATTTTTTATTATTTGCTGTTTTCTAAAATTATAATAGAATTTCTTTTAATTTTTTATTATTTGCTGTTTTCTAAAATTATATTGGCAATATTCAAAGCAGAATCCTGAACATTTATTTTATTTAAGTTGCTATAAATATTATTTAATAAGTATCTATTATAAAATATTTTTTCTACAGTTTGGAGCAATTCTTTTGAGAGATTCTCGTCATCTTTGATAAGATAAGCCCCATTAATATTTAAGAGATAATCAGCATTTTTAAATTGGTGATTTTTGGCTGCATAAGGATAAGGTATTAAAATTGCCGGTTTTTTAACAGCTATAATTTCGGATACAGTCCCTGCACCTGAACGCGCAACTATTATATCAGATAATTCATAATATTTTTCTATATTATTAGTAAATTTAAAAGCCTCATAACGTTTAATTCCGCAATTAGAATAAAAATAATTTATATCATTATAATCTTTTTCGCCTGTTTGATGGAATATCGTTATTTCCTGTTTAATATCTGCATCTAAGGATGAAACTAAATTCATAACTGCCCTGTTTATAGACGATGCCCCCTGTGAACCGCCGAAAATGAATATCGTCAATCCCTTTTTATTGAAATCGGGTGGTTTAGGGATAACATTTAAGATATTTTTTCTTACCGGATTTCCGGAAAAAATAAATTTAGAAAACGGAAAATATTTTTTTGTTTCTTTAAATGATGCAAAAACGGTTATTCTAAAATATCCAAGTATTTTATTTGAAAGACCGGGTTCTAAATTTTGTTCCATAATGCCGGAAGATACACCTGTTATTTTGGCATAAAATACAGGAGCAAAAGATGAATATCCCCCTAAACCCAGAACAAAGTCAGGCTTTATTTTTTTAAATATATCTTTCACTTCCTTAAACACGGAAACGGTATCTGCGAACGATTTAATTTTATTCATAATTTTTTTACCTGAAAATCCAGTAGCACTAATTATATATAATTGCAACCCATATTCGTCTTTAAGTTTATTTTCAATACCTTTTGACGTTCCTATAAAATAAATATTGGCAGAAGGGTCAATTTCTTTTATTTTTTCCGCTACCGCCAGACCCGGAAATAAATGTCCTCCGGTACCTCCCCCTGCAATCACAAAATTCATATTATCCCATTTATTCTAATTATTTGAATTTTTTTCATTTCATCGATTATCTTGTTAATTGCCTTATTAATATCTTATTACTTATCTTATTTATTGTCTTATTAATTGTCTTATTAATATCTTATTAATTGTCTTATTAATATCTTATTAATTGTCTTATTAATATCTTATTAATTGTCTTATTAATATCTTATTAATTGTCTTATTAATATCTTATTAATTGTCTTATTAATATCTTGTTAATTGCCTTATTAATATCTTATTACTTATCTTATTTATTGTCTTATTAATTGTCTTATTAATATCTTATTAATTGTCTTATTAATATCTTATTAACTATCTTATTAACTATCTTATCAATTATCTTTTTTTCTTAAAGATTGAGATGAAATATTCAATATTATTCCAATAGCTATTGCCGAAGCAAGAAGAGAACTGCCTCCATAGCTTATAAAGGGTAAAGCAAGCCCTTTTGTAGGCAAAAAATCGGTCACTACTCCAATATTTATAAGAGCGCTCAAAACCAAAAGACTTGTAAGACCCAATGCCAGATATGTACCAAATAAGTCCGGCGCGTTCAGGGCTATTTTTAGACCTCTATATGCTAAAATTAAATAAAGGGCAATAAACACAGTCACTCCAATCAGGCCAAGTTCTTCACCTACCGTCGAAAATATAAAATCCGAGTAAGGCGTAGGAAGAAAGAAAAGCTTTTCTTTCCCGTTGCCAAGACCTACGCCAAAAACGCCGCCTCTGGCGAACGCAAACATTGACTGTATAATTTGAAAACCTATACCTGTTTTATCTTTAAACGGATGAAGAAAAGCAAGTATTCTGTCTCTTCTGTATGTAACGCTAAAAATTAAAAAATATGCCGCAACCGAGCCAAATAAAAGAATAGATGCAATATATATTAAAGACACACCGCCGGCAAACAGCATTATGACCGTTATTGCAAATAAAACAGCGACAGTTCCAAAATCAGGTTCTTTCAAAAGGAAAATATCAAAAAATCCCATAATAAGCATAGGGGCAAGAAATATAAGAGAATATCTGTTTTGATTAAGCAATTCTTTTTTCTTTTCTAGAAATACCGCAAGAAAAATTATAAATATAACTTTTAAAAATTCTGAAGGCTCAAAATTTAATAATCTCAAATCAATCCATCTCCTAGAACCCCCAGCAGTTAAACCTACATGAGGTGCAAAAACTAATAGCATTAATATAGCTATCACTACTAAAAATATTAAATAAAAAGATTTTAGAATATGATAATCATTTTTCATAAAAAAACCAAGGGCTGCAGCTGAAATTATTACATAAATTCCCTGTCTTAAAAGAAAATGATAGCTATTTCCATAGTCTATAATAGATGTCATAGCGCTGGTGGAATAGACCATTACAAGTCCGAGCGCCGTCAACGCACACACTGATAAAAACATGGCAGTATCATATTTGCGTATAAACGCTTTGCTGTAATTGAGCATTTGGTTATTTTTTACATTCATGTTGAGCATGATATAGTTACAATTATAATTATAGTTTTATTCTCTTAGCTTCTTTTAATTTGTTAAAACATTTTTTAAACACTTCCCCTCTTTCATTGTAATCCTTAAACATATCAAAACTGGATGATGCAGGAGAAAGCAAAATCGAACATTGAAAATCAACGGTATCGCTGAAGCTGCCCGCCTTCAATTTTGCTCGCGACTCATACTCTAATAATGCCGCATTATAAGCTTTTTTAACGGCATCATCCATATCAGAAGCTCGTACCATCATCACATCAACCTTACCATTTAAAGTCTCATATATCGTATCTGCTGTCTCGCCCATTAAAACACACGCTATTACACGCTTTTTTACCGGTTCAATTAAAATATCGTAATTAAAACCTTTATCTTTGCCGCCCAATATGAGAACTGCCGGATTTTTAACAGATTCAAGAGCGCTTATAACCGCGGAGGGGTTAGTCGCTTTTGAATCGTCATAAAAATTAATATTATCAATATTTCCGATAAATTCCACTCTATGTTTTAGTAATTTATAATCTTTGAACGACTTTTCTATTGCATCCAATGGCACCCCGAAAGACAGCAAAGCACCAGAAGCAGCCATCATATCTTCTATTACAAATTTTCTCTTATCTTTAAAATATTTTAAAGATATTTTATCGTCAATACCGTAAAATTCTTTTAATTTAAAATAAATATTTTCATCTTTATAGTAGATATTACATTTATTTTCATTAAAACCGAACAATACAGGCGAGGAACCTATCGTATCCCTAACTATAACAGCATTATAATCCTCATAATTTAATATTGCCGTATCATTAATAGTATTATTTTTAAATATTTTATATTTAGTCAGCCTGTATTCGTCAAAATTTTCATATCTGTCAAGATGGTCATCCTGAACATTTAATAATACGGCAACATCTGGATTGAATTTATAAACCCACTCTAATTGAAAACTGGATATTTCTAAAATAAAATTACTGCAATCTTTTTCTCTAATGCCGTCAATAAAAGGAACTCCAAAATTACCTCCCGTAAAAGCTTTAATACCGGCTACGCTTGTCGCAGCAGAACACATAGATGTTGCGGTAGTTTTCCCGTTAGTACCGGTGATAGCCAATATTTTTGGCTTCCGCGGCATAAAAAGTTTCATGCCGCCTTCTACGCCAATTTCATTACGGCAACCGTTATTATTGTTATTATTATAAGTATTGTTATTATTATAAGTATTGTTATTATTATAATTGCTGCTGCTATTATTATAATTATTACAGGTATTATAATAATTCTTGTTATTATAATTAAACCTATCATTACAATAATGATTGTAATCACGCATTAAATTTTCATAAGCGAATTCTATCTCGCTGCATATATATTTCCTGCGCCGTCTCAATTCTGATACAATATAATTATTTCTATGAATTCCCGGACTTATAATGGTATTGTCTATGTCGTCAATTTTATTTTTTAAAAAATTATGTACACCATTATTATTAAAAAACAATATACCGTCATCATTTTGGTTTAATTTATTTATATCGCCATCATTTAAAAATTCATCGTAGACAGTAATGCTATTTTTATTGTTTTTATTTTCATTTTTGTCTTTCCTTTCGTTGTTATTTTTGCTTTTACTTTGATTTTCGTTGTTTTTGTTGTTGTCGTTTTTGCAATTATCAAAGTTACTGCAAACGGGTGCAGCTGTTCCGATAGTGGGTGTACTTCCGTTATTTTTGTTTAAGAAATCTAACACCGCTCTGCCAGTTCTACCATAACCAATAATTAGAGTATTTAAATTTTCCATAATTTTTGATAATTTTTGATAATTTTTGATAATTTTTGATAATTTTTGCTATAATTTTTTCCTATGCTATACAATATATAAACTATAATTATTATATATAAGCTATATTAGATAATATTTTTTTATCACTTTTATCACTATGTGTAATGTAATCTCTCTATATATTGGTTAATAATTTTTAGTTATTATATTTATATCTAGACTCTGTTTATGTTGATTATGTAAAAAATTTTTAGTTGCTATATTATCAAATGTATTAAAAATATTAAAAAAACCTGAGTTTCAATGTCGATAGAGCAAATATAGTTAAAATCAGGCTCACTATCCATAATCTTATTATTATTTTAGGTTCAGGCACCCCTCCCATTTCGAAATGATGATGTATAGGAGCCATTTTAAATATTCTTTTTTTTCTCAGTTTATAAGAACCTACTTGAAAAATAACGCTCAAAGCCTCGATAACAAAAACAAATCCTATGACTACAAGCAATATCTCTTCCCTCGTCACAATTGATATATAACCTAAAATAGCACCAAGCGATATTGAACCGGTATCACCCATAAAAACAGAAGCAGGAAAAGCATTAAACCATAAAAAACCAATAGAAGCTCCCAATAAAGCAGCGCAAAATACAGCTATTTCCCCTATATTGTAAATAAATGGTATAGATAAATAATCTGCAAATTTAAAATTTGAACCTAAATAAGAAAATACAAGATAGCCCGAAATTGCAATAGCAAATATTCCTATTGCAAGCCCGTCAAGTCCATCAGTAAGATTTACGGCATTAGACGAGCCTATAATAACAAACATTGATAAAATGATAAAAAATGGTCCCAGATTAAAATAGTAATTTTTAATAAACGGAATAACTATAAGACATAATGATGGAACCTTAATATATAAAATTACTGAAATTATAAGTGCAAATACGAGCTGCATTAAAATCTTATATTTTCCTCTTAAACCTTTAGAGTTTTGCCTTTTTACCTTTAGATAATCATCTAAAAATCCGATAAATGCAAAAGATACAATTGTAATAATCGCCATATATATATAAAAATTAAATAAATTAGTGAACAAAATTACCGGAATTAATATTGAAAATAAGATTAAAAGCCCTCCCATCGTTGGAACATTTTTTTTATCGGATATATGCGATTTTGGACCGTCTTCTCTAATCGCCTGAGAAATATGAAATTTTTTAAGCAATTTTATAAATGTTTTTCCAAAAATTATACTCAAAAGTAAGGCAATGATTAACGCATAAGAAGCTCTGAATGTTATAAATCTGAAAAAAATCTGATTAAATATAAAAATCATAAAATCACGCCTTAAATTTATTTTATTATTATTTTTATTAATTAAATTAATTAGTTTAATTGGGGACTGACACCTATTTTCATAATTTTTTATTTGCAAATGTTTTTAAAAAATTAATTAGTGTTTGTCCTGAATTACTTTGAATTACTTGTACATAAATACATTTCTATAATTACCTGTGCCTAATTACCTGTTTATAATTACTTGTACCTAATTGCCTAATTAATCCCAATTTTTAAAAATTTTTATTTTTCAACTAAATCAATAAAATTTTCAAGCTGCATTTTTAAAAATTTTTATTTTTCAACTAAATCAATAAAATTTTCAAGCTGCATTCCCCGTGAACCTTTAAATAAAATTACGCTGCCGGCTTTATCCGCAGCAGCTAATTTTTCCTGAAAATCTTTTTTATCATCAAATAAAATTATTTTATCAGGATTAAAACCGCTGCTAATTAAACCGTCAATTAAAAATTTACTATAATTGCCGGTATAAAAAACATAATCTGCAATTTTTGCGGCTTCTTCTCCGGCTTTAAAATGTTCTATTTCTGCCGACTCTCCAAGCTCCAGCATATCTCCGAGAACAAGAATCTTTTTCTTATCGGAATACGTATCTCTTATTGCTTTAAAAGCCGCCTTTAAAGAACTGGGGTTTGAATTATAAGAATCATTTATTATGATTGAATTATCAGAATTTTCTGATATGAGCTCCATTCTGCCTTTCGGCAATTCAAAAGATTCTATGGCTTTTATTCCTGAGCAGAAATCAACTCCGCATATATATGCAGCTAAAATAGCGCACATAAAATCATATATAAAATGCAATCCGTTCTGTCTTAATTTTGCTTTATAAGTTTCTCCGTTATAAACAAGCTCAAAATGCATAAACCCTTTTTCGTCTGCATTAAATTCAATATTTTTATAGATTAAATCAGCATTTTTAACTCCAAACGAAATAAAATTTATTCCATCGTCAGTTTTCATTTTGTACCTGCCCGCAAGAAGCGCATCGTCAGCATTGATTATAAAATATGAACCTGAAGGCATATTAGAAACCATAGAATATTTTTCTTTCAGAACCCCCTCAAGATTTTTAAACTCTTCCAAATGTGATTTGCCTATATTAATAATTGCCCCAACATCAGGATTAATTATATAAGAAAGTTTTTCTATTTCACCTTTTTTATTTGTACCTATTTCAAGAATTAATAATTTATGAGAGCCGTTTAATTCAAAAATAGTATTTGGAATACCTATTTGATTATTATAATTATATTTATTTTTAAGTATATAATTTTCTCCAAAATATTTGCTTAATATTTGATAAAGCATCTCTTTTACCGTGGTCTTTCCAGATGAGCCTGTTATAGCAATTTTATGCTGTAAATTGAATAGACTCAAATATTTTTTTGCTAATAAACCATAGGCATAAAGAGTATCTTCAACCGCTATTATTGTTTTTTCCGCATATTCTGAAATATTATTTTTTTCCAGAAAATCCCACGAAACTACCGCACATGAACATCCGGTTTTAAATATCTTATCGACAAAATCTTCACCATTAAAATTTTTACCTTTTAAAGCAAAAAAAATAGAATTTTCTGAAAAAAAAGTCCTAGAATCAATAAATACCTCGTTGAAAACAAGGTGTGCGCCTAACTTAACGGCTTTTCCGCCGGTTGCGTGTAAGATATCATCCAAATTTAAGTTAAACTCTAATTTCATATTATTTGATTCTATCGATTTTATTTTATGTTATTTAATTGTATTTGATTTTATTTAATTTTATTTGACTACACCGCAGCGATAAGTTATAGAACTAAGTTATAGAACTTTAAAACCTCTTCTTTGTCGCTGAAATGAATTTTTTGTTCGCCTATTATCATGTAGTCTTCATGTCCTTTGCCGGATATCAGCACGGTATCTTTTTCTGAAGATGCCGCCGATAGAGCTGTTTTGATAGCTTTTTCTCTATCCGGTACTATCGTGTATATATGCACGCGTCTTTCTTTGTCTTTTTTAAATTTTATTATTTCATTTTTTAGCTTGTTTATATCTCCGATGCCACTATCACAAGGTATATAAAAAACATTCTCCTCTTTTATTCCGGTTTCTATTTCTTTAATAATTGACATCGGGTCTTCGCTTCTTGGATTATCTGAAGTAATAACGGTAATATCTGCCAGCCTCCCCGCATGTCTTCCCATCATAGGACGTTTACCTTTATCTCTGTCTCCGCCGCATCCGAAAACGCATATTAAATTATCGGAGGTTATTTCTCTCAATGCAGATAATACTCTGTTTAATGCATCGTCTGTATGAGCGTAATCAACGCAAACTAACGGAACCGCCGACAGGTGGCTATTATTTATATTATTATTGTTGTTTTTACTGCTATCGTAGGTATTACCGTTGATTATATTATTATTGTTGTTTTTACTGCTATCGTAGGTATTACCGTTGATTATATTATTATTGTTGTTTTTACTGCTATCGTCGGTATTGCCGTTGATTATATTATTATTGTTGTTTTTACTGCTATCATCGGTATTGCCGTTGATTATATTATTATTGTTGTTTTTACTGCTATCATCGGTATTACCGTTAATATTTATTTTAATTTTTTCTACTCTTCCAGGTACGTTTGTTAAAGCTGAAATACCTTTGGAAATATTTTCGTTATCAACTGATAGTGCCAAGGCGGGAGCGGCGGCTGCTAAAATATTATATACATTAAAACTTCCCATTAAACATGATTTTACGATAAAAAAACTATCACTTGACGCTTTAAAATCAGACACCTCAAAATTACAATTTATTTTATTAATTAAATTATTATAATATAGTTTAAATTCAAGTCCTTTAGTGGTGGATTTTATATCTTTTGCAAAAATATCGGCTTTTTCGGTTAAACCGTAAGTTATTATGTTAAAATTATCCAGACCCTCCGCCGGTCTGCCTAGTTCGCTTAACTCGCTAATTAACCGCAAGCCATATTCGTCATCATTATTTATTACTGCATATTTTTTGTTTTTTAAACTATTAGACAGGACTTCGGTAAAAAAAAGTTTTTTTGCCCGGTAGTATGATTCCATATCGTTATGATAGTCTAAATGGTCACGTGTCAAATTTGTAAATATTGCTATATCAAAATCAATTCCATACGTCCGCCTCTGAATGAGACTATGGGAAGATACCTCCATAACACATGATTTAAGATTATTTAAAACCATAGTATTTAACATATCATTAAGCATATAAGAATCCGGCGTCGTGTTCATTGAAGGAATATCAAAAAATGCTATTTTATAATCTATAGTACCTATTAAACCTGAAAAAAGACCTGCCGCGTTTAGAATTGAATTAAGCAGGTAAGAAGTCGTAGTTTTTCCGTTTGTTCCGGTAATACCTGCCATTTTTAATTTCATTGCAGGTCTATTAAAAAAATTTCTTGATATAATTGCATATGCCTTTAACGCATCATCGACTATAATTACCGATATGCCATTTTTGCCCCGATTCATAGCATTCCTATTATATTCGTTTATGTAAAATTCTAAAGCGTCGTCTATCTGCTCATCGGTAAGAATGCACGACGCCCCTTTTTCTACCGCATCTTTTATGTATTTATTTGAGTCAATATTGTTTCCCTTTCTTGCAGCAAAAAGATACCCTTCCGAAATATTTCGCGAATCGTTAGATATTCCTTTTATATCTATATCTATATATTTATATTTATATTTATCTTTACTTATATTTTTATATATATTGTCTGTATCTTTGCCGAACTCTATATGTTTATCTACATCTTTATCATATTTATTTCCGATAAAAGATATAATTTTAAAATCATCTGTATTCTGTATCAATTTATTAAGTTTCATGACAGTATTTTAATACTTCATTTAATTCGGTTAGTAAAATTATTTTTAGTTCTTTAGTTTTTATTTCTTTATTTTTTATTTATTTACTTCTTCGTTTCTTTAATTTTTCATTATAATGCATTAATTAAATTATTTTTAGTTCTTTAGTTTTTATTTCTTTACTTTTTTATCTAATTCAGTTATAAAAATTATCTCTATTTCTTCCTTTTGTTATTTCTTTTTCTTTTTCTTTTTTTCTATATTCCTTTCTTTATTTGTGTTAATTAAGTAATTATTTATTTAAATATATTGTTTTATTTTATTTTATTTTATTTTTATTAACTTGAACCTAAGGGCTTAAATTTTAATAGAATAACCTGATTTTTTTTAATTTTAGTTCCAGGTTTTATATTTTGATAATATAAAAAACCGCTGCCTTTTACTACTATATTTTTATCGTATCTGTTTATATTTTTTATAGCGGAAAGTATTGTATCGCCATGCAAGTTTGGCATTATACCAATGTTATGATTATTTTTATTATTTTTATTAACAACATTTTTTTTGTTGATATTGTTTTTAGAATTATCGGAAACAACCTGTAAATTGTTCAGCGCCGTTGCGTGAACCTGTTTTTTATATGCCTTGCTGCCCGGAGAAATATTTAAAATGTTTAAAGCTCGTTTAAAAACCTCCCTTACAACCGGCGCACTGACCGCTCCTCCATAGTAGCTTATTTTTAACGGCTTTTCCTGAACTACCAGCATAGCAAGTTTAGGATGTTTGTAAGGAACAAAAGCCATAAATGAAGCGGTATATAAATTCTTATAATATGTACCTGTTTTAGGATTTGCAATCTGGCCCGTTCCTGTCTTACCAGAAACTTTATAATCTATCAGCTTGCAGTACTGCCCTGTGCCGCCTTTCACCACAAGGCGCATCATATATTTTATTTCTCTGTCAATTTTCGAACTAATAACACGCCTTATTACTTTTGGTTTTGCCATGAATAATACTTTTCCGTACGGATTTACAATTTTTTTTATTATATACGGTTTCATTAAAAATCCGCCGTTCGCAATTGCAGAAAGTGCGGTTATTTCTTGCAGTCCTGTTATAGCAGCACCCTGTCCAAATGCCTCTTCGCACGGTCCGACCTGAGACCATTTGCTTACTGGTCTGTCTATACCCGGCGATTCCCCGAGCAGTCCAGCATGAGGCTGAATTAAAAATCCCCATCTTTTGAGCCAGTACCACAATCTTTGCTTCCCCATTTTCATACCTACCTGACAGGCGCATACGTTACACGAATATTCAATCAGCTGATTTATAGTCATATGTCCAAACGATGTACCTACATCATGAACAGTTATACCATCTATATAATAAGCTCCATGGTGACCGTTTATTATAGTGGTCGGTTTTATGATGCCGTCCTGCATTGCGCCTGATATTATAAAAGGCTTCATGGTAGAACCCGGTTCAAAATCATCCGTAACAGCCCTGTTTCTCCAGTAGCGCGGTTTATATCTCCAATAATGATTTGGGTTAAACGCCGGATAATCTGCCATGGCAAGAATAGCCCCTGTATTTGGATTCATAATAATTGCAAAAGCACCGCGCGAATCAGCAGCTTTAGCTTCTTTATCTAAGTAGTGCTCTGTTATATACTGCAATTTTTTGTTTATTGTCAAATATAGGTCATCGCCGTGTGTCTCTTTTTCAAGACCAAAACCTCTTATGAAAATATCCTGCCCCAGACCATCGTGCATAATTTTCAGAGCTTTTTTATTCCCCTTTAGGATTTTATTATATTTATATTCTATGCCGGATAAGCCGTTATCGTTTATTCCAACAAATCCTAAAACATGGGCAAGAAGATCGCCGTTAGGATAATATCTGACAGGCTGCTTTATTATGCTTATACCACCGACACCTAAACTTTCAATTTTATCTGCTGTTCTGTTAGACACTTTTTTTTTCAACCAGGTAAATTGTAAATTTAAATTTAATTTCCTGATAACTTTTTTAAGTTTTATATCTAATAATTGCGATAATTCTTTGCCTACTTTATATTTATGCTTTATCATTAAAGGATCTAATGCTATACCGTCCACATCAATGCTTGTTGCCAGCAATCCACCGTTAGAAGAATATATATTACCCCTTTTTGGCGTAAAATAAATTTTTGTATGAAACTGCGCATCAGCCATTTTCCTTAGCGGAGCTGCATCTATTACCTGTAAATAGAAAGCTTTAATTAATAATAATCCTCCAAAAACAAAAATTAGAGAAAATACTATTAATATTCGGACTTTCATCGTTGTTTTCCATATCTTATTCATGAATCATTATAACTTCGCCTTCTTTCGGATAAACAAAGCCTAATTTTTTTGCTATCTTGTAAATACGAGCAGGAGAAGCCAGCGAAGCTTTGACTATTAATAATTTTTTATTTTTATGTATCAATCCCGCTTTGATTGTCTCAAGTTTGTTAATTTCGTAACCTAATTTCATACTTTCCATATTTGTCCAGACATAAAATATTCCGGTCAATGAAATAATAAAAATCATAATAATTAAATAAGGTTTTATTTTTGACATATAAAACTCGCCGCTCTTAATTTTGCGCTTCTAAACTATTTTTTTAATAGAGCTAAATAAAATTATTTTTATATAAAACTCGCCGTTCTTAATTTTGCGCTTCTGGACCTTGGATTTGCCTTGAGCTCCTCAAATGATGGAACTAAAGGCTTTTTTGTCATTATGTGAAAATCTTTATTATTTTTAAAAAAATTTTTTACTAATCTGTCTTCTCCCGAATGAAAAGCGATAATACAGACAACCGCTCCGTGATTTAAAATATTATTTAATTTATTTAAAAATTGCGTTAAATATTCATATTCATTATTTACGGCAATTCTTAAAGCCAAAAACGACCTAGTAGCCGGGTCTATCTTATTTCTTCCGTTTTGCCTGTAACCTATGCTATTTTTAATCAATTGAGATAACTCCAGAGGAGTTTCTATCAATTTTTTTTTTCTATATTCTATGATTTTCTTTGCAATTTTTCTTGAAAATCTTTCATCTCCGTAATTCCATAAAATATCGGAAATTTCTTCCTCCCGATAATAATTTATGATATCAAAAGCAGTAATTTTGCTATCGGTATTGATTCTCATATCTAAATCTCCTTCATCTTTAAAGCTAAAACCTCTGCCGCTTTCAAGCTGAATAGAACTTATACCCAAATCTAATACGATGCCGTCTATTTTTTCAAAACCTGCATCGCGAATAACTGAATCAACATCGCTAAAATTAGAATGAAATACTTTAAATCTTTTCTTATCGAACTTTTTTTCTAATTTTATATTTACATAATTAACAGCATTTTCATCGCTGTCCAAAGCTATTAAAACCCCGTCAGGCGACGATAACTTTAAAATTTCTTCAGAAAATCCGCCCGCTCCTGCTGTGCCGTCGACATAGACACCACCCTGTTTTATATTCAGCAGCTCAACCGATTCCTTCAGCATAACAGGAATATGTTCTAAAATAGGGTCTATATTGTCCATATACATTTACTATCTATAATTTTAATATATAATTTGTATAATTAAAATAATTTCATATCATATAAGTTAACGTAACTTAACATAATTTGCTTTAATCTAGTTGTTTTAATATTATTTAATTTAGTATCACCCGCCTAACATTATCTGCTATCTACTTTAATTTAATATAATTTTTAATTTCATATAAAATTTGCTTTAATCTAGTTGTTTTAATATTATTTAATTTAGTATCACCTGCCTAACATTATCTGCTATCTAC
>JAJZJW010000001.1:125549-165144 GCA_021809845.1 bacterium | reverse complement strand
GCCTAACATTATCTGCTATCTACTTTAATTTAATATAATTTTTAATTTCATATAAAATTTGCTTTAATCTAGTTGTTTTAATATTATTTAATTTAGTATCACCTGCCTAACATTATCTGCTATCTACTTTAATTTAATATAATTTTTAATTTCATATAAAATTTGCTTTAATCTAGTTGTTTTAATATTATTTAATTTAGTATCACCTGCCTAACATTATCTGCTATCTACTTTAATTTAATATAATTAAAAACCAATTTGTGACATAGTGGCAGATATAGTTTCAAAGTTTGCTTTTGCGTTTTCAAAATTGTTATCCCATAACCCTTTATCCCAAATTTCAAATTTATTAATAATTCCGACAATCATTGCTTCTTTATTCAGTCCTCCGCTGCCTCTCAGCGAAGACGGTATTAAAAACCTGTCCTGAGAGTCAAGTTCTAATTCTAACCCTCCTGAAAAAAAATATCTTAAAAATTCTAATACATCCTTTTGCATTGACGGCAGTTTAAGGGCTTTCTCCTCTAGTTTTCTCCACTCTTCGACAGGATAAACTACAAGGCATTTATCTAAATTAGTAATCACCAGATTAGTATCGTTATAATTGGAAACAAGTGCTTCCTTAATTTTCAAGGGGAGCTTTATTCTGCCTTTATCGTCTATCGAATGGACGTATCTTCCGCTTAACATTTTAGAATATTAAATATATTTTCTGTAAAATTAAAATTATAAAAACATTGTTGTAATTTAACGAATAAATAGCTTTTGCTTTTACAATTTAGTTATATAAATATTTACCACTTTTTACCACTTTTTACCACATTTAAATAATATTAGTAATTTCAATAAAAGTCAAGTGTTAAGAAAATAAATTTTTAAGAATTAAGTTAAATAGGCATATACAGAGAAAAAATAAGAATAGATTAAAAACTCAATAAAATTGGGACAAATAAAATAGGTATAATAGTAGCAGGCTTCATTTTTGCGGAATATATTGAAAACTTGATAAGTATACAACAAAAGATAGGTTTAAATTATCGTTGGAGCCTTCAGCTTAACTTGCGGCGCAATAGAAAAATAACAACTGACTGTATTCAATTTATTCAAAAATTAAATATGCATGAGCACTTGATGTTTTAAGCGAATGCAGCGTGAGCAGCTATCTGCAATAGGTTTTTTAGAACCCGCAAGCATATCTTCTTCAAGATAACGATAATATATTCAAAAATTAAAAATATGCATGAGCGCTTGATGTTTTAAGCGAATGCAGCGTGAGCAGCTATCTGCAATAGATTTTTTAGAATCCGCAAGCATATCTTCTTCAAGATAATGATAATATATTCAAAAATTAAAAAAAATATGCATGAGCGCTTGATGTTTTAAGCGAATGCAGCGTGAGCATTCCAGCAATCTGTATAGGTTTTTTAGAATCCACAAGCATATCTTCTTCAAGTTCAAGAAGTTCTTTGCTTTTAGAGCAGACATAAATGCTAATATATTCATCATCGTTTGTAAGATAAGAAATATTTTCATCTATAAGCTGTATATATCTGCTTTCTATCTTATCACTTTTGTTCAAGTCTTTGGTGTAAAGCAGTGGTGACCTTGCCATACTGAAAATAAAAATACTCTGTTCCATTACTGCCAGTGTTCTGGCAAATATTAAACTGGCAATACATTTTTCAGGTTCTTTTTCGGGGTCAGATAGCTGAACAATAAGAATATTAGAATTTTCTTCTTCCATGAAATTTAATAATTAAATACAAGTTAATGTGGGCTATATATACTATACCCGCCCTTACGGACGGCGAATTAGAACAACAATGTTGTAAATCTAATGTTAAGTAATCAGTGAGCCGGTCTTTTAAATAAATAGCATCAACAATTTTGTTAATTAATCTAATGTTAAGTAATCAGTGAGCCGGTCTTTTAAATAAATAGCATCAACAATTTTGTTAATTAATCTAATTTTAAGTAATCAGTGAGCCAGTCTTTTAAATGAAGCCTATTAAGTCTAAATAAATCGTCAATTTCTTTCATATCGTTTTTACAGATATTATCGTATTGAAGCATTTTAATCTGGTCTGACGTTACAGGCAGACCTTTAGCTCTAAAAAATTTTTCTATCAATTCAATCCCATTTTCAACTATGAACGAAGGCACATGAATTTTTATTTTTTTAGGGGGCATTATTTCCATTATTAAATCAATAATACCTTCAAAAGAATAAATATCCGGTCCGCACAGAGTATATATTTTATTATATGCTGCTTCGTTAAATAAAGCTCCTGCGTACGATTTGGCAACAGAAAAGACATCTATCGGGGCAAACTTCTCTTCGCCGGTTCCTATAATAGGAACAAAAAGTCGTTCTTTAATCAATTTAATCAAATCATCAAAAAAAGCCGCGTTATCCCCAAATATTAACGAAGGTTTAAAAATTGTCCAGTCTAGTCCTGAGTTTTCAATTAACTTCTGCCCTTCATACTTAGAAGTGTAATAAACGGACTCCGATTTCTCAGAAGCTCCATTGGCGCTCATGTGAACAAATCTTTTTATATTATGCTCTCTTGCCAGTTGCAATAGAATTTCAACATATTCAACATGTACTTTTTGGAAAGAAAAATCAGGCTGCTGCTTTATAATACCAACAAGATTTATTATAGCATCAAGTTTGGTTTCAGCAAAAAAATCGTTTAAGCGTCCACTGTCTTCTATATTTCCTTCAAAAACCTCGAATCCGGTCTGTCTTAGCGCTGAAGCCTTTTTAGTGCTTCTTTCAAGTAAAACAACAGATATTCCGCTTTTTTTTATTTCGTCGCTAATTACCGAACCGACAAAACCTGTTCCACCTGCAATAAAAACTTTCATATAATTTTTATATAATTTTTATATTTAGTTACCTTGTTTTTATCAATCTTAAATTTTATTTTTAAGCCTCACGGCTCAAGCCTCGTTCGAAAGGGCGGGGCGATTGACTTAAGAGATATCTTTATAATCAAAATAATGGACTGCTTCAATGTATCTTACGGTTCTTGTTTTTGACCGCATAACAACAGAACTTGTTTTTGCTCCGCCCGGAAAAAAAACTACCCCAGGTAAATATTCGCCGGTTGTAACCCCTGTTGCGGCAAAAATAACATCACCGGAAGCAAGTTCATCTATGCTGTATATTTTATCAAAATCATCAATACCCATTTTCTTAGCGCGTTCTTTTTCTTCTTCGTTTCTAAACGAAAGTCTCCCTTGCATATCGCCGCCGACGCATCTGAGTGCGGCAGCACTGATAACACCTTCAGGAGATCCGCCTATACCCATAAGTACGTCAACGCCCGTGCCTTCTTTTGCTGCAGCTATAGCACCGGATATATCGCCGTCTTGAATTAATTTTATTCGTGCGCCCGCCTTTCTTACTTCGCTAATTAAGTTTTGATGACGCTCTCTATTAAGAATCACAACGGTAAGGTCTTCAACGTATCTATTAAGAGCTTCGGCAATTCTCTGAAGATTTTTGGAAGGACTAAGGGTTAAATCTATCGCTCCCTTTGCCTTTGGTCCTACAGCTATTTTATCCATGTAAGTGTCCGGCGCATGTAAAAAATGTCCGTAATCTGCTATAGCCATAACCGAGATGCTGTTCTGCCCGCCCTGAGCGCAAATAGTTGTTCCCTCTAATGGGTCAACTGCAATATCTACCGCTTGTCCTTTACCTGTCCCGACTTTTTCACCTATATAAAGCATAGGCGCCTCATCCCTTTCTCCTTCGCCAATAACAATTGTGCCGTCAATATCTATCCAGTCAAGAGAACTTCTCATTGAATCCACAGCAGCCTTATCGGCAGCTTTTTCATCGCCTCTTCCAACATGTTTTGCAGATGCAATAGCGGCATGTTCTGTAACACGTACAAATTCAATCGTTAAGGTCTTATCATCCATTTTTAGCCATCCCTATAATTAATATATTATTTATATTATTAATTAACATATCGTTAGTTAATATATTATATAACATGCAATTAGCTAACATATCATTGGTTAATATATTATATAACATGCAATTAGCTAACATATCATTGGTTAATATATTATATAACATGCAATTAGTTAACATATCATTGGTTAATATATTATATAACATGCAATTAGCTAACATATCATTGGTTAATATATTATATAACATGCAATTAGCTAACATATCATTGGTTAATAGTAATGTGCAATTTTTAAAAATTATTTGTTTAATCCTGCGGCAGAGGACGCTCCGGAACTCCGTCGTACTCATGCAGGTCAGACCTTAATCTTCTAAAAGGTTTTTCTCTCAGCCATTCTTCGAACACCTGTCCAACCAATCCCGCAGACCTTGCTATAATAAATAATCCTTTTCCAAGTCTGTAATCTAAACCCATATCGGACATTATCGCGCCTATTGCTCCGTCAACATTAAGGGGCAATTTTTGTTCAGGCTTTTTATTTTTAAATTCTTCGGCAATTGCAACGGCAAGTTCAACATAGGCGCCGCCGAAATTTAATGATTTTGCGACTGCAAGCAGTCTTGTAGTTCTGGGGTCAATCGAGTGCAGCTTGTGACCGTAGCCGGCTAATCTTTTTTTATTCTTAAGTGCATCATCGACTATTTTTTTAGCCGTTTCGCTAATATTAATATTTTTAACATTTTTGTCTTTTAATTCGTCTTGAAATAATTTGGCTGCTTTCTCTATAGCGCCGCCGTGTGCATCTCCAAGTGTAAGTATACCTCCGGCAACGGCCGCATTAAGAGAATTTCCGCCTGAAAATATAGTTCTCGCCGCAACGGCGGAAGGCGGAGCAATGCCTGCATCGATGCTTGAAACCAATATTGCATCAAGCATTTTTGCTTCAGCCTTATTCGGCATTTCTCCTTTTAGAAGAAGAAAACAGACATCCGCATATGATTTATTTCCAATTAAATCGTCAAGATTATATCCGCGGATAAGAATTTTACCGTCTTGATTTGACGTTATGGCAGTGCGCCATTCTTTTGGTTTTTCATCAAACATATTAAGATTTGCTCCAATATTTTGTATAATTGTATAATTTTTAATAATTAATGATTATATAATATAATTTATACATAATTCTTCTAATATAATACTATTTCTTATATTTTGCAAACATAAAATAATAAATAATAATAAATGCTAATAAAAATAATTAATATTAAAAACTAAATACTAAATACTAATGACTAATAAATGCTAATAAAAATAATTAATATTAAAAACTAAATACTAAATACTAATGACTAATAAATGCTAATAAATAAATATTAAATATTAAATATTAAAAACTAAATACTAAATACTAATAAATAAATAAATAATAAATCTTGCCCAATAAAAAAATTAACACCTTAATATTGTATAATATCAAGGTGTTAATTATGATTTATTCTATATTCTGATAAATTCTGGCAAAAATATTTAATTAATATTCAATTAATATTTAAGTAATAAAGTTAAGAAGCCTTAAGAGTACTGTAAAGAGGTTTTACATCATCAGAAGAAGTGTCTTTAAAGTCTTTTTTTACCCCGAGAGATATAAGACAATTGACTAAGTCGTGATAAAAACGGGCTACTTTTACAGTACCGGTTTTTTTCCCGACTTCTTCAAGAAAATTAATTTTATCGGTAGCCTTACCCATACCCCTTTCAACAATAGCGCCAGCATGACCGAATGCAACACCGTCCGGCATATTTTCCTGGAATACGCCTGATACAAATATTGCAAGAGGCTTGGTATATCCGCCTTTTAATATTAATTCTGCAACCTGTTCCTCATATGTTCCTCCCGGTTCGCCAAGAATTACACAGGCGTTAACATTAGCATCTTTCTCTAGTTCCGGCAGCACATCCGCAAAAGTAGTGCAGGATATAATATCTCCTCCCAAAGCTAAAGCCATATATATACCATATCCGCGTCTTTTAATCATTTCGGAAGTGGTTACGGTAAGCCCCCCGCTTTTTGATAAAACGACTACGGAACCTTCTTTAAAAGCTACGCTCGGGTCTTTTCCGCCGATTGCGCCTATTCTGCCCACCGATGGGGCAAAACATCCTAACGAAGTGCCCCCTATTATGGTTACCCCCTTAGATTTAGCTATTTCATAAATAATAATAGAATCTCTGATAGGAACATGCTCTGTTATGATATATAAAAGTTTTATATCATGGTTGACCAACTCCATTACCGCGTCCAAAACAGAAGTAGGCGGCACATATATAAGTCCTGTATTTACCGTTTTTTTAAATTTTGAAACCGCAAGCGCTTCTTTAACAGTATCAAAAACAGGAACGTTCAACGCGTCGTTGGGAATTCCGCCCTTACCCGGAGTAACACCGCATTTTACTATCCCGGGATAAAGTTTTTCAGATTCTATTACAACCTGCGAAGCTTCCCTTCCTGTAATTCCGATTACTATAACGCCTGTCTCGTCATTTAAATATTTAGTGCCTTTCATAATTTAATTATCTCCATGTCTGTTGTCTCATATTTAAATTTAATATGGAATATTAAATCGATTTTTAATATTATTTAAATTAAAATGGTTATTAAATAACTAATATTTATTGAACAAATAATATTAAACAATAGTTAAATAATTTTCCTTCCTTTTAATATATCGTAAAGTTTTTGAACAAATAATATTAAACAATAGTTAAATAATTTTCCTTCCTTTTAATATATCGTAAAGTTTTTGAACAAATAATATTAAACAATAGTTAAATAATTTTCCTTCCTTTTAATATATCGTAAAGTTTTTGAGGAGCGGCGGTCAAAGGAAGCTCAGAATCGTAAATTACCGCTTCTATATTATTTTTTACAAAACATTCGTTTAACATCCGCAATCCTTTTTCGTATTCCGGACCGCTTCTTCTCACAACCCAGATTATTCCTTTAGGAAAAGTTCCTGCCTCTATCATTTCTTCGATTGCTGAAACGAGACCTTCTCCAAGTGTCACATCAATTCTCGTGTTGCTCGCAGTCCCGCCGCAAACCAGCACTGCTTTTAATCCCGGTTTAGATAAAATTATTTTGGTTATTTTATTCATTTTTTCCGCAGGAGGATTTCCGCCGATATCAGTCAGGTTTGCCGGTTTTAATCCTAGTGCAATGACAGTTTCCGCCGTAATTGTAGAGCCTCCGCCGCCAAAGGTCATAAGAGCAATATCGCCGTCAAGTTCAACATAAGAACCTGCTTTTCCCCTATGGTCATCCCTGTCTATAAGATGAGCTGCCGACTCTCTTTCTGTTAACGGTCTCCCCATTGACCCCCTTGCCGAATATATCTTTGATGGGGCAATCCGCGCGTCGTCGTCGATTATTGTTACGGCGTCAAGAGCAAGTATTTTTTGTTTTCCGGGTACTTTTTTATCCTCAACAATAGCTATCGGATTAACTTCCACAAGTCTTGCTTCCGAACTCCAGAAACCGTGATACATATTTGCAACAACTTCAGAAAGCTGCCGTAAAATTTGTTTATCTTGCAAGCCGATTTCAAGAAGAATCTCTCTAACTTTATAAGCAAAAAGTCCTTCTAACGGGTCAATGTCAAACGTAAAAATTTTTGCAGATTCCTGTTCTTCAATCTCCATGCCGCCTTGCAATGAAATTACAAGAACAGGTCTTCTGTGTTTTGAAGAATATGTAAAACTGACATAAAGTTCTTTCAATATTGAAGCTTTTTCCTGTAAAATAACGCTTACCGGCATTTCTCCATAAACATCGCTAGTCATTAAAGCCTTAACATGTTCGTTTGCCTCATCTCCGCTCGATGCAAATTTTACAGCTCCAGCCTTGCCTCTTTTCCCGACCAAGACCTGAGATTTTAAAACAACATCGCCATACTGGTCAACAAAATCCTCGACGTTTTGCCCAGGATGTTGAACTACTAAATATTTTGGAGTGGGCACGCCGTATTTTTTAAATATTGCATCATATGTTTCATACTCATAAAGTTTCATAAATAAATACCTCCATTAGTATCAGGGTTCTATTCTAAGAAGCGCGTCTGCAGGGATTATATTATCGCCGACTTTAACATAAATAGCTTTTACCGTCCCTGATATCGGAGCATGAATTTCATTTTCCATTTTCATTGCTTCCACTACTGCTATTGTTTGACCTTTTTCAACCTTATCGCCTTCTTTTGCAAGAATTTTTGCGACTCTGCCGGCTATCGGGGCTGTAGCGTCCCCTTCCTGAGCAACATTGCGCTGCGATGTTAATTGTGTTCCAGGTCTGCATTGAGAATAATTACCCGCGCCTACAGCAGCCTCTACTTTTGAATAAAGCTGAACTTCTTCAAGTTTACCCTGGACTCTTACATAGTATTTTCTTGGTTTTCCCTGTTGCTGGCTTGGCGAAACACCCTCTACTTTAACGCTGAATTTATCACCGTGATAAGTAATGTCAAACTCGACAGGGGCAGCATTTTCCATAACACCGGGCTGCGTTTCTATCATTTCCTCAGCACCGGCAATAACGTCAGACACAAGGTCTCCGCTCTCTCTAGCCTTCAGAAATTCCATTCCCTGCATTGGGAAAAGTACATATAAAAGTATATCTTCATCTGATTTTGACAATATTCCGACTTCCTTAACGGCATTATCCCATTCGTTTGCATCTGCACTTTCGCTTGGCTTTTTGCCGTAATCAGGTTTTTGGTCCGGTCCTAAAATTTTAGTAACAAGTTCCTTAGAGACTGTTCCCGGAGGCATTCCATATTTTCCGGATACATAGTCTCTGACTTCCTTTGTAATAATTTTATATCTTTCTCCTGAAATAACATTCAAAACAGCCTGAACACCGACTATCTGAGAAGACGGAGTAAGAAGCGGCGGATAGCCGAGGTCTTTTTCCACTATAGGGGTTTCCTTTAGGACCTCTTCTATCCTGTCTGAAGCATTGGCTTCTTTTAACTGTGCCACCATATTTGAAATCATGCCGCCGGGGATTTTATGAATTAAAACTTTTGCGTTAACCCCGCCGTATTCTGTTTCATATTTTTTATAATTTTTCTTTATCCCCGACATTATAGCAGCTGCTTCTTCTAAAACTTTAATATCTATGCCGGTATCATAAGGCGTGCCCTGCAAAGCTGCAACAACGCTTTCTGTTGCCGGATGAGAAGAACCGAAAGCTAAAGGCGACAGTACGGTATCTAACATATCCACACCTGCATAGATTGCCATCATGTGGTTCATTATTGCCGTTCCGCTCATATCGTGATTATGAAGCAAAACCTTTATTTTATCGCCAACTTTATCTTTTATGCTTTTTATAATATTGTAAGTATCTAAAGGCATCATTATACCGGTTGCATCTTTAAATGAGAGCCAGTCGGGTGCAATCTCGATAAGCTCATCGGCATACTGCATCCATTTTTCATAAGTATGAACAGGGCTTTTCGTGTAGCTTATTTCGGCGTGGCACTCGCCGCCAAGTTCTTTTACAGCCTTACAGGCAACCTCAATATTTCTATTATCGTTTAGCGAATCGAAAACTCTAAAAACCGTTATTCCGTTTTTAAGCGCTTTTTCTACAAACTTATACACTACTTTATCAGCTCTAGGTCTATATCCGACTATGCTCTGACCGCGAAACAGCATTTGAAGTTTTGTTTTAGGCATTACTTCTTTTATGCGTCTCAATCTTTCCCACGGGTCTTCTTTTAAGTACCTGAGGCAAACATCGTATGTAGCTCCGCCCCACATCTCAAAAGCGTACAAACCTGCTTTGTCCATTTTTTCGCATAATGGAATTAAATCATCGGTCTTAACCCTCGTCGCTAACTTACACTGAATCCCGTCTCTCGCTGTTAAATCTGTTATAAATATTTTCTTCGGTTTTGCCGCTTCAATCTTACCTTTCTTCAACATTTCTTCAATAGTTTCTATAGTGCTCATTGATATCCTCCTATAAACCGTGATAGGCTGCAAGCGCAGCGCTTATAAATGCAACATAGTCTTCTTTGTCTTTAGCTTCGTCATAATTAAAAACTTCCGGATGTTCTTCTAAATATTTTGTAGTAAATAAACCTGTTTTAAAATCTTCCTGCTGAATTATTTTTTTAAGAATCGGTATAGTAGTTTTTATTCCGCTGATTTCATAAGAATCCAGAGCTATTTTTGTTTTTTGTATCGCTTCTTCAAATGTTTTACCCCAGCATATTAATTTAGAAATCAGTGAATCATAATAAGGCGTTACTTCAAAACCGACTGCAACAGCGCTTTCAACTCTGATGTTGTTGCCTCCCGGAACATAATATCTCTCTACAGTGCCGATGCTCGGACGAAAATCATGCTTTGAATCCTCAGCGTTTATTCTGCACTCTATGGCAAAACCATTCAATTTTACGTCTTCCTGCTTTATCTCAAGTTTTTTACCGGCAGCTATCTTGATTTGCTCTTTTACTATATCAACACCCGTAATCATTTCGGTAACAGGATGCTCAACCTGTACCCTTGTGTTCATTTCAATAAAATAGGTATTGCCCTGCAAATCCGAAACATTCTCAATAGTACCTGCGCTGTAATAGCCGATTTGCTTACATGCATTAACCATAGCATCGCCGTAAAACTTACGTTTTTCTTCTGTAAGTATTATAGAAGGCGCGATTTCAATCATCTTTTGATTTTTTCTCTGAATTGAGCAGTCCCTTTCACCAAGATGAATCACGTTGCCGTATTTATCTCCAAGAATTTGAAACTCGGTGTGCTTTGGATTCTCAATAAATTTTTCTAAAAGCAATTCGCCGTTTCCAAATGCTTTTTTAGCTTCTGAATAAGCGCTTTCATAGTTTTTTTTCAATTCCTCTTCGTTTTTGCACAGCCTGATACCGCGTCCCCCGCCGCCGGCTGTAGCCTTAAGAAGGATAGGATAAGCAATTTCTTTAGCAACTTCAATAGCTTCTTCTAACGATTTTAATATGCCGTCGCTTCCAGGAACTGTAGCAACGCCGAATCTCTTCATAACCTCTTTTGAGCGTGCTTTATCACCCATTAAAGAAATAACTTCCGAAGACGGACCTATGAAATTAATATTATTATCTTCAGCAGCCTTTGCAAATTCTGCGTTTTCAGCTAAAAATCCATATCCGGGATGAACCGCATCCGCACCTATAGACTTTGCCAGGTCAATAATAAGCTCGTAATTTAAATAGGCATCCAATGGATTAGCTCCCAGCATATATGCTTCATCTGCCATTTTTACGTGCCTAGCCGTCGGCTCGACTTCGGAAAAAATAGCAACAGTCGGAATATCCAGTTCTTTTGCCGCTCTGATAATTCTGCAGGCTATTTCTCCCCGATTTGCTATAAGAATTTTCTTGAACATGATTATATATTATCCTCCATAATTGTTTATTATCCAGAGTATTGCTGTTACTGCTCGAGCTTAAAGGAATACGAAATAGGGGCTACCTGATTTATCAGGTAAGCAATGCTGCATGTTTTATTAAGAGCTTCCTCGATAGCTTTCGTAACATCTTCGTTCGTAAGTTCTTTAGCTTTTATGGTAAAAGATAAAGAAATCTTTGTAAAAACTTTAGGAGAAGTTTCTTTTCGTTCGCTGTCGGTATCCACTATAATGTCTTCTACATGTTTACCGCTTTTGTGAAGGGCTTCATAAACATGAATACCCATACATCCTGCAATAGAATAAAGAAAAAGTTCCGGCGGTCTTACCCCTCTTCCTTTTCCGCCGACGTATCCTGCCGCATCAATATTAATCTCGCCTGAGTCGCCTGAGCCGATAAAGTGAAAATCTTCTTTCTGTCTAACAGATAATTTCATAACTCCCTCCCCTCATAATTTTGCTGCAAAGCATAGGTTATATTTCGTTTATGTTTGTATTATATTTCAATAAGAATAGCTTCGCCAAACTCGGCAGTATTAAGCTCAGTTGCTTCTTTGCCCATTTTTTTGAATCCGTAAAACATATCGCTTGTGCCCTTACATTGTTTTATAACGTTTTTTACGCCTTTATAAATCAGGTCTGCAGCTTCTTTAAAACCAATGTATTCAAGCATCATAGCACCTGATAAAGTAATAGATAGGGGATTTGCCATGCCTTTCCCGGCAATATCCATGCCTACGCCATGTGTGCTTTCAAAAAGAGCATAACCGTCTCCTATATTGCCGCTTGGAACAAAACCGGGTCCTCCTACTAGGGCGGAAGCAAGGTCTGATATATAGTCGCCGTTTAAATTCTGCGTTATGATAACATCATAAGCATCGGGCTTTAAAACTAACTGCATAAGCATCTGGTCGGTTATAACTTTGGAAAGTTTTATCTGATTACCAGTAACAGGTCCTGCTGATATTTTATCCTTAAATTCATCCTCTTTTGCTACTTCAAAAGTCCAATTCATAAAAGCGCCTTCCGTAGCCTTCATAATATTACCTTTTCCGGCTACCGCAATCGATTTTTTATTATTCTCTATGGCATATCTGAATGCTTTTCTTACATGTCTTTTCGTTTTAAATTCACTCATCGGTTTAACGGTAATACCTGCATCTTCAGGCATAGCACCCGGTTTTACACCCATTTCATTGATAAAAAACTCCCGCACTCTTTTTGCTCCGTCTGATTTTGGCATATACTCTATAGCCATATAAACATCATCAGAATTTTCTCTGAACACTGTCACATCAACCCTTCCCGCATCGGGTATAGGCGAAGGCTGACCAAGATAGTAGACAGGTCTTATTGCCGAGTAAAAATCCATAGATTGCCTAAGAATTGAATTAAGAGACTTTCCCGGTTTGCCGACCGGAGTGCCGAGAGGTCCTTTTATAGAAACGACACTCTGTTTCAAAATTTCCAATGTTGCTTCAGGCATTCTTTCTAATCCGTTCTTTTCAGCTTTGTCTCCCGCCAGCGCTTCTACCCAATAAATAACTTTTGACCCATTATATGCTTTATTTACGGCGCTATTTAAAACTTTATGCATTACAGGAACAATTTCCGGACCTATCCCGTCCCCTTCAATGTAAGGGATTATAGGATTATTAGGTATTTCTAATGTTTTATCCTCTTTTAGCTTTATAAAACTTCCTTCTTTTGGAATACATACTTTGCTATCCCATTTAAACACATTTTCGTTCATCCCGTGTTCTCCTAATTAATGACATAAAAAAAGAAAAATAAATAAATATAAAGAAAAATAAATAAATAAATTAAATAATTAATGACATAAAAAAAAGAAAAATAAATAAATAAATTAAATAATTAATGACATAAAAAAAAGAAAAATAAATAAATAAATTAAATAATTAATGACATAAAAAAAAGAAAAATAAATAAATATAAAGATAAGAAATAGACTAAAATAAAAATATAATTAATTAATTAATTATAAGATAGAAAAATATATGTAAAATAACGAATAATTAAGCAAAGATAATTTAATATCATCTAATATGAGCTGAGCTGAGTTGTCATGTTATAGAAATTATATTTTAATAAAACATTTTTTTAAAAGCAACTAAAAAATACAATTTGCCGTTAAAAATTTTAAAATAATCAGATTTAACAATATATCTATTGTACATATTTATAAAAATTCATTAAAAGAATTTAAAAAATTTTTAAATAGTTTAGCTCCTGAGTCAAAAAATAAACCGGTGTTTTGAGAATTCTTTTCGGAAAAATTAGACGCATGATATTTAAAATGCGTATCTTTCATTGAAGGCGAAAAAGCGCAAAAGGGGACTGGTCCTGCAGTGTGTTTTTTTAACGATACAGGATTATAATGGTCGGGTAAAATCATAATAATAAAATCCTGATATTTTTTCACTCCTTCGAGAACGCCTCCGACAATATATTTATCAAAATCCTGTATGGCTTGTATTTTTTTTTCAATGCTGCCTTCGTGGGAAGCTTCGTCTGGGGCCTCTACATGAATATATACAAAATCGCCTGAATTTAGGGCATTTAATCCGTATTCAACCTTGCCTTTATAATTTGTGTCAAGATAACCTGTAGCCCCCGGAACATCAATCGAATTTAGCCCTGCATATTTTCCTATTCCTTTTACAAGGTCAACCGCGGATATGACGGAACCTTCTATCCCATACTCTTCCTTCATCGTAGGCATACTCGGTCTGTGTCCTTGTCCCCATAACCATATCGAATTTGCCTGAAGCTTGCCTGAAGCTATTCTTGCTTTATTAACATCGTGATTTTTAAGTATATCCTCAGCTTTTTTTATAATTTCAAGCAAAACAACGCTAGATGAATTTCCATGAGGCAGATATTCGTCTATTTGCAAATCCGGTATATCATGAGGAGCAACGGTCTTTAATCCTTTTATATCAAGAGCATTTTTGGCTACCATAAGATGTCTATAACTGACGCCGGGATAAAATTGAAAATCGCCGCCGCCCAATTCTTTTTGTAATGTCTCCAATATGCTTTTTGCTTCTTCTGTTGTAATATGTCCGCCGGAATAATCATGCATAATTCTTTTTCCGTTTTGAACAAGTATATTGACAAGATTAAGCCTGAAAGCAACATCACTTTCCATAAGCTCAATGCCCATACTCATAGCTTCTAAAGGAGACCTTCCCGTATAATATTTAACAGGGTCGTATCCTAAGATACTCATAGAACCGATATCGCTTCCCGGAAGACAATCGTCGGGAATTGTTTTGACAAGCCCTGTAATACCGTTAGAAGCAATATAGTCCATGTTGGGCGTTGACGCAAAATCAAGCGGAGATTTATTATTCAGCTCTGTTAAAGGAAAATCAGCCATCCCGTCAGGACACAGAATAATATATTTTTTTTCTTTTTCCATATTTTCAATTTCTCCATGTTTATTTATTTTATTTATTATATTTAATATATTAAATATTTGTTATCTTTGTTGATATTAAGTATTATTATTTATGAACTTTGATATTGGGTATTATTATTTATGAACTCTAATATTAATTATTTATTATTTTTGATATTAAGTATTATTATTTATGAACTTTGATATTGGGTATTATTATTTATGAACTCTAATATTAATTATTTATTATTTTTGATATTAAGTATTATTATTTATGAACTTTGATATTGGGTATTATTATTTATGAACTCTAATATTAATTATTTATTATTTTTGATATTAAGTATTATTATTTATGAACTTTGATATTAAGTATTATTATTTATGAACTTTGATATTGGGTATTATTATTTATGAACTCTAATATTAATTATTTATTATTTTTGATATTAAGTATTATTATTTATGAACTTTGATATTGAGTATTTATTATCTTTATTATATTTGATATTATCTATCTATATTATCTTTATCTTTATTATCTTTTTACCGGCTCATTGCTAAATTAGCCCCATTGCCATTAAGACTGATTTTTTATCACATGGAACAACTATCGGTTCTCTTGAAATTTTTATTGCATTTTGCGGGTCCTTAAGTCCGTGCCCTGTTAAAGTCAAAACGCAGACATCGCCTTTTTTGAAAAATCCGCGTTTATTCAACTGAATTAAACCGGCTAAAGTTATGGCCGAAGCTGGTTCGCAAAATATTCCTTCTGTTCTTGCAAGCAGAGCATAAGCGGAAAGCAAGTCTTCATCCGCCACTGCTTCAATTAATCCCCCCGATTCCTCTTTTGCCTTAACCGCCTTTTGCCAGCTTGCGGGGTTTCCTATTCTTATAGCGGTAGCAATAGTGTGCGGTTCTTTAACTATATGATTGAGTACTATCGGCGCAGCGCCTGCAGCTTGAAAGCCGAGCATTTTAGGCAAATTTTGAATTTTTCCGGCTTGTTTATACTCTTTATAACCGTTCCAGTATGCAGTAATATTGCCTGCATTGCCTACCGGAAGTATATGATAATCAGGGGCTTTTCCGAGTTCATCGGCTATTTCAAAACTGGCTGTTTTTTGTCCTTCTATGCGGTAGGGATTAACCGAATTTACCAGAGTCACTTCAAATTCTTCAGATATTTCTTTGGCTATGATAAGCGCATCGTCAAAATTTCCGCGAATTTGCATGACAACCGAACCGTGCATGAGAGCCTGAGAAAGTTTACCCATTGCAATTTTACCTTCGGGAATAAGAACGAATGATTTTATACCGGCTCTGGCGGCATAAGCGGCGGCGGCGGCTGAAGTATTGCCGGTAGAGGCGCATATTATCGCTTTTGAACCATCCGCTACAGCTTTTGATACAGCCATAGTCATTCCTCTATCCTTAAAAGAACCGGTTGGATTTAACCCTTCATATTTAAAATAAATTTCAATATTCGGGTTTATTGTTTTATAAACATTTCTTGATTTAATGAGCGATGTATTCCCCTCATTAATGCTTATAATAAACTCATCGTCTATCTCTGGCAAAAATTCACGATATTTTTTAATAACGCCTTCATATTTCCGCGGCTGCAAGATTAACCCCCATAATGTTCCACATGATTAATTAGTTGATATGTTTATTGACAAGAGTACTTAATGATTTAAATATTATTCCCATGAATGTTCCCATGATTAATTAGTTGACATACTTCACTTCCCATGCCTTGCGGCTTGGGCTTCCGGTTGAAATATTATTTTAATTTACACTATCTTCAATTCTTAAGAACATAGTTTTCGCAAGAATAATGTCTAATTTATCGCATAATTCTACGCTTTTTAATAATTCTTCTTCATTTGCTTCATGAGTGGTTATAACTATAGGAACAGAACCGTCTATCTTTCTGCCCTGTTGAATCATTGAACTTATGCTGATTGAATTGTCTCCAAGAATCTTAGAGATTTTGGCAAGGACACCAGGTCTATCCATTGCTGAAAATCTCAGATAATATCGTGATATTATGTCTTTTTTTCTTTTTATCCGAACTTTGTTTGAACTTTCATTAAGAAAAATATCATGATGTTTTTCACTGTTTATAATTTTTCCGGCAATTTCAATAAAATCCCCCATAACCGCGCTTGCAGTTGCCATGCCGCCTGCGCCGTAACCTGTGAGACTTATAGGACCGGCAAATTTTGCATTCAGAAAAAATGCATTAAATACCCCATCTACATTTGATAATAAACTGCATGAAGGAATAAGAGTAGGATGCACTCTTATCTCTATTTTTGAATCATCATTTTTAAGAATACCCAAAAGTTTAATTTTGTATCCGAGGTCACGTGCAAAACAAATATCTATATCGCTGACCTCTTTTATCCCTTCTATTATAACATCTTTTAACGATATGCTCGCCGCAAATGCGAGCCTGCCTAATATAACTAATTTATGAGCGCTGTCAATTCCGTTTATGTCAAAAGAAGGGTCTGCTTCGGCATAGCCTTTTTCTTGGGCTTTTTTAAGAATATCATCAAACTTTCCGCCTTCATTCGTCATCTTTGACAAAATATAGTTTGACGTTCCGTTTATTATAGAAAACACAGACGTTATTGAATCTCCAGCAAGACCATTTTTTATTGACCTTAAAACAGGGATACCCCCGCCCACCGCAGCCTCAAACCCGATATGCGTATTATGTTTTTTGCATAATTTAAATATTTCTTCTCCATGCTCAGCTAAAAGGGCTTTATTCGCAGTTATAACGCTTTTGCCATTTTTTATAGCCTTTTCGATATATTCTTTGGCGGGGTTAATTCCGCCCATAAGTTCAACTATTACATTTATACTCTCATCATTAAGAATATCATCTGCATTTTTGACCATTAAATTGTCGATATTATCAATTGACGGATTTCTATTTCCCCTCGTAAATATCTTTTTTATCGTCACATTGGCGGAAAGCATTGCTTCTATTTCTTTTTTACGAATGTCTAAAATCCTGTAAAAACTTCCGCCAACCGTTCCAAAGCCAAAAAGACCTATATTAATTTTATTGCCGAGAGCTTTATTTTCCATATTTTTACTTTCCATAATTACCTTTGATTAATTCTCTATTTTATTATTATTGACGTTATGTACTTTATGTTTTAAATTATTATTCTCATCGGACTAAAATATTATGCATGATGCAAACCGGACTGGCTGCTCAAAAAATGCTTAACCCCTTTAGCCGCCTGTCTTATACGCATTTCATTTTCTACAAGAGCAAATCTGACATACTGGTCACCGTACTCGCCAAACCCTATTCCGGGGGATACCGCCACTTTTCCTTTTTCTAAAAGCATTTTGGAAAATTCCAGCGAACCTATGCCTGCGCTCAAATATTGTTCCGGTATTTTAGCCCAGACAAACATTGTAGCCTGAGGTTTTTCAATATGCCATCCTGCATTATTAAAACTTTCAATTAAAACATCCCTTCTTTTCTTATAGTGTTCAACCATCTTGCTTATTGCATCGTGTTTATATTCTTCATTCAAAGCAATAATAGAAGCTATTTGAATAGGCTGAAACATACCATAGTCAAGATAGCTTTTTATTCTTGATAATGCATTTATCAATGTTTGATTGCCAAGCGCGTAGCCTACTCTGAATCCTGCCATACTATAACTTTTAGACATTGTGAAAAATTCAACCCCAACGTCTTTGGCTCCTTTTACCTGTAAAAAACTGGGGGATTTATATCCGTCAAAAGTAAGGTCTGCATACGCATGGTCATGAATAATATAAATACCGTTTTCTTTTGCAAAATCCACTAATTTTTCAAAGAAATCCATATCAACGGTTATTGTCGTAGGATTGTGCGGAAAACTTAATATAATCATCTTAGGTTTAGGCCATGTTTGCTTTAAAGCGGTCATAAGATGTTCAAAAAAATCTTCTCCCGGCACTAATGGAATACTCCTAACGTCACCGCCTGCAATAATGACAGAATAGGCATGTATCGGATAAGACGGGTTAGGGACAAACGCAACATCCCCTCTGTTGATAGTAGCCAACATTAAATGGCTCAGACCTTCTTTAATACCCATTGTGACTATTGCTTCGCTGTCGGGGTCTAAATCTACATCGTAGTTTCTTTTATACATATTGCATATGGCTAGCCGCAGTTTGTATATACCCTTAGACACTGAATATCTGTGATTTTTCGGATTTCTGGACGCCTCTACTAATTTTTCAATAATATAGTCGGGAGTCGGAGAATCGGGATTTCCCATGCCGAGGTCTATTATATCTTCACCTTTTTTTCTTGCTTCGGCTTTAATCTTATTAACCTCCGCAAAAACATAAGGCGGCAGTCTTTTGATGGTCTCAAAATCTTCGGTCATAATTTATATCACCCGGTTTAGTTCGTTATTGTTATTGTTTTTAGGTTTAGTACTTGTTCAGTACTTATTGAAGCTTAACGCTGTTATTGTAAAATTTCTCAGCTCCGAAAGAACTCCTAACTAATGGGGCAGAAAAAACATTTTTTATACCTTGGTTTTTTGCATATTCTCTATATTCAATAAACGTTTTGAGAGGAACATACTCCTTAACCTCGATATTTTTCACCGAAGGTCTCATATATTGTCCGATGGTCATAAAGTCAACATTTACTGACGCTATATCGCTAATTGTTTTAAAAACGTCATCTTTACTTTCTCCGAGACCAACCATTATACCTGATTTTGTCTGTATATGCGGGCGTTCTTTTTTAACAAAATCAAGCAGGGTCAAAGAACGTGCATAAGAACTTTGCGGTCTTACAGTACCGTAAAATTTTTCGGCTGTTTCAATATTATGCCCAAAGATATCTATGTCTGAGTCTAAAACAACATTAATTGAATTTTTATTTCCCATAAAATCAGAAGTTAAAACTTCAACAATTTTACAATCGGTTTCAGATTTTATAGCTTTAACCGCCGCAGCAATTATCGAAGCCCCGCCGTCGTGTATGTCATCCCTCGTAACCATTGTTATAACGGCGTGATTCAATTTTAGAGCTTTAACTGCGTATACTATATTCTCCGGTTCAGAAAGGTTAACATAAGACTTTTGAGAATATCCAATGTTACAAAAAGGGCATTGTCTTGTACATTTATCGCCGAGCATGAGAAATGTGGCAGTTTTATTAGAAAAGCAAAGATTTAAATTAGGACACCTTGAAGACGAACATACTGTATTCAAACCTTTTTCTTTAATTATTTTAGAGGTAGAATAAATGTCTTTTCTTGATTTTATTTTTAAAATCTCATTTTTAATATGAGCAGGAATTCTCTGTTCCATGAAAAGATTGCTAATTTTAATTTAAAATAATGTAATATAAAAAATACAAACTTAATTTTCAATTGTATAACATTATAACAAAAAAATAAAATCAAATTTTTGTTATGCTAAAATTTTATCTTAAGCATTCTTTTTTAGTGTATTTTTACATAAACTTGATTTATATTATGATATATATCATAATATATCAGTTGATTTCAATGCTTTTTATTAGTTGGATTAATTAGTTGAATAATTATATTTTAATTGGGGACGGACATAATTGGGGACGGACATAATTGGGGACGGACATAATTGGGGACGGACATAATTGGGGACGGCACCTATTTTCAGACACTTATTTTTACAAACTAAAATAATAAAGATAAAAATGACGGAAAACGAAATATATAAACTTGATAAATATTTCATGAATGCTGCAATAGACGAAGCAGCTAGGTCATATCAAATGGGGGAGGTTCCTGTTGGAGCCATAGTAGTTAAAAACAATAAAATAATTTCAGCTTCTTCAAACAGCGTAGAAAAGGATTTATCGTCCGTTATGCATGCAGAAATAAAGGCAATTATGTCCGCACAGAAAATACTAAATTCATGGAGACTAAGCGGATGCGCTCTATACGTGACATTAGAACCATGTTTAATGTGCTGCGGAGCAATAATATTATCCAGAATAGAAAAAGTGATTTATGCTGCCGATGACCCTAAAGCCGGAGCAGTCAATTCTTTATACAACACTTTGTCAGATAAAAGGTTAAACCATACTTCCGAAATCTCTAGCGGCATCATGAAAGAAGAATCATCTGCTCTGCTAAAAAAATTTTTTCAAGAAAAAAGAAATAAGAAAACACACAGTTAACACGCATTAATAAAGAAATAAAAAAATATACAACCAAGACGCATTAATTAGGTAACCATAGACAAGCATTAACATTAAAGCACTACATCTGTTAGGCGCCGGTTTCTGCTGCTTTATTTTCATTTTTAGCATATCTGCTGTAAAAATAAACCCCGCCTGTCAAGAATATATTTGTAATTATAATGACCAAAAAAGCATATTCCGGAAAATCCTGAGTTCCGGAAATTCCGGCATTTAATGGCATATACGCCATTATCGCCGTTGCAAGAGCGCGTCCAATCATTGACCATAAAAAGTACTTTTCTCTTTTTGGAAGTCTTTCTTCCTTCTTCTTTTTTAAATTTTCTAAATAAAATGTTAAGGAAGCACTTACATATCTGCCTATCACTATCATTACTATAATAATAAAAAGCCTGTCCGCAAATACCCAGCTGATTCGCGATAATTCGACGACAACGCCTAAAAATACGAAAAACAGTGTTCTTATTAAAAACGAGAACTCATAATTAAACTGTTTTATAGAAGAATCTTTCAAACTCATTTTGTAAAAATTAACTTTCAATTTAGTCAGTAGTTCTTCATTTCCCATAACTATCCCGAAAACTAATATAGCTATCGCTCCGTTGCCTTTAACAAAATGGATTATCAGATATAATATCAGCATACCTCCAAATGTAATTGAATAAGCATATTTCGTTTTTGAAATATATTTTAATAGAATAAACCATATAATTCCAAATGCAATTGCTATAGCCGATGAAATCCCAAAAGAATAAAGAAGACTTCCTGCCGTGGATAAATAATTAACGGCTGCCGATGAATTTTTTGCAAAATTTATTAAAACTATTAAGATGATTATTGCAAATGCATCATTAAACGTAGATTCAATTGCTATCACCGTTTTGTTCTTAGCGCTTGCGTTTATGCTGGACAGAAGAGGCATTATAACGGTAGAACTGGAACATGAGACAATGGTGCCTATCATCAATGACTGCATTACGTCGCCGCCACCCATAATATAAAAAAAACTTCCAACAAGCGCTATGGAAAGAAAAAGTCCGATTAATATCAGAATCATTGAATATATAGAACTTTTGAAAACAGTTATAAAATTAAGCTCAAGTCCGCCGGAGAACATTATAAGTATAAGAACTAATGTACTTAAATATGGTGCAAAATCTATAAAAAGCTGCTGATTAAAAATATGGTAAATAGGACCTAAAATAAGACCTGCCAGCATTAAAAATAAAATGGACGGGATTTTGGTAAAAGAAAAGAACATTTCTCCGGCGAAACCGAGAAGAATAACTATTCCGATAATTCCTATCGCTATTGAGGGGCTCATAATAATAAAATTGACAATATCATTTTACATTTTATATTATATTAATATATAATTTTGTTTTTTTACAACCTTCAAAAAAATCGCCTAATATTTAAATTTTAAACCGCTTATTTATAAGCATAAATTATAATAGTATATGTTTTGATAAATATCAATATCAACTTATTTTATTTTATTATTATTTTTATTATTTCATCGTTATTATTTTGTTGTTATAAAAATTTATAAAATTTTTGCTTGACATAAATTTTTAATAATAGGATAATTTAAAAAAATAAATACATAGCATATACTACATATATTTTACAATATATTTTATATTATAAAATATTTTCAAATAGTTAATTAATAATTAAGCATAATAATAATCAGGCATAATAATAATTAAGCATAATAATAATCAGGCATAATAATAATTAAGCATAATAATAATCAGGCATAATAATAATTAAGCATAATAATAATCAGGCATAATAATAATTAAGCATAATAATAATAATTAAGCATAATAATAATAATTAAGCATAATTAACTCAGAATAATCATCGTATCTGTATATATATAATAATATAGTGTATATAATAAATATATAATATAAATATAATAAACTAATTTAATTAATTGTTATTACGGAGGCTTTATGCAAAGTGAACCTGGTGGCAGTAGCAGCGGTCATTGTTTTAAAATAATTATTGAAATTAAAACTAAGGCAGCGCATATCAGCAAATACAAATAATAAATTAAAATAAATTAATAATCATTCAGCTATTTTCCTTCAATTTTTTTCTCCAACTTAATTTATCTTAATTGATTTTTAACGGCGTTTATTGTATTTGCTCTATGCTCTATATTGCAAATACAGATGTTAGAGATTAAAAGATAAAATTGTCGCTTGTTTATTTTTTTGAAAAATAGAAATAGGATATAAAGATATGAAGATATATAAAAATATATATTAAGATATATAGCAAGATACTAACATTGCAGTCCCATTGATGTATTTTGCACGCTATATATAAAAATATATATTAAGATATATAATTAAGATATATTTAATGAATTCAATAAAATTAACTTCATGAATTGATTAAATAAATTAAATGCGCCTACTAAACATGTAGTACTTGTCTATATCTATCTTTATTATTATTATTTCTTGTATCTTAATATTTTTATTTTTTATGTTTTTAAAAAAGTAAATCTTCGATATTGTTCTATTCGTCTCTTACATTATTTCTTATTTTGCCTTTATAACCTAACTAACATTAGCATTAGCATTAGCATTTTATATTAGTGCAATAAAATTAATAAGTTAGCACATCTAATGTACTATACAGTATCTATGCAAGTATGCGAGTTATTTAAACCATTTATTGCGTTAAGTTATAATTACAAATCGCGGAGGATTCCAATATGAAGGATGTAAAAGCTCAGAAAGATATAAAAAATATGAAGGAAATGGAAGATATTAAAAAAATGAAAGATATTAAAGATAAATTGGACAAACTTCCAGTTGATATTAAATTAAGAGCTGTTGACAGATTAAAGATTCATATCATGAGGCAAAAATACGGATATTTTTCAAGACTTTGTCTGCTTCTTTCTCTTATCGGTCCCGGCATCCTTGTAATGATAGCGGATAATGATGCCGGTGGTGTAATTACTTATGCTCAGACAGGCTCTATATTCGGTCTCGGATTTTTTATTCCTTTTATGGTCTTAATGCTTCCTGTCGCATATATAGTTCAAGAAATGACCGTCAGGCTGGGGGCGGTTACTCATAGGGGTCATGCTGAAATGATATGGAAAAGGTACGGAAAATTTTGGGGTGCCTTCTCATTAGCAGATTTAGTTATCGCAAATATTTTAACTTTAATTACAGAATTTATCGGGATAACTTTAGGAATGCAATTTTTTGGAGTTTCTCCGGTTGTTTCTTCCATGATCGCTTTAGTTGTGGTTTTTTCAATACAGCTGTTTTTAAGATATTATACATGGGAATGGATTAGTCTTAGCATCGCCGCATTAAATTTGGTTTTTGTTCCATTGGTATTTTTCGTGCCGCATCTTCACTGGAATGCGGTTGCCGATAGTTTCAAAACATGGCACATAAGCGGCGGCGTCAGCTCATTGTTTATTTATGTTGTCCTTGCAAATTTGGGCACTACAATAGCTCCATGGATGCTGTTTTTTCAGCAGTCTTCAGTTGTAGATAAAGGCTTGACCGTGAAAGATATAAGGGATGGGCAGATAGATACATTTTTGGGTTCTTTTTTTATGGTTCTAGTAGCCATTGCAATTGTTATTATAACCGGCTCAGTAGTGCATGGAGTTCAGGGCAGTTCCAATATGAGCATTGACCAAATATTGCATATAATTTCCATAAAAATGGGGATTGTTCCGATGAAATTATTTGCGTTAGGTTTAATAGAAGCAGGTTTAATTGCAACAATTGCAATATCTGCAAGCACTTCATGGGCTGCCGGAGAAGCATTAGGCTGGCCTAAAAGTATAAATCTTCCTCCGCTTCAGGGATGGTATTTTTATTTACCCGGATTAATAAGCGTTTTAATAGCCGGCGGCGTTGTTTTAATACCAAATATTCCGTTAGGTTTTTTAAACTTAACGGTTCAGGTCGTGGCTTCGATATTTATGCCGGCTGCCATGCTGTTCCTACTGATGCTGCTGAACGATAAGGAAATTATGGGGGAACATATAAATAAAAAATGGCAAAACATTTCTGCTTTTATAATAGTCGGTTTTTTAATAATAATGAACGGATTATATGGAATAACTGTTGTATTTCCGCATATGTTCGGACGATAAGATAAACAAATTAGGTTAAAAAAATTAAAATAAACATAACTGCTAAAAAATAAATTTAACTAAATATAACTAATTATAGTTTTAAAAAATAACACAATTATAACCAAATATAACTATACTTAAAAAAATAACATAAATATGACTAACAGAAAATAAATATAAATAATAAACGGAGAAATTTAAAATGACATTAGACAACAAAAAAATAAAAAATGGACGCGAAGACAGAATGATAAAAAAATTGAACAACAGCAAACCGCAAAATGGAACTAATTTGGAAGAAGATTGGGACAATTTCGTGCAGGAAGAAGGGTTAATTGATTATAATAAAATCCCTCTTAAAAGGGCTGAAATAAAAGGTTGGGTAAAATTTGCCTTCTGGTTTTTACGAATTTATATAGTAATTATGATTGTTCTCGTTATTGTCGGATTTTCCAGAATTCATTAATTCATTAGATGAAATTTTAGGCGATAAAATTAGGGAAATTAGAGAAAAGTTAAGGGAATTATGAGACAGACACTAATTTTGCTGAATTGATAAATTAGGATAAATTAGCGGCAAACACTATTTAATTTATTATTATTTTAAATTAGTTTGTTACCGCTTTGTTATGGGTTGGTTATGGCTTTGTCATAGATTTATCATGGGGTAGTTATGGCTTTGTTATAGATTGGTTAATAATTATGAAAAAATTTATTTTTATATTAAAAGTTTTGAATTTTGCTATCTTTGTCCAACTTATAACTGCATATATTTTTGTTCAAAATTCAAATGCCTTAGGTAACAATGGTACGCATACCGGCGGAAATAATAACATCAGCCAAAGCATTAACATCGGCAGTGTGCTACATTTAGGCACGCAGAAAGCTGCTCGTAGAAAAGAGAGTAATAACATCAATAAAATTATTGTTAATAGAAAAAACAAAAATATCTATTATTATAATGGCACAAAAGCTCATGATAGCAGTTATAATAATCGCACAAAAGCTCATGATAGCAATTATATAAAAAAGTTAAAAAATAATAATAACGAAAATAAAGCTTTTGATAGTAGTGATGATGTTTATAATAGCAATATTTATAATAACTCAATTCAAACTTTAAACAGCTCTTTTTTATCACAGATTAAACTTTTCGGGACATTTGCCGCTTCTTATACTTATAATTTTGCAAATCCGACCGCAAATGCAGAGTTTCCGCAAGGTAATTATAACGGAAATTACATTGACGATTATAAAGTTAACGGTTTTACTATTAATGAATTAGATATAACTATTTCTAAAAATGCGTTTTTAGACGGCAGACATACTTTTGGTATTGGTTTTAAGGCAACATTTGATACAGGAGAAAACATACAGGACGTGGGACCTTATACCGGTAATTATTCTTATTACACGTCGTCTTTTTATAATAGACCGCTTTATGGTTTCAGAAATCTATATATATCTTTAGGCTTACCGCTCGGAAACGGTTTAGAAATTGATATAGGCGAAAAAAATTATCTAATAGGTTTCGAATCTTATAATCTATCAAGATTATGGGAAAATACCTATTCGCCAATCACATCCATAGAACCTGGAGAACTGACCGGAATTTTTTTAAGCTATCCTGTCATCCCAAGAAAATTAAAAATGGTCTTCGGGACAGCTATGACCGATAATGCTATGACGCCGATAGACAGATATCCCACATTTGAATTTATCGCCTCATACAAGCCATTGAAAGATTTAAAATTTCACGAAGGAGCAGTTTATGGAGCTGAAAATTTTATAATATACAATAATAATTTAAGTCAAGATAACTTAAATAAATTTTTCTACAATTTTATGGACGCTAAATACAAACCGTTTCATTTCTGGACTTTTGTAATTGACTACGAAACAGGATTAAACGGCGGCATCAATAAATCAATTGCGAAAAATAGCGGCATCAATGTCAATAATATTGACAAATTTAATTACTCAGGGGAAACAACATCTGCGGTATATCCTAATTATTTAATTTCAACATCAAATGCCACATATGACAAATCTCGTTTTTCAGGACTAGCCTTTTATATTCATCATTATAACTTATTGAATAATATAGGCAGGTTTTCACAAACCATAAGGGAGGTCAGGGTTTGGGACCCGCAGGGAATGTGGGAAGCAACCAGTGTTCCCGGTGAGGCATTTAATTATTTTGATTCAACGCTGACTTTTAGTTTAAGACCGTCTTGCAGTTTTTTTAAGAACACTCAGTTCAGGCTCGAATTTGAAAATCAGCTCGCAAATCATAAAGTTTACGGCGACGGGAACAGCTCACAGAACACTGTCAATTTTATGCTTGTTAGAACATTTTAGAAAATAAAATTAAGAGAAATTATCCTGTAAAAAATATTGACTGCCTTGAACAATTATCAATTTATTAATATAATAGCTTTATTTCCATAAAATCAATACAATAGGAACTATTAATATTGTAAAAAATATTGACTGCCTTGAACAATTATCAATTTATTAATATAATAGCTTTATTTCCATAAAATCAATACAATAGGAACTATTAATATTGTAAAAAATATTGACTGCCTTGAACAATTATCAATTTATTAATATAATAGCTTTATTTCCATAAAATCAATACAATAGGAACTATTAATATTGTAAAAATATTGACGACCTTTATCATCGGATTAATTGCAGGACCGGCGGTGTCTTTATAGGGATCGCCTACCGTATCTCCCGTAATAGCAGCTTGATGCGCAAAACTGCCCTTGCCGCCGTATGCCCCGCTTTCTATAAGTTTTTTTGCGTTATCCCATGCGGCGCCTCCGCTAGTCATTGAAATAGCAAGAAAAAGACCTGAAATTATAGTGCCTAATAAAATCCCTCCAAGAACAAGAGGTCCAAGGGTCAAACCGAAAATAACAGGACCGGCTATAGGTATTAATGCCGGAAGTATCATCTCTTTTAGAGCAGATTTAGTAACTATATCAACCGATTTACCGTAATCAGGTTTAGCCGTTCCTTCCATTATGCCGGGTATTTCTTTAAATTGTCTCCTTACTTCAATTACTATTTCCCCTGCGGATTTTCCGACAGCTTTCATTGCCAGTGAAGCAAATAAAAAAGGAAACATGGCGCCAATAAACAATCCTGCGAGAACTGAAGGCTGGGATATCATAAAAATATAATGGATAGAACCTTTTTCAATCAGCCTTGCATATTCTGCAAACAGCACAATTGCGGCAAGCGCAGCAGAACCTATGGCATAGCCCTTTGTGACGGCTTTCGTCGTATTGCCGACAGCATCTAATGCATCGGTAGTTTCTCTCACTTCGTTTGAAAGATTGCTCATCTCCGCAATTCCTCCGGCATTATCTGTGATAGGTCCGAAAGAATCCACGGAAATAATAATACCTGCCATAGAAAGCATACTGGAAGCAGCAATTGCAATACCATAAAATCCTGCAAATTTATAAGACAGAATAATAGAAGCTGCAATAAATAAAACAGGCAGCGCCGTCGACATCTGTCCTACCGCGAGCCCAGCTATTATATTTGTAGCGTGACCGGTAGTCGAAGCCTTTGAAATAGACTTAACCGGAGCAAAATGCGTAGATGTAAAATAATCCGTTATAATAATTATAAAACCGGTAAGAAATAAACCTACCAAAGCGGCGTAATAATAATTTATAGTCGGATAATCGCCAACCCCCTTCATAAAATACATTGTAAAAAAATAATATAAAACCGCTGAAATTATGCCTGTTGCAAACATCCCTTTATATAGACCTTTCATTATTTTTTCTTTAGACGATGCCCCTACGAAAAAAATTCCTGCTATAGAGGTAATAACTGCTATAGCACCTAACATCAAAGGATACATCATGGTTTTTATGAGAATATTAAAATCATAATACCTAAAAATAGAATATGCTAAAAGCATTGAAGCAATGATAGTCACCGCAAAAGTTTCAAAAACATCCGCCGCCATTCCTGCACAATCCCCAACGTTATCTCCTACCTGGTCGGCTATAACAGCAGGATTTCTCGGGTCATCTTCAGGAATACCTTCTTCAATCTTGCCTACGAGGTCGGCGCCTACATCTGCCGCTTTAGTATATATCCCACCGCCAAGCCTTGCAAATACGCTTATAAGGCTGCAGCCGAATGCAAAACCTATCATTGAATCTAATGCACCGCCGAGCGTGCCGGTTATATAGAAAGATAAATCAAGAAAAATAGAAATGCCGAGAACACCAAGACCTAAAACCATGAGTCCTGTTACTGAACCTGTTTTAAAAGCAAACCTTAGTGCCGGTTTTGTTCCGTATTTTGCAATTTCAGCAGTCCTGACGTTAGCTCTCACCGCATTAAACATGCCAAAATACCCGGCTGAGGCGGAAAGAAATGCGCCAAATACAAAACCTGCCGCAGTTAGCATTCCAAATTGCGGAATCCATATACCTCCGACTAAAATTAATAGAAAAATGATAAAACCGACCATTGCCACCGTCCTATACTGACGATTAAGAAAGGCTTTTGCACCTTCCTGAATGGCAGCGGCAATTTCCTGCATTTTAGGAGTTCCGTCAGAATGTTTTAATGCCCATAATGTTATGATGACACTGTAAATTACTGCGATAATACCTGCTATCAGTCCGAACAGGATGGAATAATCGAATAAGAACATGATGAACGCCGCCTTTATATATTTGGTTGTTATAGTGGTAAATAAGTAAATAAGTATAAATTGGTGCCTATCCCTATTAATTCTATTAAGTACCTATTTATCCTTAAAGAACTTGTTGCATCAGTAATAGACCAAATAGTCTATCCCTATTAATCCTATTAATTACCTATTTATCCCCATTTCTCAAGATTTATAAGCATAGTCCCTGTGGTCTATCCCTATTAATTCTATTAAGTACCTATTTATCCTATTATATCAATTATTATATCAATTAACTGATTAATCGGCATCTATCCCCAATTTAATATCGTCGACAGGTGCTGCAGCGGCTGCATTAGCTCCGGCTCCATTCAGTTTTTCGGCTTTTTCTTTTAATGCTGCAAAATAAATTGCTATAGGTCTATACGCAAGATGTGACCATTTAGAAAACGGCACTTCAATAACCAGCATAGGAATTACTATCATTAAGTGGAGCAAATATAAATAAAAAATCCACGACGACGGGTCTTTATAAACAACAAAAGCTCTCAGCAGTATTCCTGTAAAAGCGGTCATAAAAAGCAGAACTATAAACGCCCAGTCTGTATGGTGAGAAAACTTGCTTCTTTCGAGCTTCTTTGTAAGTCTTTTGTATGCAAAATAAATAGTTCCGAAAATAAGTCCTATGCTTGCATAATAATCAAATAATATAGTATGAAACAGTACGTATTTATCATCAGTCTGAAACCATTTTAAGAAAACCACTATTCCTATGAATAAAGCTACATAGCTGGTCATAAGGAACACATGCGTAAGCCAGAAATTATATTTCCCTTCAGAAAGTTTTTTGAGAAAAGTCTCCTTTTGAGCTTCTTCGTCTTCACATTTTGAAAATCTTATCTGCGTAAAAAAATTAAATATCAGCGACCATAACTCAGTAAAATAAAGTTTAAACGGAATTTTAACATTTTTGTCATTTAAAACAGTTTTCTTAAACATATTAAAAATGAACGAGAGCAGAAGTGCTGAAAGTATAACTATCATAGGGTAATCAAAAAAATAATCTATCTTGTAAGCGGGAACCATTTGATTAATAGTCATTATTTTATCGCCGCCGTTCATAGCATTGCCGACGGTTGCACCTGTGCCCGTTGGAGGGGTTAATCCGAACAGAACCGCCCATTCTATAAATACAATCACTGCCACGCTAAGCAGTGCAATATACTCTGCAATTTTAGATTTATAAAGCAACCTGGAAATTCCTGTCCAGTCGTAAACAGTGGTCAGCCAGCGGCGAAGCGACATCATAAGCTGTCCAGGGTCTGCTTTTCTAGGGCAGAACTCGGAGCATTTTCCGCAGTAATAGCACAACCACGGGTCAAGGTCGCTTTCCAATTCATTTTTTAAACCCCACTGCGACCATATCATTTCTTTTCGCGGAAAAGGTTTATTATCAGACGACAAAGGGCATATTGCGGAACATGTTCCGCACTGGAAACATTTTTTAAAAGGACTGTCTCCGATATTTTTAATATTCTTAACAAGTTCAAAATTATTAATATTATTATCGTTGCCGTTGATGTTAATGCCTTTGCTGTTTAGTGGATTACCGGACATATATTTTTATCTCCTAGAGCTGAAACTTGATTGCACAATAATTAATATAAACAAAAATTAATATAAACAATAATTAATATAAACAAAAATTGAACAAATAATAATTCATATAAAAACTAATTAATAAACAGAGTAAACAAAGATATATCTCCCGCTTAAGAAGCTGGAATGTTCTTGTTAATTTTTTGATAAATAATTAAGCAAATAATTGACTCATTAATCAAATAAATAAACAAAATAAATAAGTAAATAAATAATTGACTCATTAACTAAATAAATAAGTAAATCAAAATTAAATAAATTAAAATTCCTTATAAGGATTAGGGCCTAAAGATTTTATTTTTTCCGCAAATTCATTTAATATATCAGGTAATTTCCAATAATCGGAAAATTCCATCTGAACCTGTTTTATTCTTTCAGATTCCAGCACTAATCTTGTTAAAGTTTCTTTAAGATTTTCCATTCTATAAGATGCTAGTTCTGAGCCTTTAATAAAATGACATTGATAATCATCTCCAAATTTACATCCTAAAAGAAGTATTCCATCTATTCCTCTGGAAAGAGCGTCGGCATACCAGACGTTATTTATGGAACCAAGGCATCTTACCGGAATAACCCTAATATTTGAAGGAAGCTGCATCTTATTCATTCCTGCAACATCAAGAGCGGGATATGCATCATTTTCACAGGCAAAGACCAATATTCTGAAATCATCAATTTTTTCAGCCTCGCCCGGAACATTGATACTTTTCAGCATAGAACCTATTATATCTACTGAATAATTCTTAAATGAAATAATTTTAACCGGACATGCTCCCATGCAAACCCCGCATCTCCTGCATCTTTCAGGATTAGGTTTAGGCGTGCCTTTTTCATCTTCGTCGATAGCTCCGAAAGGACATTCCTCCGTACATCTTTTGCATTGCGTGCATCTTTGCAGGTCAAAAAACGGATAAGTAATATCATTTGACCTTGGATGTACGGCTCTGCCTTTAGAAGTCTGTTCGATACATTGTATAGCTTTGAGAACCGCGCCCTTTGCATCGTCAACTGAAAAAACCGTATCCATCGGCGCTCTGACTGAACCAGCCGGATATATCCCAGTTCTTCTAGATTCATAAGGAAAACAAATAAAATTAGAATCGGGAAAACCATATATAAGGTCAGGCATTTCCTTGCCCTGCCTATATGTTAAATTAAGAAGACCGCCTTTACTATTATTTTTTAGAGCGGGTGCCAAACCAGACGGCGTGGTATTACAGCACGAAGCCGCACCGGAAACCGGTGAAGATGCAGACGGTAATCCATTTCCGCATGCATCTTTAGGCACAACACCTATTGCGTTTATGTTTATGGATGCAGCGGTGCCGGAAACGCTATTTGCATTTACTTTGCTATTTCCGCTGCTATCGCTAATATTAGAAGGTTTTGATTTATTGTCTCTATTACTTGAATCTTCGTTTCCGTCTTGAGCTTTATTTTTATTATTGTTAATATTAATACTGTAACTGCTTCTGATAACAGCAGGATTAGAAGGTTTTGATTTATTGTCTCTATTACTTGAATCTTCGTTTCCGTCTTGAGCTTTATTTTTATTATTGTTAATATTAATACTGTAACTGCTTCTGATAACAGCAGGATTGGAATTAGAGCTGCTGCTTTTGCTATTATTAACTCCATTGCCGCTATTAACTCCATTGTCGGGATTTACGCTATCGTTACTTATATTCCCGATGTTTGACGCAGACGCACTATTGTCCGAAGCTTTGCCTACAGGATTAATACTTATACTGCTTCGTTTAGTTGCGGTTGTAATTGTTACAGAATCTGTGCCGTTATTAACATTGCTGTTTATATTATTACTGCTATTATTATTGCCTGTAACAGGATTAATACTTATACTGCTTCGTTTAGTTGCGGTTGTAATTGTTACAGAATCTGTGCCGTTATTAACATTGCTGTTTATATTATTACTGCTATTATTATTGCCTGTAACAGGATTAATACTTATACTGCTTCGTTTAGTTGCGGTTGTAATTGTTGCGGAATCTGTGCCGTTATTAACATTGCTGTTTATATTATTACTGCTATTATTATTGCCTGTAACAGGATTAATACTTATACTGCTTCGTTTAGTTGCGGTTGTAATTGTTTCAGAATCTGTGCCGTTACTTTGACTCTGGATGCCGGCTTCATTTTGATTTTGGCATTGGACACCGGTCTGCGTACTGACAGAATCAACACTGGCAGAAATTATTTCGTCATTTGCGGTGAAATTCCCAGAATTTGGTACCATGCCCGACGCAAGCACAACCATATCAACATTTAAATCCAGACTGCCGCCAAAAAGCGTATCATTAACTTTTAATTTTATCGTGTTATCTTTTCCGTTAATTGCGACGTCGGACATGAGTCCTTTAACCATAAATATTCCGTCGTCATTCTGCATACTTTTATAATAATTTTCATATTCGCCAGGTGTTCTTATATCACGGTATATTACATATACTTTTGCATCAGGATTATTCCTTCTGAATAAATTAGCCTCTTTCAAAGAAGCCATGCAACAGACGGCGGAACAATAAGGCAGATAGTTTTCGTCCCTTGAACCGGCACATAAAATAAACGCAACAGATTTTACATCTTTACCGTCAGATTTTCTTTTAACGACAAAATCTTCCCTGCCGTTTTTTAAATATAGTTCGGAATAAAGTTCTTCAAGTTCCACATTTGTCAAAATGTCAGGGGTCAAACCGTATCCTAAATATGACAGATTATGTGCATCATAGGGTTTCCAGCCGGTTGCTACAATTATTGCACCGGCTTTTTTAATTACAGTTTCTTCATTTTTTTTGCCGTCCTGATTTTTATCATTTAAATAATTTATATTATTGTTGTCATTTTTATCGTTTAAATCTTTCTCGTTTAAATCTTTCTCGTTTAAATCTTTCTCGTTTAAATCTTTCTCGTTTAAATCTTTCTCGTTTAAATCTTTCTCGTTTAAATCTTTATCGTTTAAATCGTTGTCATTTAAAGCGTTTACATCGTGTATAGCATTTATATCAACATGCGTATTTATTTTTATTTTTATTTTTACTTCAAATTTTCCCGGAGCACCGGATATTTCTTCTATTTCAGAATTTTTATATATTTTAATTCTTTTTGAATTTTCAACATTATCAATAAGCTTGCTAAGATTATCCGCAATAAGTACATTGTTCTCGAAAGGCGGGCTTGTCTCCCATTTTTTATATTTTAAATAAGGAAATCCGCCAAGATGCCCTTTTTTCTCTATTAATATTGCATTATACCCCGCTTTTGCTGAATTCAGTGCGGCGGTTAGACCTGTAACTCCGCCGCCCACAACCAAAATAGTCTTATTTAATTCTGCCGCCAAAGGAACTGTAATTTCTGCTTTTTTCGCTCTTGTAATCCCCATCCTTAAATAATCTTCGGCAAGCGTTTGAGCGCCATTGCTGTTTGGTTCGCTTACCCATGTCACATGCTCCCTTAAATTAACCCTTTCAGTAAATATTTTTGACTGGTCAAAGTTGAACACATGCTGTTTTGACCGCATTGAGCACGCCGCTATAACTATTTTATCTATTCCTAACGATTTAATATCTTCATTAATAATATTAAAACCTTCGTTAGAACATAAAAATTCGTTTGTTCTGCAACTCTCCGGTTTAAATTCGCTTTTTGCAACATTTTCGAGTTGTTCCATATTCAGGCATTTACCTATATCGCATCCCGAACATATGTAAACTCCTAGCTTATTATCCATGCTTTATTTAACCTCTTTTATTAGCGGAAAACTGTAAAACGGAAAGAGCGGCTCCTGTTGAAGCCTGAACCGAACTGTAAACATCGGCTGGATTTTTTGCAACACCTGCTGAAAAAATTCCCAAATTGTCATTCTGGCTGAATAAAAAACCGTTTGCATCGTAGTCAAATTTAAAATTGCTGGTTTTTATAGCGGGCTGATTTGGTACCATTCCTGCTGCAAGAACCACCATGTCAGCTCTAAATTTTATTTTTTTGCCCGAAAGTATATCTTCAGCTTCGAGAAAAAGGTCTCCCGAAGACTCATCTTCAAAGATATTCGCTACAATCCCTTTAATAAACTTAGTTTTTTCATCAGATAATGCCCTATTATAAAACTTTTCATATCTTCCGGGCGTTCTTATATCAATGTAGAAAATGGTCGAATTAGACTCAGGATTTTTTTCCCTGAGATAAATTGACTGCTTCAAAGAAGCTAAACAGCATATTGCCGAACAATATGGAAGATGATTTTCATTTCTTGAACCCGCGCATTGCACAAATGCAACATTCTTAACTTCTTTGCCGTCAGACGGTCTAAGAATTTTCCCTCCGGTGGGACCGTTATCCGACGCAAGTCTTTCCATCATAACATTCGTAATTACGTTTTTATATTTACCGAAACCAAGATTTGTAATTTTTCCTGCGTCATAAGGTTTCCAGCCCGAAGCCACAACAATGGATTCTGCTTCTATATCAAATATTTCTTCTTCAGCGTTAAGATTTATAGCGTTATATCTGCAGACGCTTTCGCATTTCTTACACGAGTCAAATTTGCAAACCTCTGCGTCAATAGTATATTTTGACGGATAAGCAGATATATTTGTTATATAAATTGCTTTCTGTTTGTCCATGTTATAATTAAAATCATTTAATCTATTTTCAGGACAAACCTTAGCACATTCGCCGCAAATTGTACAGTTGTCGTTAACATACTGCGGTTTCTGTCTCATCTTAACTTTATAGCCGTTACCGTTTCCATTACCATTAATAACATTAACATTAATACCATTACCATTGACATTAGCATTAAAGGCGGCGCTGCCCCTATTTTCTGACGATGCGTCTGCCGGCAAAGATGAAACCTTTCCCTCTGCCGACAGAACATTATTTCCTGTTTCCTGTTCGCCTGAGTTTTTCTGCTGTATTTCACTAATTTCTTCTATTTCCGACGAAACAAAGAATTTGATTTTTCCTTCGTCGCCTGACTTGATTCTTCTCAAATTAATCTCAAAACCGCAAAACGACGGACATAATTTTGGAAAATATTTGTACATCTGTAGAACTCTGCCTCCGATGTACGGATTTTTTTCCACGACGATAACCGATTTTGACGAAGCCTCGGTTATTTCAAGAGCCGCGGATATACCACTGAAGCCTCCGCCGATTATAAGAATGGGTTTTTCTTTCAATTTGTTCACCAACTTATCAAAAATTAAGAATAGGTCTTTCTTTTAATTTATTTACCAACTTATCAAAAATTAAGAATAGGTCCTTCTTCTTCAATTTGTTTACCAATTGGCAAAAAAGGACAAATATTTTTAAGAAATCATTTTTTAGGAACTATTTCTAACCACGGTTTTTTAAATACTTCAACCTCGCCGGTAGATTTATTAATCTTGGAATTTACAAAAACCTTCCAGTTTACTTCATCTAACTTCTGATGGTCCATCCTGTAATAAAAACCCGGATACCTTGTTTCTTCCCTAAATAAAATATGTCTTAGGTGAAGTTCGCCTACAACCGACCTGTGATAGTTTTCCCACGCGCGCATAAGCTCGTGAAGATTGCCTGCCGACAATTTTTTAGAATCTTCTTTAAGTTTATTTAAAAGTTCCAGACCTCTTTCCAATGATTTTCCGTTTGTTCTATAGAAATTTGACGTTCCGGCAACATATTCGTCCATAATCTTATTGAGTCTGTAAAGATATAATCTTGGAGTAATATAATTTGGATTTACACTTGGGTCTGTAGAATAATTTTTAAATGTTTCAAACTGAATCATAGGTTTGTATATTTCTTCCGCAAGAGCCTGTCCGTCGGCATAAACTGTGGGTTTGAATCCCGGGTCGTCTAATATGAATTTTACCGCCGATTTTCCGGCTAACCGCCCTTCCGTAAATGAACCTGAAGAAAATTTATGTCCTGAAGCGCCGACTCCGTCACCTGCCGTGAAAAGACCGTTTACAGTTGTCATTCTATTATAACCCCAATGCCATTCCCGGGGCGATATATCTTTAGGACCGCTCACCCACATGCCGCATGCGCCTGCATGAGAACCCAAAAGATAAGGCTCCGTAGGCATAACTTCCGAGTTTGTATCCTTCGGGTCTATATCCATAGCCGCCCATAGACCGGCTTGAGCAATTGTCATATCAAGAAAATCTTCCCAAGCGTCGCTTTCCAATGATTTTTGTCTTTTTTCGGGTAATGTTTCGTATAACTTCTTTATAGCACCGCTTGTATCCATAAAAAACGGACCGTTGCCCTCATGCCAGTCTTTTAGCATAACATGATTCCACAAACATGTGGCAGGAACCTGAGATAACCCATATGGAGCATAGTCTTTCAGCATTTCTCCCCATTTTTGCATATAGTCATCGCCGTATGCGTTTTTAACTCTGGATTTGAAGAGTGTGAACCATGCGCCTACCGGACCGTAGCCATCTTTAAACCTGTTTGGCACAAATCTATTTTCCATAGTTGTCATTTCAGCGCCTGCTTCAAAACCCATAGCGTAGGTAGAACCAGCATTCCATAAAGCATACCAAGTTCTTCCCATGCCTTCCGCCTGCGAACGCGGTCTAAACACATTGACAGCCCCGCCGCATGCCATCATTACGGCTTTTGCCTTATAAATATATATCTTTGCTTCCCTCAAGCTGAAACCTATAGCTCCCGCAACTCTGTTAGGATTATTTTCATCCATTAGAAGTCTTATAATAAATACTCTTTCATAAATATTTTCATCACCCAGCGCTTTTCTTGCAGCTTCAGCGACTAAAACTTTAAATGATTCTCCGTGAATCATTATCTGCCATTTTCCGGCTCTCAACGGTTTAGCGCCGTCAGCCAACGTTCTTTTATCTTCTTCATCTTCTTTCATAATAGGAAGCCCTAATTTCTCAAAAAGATGCACAGAACTGTCAACATGTCTGCCCACATCGTATATGAGGTCTTCCCTTGTTATGCCCATAAGGTCGTTTGAGACCATTTTGACGTAATCTTCCGGCCGGTTATCGCCGAGATAAGTGTTTATTGCCGATAAACCTTGAGCTACTGCTCCGCTTCTATCTATTGCGGCTTTTTCAACCATAGTTATTTTCATATCTTTGGGAGCCCATTTTTTAATTTCAAACGCAGCGCCGCATCCTGCCATACCTCCGCCGACAATAAGCAAGTCAGTGTTTACTTCTTCAATGGTAAAATTGCTTAATACCTCAGAGCTTGTCAAAGAACCTTTCTGTTCTGCCATAGCAAATCCCCTTAATTTATATTTTAGGTATTTAATATAAGTTAGAGTCTAAAATTAAAATAAACAATAATAATAATTTGATTTATTATTATTGTTATAGATTACATTACAGTCTCTATATTATAATTATAAACTATAAAGCAATTATTTTTCTGGAATTGATAATGTTTTGCCCGTTTCATCGCATAAAAGCTCGGAACCTATATCTCCAATATTGACATCGGGTATCCCCTGATATGGGTCAACCCCGCCTTCCGGTGTAGTTCTTATAGGAAATTTAAAACGCTTTAAATTTCCGTTGCGGTATTTTATAGTCCACATAATAGAATCCGAGCCTCTTAACGGAATAACGGATGAGCCCATTGGAGCAAAATCCTGATAAGCCCTGATTTCAATTGCCGACTGAGGGCATATTTTTACACAATTGTAGCATTCCCAGCACTGTTCAGCTTCTTGATTGTACGCCTTCATAATATCTTTATTGAGTACCATAAGATCATTGGGACAGATATACTGGCAGGCAGTTTTATCTCGTCCTTTGCAGCCGTCACATTTTTCCGCAATAACAAAACTTGGCATTTTGCAAAACCTCCTTAAATATTATTTAAACATCATAAATAAAATCATAAATAAATATTAAAAAATATTACGAAGTAAATATTATACCTCTATATTATATCTATGTACATATAAATATGCTATCTATACAATATAAATAATATAAAATACAAATATGCTATCTATACAATATAAATAATATAAAATACAAATATGCTATCTATACAATATAAATAATATAAAATACAAATATGCTATCT
>JAJZJW010000001.1:89502-125539 GCA_021809845.1 bacterium | reverse complement strand
AAATATGCTATCTATACAATATAAATAATATAAAATACAAATATGCTATCTATACAATATAAATAATATAAAATACAAATATGCTATCTATACAATATAAATAATATAAAATACAAATATGCTATCTATACAATATAAATAATATAAAATACAAATATGCTATCTATACAATATAAATAATAAAATTATCATTAGTCCAAAGTTTTTAATTATTTATTAATACCAATACTAATTCTACTAATTCTATTACTTGGTTATTTAATATTTTTAATTATTTATTAATACCAATACTAATTCTACTAATTCTATTACTTGGTTATTTAATATTTTTAATTATTTATTAATACCAATACTAATTCTACTAATTCTATTACTTGGTTATTTAATATTTTTAATTATTTATTAATAATACAATACCAAATTTACTTAATTATTTAATTATTTAAGGAACTTATTATTTAATTAACTAATTAACTAATTTAACTCGCCCTTTGCAGCCTTATGCAACTTTACTTCAACATTTTCATCTTTCGACAGATTAGAATAATAATCTTTTAAAATTGATAGGACTTCAGGTCTTGAAAAATGCTCCGGTATATCTTTGCCTTCCGACAAAAGTTTTCTGAGCATAGTTCCGCTCAGAATTAGTCTGTCTTCTTTCTGATGCGGACAGGTTTTGTTTGACGCCATTCCGTCGCACTTGCGGCAATAAAAAGTCCAGTCTATTTTTAATGGTTTAAGTTCTAAAGCATTTTTAGGTATTTCATCAAATATCTTATGGGCGTCAAAAGGACCATAATAATCGCCCACTCCTGCATGGTCTCTGCCGACTATCAAGTGCGAACATCCGAAATTTTGTCTGAAAACAGCATGCAACAGGGCTTCTCTAGGTCCTGCATACCTCATTTCCATAGGATAGCCTGCCTGAATGCAGGTATTGTCAACAAAATATTTGTCTATCAGGGTATTTATAGCCTTAACTCTTACTTCTGCAGGAATATCTCCGGGCTTTAGTTTCCCTATTAATTGATGTATTAATACACCGTCGGATACTTCTATAGCAATTTTTGCCAGATATTCGTGTGAACGGTGCATTGGATTGCGCAGCTGAAGCGCAGCCACTGTGCTCCATCCTTTTTCTTCAAATATTCTTCTCGTTTCCGCAGGTCTTTTATATACATCTTTAAATTGAGCAGGATAAATACCTTCACTAAAAACTTTTACTTTTCCTGCAAGATTTATCTCTCCCTGAGACATAACCTTTTGTACACCCGGATGCTCTAAATCTGTAGTTTTAAATATTTTTTGACATTCATATGCTTTATCTATAGAATATTTTTCTGACACGGTTATAGTACCCATCAGTTCAAAAGTTTCAGCATCTGTTAAAGCAACTTCATCGCCTATTTTTATAGCGTCTGCCCTTTCTTCAGAGGTTGAAAGAGTTATAGGAATTGGCCAAAATGTTCCGTCCTGCATAGTAAAATCATCACAAACGCTTTTCCAGTCTTTTTTGTCCATAAAACCTTCAAGCGGGGTAAAAGCGCCGATACCCATCATTATAAGGTCTGACGTTTCGCGCGATGTTATTTCAATTTTATTCAGCTTTTCGGCTCTTTCTCTAGATTCTTTAAGCTCTTTGCCTGATAAAAGAAGCGGCTTTAAAATTTTTTCTTTTCCGTGAGGATGAACTAATGCCATATACCTATTCCTCCAAGTAAAAATAAACTCCGTTAGACTTTAGATTGTACTTTTAGACTTATTATTTATATATTTATGAATAGCCTATAATGTTATTTACATATAACTATTAACTATCATATATAATTTTTTTATATATTTATAAAATAGTCTATAATGTTATTTACATATAACTATTAACTATTATAATTTTTTTCTATATTTATAAAATAGTCTATAATGTTAGTTACATATAACTATTAACTATTATATATAATTTTTTTATATATTTATATATAGTTTATAATTTTTGAGGCGACTGTCGGTAATTTTTAAAATAATTATATAATATATATTTTCTAAACCCAAAAAGTCAATAGTTATCTTTAGTTATCTCCCCATGAAAATTAAAAAATGTCTTTGACAAAATATAATTCTTATGAAATAATTAAATTTGTCAAGTTAATTAACATATCAATATATCTATATATAAATAAATAAAAATATAAATAAAAGTATAATCAGTATTTCTATATATAAATATAATCGATATTTCTATATACAAATATTATCGACATCTCTATCTAATTAATTTTAACTAAAATAAATACCGGCAGTATGTTTATATACAAATATATTCAAATATAACCAAGTATAATAATAATACAAATATAGTCAATATATCTACATTAATTAAATAAATTAAATAAATATTCGCAGTATGTTTATATACAAATATAGTCAAATATAACAAAGTATAATAATAATACAAATATAGTCAATATATCTACATATCATACTTGATATATCATATTTTATTCATACTCATTCACAAAAACTAACCATTAAGGAGCATTATTCCATGTACTTTGAAAAAATTGAAGCTGGCGACAATCCGCCGGAATATGTTAATGCAATAATAGAAATTCCCAAAGACGGCAGCGTAAAATATGAACTTGATAAAAATTCGGGCATCATTGCTGTGGACAGATTCTTATATACGGCTATGTTTTATCCTTTTAACTACGGATTTATTCCTAAGACTTTAGCGGCAGATAACGACCCTCTGGATATTATTGTTATTTCATCAATGTCCGTCGTGCCGGGTTGTCTTTTAAAAGTGCGGGTCATTGGAATGCTTGAAATGGAGGACGAAAACGGTAATGACGAAAAAATAATAGCTGTTCCTATCAATAAAATAGACGCAGGCTTCAGCGATATAAGGGATATCGACGACGTTCCAAAAGTGTTTCTAGATCAGATGAGACACTTTTTTGAAAATTATAAGACACTTGAACCTGAAAAATGGGTTAAATTAGAAAATTTCGTAAACAAAGAAAAAGCTACAAATATTGTTGCAGAAACAATGGCAAAATATAAACAAAAAAATAATTAATGAAAGATGATTTTGTAAAAATTTGGCGGCTATATCTTTCTGAGTTTATAGGAACTGCCTTACTTATAGGCGTTGGAGTTGCTTTTGTTATTTTAGATTTTGGTAAAGGAAGTCCTGTAACTGCTCTGATTCCGAGTTATGGAATCAGACGGGTGCTTACGGGATTTTTGTTTGGAAGCACGGGAATGTTAATCACTTTTTCTCCTGTAGGTAAGTGGAGCGGCGCTCACATTAATCCCGCAGTTACTTTTTCATTCTGGATGAAAGGCAAAATTAAAGGTCATGTGGCGATAGGTTATGTTATAGCTCAACTTCTCGGAGGCATTACAGGCGCATTCACTCTTCTTTTATGGGGACATATCGGAGCGAGCGTGGCTTACGGATCGACAACACCCGGAAAAGAAGGAGCGTTTGCCGCTGTTCTCGGAGAATCTATAACAACATTTTGTCTTATTGCAGGACTTTTTTTCTTTCTGGGTAATAAACGGCTAAAACACTTTACTCCGGTCTTGTTTCCATTTTTATACGCTATTATGGTTTATTTTGAAGCTCCTATTTCAGGAACAAGCACTAATCCTGCACGAAGCTTAGGACCTTCATTAGTGGCAGGAGCATGGAACGGATGGTGGGTTTATTGGATAGGTCCAATCTTTGGTGCTTTTATTGCCGTTGTCATGCAAGTCAAATGGGCGCCTTGGTTAGAAATAGAAGTAGCTAAAGTTTATCATTTTGAGCATGATCCTTATAACATATTTAAGATTAAAGAAAAACGCTCAAACAAATGGCTATAACATAGGTATTTAAGCTGTTATATGTATGCTAAAATCCCTTTCTTCCCATCTACCAGCCTCTATCCAATGAAATGTAAAAATTATCCCGCCGCCGGCGGGTATATCCGCAGTAGGCAGGTCGGCATAATAAACACCAAGACCTGAATCTAGAGTTTTGGCATCTTTAATTGTGCGCCAACTGTCATTACTCCAATGAATCAATGCAGGGGTTAGGGTTTCAATACGCAGCATTTTACCGTGCGGCATGTTACGCAGTTTATGATTAAAACGCCATTGCATTATATTGGATGTTATATTATTTTTAAGGTAACGGGTAACCGTCTGAGGAGGCATATCAAATACCCTTTTTTCCGCAAGTGAACGAACCAATTTTAGATATTCTGCATGCGCCCATATCAAAGGCATTGCAGAACCTGTGGGACGACCAAAAAAAAGACCCCGTTCCGGAATGTCGGGGCTGTCCCATACCTGTTCGGGCAGCAGTCCGCCGTCGCTTGCTAAACTTTCCATAGTTTCAAGCAAGCGTAATGCTTCTTTAAAATTTCCAAGAGCTACATTATAGTGCGCGCGCTCTCCAGTGAGCAAAGGCCACAGCCGCCCTATGCCTGTACCGTCAAAAGGACTGCCGTCTTCATGCTCACCGTAACCGTCATCGTTATAGCGATGCCAGCAGGGACCGGCGGGAGTTTCTACTTTAAGCAAAGCATCTATAACTTTTAATGTATTTAATATTCGCGGGTCATCCGCACTGCGTAATCCAAAACGGACTAAAGCCGTGATATCAGTGCATACTACGGCAAAAGCAGGCATATGAGCAGAAGCGGGAGGTCGGTTTTTAATCGGTATAAAATCATCGCCTTCTTCAAAATCAGGAGCTGTAACCCTCACATAATAACCTTCCACTTCTAATTTACTTGAAAGTTCATTGTCTTTGGCATAAAGCCAGCGGTCAATATTTGAATACCATGCGTCTGCCGTTTCGCGCAAATAAGCGGCGATACCGCCGTCGCCGGCTAATTCGGCAAGTTCCGCACCTGTAATTAGAGCTGCAATTTCGGTTGCAAGAGTAAAAGGAGTATATCCGCCGTCTTCTTCCCAACGGTCCTGCTGCGTAACAGGTCCGTTTTTAGCTATATACAGAAGTGCTTTTTTTATCATAGGCCAGAAACGGCTAATATCATTGTCTAAAAGCGCATTCTCTCTGCGTGCAAGGTCATAAAGCAGAATAGGCAAAGCGGTTTCGTCCATCTGCACGCCGCTCCAGTAAGATGAACCGTCAATCCACATATTTTGAGGCCAATGTCCATCATATTCCTGTGTAGCTTCAAGATATATAAGCGATTCGCGCAGTTCCGTTTTAATGCCTGCGGCAATAAGTCCGCCTGCAGATTCTACCATATCGCGCGGCCATACTAAATGATAACCGCCAAGATCTCCGTCACCTTTGGAAAATCCCCATGGAATTGCAAGACTGGCTAAAATAGCTCCTGTAATATTTTTGGATTGGTGAACGCGAATAACCATAGCGCTTGTTGAAAAAAGTTTACGTTCTTTAGTATATAAAATTGATTTTTGCCAAAGCTGCCACGGTTCGGCATAATTATAAAGAAGAGTTTCAAATCCTTCACTGAGGGATACTCTTGATATAAGTGCGGCTTCTACGGGATAATGGCTAAATCCAAGTGCCAACACAAAAGTATTATTTTTTAAGTCTATCTCGCCTGTGAGCGCTACATTGCCGTTTTCAGCTCTTTTATAAACCGAAGTGAGGCTTCCGTGGTCAATTAAATCCTGCCATCCATCGGAAAATCCGACAAAACCTGCCGAATAAGTTTTAAAACCCTTATTACTCATAAGGCAAACAGCGTTTGCCTTGCGTGACGCAAAAAGTCCGGTTATTCCCTTATACTCATCTACCCATGCCGTATTGCCTGCACCGTGATTGTCAAGATGCGAGGCGGCAATTACATAAAGCCTGTAATTACCCGGTTTTAGCGGAATAAATCGTACCCGTAAAAGAACTACGGTTCTATTAGGGTCGGTTATTATGTCCTTTTCTATACGATAACGTCCCTCGGTGCAGTTACTTTCAATGTGATAAGCAGGAACACCAGGGTAAAGCAATGTTGTCGTATGAACGGCATGACGCTTATCTTCGGAAAAAAATCCATCGTCGGAAGTAACAATAAACCCAAGATCGCGGATAGCTGCCTCATCTATTATAGGAGAGTAGATTTCATTTAAGATGCCGTGTGAAATAGTAAACCAGACAGGACTTCCTTTTAAAGCTGTTCCAACTCCGCTTTTATTTGCACTTGTCCACCGCCCAGGAATTCCAGGCCATCCGGGAGCATAAATTTCTTCCGCCATTTTCGGTTTCTCCTTTTTTAAATTTAGAAAATCAACCGCCCTACTTAATATAATGCATATACATATAATATATATAATATATATAATAAATAGTACCTGAACCTCCCCATGTCTAAAGACAGGGGGTTCTGTCCGTGATTAATACAAATCTTTCAGGCTCTCGCAATAAAAGAATCTTTATTGTTACAACATCGTCATTTTATTTTATATATTTATATATTTATATATTTATATATTAAATAACTTTTGCGATTGAAGATTGAAATAGTTTAATAAATTAACCGCCATGGGTAAAATTAGAATAGTCTATCATTGCTCCGTCTACAAAAACGGTACTTCCCGTCATGTAAGAAGCGGCATCGGAAACTAAAAAAGCGGCAACGCGGGCAACTTCCTCAGTTGAACCTAATCTTCCAAGCGGAATCTTCTTAAGAAGATCGCTAAGATTTGCGGAATTACTCCAAACACTTTTATTAATCGGCGTCTGAATTGCACCGGGAGCTAAAGATAATACTCTGATTCCTGAAGTTCCTACTTCCTGAGCCATGGTTTTTGTTAACATAGATAATCCTGCTTTCGCAGCAGCATATGCGCTATAGCCGCTCCATGGAATATTTTCATGAACCGAAGTAATATTTAATATTACCCCGCTTTTTTTGGTTATCATATATTTTAAAACTTCACGTGCACAGTAAAACGGACCGAAGAGATTAATTTTAACTACCTTTTCCCACTCTGATATATCTGTTTCCCATGTAAGTGAATGCGCTCCGTCAATTCCAGCGTTGTTCACAAGAATATCTACTCCGCCCCATTTTTTTACAACTGTATTTACCATTCCTGCGACTGATGTGCTGTCGGAAACATCTGCCTGCAAAGTAAGAACATCTGCTCCCATTTTTTTTATTTCTTCGGCTATTTTTTCCGCTGCATCAGGATGAGAATGATAGTTAAGACCGATATTTGCCCCTGCAGCCGCAAATTCTCTTGCAATAACCTCGCCGAGCCCTGAACTTGTGCCTGTTATTAAGGCTCTTTTGCCTTTTAAATTTATATTCATTAGATTGATACCTCCAAATATTTATTTATTGTATTATCTTATTATCAAAAAACTGGAACTGCTATAATTTAATAGATACTCGGTTAAGTGTATTATAAAATAATTACACCAATACTTAATCAGAGGTTTTTATTATGGCAGAAGAAAGAAGAACATATTCAAAATAATTTAAATTAGGTGCGGTTGGAGTGGCGGAGAGAGAGGGATTCGAACCCCCGGTAAGCTTTCGCCTACAATTGATTTCGAGTCAATCGCCTTCAACCGGACTCGGCCATCTCTCCTTATATTTCCGTGTATTTTCAGTATATTTTATATTATTTTATGTATTTTTTATGGTTTGGTAATATTTTTTATTACTTTCTCTTTTTTTACTTTCTCTTTACTGAGCCGTTTTTCTTCCTGTTAATTTTTTAAATTCGTAACTCAAATATCCTTGCGGTAATTCTCCGGTAAAATGTTTAACGACATATCCTTTTTTGTTGATAATAAAAGACTGGGGTATCTCATAAACGTTACCGTATTCTGTTTCGATGTGTGCATCTGCCATACCCACCGGATAGGTTATTATTCCGCCTTTAAATGTTTTAATAAAATTACTCACATATTTAGAGCCCTGATTATTTACAGATAAACCTATAATTCGGAACCCGTCTTTTTTGTGAGATTTATAAAATTTTTCAAGTCTGGGTATTTCAGCCCTGCAAGGCGGACACCACGTTGCCCAAAAATTTACAAGAACTATTTTGCCTCTATATTTATTTAACGTTAACGTCAAACCGGGGTAATTAATACTTTTTACCTTGAAAGCAGGAGCTAACGGTAATTTCTTACTCTTTGACAGCGGTATGGTTTTTTTGTTATAATTGCTGCCGTTTCCCCATAAGATATTGGGTAATTTAATTACATAAATCGAGGCTACTAAAATAGCCGCAAAAAATATTACGAGCTTTATGGATTGTTTCGCTTTGTATTGCAATTGTAATTTTCCTTAATTATTGATGAATAAATATTATTAATTATTCTTTAATTATTGATGAATAAATATTATTAATTATTCTTTAATTATTGTTTAATTATTGATGAATAAATATCGATATGAATTATTATAATATTTTAATAGCCGTATAGCAACCTAAAATTATCTTAAAAACAGTTATGAGTCAATTTTAATTTGATTTATTTGTAATTAATAATTAATTTTAATAAATACAAATTTTATGATATATTTATAATAGATTTTATAGAAAGTGTGTTTACACCGGCAGTCATAGTATGTTATTATTATGATGCAGCGTATTTGCGGTAGCATTTAATGTATATTTAGTATTTAGTATTTTCATCAAAACTTTTATCATTTTTTATATTATTTTATATTTATAATAATATTCTTTTTATTAGTATTTTTATTAATTCCATTAATTTCATTGTATCTTTTATTAGTTAAGGGGTATTTCATATATGAAAGTTAATAAAGCTGTGTTTCCCGCAGCAGGTCTCGGGACAAGACTGCTGCCTATTACAAAATCTATACCTAAAGAAATGCTTATTCTGGTAGATAAACCATTGATACAATACGGCGTAGAAGAGTGTATAGAATCTGAAATTCAGGATATAATTATAATAACTGGCAGAGGAAAAACAGCAATCGAAGACTATTTTGACAGATCTATCGAGCATGAAATACTTCTTAAAGAAAAAGGCAAACATGACTTGCTGAAATCGGTTAAGGACATCGCAAACATGATTAATTTTTCCTATATCAGACAGAGAGAGGCATTAGGTCTAGGGCATGCGATATTATGCGCACAAAATTTAATAGGCGACGAACCTTTTTCGGTTGTGCTCAGCGATGATATAATTGACGCTAAAGTACCGGTTATGAAACAAATGATAGATATATACAAACAATTCCGATACAGCGTGCTGGCTGTTCAAAAAGTGAAAGACGAAGATATATCAAAATATGGTATAATAAAAGGAGTAGAAATAGAAAAAGGGCTATATAAAATAGAAGATTTAGTCGAAAAACCAGAAAAGGAAGAGGCTCCTTCAAATCTTGCAATAATAGGAAGATACATTCTTACACCAAGAATTTTTGATTTTTTAAAAGAAACTAAACCGGGGAAAGGAGGAGAAATTCAATTGACAGATGCAATAAAATCTCTTCTTAGCGTTCAGCCTGTTTACGCTTTAGAATTTGAAGGAATACGATACGACGGCGGCAATAAGCTTGAACTTCTCGAAGCTCAGGTTGCTTTCGGGCTTAAAAACAAAGACCTTAAAAACGGATTATTAGAATTTATAAAAAATATTATCTAATTTCGGGCTTAAAAACAAAGACCTTAAAGACGGTTCATTAGACATTATGTTAGAATTTATAAAAAATATTATATAATTTCGGACTTAAAAACAAAGACCTTAAAGACGGTTCATTAGACATTATGTTAGAATTTATAAAAAATATTATATAATTTCGGGCTTAAAAACAAAGACCTTAAAGACGGTTCATTAGACATTATATTAGAATTTATAAAAAATATTATATAATTTCGGGCTTAAAAACAAAGACCTTAAAGACGGTTCATTAGACATTATGTTAGAATTTATAAAAAATATTATCTAAACTTGGACTTAAAAATATTATGAAGCATTACAATACAGGTGACAATTATAACAGTAAAATAAAAAATTTTAAAAAAGAGGTGGAAAGATTATTCAGAGAATTGTTTGAATCAATTTATCTTGAAGACTTATCAGCCTCTTTCAGCGCAAACATTTCGCCTATAGATATTTACAGCACGAGAAACAAACTTATTATCGAACTGGAAGTTCCGGGTGTTAAAAAAGAAGACACCGCTGTAATTGTACAAGATAACATTCTGATTATAAAGTGGGTCTTAAATCCAGACTTAAATCACAGAGACCATGAAAACATAGAGAACATAGGGAGCATAGAAAGCATAGGGAATATAGAGAACAATAATAATATCAGATTTTTGTGCATGGAAAGAAGGTTTGGAAAATTTGAAAAATTTTTGCTTTTACCGTTCAGTCCTTCTGATAAAAATGTCAGTGCAGTGCTATCAAACGGTTTGCTGAAGGTTATATTTAATATAGAAAATCAAAGTATTCATTCAAAAATAAATATTAAAATCGATTATGATTGTGATTAATTTATTTATAATTAATTATAATTATAAATAATTGCGTGGAATTGTTTGAAATTTTGATTAAATTTAAGATTGATTTTATTAATTAATTGATTTCAATTGATTATCGTATTAACTTAAAGATATAATTACATAATCAATTATTCAATTTTATTATATTATATATAGTTATATTAATTTAAAGATACAATTGTAATTGATATATAATAATTGATATATAATATAGATGATGATACAGATATTGTAAAATAAAACATATTGTTTTACACTAACTACATTAATTTACGGGAGATATATTTATATGACGCTTATAGCTAATTTTAATTATGAAACAGATTTTAAAGGCACAGATGATGATATTGCCGTCAGCAAAGGTGAAAATATCGACCAGCTGGGTTCACAGGAAGATATCAAAATTCCCGATGTTATACCTATGCTGCCCATAAGAGACCTTGTAGTTTTTCCTTTTATGATAATACCTCTTTTTGTGGGAAGAGAAGCTTCTATAAAAGCCGTTGACGAAGCACTTTCAAAAGACAGGCTGATACTTTTATCCGCTCAAAAAGATATAGTAGTCGAAGAACCTGCCCAAAACGACATATTTGACATAGGCACCGTCGCAATGATAATGAAAATGCTTAAATTGCCGGACGGAAGAGTGAAAATATTAGTACAGGGAATTTCTAAAGCTAAAATAGAAAACTATGTGCAGGTAAAACCATTTTATCTTGTTAAAATATCAAAAATTCAGGAAGAGATTGTAACAGAAATAACTCCGGCAATAGATGCATTAATGCGCAATGTAAAAGAACAGCTTGAAAAATATGTTTCACTCGGGAGAATGCCCTCTCAAGATATACTCATAATACTTGAAAATATTAATAATCCGGGGAGACTTGCTGACATTGTAGCATCAAATTTGGGTCTAAAAGTTGAAGAATCTCAGAAAATTTTGCAAGAATTCGATGCAGTTAAAAGGCTTAAAAAAATAAACGACGTGCTTGCCAGAGAGATTGAAATTCTTTCTATGCAGGCAAAAATACAGTCGCAAGCTAAAGAAGAAATGACGAAAACCCAGAGAGACTATTTTTTAAGGGAACAGCTCAGAGCAATTAAAAACGAACTCGGAGAAACAGACGATAAGACTCAAGATATGAATGAACTGAGGGAAAAAATCAGGGCTGCTAAAATGCCTCCGGAGATATTAAAAGAAACTGAAAAACAGCTCTCAAAACTTGAAATGATGCATCAGGACGCAGCTGAAGCTTCTACTATAAGAACTTATATTGAATGGATTATAGATGTACCGTGGACTAAAAAAACCAAGGATAATTTAAATATCGAAGCCGCAAAAAAAATCCTTGACGAAGACCATTATGACCTTGAAAAAATAAAAGAACGTATACTTGAATATTTAAGCGTACGCAAATTAAATAAAAAAATGAAAGGTCCTATACTCTGCTTTATGGGTCCTCCCGGTGTAGGCAAAACCTCATTGGGGAAATCTATTGCAAAAGCCATGAACAGAAAATTTATAAGGGTATCATTAGGAGGGGTTCACGACGAAGCCGAAATTAGAGGACATAGGAGAACGTACGTAGGCGCACTTCCGGGAAGAATTATTCAGGGTATTAAACAGGCGGGCACAAATAATCCCGTATTTATGATAGATGAGATAGACAAAGTAGGCACAGACTTCAGGGGAGACCCTTCTTCTGCATTGCTGGAAGTTCTAGACCCTGAACAAAATTTTTCCTTTTCGGACCATTACTTAAATTTACCTTTTGACCTGTCAAACGTTATGTTTGTGGCGACGGCAAATGTTGCAGATACTATACCAGGTCCTTTAAGAGACAGAATGGAAATTATCAATTTGTCAGGGTATACTCTTGAAGAAAAAGAGAAAATTGCAGAAAAATATCTCATACCAAGGCAGATTAAAGAAAACGGTTTAAAACCAGATTATATAGAGTTTATGCCAAGCGCTACAAGAACTATTATAGCAGGGTACACAAGGGAAGCAGGTTTAAGAAATTTGGAAAGAGAAATAGGCACTGTTTGCCGAAAAGTTGCAAGACAGATTGCGGAAAATAAAATAAAAAAATATATAATTTCTAATAAAAATATTGCTAAATATTTAGGCGCTATTAAAATATTGCCGGAAGAGGAACGTACGGAAGACGAGATAGGAATTGTGACCGGACTTGCATGGACACCTGTTGGCGGTGAAGTATTATATATAGAAACAGTACTTTCTAAAGGCAAAGGTTCTTTATCTCTCACCGGACAACTCGGAGATGTCATGAAAGAATCAGCACAAGCAGGTTTGACATATGCAAAATCCAAAGCTGACGAACTCGGTATAAAACCGAATGTTTTTGAAAAAAATGATATACATCTTCATATTCCTGAAGGAGCAATACCAAAAGACGGTCCGTCCGCCGGAATTTCAATGGCTACTTCTATGATATCGGCGCTTACAAACAAACCGGTAAGAAAAGACATCGCTATGACCGGTGAAATAACGCTTCACGGAAATGTTTTGCCTATCGGCGGGTTAAAGGAAAAATCACTGGCTGCTTTAAGGGCTAATATCAAGACAATCATTATTCCGGAAAGAAACAAGAAAGACCTTGATGAAATTTCGCCATTGGTTAAAAAGCATTTAAAATTTGTTCCGGTAAAAAATATGGATGAAGTTGTAAAGTTAGCTATAATCGGTCTTGATAAAACAGATAATAATAATAAATTATCCAAGGTTGAAAAATAAAAAAAAATAAAAAATTGGACGAATTAAGCCTGATTTCTTATATCGAAAAAAATAGCCGTGAGAACCTTAAATTTAACGGTTCTATGATAATTAAATCTATCGGGGACGACACGGCTATTTTTCGAGATAAAAAAAACATATTAATCACATCCGATACCCTCACCGAAAATACCCATTTTAGAACAGACTATTACTCTTTTAGCCAAGTAGGCGCTAAATCACTGCTTGCTAATATAAGCGACATAGCGTCTATGGGAGGGACGCCAAGATTTTTTATTCTCTCATTACTTGTACCAGATTATTTGACTGAAGCTAATATAAAAGAGACAATCGACGGCATAATAAAAACGGCAAAAATTGACAAAATTTCTCTTATAGGCGGAAACGTCTCAAAAGCAGGAGAGTTTTCAATATCAATCACACTGCTGGGGGACTGTACCGACAGACAAATGGCTATTTTGAGATATAGCGCTGAATGCGACGACCTTATATTTGTTTCGGGAGCTCTCGGCAATGCGTGGCTTTCCTATTATATTATGGAAAATAAAGAACTCATTAAAGAACATATCGAAAAGTTTGTAATAAATGATATAGATAATGTTCTAGGCATAAATAAAGCATACAAAACATCTGACACTTCTAAAACATCAAATGTTTCGGGAAATTCTAACAACTCCAAAACACCAAATATTTCTGAAACATCAAACATTTCTAAAGCATCTAATGTTTCTAAAACTTCTAACACTTCTAAAAGAACTAAAAATAGAATAATAAAATTTATCGAAAATTATGCAAAAAAAAATTTAATTCACCCTTCAAGAGTCAAATTGGGAAAAATATTAGCAAAAAATAAAATCGCAAATTCTATGACCGATATAAGCGATGGACTTTATAAAGATATCAACAACTTATTAAGCAGTAAAGATAAAAATTCAAGCGCTTTAATCATTGCCGACAATATTCCATTAAGTAACGAATTTAAAAGTATAGTAAAAATTTTAAATTTAAAAGATACGGACATCTTAAATAATGTTATATCGTTCGGTGAAGATTATGAACTGCTGTGGTCAATAAGACGCTCTGATGAGAATAAATTACTTGAAATTGCAAAAAAAGAAAGAATAAAAATTTCTAAAATCGGTTCAATAATTAACGGCAAAACTGACCATTACACAGATTTCAGAGCAGGTAAAAGAGTTAATTTCATTTACAAAAACAAATCATTTGCAATAAGACCAATAACATTTAAACACATCTCTAATAATTTATAATAATTAATTGATTAATTATTATAAATAAATAGGCAAGCTAAATAAATAATTATAATAAGTAAGCAAGCACAAGCAACTAATCTTAATACTTAATTTAAGAAAATAATGTACATTATCTTTCATTAATATTTTTTTATAATAATTAAATAATTCAATAAGTAGTTATATAATTCATGTCATTTAATATAAAATGAACATACTTTTATTTATATTTCTTTTTATTATTTTTTTAATTTTTTCCTCTTTGTTTTCGCTTTCTGAATCTTCGGTTTTTTCCTTGACGCAAACTGAGATAGATGAACTGAATTTTAAAAGAAAATATAAAGTAATTTTTCTTATCAGAAAATCTGCTATCTTTTTAATAATAATACTTATAGGCAATTTAACAGCAAATGTGCTGGCTGCCAGCATAGCTGCCTTAGTTTTAAATTATTATTTCCATAATATATCTATTATTTACTCTATAGTTATAATTTCTTTACTCTTAATAATTTTAGCCGAAATTATACCAAAAATAATTGCTTTAAAAAAACCTGTTGAATTTTCCATAATTATTGCAAATATATTTTATCCGGTCACGGTACTAATCGACTCTGTAACAAACAAAATGGGTATTAGCGGCAAAATATTTCAATTAAGAAAAAACGAATCTTTATCCAACGAAGAACTTAGAACTATTATTGAAATAGGAAAAAACGAGGGCGAAATAAAAGAAAAAGAATATGAATTAATAAAAAATTTTTTTAAATTGTCGCTGCTGAAAGCCGGCAATATAATGACAAAAAATGACAAAATATTTTCATTAGACGTTAGTACGCCTGTTGTAAATGCCGTCGCTCTGATTGAAGAAAATCATTTCTCAAGAATACCGATATATTTCAGAGAAAAAGACAACATCATAGGCATCTTACTCGCTAAAAATATTTTGGCTAAAGTATATACAGACATTGAAGGGAAAAGAACACTGAATTCTTTTTTGATTAAGCCCTATTTTATTCCGGCATCAAAAAACGTTCTTGACCTCTTCAGGGAACTTCAAAAGAAAAAAATTCATATTGCAATAGTCGTGAATGAATATGGTAAAATGACAGGCTTGGTTACTATGGAGGATTTACTTGAAGAAATTTTCGGTGAAATTGAAGACGAATATGATGTACAGTAATAATATTAATACAATACAATAAATACAATACAATACAATACAATAAATACAATACAAACAATACAATATAATATGGTACAAATAATACATACCATACAAACAATATATTATAATATTATATATAATACAATATAATATAATTTTTACTCCATTACATAATTATTGCGTCATTACATTATAATAATTATAACAAAAAAAATATAAATAAAGAATAAAAGAGTAAAACAAAAAAGCATAAATAAAAGAGCATATGAACAACAACAGCTATACCATAGTGAATCTGATATATTATTTCATTATAATCATTATTGCTATTTTTTTCGAAGGATTCTTCGCAGGTTCGGAAATCGGCATTATAAGCTATGATAAAATAAAAATAAAGCATAAAGAAATGCAGGGAAATAAACTTGCTGGTTTTTTAATTAAAAAAACAAAAAATCCTGAAAATACCTTTGCGACTACTTTAATAGGGAATAATATTTCCAACACTACGGCTACAATTATAGCGACGACTGTTTTATTTGAATATGTGCATAAATGGACGCCTTTTGTTGTCGCTCTTCTGCTTACACCATTTATGATAATATTCGGTGAAATTATTCCAAAGATGGTCTACCGAAAATACGCTAACACGCTTATGCTTAAATCAATACCGTTTATTGCTTTTTTCTCAATACTTTTTTACCCGATAAATCTGATATTTATAGGATTATCAAAAATGTTGAACATTGTTTTTAAAGGTAAATCTAAAAATGTATTTTTGACAAAAGATGAGCTGGTTAAGGTGCTCACGATAAGCGGAAATATTGGAGAATTAAAGGATTATGAAAAAAAAATAATCAAACGTATTTTTGAATTCGGAAAAAAAACAGCTAAAGATATAATGATACCTTTAATCAATATTGTGGCTTTAGAAGAGTCAACATCTGTAATTGAGGCTCATAAAACAATAATAGAATCCAATTATTCAAGAATACCTGTCTTTAGAAACCGCATAGACAATATTACAGGAATCGCCTTTGCTTTTGATATCTACAATAAAGAAAATAGCGATAAAATTATCAAGGATATAGCTAAACCGGTACTATTTATTCCCGAAACACTAAGTATTTCGGTTTTAATGCTTAGAATGCAAAAAAGCCGTCAGCAGGCTTCTATAGTAGTTGATGAATACGGAGGCGCCGCAGGTTTAATAACATTTGAAGATATACTTGAAGAAATAGTCGGTGAGATAAGAGATGAAACAGATGAAGAAGAATTTATGTATAAGAAAATCGGAAAAAATACTTATATTATCAATACAAGATTAAGCTTAAACGAATTAAGTGAATTATTAAATACAAAAATAAATAATCATGAAGAAACAGATTATGAAACAATTTCAGGATTAATTATGGACAGGTTAGGACGGATACCGGCGCCGGGCGAAAAGTTTATGATAGATAATATGCAGTTTACGGTTACAAAGGCAACAAACAAATCCGTCAAAGAAGTCGTGCTGACTAAAGATATCTGATTTATTTTATCTCTTACTCCCGCCTGTAAAAAGATATCTGATTTATTTTATCTCTTACTGCCGCCTGAATTTATTTTATCTGATTTATTTTATCTCTTACTGCCGCCTGCATCTGCTATATATTCGGAAAAAAAAGGGAGGTGAGGGAGGTGAGGGAGGTGAGGGAGGTGAGTGTCTGTCCACAATTATAAAACAAGAGGGTACTTGATTTTATTATAATAAGAAATAAACCAAATACCCTCTTTAATATCTTTCTTGCAACAAAATCAATTCTACCAAAATAAATTAACCGTTAAGGACTAATTGTTGCAAAATTACAATTCTGTCAAATCGCAGCTAAGCTATTAAAGATTTATTTTATCTGATTTATTTTATCTCTTACTGCCGCCTGCATCTGCTATATATTCGGAAAAAAAAGGGAGGTGAGGGAGGTGAGGGAGGTGAGTGTCTGTCCACAATTATAAAACAAGAGAGTACTTGATTTTATTATAATAAGAAATAAACCAAATACCCTCTTTAATATCTTTCTTGCAACAAAATCAATTCTACCAAAATAAATTAACCGTTAAGGACTAATTGTTGCAAAATTACAATTCTGTCAAATCGCAGCTAAGCTATTAAAGCTATCAAGGCTCTCAAGAGCTGAAGACAACTTAACAGTTATTTTTAATCTTTTATCTTTATTAATCTTTTATCTTTAATCTTTAATCTTAATTTGATATTGCCTTATCTATCATTTGTTTAAAAGCAGCTTTAGGGGCAGCGCCGACAATTTGGTCTACGACCTTCCCTTTATTAAACAATATAACGGTAGGAATACCTCTTACTCCATATGAACCAGGTGTAGCTTGATTTTCATCAACATTGACCTTGCCAACTTTTAAAATGTCGCCGTAATCAGCTGCAATTTCATCAATAACGGGAGCAACTGCTCTGCATGGTGCGCACCATACTGCCCAAAAATCAACTAATACAGGCTTTTCCGCTTTTAAAACCTCAGCGTCAAAATTACTGTCGGTAAAAGTCATGACTTTATCTGAAGCCATAAATAAATCCTCCTTATTAAAATTAAATTTAAATTTATTTTGTTTTAATAAAATTTAATAAAATCAAGCCCTTTGCTCTGTTCTCAAAATAAGCGCATCGGAAATTTTGCTAAATATAGCTTTAACCTCAGGATTTCTATCTTTAGTCATAAAAGGCTCACCGGAATCGGATAATTCGCAAATATCTTCAATAATCGGTATTTCTCCAAGAAAATTAACTCCTAATTTTTCCGCAGTAGTCTTTGCGCCGCCATGTTTGAATATATCGGAACGTTTTCCGCAATGGGGGCAGACAAAATAGCTCATATTTTCAACTATTCCAAAGACCGGAACATTAACTTTATCAAACATTCCCAATGCTTTCTTTGCGTCAATAAGCGACATATCCTGCGGTGTTGAAACAACAATAGCAAAATTTATAGGAACTGTTTGAACTAGCGTCAGCTGAATATCGCCCGTGCCTGGAGGTAAATCGACGACAAGAAAATCAATATCGCCCCATTCAACATCCTTTAAAAACTGGGTCGTAACCTGCATTACTATCGGACCTCTCCATATTGCAGGTGTGTCTTCCGGTATTAAAAAACCGAGAGACATTAACTTTATGCCATATTTTTCTATAGGAACAATCCGTTTGTCTTCTGTTAATTCGGGCCTCTGGTTTATTCCCATCATCATAGGAACGCTGGGACCGTACATATCTGCATCCATGAGACCTACTTTTTTGCCCTGCTGTGCTAAACTAATAGCAAGATTTACGCTAAAAGTAGACTTCCCTACTCCGCCCTTTCCGCTTGCTACTGCAATTATATTTTTAACGCCTTTTATAGGTGATTGCTCGTCAAAAGGATTCTTCCCGCCCCCTTCGCCATGACCGCCTCCGCAGCCGCAAGAATCGCCGTCTTCTTCACCATCTTCACCGCATCCGCAAGAATCGCCGCCATGACTGTGCCCTTCCTCACCGCAGCCGCAAGAATCACTTTCTTCGTCTCGGTGATAGCCATGATGTTCTTCTTCGTGTCCGCATCCGCACGAGCTGCCATCGTGATTTCCGTCTGTTCCGCATTCACAATCGATATCTTTACCGTCTTTTGCTCTGTTTTTATCTAAATTACTCATAAAATCTCCTAAAATTTAATTTATTTGTTTTCTATCTTTTTACACAATTTACTTTCATTTACCTTAATTTACCTTACCTTAATTTACTTTAATTTACTTTAATTTACTTTAATTTACTTTAATTTACCTTAATTTACTTTAATTTACTTTAATTTACTTTGATTTAGTTTGATTTAGTTTGATTTAGTTTGATTTAGTTTGATTTAGTTTTTTTATATCAACACATATAACTATAAACCGAATTAGATGTTAATTAAATATCATTAAATATCCATATTAAATATCCATATTAAATATCCATATTAAATATCCATATTAAATATCCATATATATAAATATTATCATAAATAATCAACATATTCAAGAATATATTAACATACTTTATAACATTGTATCTTTTATAACATCATACCTGACGACGATTCTTAGTCCATACTAATCCGCATAGCTTAAGACTTGCGTGATATCTTATGGTGTGCGAGTTTAACTTTCTCTTGAATAACCGCCGATTAAACATTTAATCTCCATTATCAACCGGCTTTTTCAAGCCCAGGCTTCTACAAGCGGCGGGCGGTTGACTGACGAGAATTAAAAGCATCCATAAAAGCGCTAACTGAAAATTCAGCTTTACCGGGTCCAGCTTCCCCATATCCTTCCGGTATCGGCAGATTATATTTATAATGAATTTCATGCCATTTTAAAAGCAGTTTAATATAATATTCCAGCGGAGCCGAAATATTGCCGAACTTACCTAATCTACTGGTCTTTTCAGGACACCATGTCGTATATCTTGGAATAATATTATGAGACATAAACACTTCTAATCCTTCCGCGGTGGATTTAATTGCTTCGTCAACAGTTTTAAAACCGTATGGTTCTGAAAGTTCAATACCGGCGACAAAATTAGGAATGACTTTATAGTCTCCAAAAACATCTACCGCATCTAAAATTCTGCCGACCCATTTATCCCTGCCTATATATTTGCTTTTTCCCGGGCAAAGTTTGTCAAATAAATCCTTGTCCCAAATTTCAAAATTTGTATGATAAATGTACGCTCCGGCATTTTTTAATCTTTTTAAGTTGTCTTTATCGTGCGCTTGAACAACTATTTTGCTAATCCATTTTCCTTTAAATTTATCTTCAATTTTCTCAAGAAATCTGACATAAAAATCTACCTCGCTATCACCGTTAAATTTCACTTCGTCTATAATGCTTCCGCCGGTCAGCGTATACGCTTTCGCATTTGAATCTTTGGACAGCGCGATAATATCGAGCGCGTCTATTATATCGTCAATTGATTTAACAGCAGAATATGTTTGATTTATTTTTCGCTGATTGATATAATTGGAATTCATATCGCAAAACATGCACTCGAGGTCTTCTCCAAAATACTGACACATTCTAAAGACAGCAAGATATATCAAATATCCCCATTCTATTGTAGGAGCCAAGTCTCTGACAGATTTGCCCGATGCCGTGGTCTGCGTCATATAAGATTTTTCTTCAGAAAAAGTGACATCCGCAATAAAAATTTCGTTTAAATAAAGCACAGGCTTCATTTCACCATTAGTTTCATCTTCAACAAGCTTTATTTTATAAGGAGATGAATTGTGAATTCTTACAGATATTACAGTTCGTTTTAAAGCAAAAGGACCGCCTGAAATTGCAATTTCTTCAGGATATTTTTTATTAAGCACTTCCTTGTCGTTGTCAATATTAAATGAAAAAATAAAATAAGACTTGCTTGAGAAAGCGGCATCCGGATTCGGAGCCGCTTCAAAATGGATGCCCTGCCTTAAAATATCTTCTTTTACAATTGCTTCAGAATTTATTTCGCCTCCGAAATCTCTAACGTACAACTCTAATATTTTAAATTCAGATTTTGATGTATTATTCATAAATTTTGATATATTGTTCGTAATTTGATATATATATGTATATATTTGCATTCATAAATTTTAATATATTGTTTGCAATTTGATATATATATGTATATATTTGCATTCATAAATTTTAATATATTGTTTGCAATTTGATATATACATGTATATATTTGTATTCATAAATTTTGATATATTGTTCGTAATTTGATATATATATATATTTGTACGCATATATTTTGCAGCTTATCACATTTTAACTTGTTTTAATTTATTTTATCTTAATTGAGGTTTAATATCAAATGAAAAACATAACTGCTTTTAATAAAATGAAATCAGACAATGAAAAAATAACTATGCTCACGGCCTACGACTTTGTTCAAGCGCAAATTGCAGAAGAAGCAGGTATAGACATTATTCTAATCGGAGATTCTCTTGCTACCACGATTCAAGGCAAAGAAAACACATTGCCGGTTACGGTTGAAGAAATGATATACCATACGGAACTTGTAAGGAGAGGTGCAAAAAATTCGTTTATTGTTTCTGATATGCCTTTTATGTCATATCAGACAGACGAAAAAGAAGCTCTCAAAAATGCGGGCAGATTCGTTAAAGAATCAGGGGCTAATGCAGTAAAAATTGAAGGCGGAATAAATATAAAACACACCATTGAGAAAATAACCGGCGCAGGCATTCCTGTTATATCACATATCGGTCTAATGCCCCAATTTATCAATACTATGGGTGGATATAAAGTTCAAGGCAGATTAGAATCTGAAATAGAAAAATTAGTTCTTACGGCATCGGAGCTTGAAAAAGCAGGCTCTTTCATGATAGTATTGGAAGCAATGCCGGAAAACGCCGCCGATGCCGTTAAAAGTGCAATTAAAATTCCCACTATAGGGATAGGCGCCGGCAGACACACTGACGGACAGGTGCTGGTGTTTCACGATGCTGTCGGCATGCTGTCTTCTAAGCCTCCAAAATTTGTAAAAAAATATGCCGAAACAAGAAATATAATGATAAAAGCGTTATCTGATTTTAAAAACGATGTTAAAAACAATATATTCCCTTCATCTGACAATATTTATTAATTTTAATCAATAAATATTAAAATATTAGTTGGCAAGCTTTATGGAAGGGGACTTCTCAAGATTTTCTAATTTTCTAATTTCCATTATATTAATTCAATCGAAAACTATGGTTTTATTGCCATATTCTATAACTCTGTCTTCAATATATACTTTTAATTCAGTCGAAAACTATGGTTTTATTGCCATATTCTATAACTCTGTCTTCAATATATAATTTTAATTCAATCGAAAACTATGGTTTTATTGCCATATTCTATAACTCTGTCTTCAATATATACTTTTAATTCAATCGAAAACTATGGTTTTATTGCCATATTCTATAACTCTGTCTTCAATATATACTTTTAATTCAGTCGAAAACTATGGTTTTATTGCCATATTCTATAACTCTGTCTTCAATATATAATTTTACGGCTTTTACCAATACTAATCTTTCTATTATTTTCCCCTTTCTTTTCAAATCTTCGGGGTCGTCTTCATGGGTTATTCTTATAACATCTTGTTCTATTATAGGTCCGTCGTCCAATTTTTCATTGACAAAATGGGCAGTGGCGCCTATTATTTTAACGCCTTTTTCATATGCTTGTTCATATGGTTTTGCACCTGGAAAAGACGGCAAAAATGAATGATGAATATTTATAATTTTTTTTCCTAATAAATTAATAAATTGCGCTGAAAAAATCCTCATGTACTTTGCGAGTATAACAAAATCTACATCAAAATTACTTATTTTTTCAAGAATTATTTCTTCCTGTTTTGTTATTATCTTATTATCTGCTTTACATCTGTTTCCGCTATTATAAACATATGGGTGGTCGTTCAATGTGTTCAGCACGTTCGGTGTGCCTAGTGACCCGCTATCAAAATCAAGAGGAACATAAATAAAAGGTATTTTATAAAAATTTGCTATATATGATAAATTTGTATGATTTGAAATTATACAGCTAATATTTAACAGAATATCCCCTGCGTTCTTTTGCCATAAAAGTTCGTTAAGGCAATGGTCTTCTTTTGAAACGAATACAGCCGCATTCTTTTTAACCGAAAGGTCGCCTATTTTATAATTTATATGAAACTCGGAAGCAATGTCATCTAACTTGCTTTTTATAGCGGGCAAGCTTTTACTCTTATCGCTAACTACTTCTTCGTTGCAATATTCATTGCTAAATCCATAGCCTTCTTTATCGCTATTGCTGTTTTTACCGTCATTGGTGTTATTATTTTTATTGTTGTTATTATTTCCAATGTTGTTATTTTTGCCGTTGTTGTAATTACTATCATCATCGTTATCAATATTAACTGTATTGGCATTTACATCTAATTCAAAAACTATTCTCATAAAAAAATGTCTGTTCGGGGGCTTTGTGGAATGCTGATTAGATTCGACTATATTAGCTCCGCAGTCAAAAAGCGCTTTGGAAACAGAGGCGACAATTCCTTTTTTATCAGGGCAGGACAATATTAAGACTGCGGCAGTGTTATAATTTTTAATATTTGTATTATTTTTATTATTTAAATTAATTTTATTATTCAAATAAAAGCGCTCCTGTATATTATGTGCAAGAACATGGTTAAATAATATATTAAAATACTATTATTATCAAGAGGTGCGGTGGGTGAGCAGCCTAACTAATTAAAATAGTTAATAATAATTAGAAGCGGGCACTAAATATGAAAAAAAAATAAAACAAAGTGTTCTTAACTTACAGTGTAAAAAAATGTTGCAACTCCGGTTTTCTCAATTATTATATATTATATCTTTTTTAATCCTTACCTTTTTGCATTATTATATCTCTGAATCCCATATGAGCAAACACGTCGAACAGTCTGTCTATTCTGTCGGAAAGTTTATCTATTCTATCGTTTGTATATTTATTGTTTTCTTTTATTTCTTCAGACAGTTTATCTATTCTATCGTTTGTATATTTATTGTTTTCTTTTATTTCTTCAGACAGTTTATCTATTCTATCGTTTATTGATTTATTGTTTTCTTTTATTTCTTCGGACAGCTGGTCTATTTTTTTATCTGTTTTTTCAGACAATTCTGTTATTTTTTTATCTGTTTTTTCAGACAATTCTGTTATTTTTTTATCTGTTTTTTCAGACAATTCTGTTATTTTTTTATCTGTTTTTTCAGACAATTCTGTTATTTTTTTATCTGTTTTTTCAGACAATTCTGTTATTTTTTTATCCGTATTTGCTGACAACTCGGTTATTTTTTTATCTGTATGCACATATACTCCGATGACAAAACCAAGTGTAATTAAAAGTATGCCTAAATTTATGTACTGCATCACAAACTCCCCGAATTATCGCTATAAATTTTTGTTTATGATTATTATACCATACTTATACTTATAATTTGAACACCAGAATTTGTGAAAATGGTAAACTACCCGCCATTACGGACAAGGCTTCCCGCTTCAACGTATGATGGCTATAGCTATATCCGATTTTTGGATGCACAAGCCGGAGCATACTCCACAAGTGTTAATGAGCTTTGCTGATTTCCGCGCTGCTCCAATTCCAATCGTTTCGACCGTATTATAAAACAATGTCTGCCCCTAATTTATGTCCTTAATTTTCAGAACAGTGTCCGTCTCAAATTTTCCCTAATTTTCTAATTTCTAATTTCTAATTTCTAATTTTCCAAATTATCTATTGGCAATTTCTTCTATCTGGTATGTTTTGTAGAAATCTATATTGGGATACTTTTTAACTAAATATTCTTCAACGTTAGGTGCATAATTATATCCAAGCATAAAGCCTTTAACGTCGGCATTAAAATATCCCGCTAATCTTTTAAGCATTAAGCTGAACTTATCAATGTCTTTTTTTCCTGGCTGAGCCTTAGATTCGCCTATTATGTAAACCTTGTGTCCATCAATTTCTCCTTCCAAATAAAGATTGACCTCGTCATATGCTCCGTTAGGATACATTATGTTTTTTCTCTCAACCTTTAAAATAATAGCGCCATATTGGTTCAGAGCAAATTTTTTCATAAAAGGCATATATTTATCCTCTATACCGTAACCGACCGCCATGGCAAGACCTCCCACCTGAACCCTCAAATCGTTAAGTCCTTCGGTAAGTTTCTTAATCTCAACCTCCGTTCTTTTCTGAGCTTCTGCAAGTTCTTCTACCCTTGCTTCAGTTCTTTTTTGAGCTTCTGCAAGCTCTTCTACCCTTGCTTCAGTTCTTTTTTGAGCTTCTGCAAGTTCTTTAACTGCCGTAGCAAGATTGTCGACTATTTCTTTTAGAGCGTTGAACTCAACTTTTGTAACCATATTTGCTTCGTCGATGATGGTGTTGGATATAACCCTGGTAAGAGTTTTCGCCTGTTGCTCATTGAACGAACCCTGTAAATCTTCATATATTTTAAAAGTATTAGGCATAATAAACTCGAAAATACTAAAATAAATTTTAGTTAATTATATCATACAATACATTATAATACAATCATTCGTGAGATAAATAAGATACGATTTATACGAATATCATAAATAAAATGTAAGATTAAACCTGAACTGCACGCTTAAGGCGGCATAAAATACAATTTATATATAATTTTTAACAAATTCTATTATATGCCTGATTTTAAGTCAATAAAAAATACCAAAAATAGCAAAAAGCCCATATTTCTTAAAAGCCCTTGCCTGAAAAATCTATATTTAAAAATTACATAAAGCCTTTTTAACGGATTTGCACTTCCGAGCTCTATAAAATTTCTTAAAATAATTTGAGCCTCATTTTTAATGCCATTTTTAATGCCCCCATACCCATAGTCTCCATCATTGCCCTCATAGCCGTTCTTACCGTTCTTATCGTTCTTATCATTCGTATCATTCGTATCATTCGTATCATTCTTGTGTCCGCTATAGTCGTAATACCTCTTATACAGCAGGCACCCCTGCCTGTATAAATCGTTTATAATATTTAACTTTTTGACAAGCTTTCGCAGGCTGTTTGCGCCTGCCCCGATAACATTTGAATCGTGCTGGCGGTACAAGAGTAACGGTTTGTTTATAACACCGATAGCGCCGAACATCTTAGCTACAAGAGCAAACCAATAATCGTAAAAATAAACCCCGTCGCTTATAGGTTTTGCAAGAGCGGCAAGATTTTTATTTATGAGCATCGTGCATCCCGTAACGGTATTTTGCATAATTAACCTGTTTAACGAGTTTTCATACGGATTTATTCCTATATGTCTAAAAAAAGAACCGTTTATTATTTTTAAATCTTTATTTACGACGGTTAAATCCGAATGAACCAATATGGGTTTACCTTGAAACTCTTTCTCAAGCTCTTTAATTTTTTTAAAGCTAATTTCGACCTTTTCCGGAAGCCAGACATCATCCTGGTCGGAAAACATAATATAGTCTGCGGTCGAACAATTTAAAAGTTCATTATAGCTTAAATTAAAGCCTAAATGTTTTTTGCTATTATTTTTATTATCATAATAGAAACCGGCATTATATCCCCTCCCCCGCTCCAGCCCTCCCTCATCATAGGGAAGAGGACAAGTGGATAAGGTAGAGCTTGGGCGAGGGGCAGGGATATTGATACAGACTATTTTTAAAGGATATTTAAATACATAATCTTTTATGATGTTAACCGTTGAATCCGCAGAACCGTCATCCCTTATAAGAATCTTAAAATCGCTATAAGTTTGATTTAAAATAGAATCTAACTGTTCTCTTAAAAAGGCTTCGCCGTTATAAGTGGATAATAAAATATCAATCACCGACACACTCCTTGTAAACGCTTTTTAATGTTTCGCCGTTATAAGTGGATAATAAAATATCAATCACCGACACACTCCTTGTAAACGCTTAAAGTTTTCTTTGCGATTATGTCCCAATCGTAATTTGTCTTAATCAAATCTATATACATTTTCTCTTCGTTTGCGTCTATCCCTTCTTGAACGCATTCTTCAATTTTTTTTGATAATTCTTGAACATCCCCGGCATGAAAGTACCTGAAGTCCGGGAGCAAAATCTCATTGTGAGCCGGAATATCGCTCACTAAAACCGGCACTCCGAAACTTAAAGCCTCTAAAAGAGATATAGGAAATCCTTCATAATATGAAGGTAAAACAAACAATGCCGCATTTGAATATAATTTATAAATGTCTTCTTTATGCACCGTTCCGGTAAGTATCACGCCGTTGGTTTTATTTGCCAGTTCCTTAAGCGTTTTGGAATAATATGTTTTATGGTCGGCATCCCCTGCTATTACAAGTTTAAATTCAGGATTTTCCAAAAACCTGTACGCACTAATTAAATCATCCAATCCCTTTTCAGGAACAAACCTTGCGGCGGTAAAAACATATTTTTTTGGTTCGATGTTAAACTTTTTTAAAATTAAACTGCCGTTGTTTAAATAACCCGTGTCGGTATTAACCGGGCTTACTCCGTTTGGAATAAAATAGGACTGCCTTTTATACTTTTTCTCGATGTAGTCTTGAACCCATTTAGCTATAACTATCACTTTATCAGAATACTTCATAGCGTTTTTTTCGCCTGTTCTTAAAACTAATTTTGCTACGGCTCCCCATTTTTTTCTCATATAATCTGGTCCGTGATGCGTCATTACGACTTTGTATCCCGATAGTTTAATTAACGGAATTAAAAAGGCAGGACCTATAGAATGAACATGAACGATGTCAGGTTTCAATTTTTTTAACTTAAACAAAGCTAAAAAAGTATGGCTTATTGCCTCCAAACTTTTTAATTTTGGAGAATAAAGGTGAATGAACCTCACCCCGTTAAAACTTTCTCTTTTTTTCTTAATATAGCTTTTTCTCGTTATAACGATTACCTCTGCCCCAAGACTTGTCAATCTCGGATAAAGCTCTTCGCAGTGCTTTTCAACTCCGCCCTGAACATCGGGAAAGCCTCTCGTGCCTAAAACGACTATACGCATAAGTTTAGCATAAGTTTATTTATTTCAATTATGGGAATTCATTCCACTAATTAAATATTATTTTATTAAATTTCTATTTTAATTTGGTCTGCTGCGTATTTGTGTATCAATGCTGCAAGTACCGTTTAATATGATATTCCGCTTTTGCACACTTTTTCTTTTAAGTATGAGTTGAAATTATTTATTTTGAATGCGTTTATATTTAAATACCATCAATAATTGACCTAAACCCTTACTACTTTTAGCATTATATATTTAAGGTATTGAATAAAGCAGGCAAATACAGTCGTGAGTACGAGAATAAATAAATTGGATACCTTTTATTTTTTCTATATCAATATTTTGGATAATTTCTCTTTTAAATAATTTATAGCAGGTTTCTTCCATATCAGTTAAAATTTATAATACCATTTATCGTTAAAAATTATATCCATAAGTTGCTCGGTGCTTTGTTCCCAAGTAAGTCGCGGCATATCGTCTGATTTTGGATGTTTTCCTTCTTTATATAAATTAAGCCAATTCTTAATCGCTTTAGCTAAATCTTTAGGCTTATTGCTATTAAAATAAAAGGCGTAATCGCCTGCAACTTCTCTAAAAACCGGAATATCACGGGCAATAATAGGTAATTTATGCATGGCGGCTTCGATTAACGGTAAACCAAAGCCTTCTCCTTCACTGGCTGCGATGAGGCATGTGGAAGCGGAATAAACCTCTAACAAATACTCGTCGCTAATGCCTTCAAGCCAGAATAAACGATTATTCATTTGAGGATGATTTCTTAGTATATCCATTAATTTTTCCACCATCCATCCTTGTTTACCCACGATTGCAAGATTAATATCCAACCCCTCCGACCAAAGCTTTTCAAACGCGGCAAGCGTTTGCATATGCCCCTTCCTGGGCTCGATAGTGCCGACCATAAGAAAACTTGAGTTACTCTTTAATTTAAAAATTACGCCGGAGTCTTCTTCTTTTTCGGGCGAATTATTAATAGGAACAATAATGCTTTCCTCCGTTCGGCTCACTATATCTTTTTCAATATCTGCTCCAAGATAAAAATGGCTAATCTTTAGGGGTTCCGATCTACCGGGATAATTTTTGCTTACCCATCTTTTCACATCTTTTTCTGTTGACTTTGAAATACATATAATGCCGGTAGAAATTTTTACAACGATTCGAAGCCAATTCTCTATCACTGTGCCCGTGGGAATTGGCCACCATTCCGGATGGAGAATTGGAAGAATGTCATAAACTATAAAATATATTCCTACGCCAAGGTTATTAATTTTTATTAGGAAATCTTCTTCGATTGGTAAAAAAGCAGCTGTAAGATCAATACATAAAAATACATCCCCTCTCGAAAATTCTGCAACTTCGTCATGTAAATTTTCATCGTTAAGATTAACTAATGATTCTTGAAGCGATTCTATCCTAAATCTATCGGCATAACGATAATGCTTTCCATCAAAATAAACAGGTCTGAGTTGATAACCTTGCGGCTGATTCTTTATTAGACAACGCAGAATATTTTTAACTACACGCTGAATACCTGTTTTGGCATCTCTTTGCACTAATTCGGATATATCGACCAATAGTTGTTTGGTGTTATCAATTATCATATTTTGCGAGATATTTTCCGCTAAATTTAACAAATCGTCTTTTATTAAAGACGGTTTCGCATCTATTTCCGCTATAGAGGAAAGCAATCTTTTATATTCCCTGTCTCCATGCTCTGCCTGCTGAGTTTTTATTGATATATTTTTTTGGTATAATGTTTCAAATGCCCCCAATGCCCTTTTTGCAGATTCGTCCCACGAAAATTTCTTCGCCTGTTTTAAAGCATGTTCTCTTAACGAATTTAGAAAACTGTCATTTGTAAGCGCCTTCGATATTTTATCGGAAATAGATTTTGCTCTGAAAGGAACAAATAAAGCATCCTGTCTGCCTATAACTTCGGGAATACTCGTGCAGTTTGAGCCTATCGCAGGCGCTCCGCAAGCCATGGCCTCAAGAGGGGGAAGTCCAAAACCTTCATGTAAAGATGGACAAACAAACAGCTTGCAAAAATTGTACATGGCTACAAGGTCGTCATCTTCAAGATAACCCGTGAATATAAGTTCATTATTGCTGATATTAAATTTTTTAGCATAAGCTTGTAAATTATATTTAGTTTCTTCGTGTATTTTACCTGTAATTACAAGCTGATGCTCTTTTTTAATATCGGTCGAAAGCAAACTATAAGCTTCTATTAACCTTTTGATATTTTTCCTTTCTTCAAAACCGCCCGGAGAATACATAACAAAAGGTTTTTTAATATTATAACGGCTAAATATAGAGTTTTTTTGTTCCTCAGAATATTTAACCTGCTTGAAATTTTCATTGATAGCCGCGGATATATTCAAAATATTTTCTTGCGCAATTCCGAGATTATCTATTGCCTCTTTTTTTGAATACTCGGAAATAGCTAAAAAAAGATTTGCATTTTTAAGTGATTGGATTTTTCTGTAATACCATTTTTTCATCTGTGCATTAGGTAAACAGGCTTCCGGGTCAACATAAGGTATTAAATCGTACAAGGTCACGGCTGTTGGTATTTTTGAATCAAGCTTGCCTATGGATGTAACAGCATCGTCTCCATATCCTTCAAATAAACTATTTATATGAACGATGTCGGGTTTAAGCTGGGATAATGCGTATTCCCTGATTAGCTCCGAAGCCCTTGCGCGCCATTCATTTTGCGGGTCAACTTCCGCAACCGGTCCGTGTGCTGAAAAAACAAAAATGCGTTCTTTTGGGATTAAACCATCAAATGATTGTCTGATATACGGAATTGTGTCGGGAAACAAACCATTCAAAAAAAGCCATATTTCATGATTATTATTGGCATTTTTCGCTATCGCTTTGGCTAAAGACATAGAATAGCGCCCCATGCCGCGAAATCTGCTTTCAGTCTGACACGCCTGCAAATCCAACACTATACGCATTTATCTTTTCTCTCTTCAATGGCATTTTTTAAGTCTAAGTATATTTTTTGAGCGCGCGGCGATAAGTCAGATAACTCAGGACTTATAGTATTGCTTTTATCATTATTATTATTATTTTCTAAAACTTGACCATGAACTTTTAAGATGCCCGATGAAATTGCTAATGATTTAAAACGCGCTTTTAATGAAGGGAATCTATCTAATACTTTTTTGGCAATGCGCTTAATCGCGCGTCTTTTAAGGACAAAATCTATAAGTGGAACAATAATTTTCTTTAATAATGCTTTTAATCGTTTAATAAAAGATTTTTTCAATTTTTTTGACCATAATTTTTGCTGTTAATCAACACGCCATTATATTATCTCTTACCCTCTTAATATCCGCTTCTACCATGAGCTCGATTAATTCCTTCACTTGCGTTTTAGCCTCCCAGCCTAGCTTTTCTTTGGCTTTTTTGGGGTTTCCGAGTAATCTTTCTACTTCGGCAGGTCTGTATAATTTTTGGTCTATTTCGACGTAATCTTTATAATTAAGGTCTGCATAAGAAAATGCAATATCGCACATCTCGCGGACCGACGATGTATTGCCCGTTGCAATAACATAATCGTCCGGCTTATCCTGCTGAAGCATAAGCCACATCGCCTCGACATAATCTTTCGCATAGCCCCAGTCTCTTTGTGCGTCAATGTTGCCAAGATATAACTTAGACTGCTTGCCGTATTTTATTCTGGCTACCGCGTCCGTTACTTTTCTTGTAACAAATTCTATGCCCCTGATAGGCGATTCATGATTAAAGAGTATTCCCGCCGAACCGAAAATGCCGAAACTCTCCCTGTAATTAATTGTAAGATAATGGGCGAACAGTTTAGCAGCTCCGTAAGGGCTTCTAGGATGAAATACAGTATTTTCACACTGAATTGTTTCAGTTGTTTTGCCGAACATCTCCGATGTTGAAGCCTGATAAAATCTAATCTTGTTGTTTACAAGCCTTATAGCTTCAAGAACATTTACAACTGCAAAACCTGTGACTTGGGTAGTAAGTACAGGCTGCTGCCATGAGGTTCCGACAAAGCTTTGAGCAGCTAGGTTGTACAACTCATCGGCTTTTGACAATTCTAAAGCTCTTATGAGCGAAGACAGGTCAAGCAAATCCCCGTCGATGATTTTAATATCGTCTAATACATTTAAATACCTTAACCTCCACAAGGTATCAGAACCCCTTCTAGCAAGAAAACCGTAAACATTATAGCCCTTTTCAAGTAAGAATTTGGAGAGATATGCGCCGTCCTGTCCCGTTATGCCCGTTATAAGAGCAGTTTTAGCCATAATGATTTATTCCTCCCTTTTTTTATTTATTATCTTTAGATAACTAAATCTATATAACTAAACCAAAATTAATTTTATTTAATTTGTAATTTATAATAATTTATCTATTAATGTTCAAAGCTCGCAATCAAATTAATTTAATTTTTTAGTTTTTCTTTCCAGTAATTTAAAATGTCTTTCAGACTTTGTTCAAGCGGTATTTTAGGCTCCCAGCCCGTTATTTTTTTAATCTTTTCATTATTTCCGTAAACCCTTTTTTGTTCGTTCGGCCTTAATTTATTATTATCGGTTTCTATTTTAGCATTTACGCCAGTTATTTTAAGCATCATATTAATTATTGAGCGGATTGAGGTCTCAGACCCCGAACATACATTATAAACATAAGAGCGGAAATTTTCAACATTTTTTATTTCTTTGGCATCTTTTTTTGTTAATTCATTTGCATCGTTAAATGTATTTGTATTTTTTTCTAATGATTTTGTATCTGTAAATGTATTTGTATTTGTTGATGCTTTTAGGTTCGATTCTGTTTTTATATTAATTTCCGTTCCTTGTTCTTTGAAATTCATTGCTTTTTCCAATAATAATTTATAGGCTTCGGCAACATCCCTTACATCTAAAAAATCTCTTGTTATGTCGATATTTCCTGTGCTAATAACAGGTTTTCTTAAACCAAGCTCTATTTCTGCTATCTGTTTTCCAAAACTTGGCACGGCAAATCTTTCGCTTTGATTTGGTCCTATATGATTAAAAGGTCTTGCTATTATAATTTCCATATCTTCGGTTATAGACCACTGATAGCACAGCGCTTCAGCTGCAACTTTACTTACCGCATATGGACTTCTGGGTTTTAACAGCTCGTCTTCCGTTATAGGGAGTTTGTCTTCACTAACAAGACCGTAAATATCGCCTGAACTTATGTAAAGAATTTTACCGTAGAAACCGTATGCTTTTAACGCTCTAAATAAGTTATAAGTACCCGTAAAATTAACGTCAAAAGTCTCAAGAGGATTTTTAAAAGACTCAGGAACAAAACTCTGGGCGGCTAAATGGATTATTGCGTCAAAGCCGCAAGTATGCGGCTGTGCCAGCGTTGTATCATACGCATTATTTTTAGAGCCTTTATTTAATTTTACATAAGGCTTTATATTTGATGATAAAAACAGCTTTATTCTTTCAATATCTCTTAAGTCAATCGTGCCGTTTGCGTCAGCTAACGGGACGCAAGTATGAAATTGAGAGAGGGCCAGTTTTACGTAGCATCCGACGAAGCCGGAGGCGCCTGTTAAAAGAATGTTCATAAATTAATATTGTTGTTTTAATGTCTATTTTTTCATTATTATTATATATTATATATTATATATTTTATATATTATTATGCTTATCGTAATAATAAGCGAATATAAATATATTTTATGTTATATATTTATAAAATAATCCAATAAAATTGTCAAGTTTACGCAATTGCTTGCCGCAGATGGCAAGGCAATACATAAAACAAGAAAATGCGAATAAATGCGGGCAACTGACTTAAAAATAAAAAAATTTAACATAAACGAAATAAAATCTTCATAATAGTTAAATATTAAAAAAATATAATAATTATAACATGTTTAAATTTAAATTCATTATAAATAATCTAACCTACCTAAAGAATAAATGAATAATTTAATTTAATTTAATTTCATTTAAAGTTTTATTAATATCTCACAATTCTCACAATTTAAGGGGGGGTCGTTATTATGTCAAATTTTAAATTTATAAACAGCGATAACGGTTTTGGACTAATAGGCATAATGGTCGGACTTATAATCATATCCGTTATGATGGCGGCAGCTCTGCCGTATCTAAACGGTTTTAATGAGGTAAAACAGGCAAAAGCGGCAATAAATATGGCAAACGGTCTTATAAATTCTGAAATCCAGTATCAGCAGGCATCATATTCAAATGATGCCGAAAATAATTCTACACCGTCAGACAATGATTATTTTGGAACTATTGCAGAAATGGTTAATGGAATGAAGATACTGCCGAATAATAATGAGCAGCAATTTTTACCACAGGGAATATCGTTATCTCAAACAAGTTATCAAGGCAATGATAATTGTATTGAAAAACTGCTTGGTCGCAGCTTTATTGCAGAATGTCTCAAAGACGAAAGCAGTGGTCAGTTTGAGGTCATAATCAACGGATTAAACGGTTCAAATTCAGAATATATACCTATGTTTAAAAATGGGGTAAAAGGAGGAGTGTCAGCTTACTCGCAAGGCGTGTTAATAACACAGGTAAGCGTTCCTTTCGGATTCAGCGCATATCCTAAAATTAAAAACGGAAACGGAAACGGAAACGCAGTTAAAAATTCGACGGTTAATAATAATACATATATACAAGAGCAGCAGGCTGCTGCAGCAGCATCTGCAAATGAAAGCTTAATAGCTGCGGCTGAAACAGCCGCAAATAATGCATATTATAAAGAAGAAGGCGTGAACTCACTTGAAAATTTAGAAGGCGACACTCCGCAGTTGCAAAGCGAAATGGCAAACGCTCAGCAGCAATATGGTAATGCTGAAAACTTTTTGCAGGCGGCAGAACAATAACCTTTTTAAGAAATTTAAGATTTTTCTCCGATTACAGCATAATCCTGATAATTATATTTAGGGTCTATATTTCTAAAATTTTCCGGCAAAAGGGCGGAATACAAAATTTTAACATTTTTAAAACCGTACCATTCCAACAAAAAAGCAAGTCTATACGGCGGAATAGGTTTTTTATGAGTTTCATCCATATAAAAATTAGCAAGACCGACAAAACTGTATGGATTGACTGTTTCTAAAATTATCAAGCCGCCGCCTTGTATTTTCAGAAATGCAAGTTCAATCACATTATGCAAATAAGCATCTTCCAGATGTTCAACTACTTGCAGCGCTGAAATTCCCATAAATTTTTCTTCTGTTTTTTTCAAAAAAGAAACAGCGTCGTCGTTATACGCCGAAAAACCTCTTCTAATTAATTCGTTATATTCTATGAGGTTTATTTCGACCCCCAGGGATTTAATGTTTTCGCGATTTAATATATTAAGAAATTCTCCCCTGCCGCATCCGATATCCAACCATGAAGTATTAGGCGGCATATCGGCGGTATTAATTTTTTTAATGAACGGAATATAGCACTTTTGTTTTTCTTTTACTATATCATGGTCGTAAAAAACATTTTCAAACAACAGGTAACTTAAATCTTTTTCTTCGGTTTCTTTATAGTCCTTAAAGGATTTAGGGAGCCTTTTAATGCCTTCGCTTAAAAAAGATTGTATATCTTCTAAATAATTATCGCCGAATGTCACAGTTAACTTATCCGCCTTTAATTCCAGCTCATGTTCTATCGTGTCAAACTTCAAATCCAGCGTTGATTTATCCGCCTTTAATTCCAGCTCATGTTCTATCGTGTCAAACTTCAAATCCAGCGTTGATTTATCCG
>JAJZJW010000001.1:15027-89492 GCA_021809845.1 bacterium | reverse complement strand
TTATCCGCCTTTAATTCCAGCTCATGTTCTATCGTGTCAAACTTCAAATCCAGCGTTGATTTATCCGCCTTTAATTCCAGCTCATGTTCTATCGTGTCAAACTTCAAATCCAGCGTTGATTTATCCGCCTTTAATTCCAGCTCATGTTCTATCGTGTCAAACTTCAAATCCAGCGTTGATTTATCCGCCTTTAATTCCAGCTCATGTTCTATCGTGTCAAACTTCAAATCAGTACTGAGCGAAAGTTCCGTAAGATTTTTTTCAATCCTCCTGAGCCATTCTATCTTTTTGGGCAGGGTTATAACTCCTACAAATAATTTAAAAAAATATCCGATTAATGGAATATTATAAATTTTTTTCATAAAGTCGACAAGCCGATTATTTTTATTATAGTATACGAAATTTTAAAAAATCTAAAAGCTTTTCCTCAATTGGTATCAGCGATTGGTATCTGCCGGAAATTTTGATTTAAATGAATCTGCCGGCTTTTTAAAACATTATATGAGGCAAATTAATAAATATCAATCATACATCCGCCGCACATATATCAAACATCTATCGTACATCTACAATACATTTATCGTACATCCATCATATATCAATCATACATCTACCATACATCTATCGTTATACTTTTAGAAAAACGAGCATTTTTATCTTCAAACCAGAAAACGTTTTCCTGCACCATTGTGAATTCTAATTGGAGCCCTGAGCCGACAATATCCGGGATTCCAACGTTAAATTCGGTTTCAACGTGCGTGCCCGGATAAATAGCAAACAGGGGCTTTGTCCTTACCCCGTCGTAAACAATGTAATTTCCGTCTTGAGCTTTAATATGGTAAGAAAGATTAACGGCTTTTCTCCCTACCGACCTCAATATATTACTGCTGTTATTTATTACTTTTAATTTAAAAGAATAATTGGTATTTTTCTTTAATAATGTTGAGTAATTATAAACCGATTCAGGTAATAATTCAATGGAAATACCGGAAATATCCCTCAACTCATCTTGAGTTAATGAACTAATTATTTCTTTTTTAAGAGTTTCGCATTCGCATGTCCGGCTTTCCGTGCGGCGTTCACCTGTATCGCGGGCATGTTTGGAACTGCCTTCCGCAACGGCGAAAATGCTTTCGTGTTTTATCATTTCCGACTTGAGCGGTTTTTTTATTAAATTGCCAAGCGGCTCGTCGATATTTCCTGTCCAGACGTAAAAATAATTAAAATATTTTTTCAAAAGTTTTTTTAAACTGCCGGGCGTCTGCTCATTCACATGCATTATAGTTTCATAAAACGACCTTGGATTTTCAGGCAAATATAAACCCAAATCTATTGCTTTTTTTCTATCCCTTTTATATTTATAAGAATATATGTATTTGTTTGGTCCTGTGTGTAAAATAAATTTTCCGTTTTTATTTAAATGATTTTTTATCTGTTTCATGAATTTATCTGCCAGCTCAGGGTCTATATGCTCTATTAAGTCGGCAGCTACTATTTTATCAAATAAAAGTTCATTGTCTAATTTAAAAAAATCGATTTTTTTAAATTTCAGATTTTTCAATTTGCCGTTAAAATTTTTTTCGGCTATATTTATAGAACTCTGCGAATAGTCAATTCCCAGCACGTCGGCTCCGGCTTTAGCCATAGCATACGAAAGTTCACCCCTCCCGCAGCCTAAATCAAGTATTTTTTCATTTTTCTGCGGATTGACTATGGAATTTACAACGCATAAACGTTCATCCATGGTTTCTCTGTTTAATTTAAAAGTTTTGTATCCGCCGCAGTCATTCAAGTAGTAGCCGTCGTCATAAAAAGGTTCAAGTTCTTTATAGGAATAAGCGCTCAGAGCTTTGTCCTGTTTCAATTTTTTCGACATTTCGCTTGTCTTGACCAATAAGTCCCACTGCTCCGCATCTTTATTATCTTTATTATCTTTATTATCATTATCTACGCTTATTATCGGCGGAAGAATAACAGCGTATTCTGTTAAAATTTTATATTTTTCAAGGCACAAAGCCAGCGAAAGCATATTATTCCTAGACTTATAATAATCTTCGGCAAGAATAAAGTCGGCAGACTTTAATGCAGTTTCTAATAAAAGAAAATTATCATCCGGCTCGTCCGATAATTTAATTCGGATTAATTTTTGATGATTTTTCAAAGCTTTGAGAGCTGCAATATCCGCAGGTTCAATTTTTTTTAATTCTTCAATGAGCAATTCAGAAGATAAATTCTTAAGTATATCGTTTTTTTTAAACCTGAATGAGTTAAACACTTCTTTGTCTTATTTTCTATTTATATATACTAAGTTATATAGACTAACTAATATTATTTTATACTATTTATATTATTCTAATATTATTTTATTTTTTAATTTTATTATTCTAATATTATTATATAAATACAATGAATGCTATTTCTATTTAAAAACTATGCACGTTAAAGTTAAACCATCAGGTTCAAGCGGGTTCAAGCTATGAAATATATATTCGTGCGGCTCACTTAAAAATACCCGAATTCCCTTAATCTGTCCATTATCTGCTCTTTGCTTTTCGACCTTCCGCCGCGTTCGCTCCCGCCGTCCAGCGATTTTGACGTGCATGGAACACAGCCAAGAGACCTGTATCCTTTATCATACAACGAACAATAAGGAATATTATTGGTTTTTATATAATCCCATATATCTTTTTCGGTAAAATGGAGTATTGGATGAATTCTATAATGGGACGGCTCCTCTCTTTTTGAAAAATATGATTCAGATGAACGAAATTCTTGTTCATCTCTTCTTATGGCAGTCATTAACGCATTTAATTTTAAATCTTCCACGGCTTTTTTAAGAGGAATAGTTTTTAACAGTTTACAGCACTCTTCCGCATTTTCTGCTATCTTAATATATTTTAGCGCTTCATAATTACTATAAACTGTAAAATCTAACTCCCACTCTTTTCTAATTTTTTCTATTAATTCGTAAATTTCTGGAAAATCAACAGAGGTATCTATATTTATCACCTTAAAAGGAATTTTTCCGTTAAATGCCTTTCTGACTAAACTCAATAAAACTGTCGAATCCTTCCCGCCTGTGTAAGCTATACCCATATTATTTCCAAATCGGCTATACGCCTCCTTTATTATTTCAATGCTGAATTCCGCTTTTGAAGCAAGCAAATCTTTTGTAATATTTAAATCGTTGAGGCGTGTTGACATTACCGCAAGGGCAGCAGAGCCTGACGTCTGTACATCTGAGCGAACAGGGACAAGGTTATCGTTGTTGTTCCGGCTATTCCAGCCGTTATGTTTGCTTTCGCCGCCAAAAATGTCATCGGTTATAACTGCATTTTTTTCCAGATTTATCATTATTTCAATATTTTTTTTGACATCATCAGAATTTAAATCAATTGACGGCAAAGGGTTTTTTTCGGAAATATCCATCCGATTGTTTTTATATTCAAATCTGTATGCTCTAGGTCTCGTATTATTTACTGTATTTTCAGGAGCTTCTAAAAAATCCTTCAATATTTCTGTTCTGGACGCAAACCCTCCCTTTAATCTACCCAAATGGTGTTTGAAACCTTCCGCATCTTCAAAACGCAGGAGTACATCTCTGTATAGCAGTTTGATAAATTGCTCATCGGAAAATTTATCATATTTTTTGCATATTTCGTTCAGTAGTTCATTTTTATAAGTATCATGAGCTTCTTTTTCATTATTATTTAAAAAATATCTTAAATAGTCTAAATTTTGCCCCATAAATACAGTTTTTTCTTTTTTAGTTATAAACGCTCTTTGAAATAAGAAATATTCATCATTTGAAGTAAAAGTTAAATACCATGCGTTTATTTTTTCGGCAGGTTCTGATTTTCTTTCTGATTTAATGACACTGCCGGTTAGAGAAACATTTGCGTTGTCAGAAATATTATTGAGAACATCATCAAAGCCGCCCTCTTTATTATTATTGTTTAGCGCATCATGGGTCTTGTTTGTATTGTCGAACACAGTTCTGTGAATAAAGTGTTCGCTGTAGCAGTAATCGCGGTTTTTAAATAATTGTCCGTCTAAATTATAATTACGGCAGGCGGAGTCGCCGCCGTAATTATTTTTTTCTATTTTTAATCCGGCGTAAAATGCCATGGAAGGAAAAATATCTACTATAGAAATCAAATCATAAGAGATTTGCCTCTTAACCCCTGGTGCGTAAAAAATCAGCGGAATGCGGATTACGTCATTGTAAAGTTCGCCCGCGTGACCGAATATCGCTTCATCGGTATAAGACACGCGTCCTTCGCCATGGTCGGAAAAAATGGCGTAAATACTTTCCTGGGAAAAAAATCCGTATTTTGTCAAGAAATTATAAATCTGTCTAAAGCGGCCTCTGTCAAACTTTTCAACCCCCTCAATATAGGGCTCTATAAAATATTTTACGTCATTTTTAACTTTTTCAAAAAGCTCTCTCCATAATCTATGAGGTTCCTTTTCAGTTAACTTTATATCATGCTTTTTAGAAAATTTACGTAAAAATTTGAAATAGTCGTCGTTATAGCGGTAAGAAAGCGGAGTTTCGCAATATTTATACGGATTGTGCACATCAAAAAAATGCAGAAAAAGAAAAACTTTTTCGCCTTTTAGCTGCTCTAAAAGTTCAAAAAGAAGTATGTCGTTCGCTAAAATTTTATGCTCAAACCCTCTTGCAAGACCAATAGGCGTAAAAAGGTCAACATCTGTAAAAAGTACCGTTTTATAACCATTATTCTTAAAAGTTTCCGCCATGGTAATACAATTCTCTGTTAATTTTTTATGGAAAAAAGGTCTAACTCCGTGTTTAGGCGGTAAAAGACCCGTAAAAAGAGAGGCATGGGCGGAGGTTGTATAAGAGTTTGTGCTATAACAATTTTTAAAAACGACGGATTTTAAAGCGATTTTGTTTAATGTCGGTGTTTTGACTCGCTGTTTTAAACTGATGCCGTTTTTTTCAAGACTAAAATATTCCTCGTTAAAGCCTATGCAGTCATGTCTTAGAGAATCGACAGATATCAGAAGTATATTTTGCGCAGGCATAGTTTACTGACTATTACAAATTTAATTTAATGGCAAACTTATTTAAATATAAAAAAATAAAAATATTTTTCAATTATATTATGTTGTATTGTATTGATTGTATTAAATTATATTATATAGCATAAGAGTTAAATATTTAAATCAAAATTCAGCATATTTAAATATTTCCAATAAAGATTTTTGAACGGATGGCGGTTTAATATATGCCACGGTTTGTTGGGTCCGATAAAATGTATAATAGCTGGACTTTCTTTTGATTTTCTGAACTCGTCATCAGAAAAAGGACTTTTAAACCGTCTTTCATAGAAATTAGGCCATTGAACATTATATTTAGGATGGAGCTGAATATAATCTCCGGCAGCAATAGCATTTAAAAGGTCCTGATCGGCATAAATAATCCTATAGGGATATTTATTAACAAAATCGATTATTTTTGCTTTAATGTTATCATTTCTCCATTTCTCAAGATTTATAAGCATAGTCCCTGCATTAAAATAATCAGTGTCGTCCTTTAGCATTAGTCTTTTTCGCTGGTCGTCAGCCTGCGGCATAAGTCCTTCTTCAACAGCTGCGGCAAGGTATTTATCCTTTAAATCCGTGTTGAATAACTCTGTCAATTCTTCGTTTACAATAATGTCTATATCTAAATACAGGACTTTCTTAACCGCTTTTGGCAAAATTTCTGGAAATACCATTTTATAATATAAATTTTGCGCATATCTGCCTACAGGGGGAAAGTTTTGTATTTTGACTTTATCGGTAATATCAAACAAGTTTAAATTAAATTTATATTTTGAAGCAAGCCTTTCTAAAATTAAAAAATCCTCAAATTTTAACCGTTCGTGGACTATATGAAAAATTAATTCTTTATTGATATTTTTATGCTTTTCTAATATTGAAACCAATAAAACAACAAAGTGCTCGAAAAAATTTCTGTCAAAACAAAATACAAAATTTAACGCATTATCAAAATCACTCTCTTTAAAATTTCTTACTTTTTGATTGTTAGACTTTATAAAAAAAAGTGTTCTGGCTTCATGCGATAGCGGAATGGGATTGGGGAACCCTTTTATGAATACTTTTAATTGACTTAAATTAATTATTTCATTTTGGAACTGAAAAAAAAAGCCGAAAACGCCATCACCCATACCTTTGGCTGCAAGATCTGGACGATATTGATTGGCTGTTACCGTTCCTAATAGTTCAGGACCGTTATATATATCAATGTTAAGTTTTGTTTCGGGCGAGTTTGATACGCGTGCATATCCTTTTACATATTTTGAGGTTATGTCGTCTATAAATGCGTTTACGCGAAATTCCATTTTTTAATCTAATTTATTATTTATTTTTAGAATGTTATTAGTAAATTATGGTATAAAAAACAACTTCTTAAGTATAAATTATTAAACATAGCATGTCAATTTTTTTATAAATAAAAAAATCGCCCCTTTGAAAAGAGGCGATTTAAAGAACAGATAAATAAATATTGTTTACAATTTTTTATTTATCGCTTGAGCTTATAAATGATTTATTACACCGCTTTTGACATCAGCATGTGACAAATCAACGTTTCCTGTAAGTTTAACAATCTGGTCAGTAAAGGTATTAGTTGCAGCTACTGCACTTGTTGATGCTGTTGAGACATCATATGCGTTAACTACATATGTATTTCCTCCATACTGAAACCACGCCGCAGCATCAAATGTTGAAGCTACAGAAGTAGCGGGAGTTATATCAGTTTGCAGAGTATTTATAACCTGACTTATAGCTTGTTCTGAACTAGAAGGAGTTGCGCTGAAGCCGTACATAGCTGTGTTAAAATAACCTGATTTTTCTGCATTACTACCCATACTAGAAGTTGATGTCAACAACCCAGAAGTAGAATCAGCAGCAAAATATATAGTATCATTAGAATAATTTACAGTGCTATTTGTATCTGTCATAGTAATGATATTATTCGGTTGAATTGTATCGCCTGTTGCGCTATATATCGCATAATTATCAACTGCTGCCACATGTGACGATGAAATGTCGTACGTAGTATTTATGGTATCATTACCAAGATTAGTGTCAACTGTGCCCCCGCCGGTACCAAAAATAACGGTATCACTTGCAGTTGCAATGTTAGATGTTGAAGCGGAATCTAATGTTAAATTTAAAGTGCCTGTAAAATTCTGCGCATCAACAGTTATTCCTGAATATACACTTCCACTGTACGGTGTTGACGATGCATCAGCTATACCTATACTTGAAGAAATTGTTAACGCTTCGGTTCCTGTAATATTAATTGTTGAGTGGTCGGCTGCGTATAAGGCAGTTATAGTATTAGTATTAGCAGAAGTTCCATTAGACTCCAGATTAATCGTTGAGAAACTATCCGCAGCAGATGTTGAATTGTACAGGTCAAGACTTGCAAGTGTAATACCGCCGTGTGTGTGCCCTAAATCAACATTTACAGTTGCGCCTGTGGCTGCAGCATTAATAATAGCCGAAGTTGAAGCTGAAACCAAACTTGTAAACGAGAAAGTATCGTTGTTTGCGACACTGTTATATGTAAAAGAAGTACTTGTTGAAGCATTATCTACAAAAGTGGTAAATCCTGCGCTTATTTTGGCTACATCTAATGTCACTGCTGCAGATGTGCTGTTAAACTCCAAAGTAGAAAATCCGGTTGCAGCAGACACATAATCTACTAAAGTTGAACCAGAAGTAAGATAGTCCACATTGACCGTATTTGCACTGTTCGAATCGCCGGTTAAATTATAAGTTACTCCGGATGTGGCAGCACTTGTAAGATTAAGAATGTCAGTTCCTGTTCCCGTGCCGTCAAATGTAAATGTTGCAGTTGAGGCTAAATCTGTGGGAACTGCAAGAGTTAAAGTTCCTGTCTGGGTTGCATCAACGGTTATGCCCGAGGTTGCACTAGTACTAGCATCATCTAAAGCACTAATTGTAAGATTTGCGCTTCCGCTGATATTAATGGTAGAATTATCGGCTACTTTTAAGGTCGTAATAACATTGCCTGTTGAGGTAGAACCATAAGAATCTATATTAATCGTTGAGAAACTATCCGCAGCAGATGTTGAATTGTACAGGTCAAGACTTGCAAGTGTAATACCGCCGTGTGTGTGCCCTAAATCAACATTTACAGTTGCGCCTGTGGCTGCAGCATTAATAATAGCCGAAGTTGAAGCTGAAACCAAACTTGTAAACGAGAAAGTATCGTTGTTTGCGACACTGTTATATGTAAAAGAAGTACTTGTTGAAGCATTATCTACAAAAGTGGTAAATCCTGCGCTTATTTTGGCTACATCTAATGTCACTGCTGCAGATGTGCTGTTAAACTCCAAAGTAGAAAATCCGGTTGCAGCAGACACATAATCTACTAAAGTTGAACCAGAAGTAAGATAGTCCACATTGACCGTATTTGCACTGTTCGAATCGCCGGTTAAATTATAAGTTACTCCGGATGTGGCAGCACTTGTAAGATTAAGAATGTCAGTTCCTGTTCCCGTGCCGTCAAATGTAAATGTTGCAGTTGAGGCTAAATCTGTGGGAACTGCAAGAGTTAAAGTTCCTGTCTGGGTTGCATCAACGGTTATGCCCGAGGTTGCACTAGTACTAGCATCATCTAAAGCACTAATTGTAAGATTTGCGCTTCCGCTGATATTAATGGTAGAATTATCGGCTACTTTTAAGTTAGCTATATTATTAACAGCAGTTCCATTAGACTCCAGATTAATCGTTGTCGGGCTAAATTGTGAACTAGTACTAGAATAAAGAATGACAGAAGTTGAGCTCATACTATCATTTTCGAGAGTTAAATTAAGCGTTGCTCCGCTAGTACTTTCAGAAATATAGAGACTGCTGGTGGACGATGAAGCATTTTCAACCGTAACTGACTGGGTTGACGCAACCTCGTAGTAAGTTGAAGTTGAAGTTGAAGAAACGTCAATAATGAGATTAGCAACAGGTTCGCTTGTTGCAGTGTTGATAATATCACTTACATTAAAAGGAGAAGCTAATGTTGAAGAGTTATTATCGTACAATAATATTGTAGAAATACCGTTCATGCTGGTTGGAAAAAAAGATGATGCAGTCCCACTACCATATTCTTCAAGCGTGCCGACATTGCCATTGGCATTTATTGTATCATATGGTTGTATATTACCAGATGATGTACCTGCATCTAAAAACGTTACTGTACCGGTACCCGGGGCTGCCACATAATTTGTTGCCGTTGATGTTATATCTATGACCTGACCGGCGGGAGCAGTAGAAATCGGCGTAATTGTGGTATTAATGGTCTGTCCTTCCGCAAAGTAGGTGGCTGAATTGTAAGTTGGATTTTGCAGTTCAAAATTATTTGCCGCCGTAAGTTTATCATTCATCACGGTAAGGTCTGCAAAGGGATAATTTGACGGTTCCGCACTAACATTTGTGTAAATGAGTGCTGCAATCTGTCCCAGTGACGACGTACCGCTGCTGACTGCGTCCGTCATGTAGGTTAATGCCGGAGTTAAAGGTTCCCGCCCTGTTAAACGGTCAAAAATGAGCTCTATCTGCGAGCTTGTGCTTGTATCTCCATTAAGATATAAACTCGGGTCTGCTGCAGCAACGCTGCCCAACGAGCCAAGGGTACCGTTTGGATGTGCCGCCAATGCGCTTGCCGTGCTTAACAGCCCGGGGGCCGCGGCAGGTCTGCCAAAAAGACCCAAAAATAGAGCCTGAGTCTCATTATAGATTGGATTAGCTGCTGACATTTTGTTTCCTCCTTAAAAAAATTTGTTTAATTTAATATTAATTAATAGCTGCTTTAAACTTTCTTTTCTTTTTTTTATTAGTTTTAGTTGCCCTTTCTAGAACAGTTCTTACATATTTTATACAAACCGCCTATAATAAATAAATATATAGCATGACCAGACTATTTGAAATATAATACATAAATTTTATAATGTCAAGTAAAAAAATTACTTTTTTGAACTGCTTGATAATCTGCCTGCCCGCTTCGATTCAACTCACTTTGCTGTTTATTTGGCTAGTTTCCTGCCGTTAAATATGTTTATAGTATATATTAATAATAATCAAATTAATAAGTTCTTGGTTAATTTTTCCAGCCCGCCGTTTATAATTGATTTAAATTTATTTTTAATTTCGGAAGGTTCTTTAACTTTAGATTGTATCAGCGGCTTATTGTTTATGTCTATTTTAAAAAGATAGACGCTTTCGCTTTCCGCTGCATTCGCTTTTTTTTCGGCATTCGTCTCTTCGGGTCCGTGCACAACTCTATATCCGCCAAATTCTATGCCGACATAAAGGTTGTTTTCGGTATTAAATCCAAATTTATAAACTGCGTTAATTACGTTGCCAAGTGGTTCAAAGTTTGAAAAATTATTAAAAAGAAAAGTGCTCAGTTCTTCAATGGGTTTATCTGTAGTATATGCGACAGATACCAGAAAACCTGTTTCCTGAATATTGTCTTCGCCCTGGAAATTCTTTGTGTCCTCGAACATGAGGTCCAGCGTATTAAGCAAGTCATCTGTCTGTGCATCTATGCTGCTGTTTTTGCCAAACATCATTGCTATCTGCGCAGCGTTCTGAGATATGGCTATTCCTTTCGAAGAATCTTTTATAATTATCCGCGGGATAGACGCACTTGCAGAGTCGGGTTGATTTGTGTTAACAGAAGGTTTGTCTATTATGTTTTTATACGACTCCTCTGCCTTCGTCTGTTTTAGTCTGATAAAATTGTCTTGCTCAAAAGAAACCACGATAGCGGCGTCTGTTATGTATTTTGTCATTTTATCGTCCAAAGTATCGCCTCTTTTTTTATATGTAATTTTGATGTCTTGTCTGTTTGCCCATTGTTATTCTGATATATTATGGCAGCCCGGCATTAGTTTATGATTAACTAATTGATTAATTTTTCAGCCTATTCAATCTATTTAATCCATTAATACATCAAATTTGTATAATAATAATATTATTTTTCTTAAATGTCAAGTATTTTTATTTTGCTTTGACAATATTTTTATTTATATTTCGACTGCATAAAAATCTTATCGAAATAGTTATAGTTTACTATTTCACGAATGCAGTGTAAATTTGGCGGTATATAGGTTTAAAAACTTTGCCTATAAGCGTCGTTTTTCCTGTCTTGACGGTAACTTCGACAGGCATTCCCGGTTTAAGTTTTAGTTTGTGTTCTGCCAGTGTTTTTAGACCTTTTTTGCCTATTTTTATTTTGCAGATGTAAAATGCAGTGCCGGAGCCTTTTTGAATGATTGAGTTTGCCGAAATATATATGACCCTTCCGTTTATTACAGGGGTACTTTCCGCATTAAATTCCGGAAACACAAGATTTGCGGTAAGACCTTTGCGTACGCGGGCAACATTCATAGCCGGAACATGGGCTTTTATAATTAAATTTTGGTTGAGAGGCAAAATATCTATTGCAGCTTGACCAGGCATTAATATCGAGCCTGAAGTTTTTCTATAAATCTTGACTACTATGCCGCTGACAGGAGATTTTATTTTTGAGTGTTTAACCTGACTTAGCATTGACAGATATTCCTGTCTTAAAGCAAAAACTCTTTTTTGAACACTGCTAAGTTCCGTATTAACACCGCCTAAAAAATTATTTTTAAGGTCGGAAAGTTTAAATTCATATTCACCTATAGTGCTGTCTGTTTTTGATATATCGCCTATTTCTTCATTTAGTTTACCTTGCAGCGATGCAATATTAGTTTCTATTTCTAAAACTTTTACTTTTGGGTAATATCCTTCTTCTGCAAGTTTTTTAAGGGGTTTCAGTTCTTCTTTCGCATAAATTATCTGCAAAGACGTGTTTTTTTTCAGCTGAATGATATTTTTTAAATAGCTTTTTAAACCGGCTATATCTGTTTTATATATATTTTCTTCCGTATTATAGTTTAGCTTTCTGTTATTAAAAAGCTCATCCTGCGTATCAATTGCCTGTATTGCTTGTATTGCTTGGGCATCGTTTTTGTTTTTAAACGACAAAAGAGCAGATGGAAATTTAATGCGGCTGCGCCCGTTCTGCTCCGCTTTAAGCCTTCCGTATAACGCAAGTTCAGCGATATACTGACTTTCCGCTCCTGCATAATCGGCTTTTTGCCTGCTGCCGTTCAGTAAAATAAGCGCCTGTCCTTTTTTTACTACACTTCCGTCTTTTATCAAAACCTTTTTTATAGTTCCGCCAAAACGGCTTTGCAGATAATCTTCTTCCGAAGCGACTGTGACAGTTCCGGGAATGTTTATTCCATTAATCATAGGGGCAAAAGAACCCCAAATAATAAACCCGACGAATCCAATTATAAACACCGTAAAACCTAACTTTATTACAATTTTTGAATCCGTGTTAAGAGTCGAATCTGTTTCTTCTTCTTTTCCTTTAAACCATTCAAGCATTTTCATAAAAATTAATTTACACCGAAAAAAATTATAAGTTTCTGTTTTAAAACCATAGTTAAATATAACAGTTAAATATAGTAGTTAAATATGAGCAAAGCATTATTATAACATATTATATTAATATTAATAAAATTAAATTTTTTAAACTGGAACATAAAAAAAATAGTTTACACCGAAAAAAATTTTAAGCTTAGGGAAACAAGCTCTATGAATGACCGAGTTATATTCATATAATATTGCTCCTAAAAAGTATCTTGTCTATAAACCAAGTACGGTTTTAAGCCGCCAGTTTCCGGGCGGCTCACCCCTCTTTCGTAAGGTAGGGTGCTTCACGTTAGAAATGGATTATTGGGTAGCAGGAGATGTCGGCATCTTTTTCTGTGACGCTAGTATTGCATTAAGAACGTCATCCCTTGAACCGTACATCTGAATAGTCCCGTTTGCAATTACCAGTATTTTATCTACTACCGAAAGTATATGATTTCTGTGACTTATAATAAAAACCGTGGTCTTTTGTTCTTTAAGTTTAGCAAGTGTATTAAGAAGAGCATGACCCCCTATATCGTCAAGATTTGAATCCGGTTCGTCAAGAACAACTAAGGAAGGATTGTTATATATTGCTCTTGCAAGAGCAACTCTCTGCTTTTGCCCTCCCGAAAGCACGACAGCGCCCTCACCGATATAAGTATCGTATCCGTTAGGAAGGTCTAATATCATTTCGTGAATACCCACTGTTTTAGCCGCTTCTATTATTTTTTCTGAATTTATATCCCCGAATCTGGCTATATTTTCCGCCACTGTACCGTTTAAAAGTTCTATATCCTGCGGAAGGTACCCTATATAATCTCCAAGCATATCTTTGTCCCACGTAAAGATATCCGCTCCGTCAAGTTTCAGCGTGCCGATAGCCGGTTTCCATACGCCTGTAATCATTCTTGCAAGGGTAGATTTGCCCGAACCGCTGGGTCCTATTATAGCTACCATGTCGCCTGCATTAGCCCCAAATGTAAGTCCTTTTAAAATCTGCATGTTTGAATTAGGCGGAACGGCATAGAGATTAGTTACTGTTATTTTGCCCTCGGGAGGGGGCAGCGGCATACCTTTTTCCCTTTCCGGAAAAGAAGAAAAAAGCTGGTTTAATCTTTTATAGGAATCACGAGACGACACAAAGCCCTTCCATCCGCCTATTGCAAGGTCAACAGGCGCAAGAGCTCTTCCCGTTAGTATAGAAACGGCGACCATTGCTCCGGCAGTTATATAATTGTGGTTTATAACAAAATACGCACCTAAACCTAAAGAAAGAGACTGAAACGCTATTCTGAAAAATTTGGTAAAAGCCTGAACAATGCTGGTTTTTTCGCTGGCTTTAGATTGCAGAGCAAGAAATTTATGATACTTAGGCATCCAGTGTTCTCTGACATTTTTAAGCATCCCCATAGATTCTATTACATCTGCATTTCTAAAATTAACTCCGGCAAAATTCGATGCAGTGTGATAAGCATTGTTGGATTCCGTGAGTTTTTTTTTGCTTACCACCTCCGTCAAAAAAGCCATAAAAAAAAGAACTATCGCGGCAAAAGCTGCAAATATTCCCAGAATGTAGTAGATTAATCCTATAACTATTATGTAGATGGGTGTCCACGGAACATCAAAAAAAGCAATGGCTCCGGTACCCGTTATAAACTGTCTGATATTGGTAAAATCGCCAAAAACTTGAGAGGAATCGGTACTTCCGGTGCGAAGGCATTTTTCAAAAGCCACCTGGAACAGTCTGTGGTTCAACTGTTTATCCATTTTATTGCCTATTCTTATTAAAATATTTGACCTTGTCCATTCAAAAAAACCCATTAAAGCGTACATAAACAGCATTATAACGGTAAGAAATATAAGCGTCGCATTATTCCTGCCCGAAAGGACGGTATCGTAAATCTGCAGCATATATAGAGCGGGAACAAGCATAATCATATTTACAACCATACTAAAAAGTCCAACTATATAAAAATCTTTTTTAAATGAATATAAGACTCTCAGCAGTTCCGATTTTTCCTCCGATACATTGAAAGACTGCCTGCGTTTGAACAATGCCATATGATTTACCGCCTCTGTTAAGTAATGTTACGATTTTATTATTTACAGTAGTTACAGTTACCGTTGCAATTACCGTTGTCGTTATCGTACTTTTTGCAAAGACACAACATTTTATTTTTTTAATTCATAAAAAAAAATACTTGTTATGTATTTTTAAATGTTTGACTTTAGATGTCTAATTTTAATTATACTATTTTCTGCTGTTTGATTTTAGATGTCTAGTCCAGCCATCTATTTATTTTTGCAAGTTCGTATTTTGATAAAATACCCGCGTTAAAATAGAGCCCTAAAAGATTCATTACATACCCGTATTTTGCTTTAAGCAGTTTTACCCTTGCATTATATAATCTCTGAACGGCGTTAAGAACGTCAGTCATTGTTTTTATACCAGATTTAAAACCCAATCTGTTGCCTTTAAGGGATATATGTGCGGATTTAACCGCAAGCTCAAGCATTTTAATTTTAACAATATCGCCTTTTATTCCAAGATATGACTGGGATATTTTTCGGTCATTTTTATAGACCTCTTTTTCGTATTCTTCTTTTGAAGCCATTGCCTTGTTGCTTGCTTCCGCAGTTTTTGCAAAAGCGTATCCGCCGTTAAATATAGGTATATTCAGCTGAAAACCTATGTTCCAGTCGCGCAGAGCAGGCGTCTGAATAAGTTCCTGCGTGTTGGTATCTTCGTATCCTGCTTGAAAACTGACGGAAGGCAGATGTTCCGAAATAGCTTTTTTAACCTCTTCCTGTTGATAATTAAGACTGTATTTATAATATTTTAACATCGGGTTATGTTTTATCCCTATGTTCATCCAGTATTTAACGCTGTGGGGAAACGGCACGTAAAGAGGCATCTTCTTTTTAAAATGTTCTATATTTTTACCGCTGACGCCCACTGTGTCTTTAAATTTTATATATGCGCTTTCAAGCTGATTTTTGGCCCCTATAAGTTCGGATAATACGTAATAGTATTTGGATTTTGCATCATATACGTCTGTTATAGTGCCATCTCCTGCTTTATAAAGTTTTTCTTCCTGTTTAAGTTCTTCTTTTAATGTCTGTTTCTGCGAATTTAAAACGCCTATATAGTTTTGCGCTGCCAGTACGTCAAGATATGCTTCTGCTACCCTGATGAGCAAATCCTGCTTTTCCGACCGGTATTTCATGTCTCCTACTGCCTGTCTTGTTTTATATTGAGCATATTCAAAAATGCGGCGCAGGCTGAATATCGGCAAAGATAAATTTATTTCTTTGGTAGTTGACGTAAAACTGAGATAATACGGCGGAGGGTTTAAAAAATCGTATCTTGAAACATCTACCTGAGCGCTCACATGCGGCAGCAAAACAGACAGTCCTTCCCATCCGAGAGCGTTCGACGCTCTTTTTCCGTAAAGAGCCGCTTTGTAGCCACGGTCATATTTCAGCGCGTCTTTATACGCTTCGACAAGATTTAAAGGAAAAGGTGCCAGATTAGAAGTGTTTTGATTTTTGCGTGCTTTAGCTTTAGTATTATTTCTGCTAATATTTTTACTATTATTGCTATTGCTATGTTCGGTATTACTGCTGCTATTATTGTTATTGGTATTACTATCGGTATAAAGCTCAGCATTAATATTACTATTAATATCAGTATTAATATTAGCAGAAGTATTAATAGCATAAGCCGCTGAATTAAAATTAAGCGTCGTCATAAAAAAAGCTGCCGCAAAGATAAAACTTAGGCTTAAGAAGGCTGATATAAAACAAAATAATTTTAGCCTATTTACACTTTTTAAATATAATTTATCCAATGAAATACCGTGCAATCCTCGTTTTTGCCATAATTTTTATAATATTATAATCTTTAATTTTAGCATTTTTATTTATTTTTTTATTTTTTTTTGACTTTTAATAATACAACACTTATTTTATAATTGCAATATTAAAAATTATTTACTTAATATATATTATAATAGTTAATGATATAAATTTTATTTATTATTTATATGGATTTGAAAATTGCTATAAAATAAAACTTAAATCGGTTGGCTGCCGACTTGTTTATGAATTTATAGAAAATAAAAAGAGTATTGTTATTATAAAATAAGCTGTTTAAATAACTTTCCCGCTTTCAATTTCTTCGTACTTATTAACCACTTCTTCCGTTTTGCCTGTCGCTATTATACCGCCTTTATGCAGCAGCATTGCTTCGCTGCAATAGCTTAATATAGAATTTTTATCATGACTTACCAATAAAACCGTCCTGCCGCTGTTTATAAACTCTTCTATCCTTTTTTTGCTCTTTGCCTGAAACTCCGCATCGCCTACCGCCAGCACTTCGTCTAATATGAGAATATCGGGGTTGACGTTTACGGCAACGGAGAAAGAAAGCCTGATGGACATTCCGCTTGAATAGGTTTTAATCGGCTCGTCTATAAAATCTTTTATTCCGCTGAATTCGATTATTTCATCATATTTGCCGACTATCTCTTTTTTGTTTAAACCCAAAATTAAACCGTTAATTAAAATATTTTCTCTTCCAGTCAGTTCCGGATGGAATCCGGTGCCAAGTTCAAGCAGTGCTGACAGCGAACCGTTTACGGCTATTTTTCCGGTCGTGGGTCTCATTATACGGCACAATATTTTTAACAAAGTGCTTTTCCCCGCACCGTTAGGTCCTATTATACCGAAAGTCTCGCCTTTTTTTACTTTAAAACTAACATCTTTTAAAGCGGTAAATTTTAAGACTTTTACCTGTTTATTTTTATTAAAGGTAATTGCGTCTATAAACGCTTTTTTTAATGTGGTATGCGAAGACAATCTTTTAAATACTTTAGTAATATTTTCCGCTTCAATAGCATATTTTGAGTTTGAAGCCAAACTTAAACATGTACTTTGACTTTGACTTATGCTAGGACTAGAACCAAAACTTAAACCTGTACTTTGACTTTGACTTATGCTAGGACTAGAACCAAAACTTAAACCTGTACTTTGACTTTGATTTATGCTTGTATTTGAACCAAAAGTTAAATTTGAACTTGAGCCTGCGGATATATTATCAGATATATTTTTGGATATATTATTAGATACATTGGATATATTTTCAGCTCTATTATCCGATATATTATCAGATATATTGTTAGCTCTATTATCAGACAAAATCACTGAAGAGCTCCTTTCTCGCCGCAAAATACGAATAGCCGCCTATAAAAAAAATAAGCGAAATAAATAAAACTGCCAACACAAAAAGTGGACGCGGGGAAATGTTAAAATAAAAAATATCCTGAAAACATTTTATAATGTAGGCAACAGGGTTTAAATAGATAAGATGTCTTATTTTCAGCGGAAGCTGGCTGTCAAAATACATAACCGGCATAGAAAAAAATAAGAACGTCGTCAGATTAAATATTATATATTGTATATCCCTGTAAAATACATTAAGCGCGGAAAAAAATAAACTTACCCCGGCTATAAAAAAAAACTCTACCATAATTAAAAGAGGAAAATATAGCATCGGCAGCCCGAGCCGCATTTTAAATATATAAACGAATAATATAAGAATTGGGACAGAAAGCATATAATTTAGCAGGCTGGCGCCGATTTTAGACATTACAATAATTTCCGGAGGCATAAGAGATTTTGAAACAAGACTGCCGGCGCCGGCTACTCCGGCTGTACTGGATAAAATTGAACTTTGAAACCACGTAAACGGCAATATCCCGCAAAAAAGATAGACAGGATAAGCTTTTGCAGGATTTTTAAAAACTATTACAAATAGAAAAGTATAAATTATAAGAAGAAGAAGCGGATTCATTAACGACCAGAAAAATCCAAGATATGAACCCCTATATTGAATTTTAAGCTCCTTAACAGAAAGTACCCATATTAAGTACCTGTATTTGATTAATATTTTAAATCCGTCGGTTATAGTGTTTTTGCGCATATTCATAATTTTTTTAAGATTTTATCACTATTTTTATCTTTTTGCAATATTTTTAGAAAAATTTTGTATAATTTATAAACGCCGTTAAAAACCGATTTTGCTGCCCGTCTCCTTTTCGATTTATAAGGCAATATATAATCAACTATGTCGCGGCATGCAATAAATAATTTCCATTCTTTAGAATTATAAATATCGCTAAACAGTATATAATTTTTATCGTAAAAATTTTCTTCTTCCGGCATGCGCATATTTTCATTTTTATTATTATTATTATTGCTGCCGTTATTATTGCTGTCACTGCTGTTATTATTATTGCTGTCACTGCTGTTATTATTATTGCTGCTGCTGTTATTGCTATTGCTGTTATTATTGTTGCAGACCTCGCCCCTGTAAGCATAAGATGCCGAAATTTGACCATTTGATTTTAAATTATCCGCTATAATGTTAAGACGTCTATTTATTAATTTACCCACGGCTAATTCATTAAAAGACTTTTTTATATCGTCCGCAGCCGTTAAGCCCACCAGTGCGGCTTCGTCTTTATGTTCATAAACATATCGCATAAGTCTTGCCGCATCGTTAATATCGGGTTCCGCCCAAACATTGCCTTTTTCATAGCAGCCGCAGTCTTTATTGATTTTAACCAGAACATATTTAACGGGATAGCTGTTATAAACAGTCATAAAATCCATGTTTCCGGAATAACCAGTGGCAATAACAGGTTTTCCTTTAGCCATTGCCTCCGCAATCGTTAAACCGAAGCCTTCTGAGCGGTGCAGCGATATATAGCAGTCTGCCGTATCTAGAATAGAAGATAATTCGCCGGCTGTTAATGCAGAATCGATAATTTTAATTCTGCTTTTTTCTGACAGCTTTTTAATTTTTTCAAAATCCTTTTTATGCAAATCGGCATGCGAACATTTAATAATGAGAAACGCCCTATCTTTTGAATTAAATGCCTGCTTAAAGGCATTAATTAAACCTGCCGGATTTTTTCTTTCCGTATAGCTTTGAAAATCGAATATGAATAGATAAACATAATCGCCATCGGAGAAACCTAAATTTTCGCGAATGGAAGACTTTAGCTCCGGCGTTTGGCTTGGCTTTAGATTTAGAGTGCGAATGGAAGACCACCCTATCTCCGGCGTTGAGCTTGACTTTAAAGTCTGTTCGGATTTTGACATCGGCTTTTGCTTTAGCGTTGATTCCGGCATTGGCGTTAACTTTGGAATTGCCTGCTCAGTCTGACTATCTGTTTTATTTTTATTGCCGGTCGGCTGAGCGCCGCCTATACTGTATGGTATACGGACAACGGGAATGGGAGATACTTGGGAAATACTATTAAGGATAAAATTTGACGGCACCCATACCTCGTCAACATAATTAAATAAATGATAATAAAATTCCGGGAATTCGGACAGCTCCCAATTCCAATAAACTATATTGTAATGTCCGTTAAAGTACGACTTTGTTTTTTCTATAATAAAATTTTGCAAAACATCGGGACCAACATGAATCAAGTTAAATAAAAACGGGTTATTTTCATGAAAGTCGTTAAATTCTTTAACAAAATTTAAGCTATGTCTATCTGTAACATTATTCAGAACAAAAGGAATTTCTGCTGACTGAAAACATTTAATGGTGAAGCGTACAGCGCTGCCGACTCCTTTTTCCGACTGAATAAATCCCGATATATTAGCGCCAAAAATTTTATCGCTTTCCATATTATAATTATAATTATAATTATTATATAAATATTTCATGAAATTATAATATTCCGGTATGTTAAATTAATCAATAGCAATTGAAAAATCCTCTTTATTTTTTGTAAGATTTATATTGTAATAAGGGTCTCCTTCTTCAAAAATATACTGCCATTTGTTATGAAAAAGTTTTATTTCCCGATTTACTCTTTCTCTTTTTTCAGGCGTATCTTCATAGCCCCTTGTTATGGATTCGTAATGGTAAAGCTCAGCAAAAGGCGTCCATACTATAAGATAACCCTTTGACCTAATTTTTAAACATAAATCTATATCTCCGTAAGCTAATATGAAATCTTCGTCAAAACCGTTTACCTCCTTAAATACCTCTTTTTTGACCATAAAACACGCCCCTGTTACGGCGGATAAATTTTGAACCGCGCACAGCCTTTGCATATATCCGCAGGAGTCTCGCGGAAATCCCTTGTGAGAATGACCGGCAACGCCCACGAGTCCTACAATAACCCCTCCGTGCTGAACGGTATTATTAGGATAATAAAGCTTAGCGCCCACGGCTCCGACTTCTTTCCTTTGAACGTGCCCAAGCATTCTTTCGAGCCAATCGTTATTTATTACCTCGGTGTCGTTATTTAAAAACAAAAAAATATCTCCGTTTGCAAACTCAGCGGCATAGTTATTGACCGACGAATAGTTGAATAATTTATCATCCCAGTTTATTATTTTTATTTTACCGTATTTAGATATTAAGCTGTCGTAAAACTCAAAAGTGGATTTATGCTCTGAATTATTTTCTGCTATGATTATCTCAAAGTTTTTATACGTCGATTTTTCCATTATGGAAGAAATGCATCTTTTCAGGTCTTCTTCGTGGTCTTTATTGGGTATTATAACGGAAATAAGAGGGTTTTGGTTTAGAACATATGTAATATTGTGTAAACCGCCGGATAATCCGTCATTAACTTTTCCATCTAAATTTATACGTTTTAAATGCTCTTTTAATACCTTTTTTGCGGAAATATATGCGTAGGTCTTGCTGTCCGCCCACATAGCGGTTGAATTTTGCGATACCCTCCAATGGTAAAGTACCTTGGGTATATGAATAATCTTTTTAGCCTTTTCTGATGCCCTAAGTATTAAGTCGTAATCTTGACTTCCTTCATAGCCTTCGTTAAAAAATCCTATATTATTTAATAACTCTTTTTTGAAAACAGAAAAATGGCATATATAGTTGTGACTTCTCAGTAAATCGGGACTGAAATCCGGTTTAAAATTATGGCTAAACCGCCTCTTGCCGTCTTCGGAAAGTTTATCTTCATCTGAATAGATAAAGTCCGCATCATGATTTTTATTTATAGTTTTAACTATTTCAAATAAAGCAAAAGGCGCAAGCGTATCGTCATGGTCTAATAAGCCTATATAATCACCGGTAGCCAGCTTTAGTGCTTCATTTGAATTACCGACAATTCCTAAGTTTTTATTAAGAAATTTAACTTTTATTCGTTTATCGCCATCTTTATAATTATTTAATATTTTCCTTATATTTTCGTTTGTGCTATTTCCGTCGGACAGGCACAGCTCCCAGTTAGAATATGTCTGGTTAATGACGGAGCGCACCATTTCTTTGAGAAAAGATTCAGGAGTGTTGTAAACTGGACAAATTATGCTTATTTTCGGGGAAAGCGGAAATATGGTATTAGTCTGCAAAAGAATTTCTTTTGAACCCGGTTCGCGTTTTGCAATAAAAATACTGTAGAGTTTCTTTTGGGAATAAAATGAAGATATACTCTTTATACTTATTTTTTGCAGAACCTTTTTTAAAAATCTTCTAAAACCGTTAATTTTGATGTAGCTTATAGATATTTTTATTTTAGTTTTTATTGTTTTGTACATACATATATGATATGATTTTTTGTAACATGGCTTAATTGTAACTTAACTTAATTAACTTAACTTAAATAGATATTTTTATTTTAGTTTTTATCGAGATCTTCCGAAAATCTATCGAGTCCGTAAAGTATCCGCAATGCAGTTCCGCCGCAGAAACAGGCTTTCTCAAAAAATCCCGACCTGTAAAGCCCTAACAATGCAATTTCTTGAAAAACTTCTTTAACGGCATTAATAGCGTCGTTTTCGGTTTCTATCCGATATCTATCTGACATCTGCCCTATAATATTCATTTCTTTACGTCCATAATAGCTGAAAGCAGAAGTTTTATTTTTTTTTATTTGCCGATTCGGCATTTGCTTTATTCCCCATAGTATATAATTAATATATATACGCACATAAAAAAATAAATACATAAAAAATGCATATATAAATATATAATCGGAATATTTACGATTATACATGCATTTTATCACAGTTTACATTAAAATAAAATAATATTCCTAAGCATATCAGATAGCTATTCATCAGATAGCCTTTCAAAACAAAAATGGTATCTATAATCCATTAAAGATATTTTCGTTGACTTAAACTTAACGATATTTTTATTGATTTGATGATTTATGTCTGTATCATAATATATAATTATAAATTATATATTATGATACTATATACTATATACTATATACTGTATGCTATATACTATATGCTGTATGCTGTATGCTGTATGCTGTATAATATACATATTTATCATATTTAATATATATTAAATATATATTAAATAATCTAAAATGGTAATTAATCAAAAACAAAATATGGCTTTGTTGTCAAATAAACAAAGATTTATAAGAAATTTTTCATTATTGCTAAGTTCCCGCGTTATAAGCGCTATATTAACGCTTCTTGTTAATATTTTGCTTATTAAAAAACTGGGTACTTCTATCTACGGCGAATTTGCTTTCGCGCTCACTCTGAGCGGATATTTTTTGTCTATCGCCGACACAGGATTGTCTCCTTTCGGAGAAACACAGGCAGCAAAAAATAAAAACAATATAAACGGCATAAATAAAATAGTCGGCGATATATTGTCGGCAAGACTTCTCCTTTCATTAATTTCAACGGTTATTATTATTTTCATAGGGCTATTATTATTTAAAGAGAATCCGCACCAAAAAAATATGCTGATAGCTATTGCTTTTTTGCCATTAATATATGCTTTGAATTTCTCATGGGTATTGCGGGGTATTGAAAAAAACCACATAATTCTGACAACGACACTCGCAGGCGGGCTTATTTATTTTCTTGGGGTTTTACTGCTCGTAAAAAATCCCGCATGGTATTTAGCCGCCGTTTTATTATTTCTGGCGGGCAGCATTATAACTTCTGCTTTTCAATTTGGTTATATTAAAAATTTAATAAAAAAAATAAAAATTAATTTTTCATACAGTTTGGTTAAAAAAACGGTTAAAGATTCACTGCCTTTTGGAATTTTTGCATGGTTCAGTATCTTATACATAAGCTATCCCATTGTTTTTCTGAAAATTTTCAGCGATAATAAAAATATAGGATTGTACTTTATAACTTACAAGCTGATGGCGTTTATTTTCGTCATATTTAATTTAACCGGCAATGCCTTTATTCCGGTTATATCAGACGCTATAAAAACGAAAGATAGCGAAAAAGAATCGAAAATTTTAAGCGAATTAATTAAATTTACATATACTTTTTCTATTCCTGTATGCTTTGGCGGTTTTGTTATAAGCCATAATTTGATTGCCGAACTATTCGGGCTAAAAATTATTGAAAGCGCTATGCTTTTAAGAATGATGGTCTGGGCTATTATTCCGGTTGGAATAAGCTCTGCACTGATATCTTATCTCATGGCAAAAAACGCAAAAAAATCTCTGATAAAATCTGCGGCTTTTGCCTCTATTATCGGGTTTATATTTTCTGTTTTCTTTATTAAGTATTTTGGATTAAAAGGAGCGGCATATTCGCTGAATTTTATCGAAATTATAATGGCAGGCAGCTTAATATATTTTATGTATAAAATTATAAAAATTAAATTTGACGTAATAAACTTCATCAAAGTATTATCGGCTTCTATAATTATGGCATATGCTGTCATGCTGGCTGAGCAAAGATTAATTTTAAGCATTTTTATAGGAATGGCTGTTTACGCCGCATTATCGCTGATTTTAAAAACTATAACCAAAAAAGACATTAAAGAGCTTAGGGGATTAATAGTAAAGTAACCTTATTAATATGAACTTTCTTAAACAAGTATATTTTATCGGGTAAAATAAACATAAATATGAAAGATAATATCTGTCAATACATTGGAGATTTAATAACTGCCCGGGTCGAAACTATTCTTAATGCCGCCGGCGATGCGTCTGGCGATGCGCCTGAAGGTTCTGAGTATAATGCCGAATGGTTTCATGAGCTCAGAAAACAGGTCCGCTCCCTGCGCGCCCTGTTAATTTTTGTTAAGCCGTTAGATTCGGAAAAGCGTCTTTATCCAATTCGCATAAAATTGCGGGATTGGTTTAGAACAGGGGATGTCCGCCGCGATTTGGACGTGCTTGCCGCAAGATGGGAAATACTGCGGAGACAATTGCCGGCATCGGGCGGCGATTCTTTTTTAAGTAAATATTTTAATACCCGCATATTATCTATAAAGACCGTTGCACCCGACGGTAAGTTAGCCGCCGCGCTGGCAGATTTGCAGGCGGTTATGGACAGGGGCGGCTGGTGCAAAGAGAAAAAGCCGCCTAAAGATTTTGCAAAAAAACGTTTGAGCAGGTGGGAAAAAAAATTAATAAATATTGGAAGTTCATTAAAAACATTGGATAAAAAAGACTTGCACGCCCTTCGCATTAAGTGCAAAAATATTCGTTACGCGATGGAAGCATTTTTACCGATATGGCTGAAAAAAAACACCGTAGAAATGCTAAAAACATTAAAAAATCTTCAGGACATTCTCGGTCAGATTCATGATATAGACAATACTCCAAACATTATAGCCGAGATTTTAAACAATGAAGTTCCGCTTGGGGCTTTTGAAACAGGATTTTTAATCGGATGGCAGTCTGCCGAACGCGCAGATTATATACGCCTGCTAAACAAGGAATGGAGGCATTACCTTAAGGCGGTAAATGCGATTTAACCTGCGGTGCTTTGGTTTCCGGTTTCCGGTTTCCGATTTTAAGAGTAAAAAGTATGATTTTCCATATTGTCAACACTGTTGACAATACTATCCGTCATATAAATTTCCGTTAAAGGCATACGATTTTTTGGTTTCGGCAGTTTAGTTATGATTTACGGTCATAATATGATTTTCCATATTGTCAACACTGTTGACAATACTATCCGTCATATAAATTTCCGTTAAAGGCATACGATTTTTTGGTTTCGGCAGTTTAGTTATGATTTACGGTCATAAAATGTATTCGTTTTTGTATCTAAAATTTACATAAATTTGCAGAATTTTATATAATTTTGAATAATTAGGTAAGATATTTTTTAAGAGGGGGGGACGCCTTGAAAGGCTTAAAACGGCTTGTTTTTAAGTGGTGCGCCCGGAGGGATTCGAACCCCCGGCCTGCAGATTCGTAGTCTGACGCTCTATCCAGCTGAGCTACGGGCGCTTTGCTTTAGTGTTAATGTAAAGTATGCAAAAACAAAAAATTATTGCACATTAGCAGTTCTCTGTTATTTTATAAATTTATAAAGAATATTACACATTAACTATAACTATATTTTTTTATTATAATCTTAATCTTTTATTGTTTCTTATTTTTTTCTATTGTATCTTGTCATTATTATATCTTATCCCCGCAATAAGGGCAATATTTTATTCCCGGCAGCGGCGGTATAGTCATTCCGCATTTTTTGCATATTTTATCGGAATCTAAGCTATTTAATTGTTTATATAATTTATCCTCTAATTTTTCAATGAATTTTTCAAAATGCTTTGAATCTTCCTTTTTGAAATTTTTAGTTATCAGCTCAATAATTACGGTATCTTTTTCTATTCTTGATTCAAGTTCTTTTCTGTTGATATAAAAATAAACTTTAAATTTATTAATTTCTTTTCTGGTAACCAAATTTTCATCTATAAATTTTTTAAAGCTCTGACTGATAATTGACGGTGCAAGCCCTGTCTCATCTTTTACCCTTTTAGTCGTAATCGGCTTTTTATCATTTTTAAGAAAATGTTTTATAATCATTGCATAGACCATAAATTCGGAAGGACCCATAAGTCTGATTTGAAAATCGTTGATTAAATATCTGCTTGTCCATAATGCAATAGTAATATAGTAAAACTTCTTTAAATTATCGCTTTCATCTAAAAATTTTGAAAGATTTTTTTCCTGCTCTTCGTTTACTATATTATTGCTTTTTAGCAAATCAATAACGCCGCTTAATAATTTGTTGATAATTATCGTATCCTCTGCATCAAAATCACAGAATTCCAACGCTTTTAAATTAATAAAATTAAATTTTTGAAGCAGCGGGTAAGACAAGATATAATTTGTTTTTCTTTTATCCTCAGTCAAGGTTGATTTTTTAATTAATTTATTATCTTGTAACGTTTTTAGAACAGTTGCAAGGTGCGGCGTTGAAATGTATAGCTTATTAAGGTCTTTGTAAGATACAACTATACCGTTTTTTTCAAAATCTTTTTTTTCTTTTTCCGTAGAATGGGTAAATTTATAGGCAAAATATGCAAATATAGTAAATTCAATATCGCTGAGATAAGCTATCTCTTTGTTTTCTGGCGGTATATTTGATATTGTGTCTTTTACAAATTTGTCTCTATTTAAAAAAAATAGACTCAAAATTATATAAAATTTGGTTTGAAGATTTTTCATGATGCCTCCGTAAAAATTTTAATTTTTAAATTTTTGTTTTAATTTTCTTTGTGCATATATTATCTTTGTGCGTCACGTTATAAATAATATTTGTGTTATGATAATATAATAATAATATGCACATTAGTTCATTAAAATAAGGTGTCTATAAGTGCCATGTAAGTATTATATAGGTATCATATTAATATCATATAAGTATCTATAAAAAGTAAATTTATTATCCATTGTTAACGTTTATTATTTTAGCATAAAATTTTATAATGTAAAACAAAATATTTATATAAACTATAAAATATTACAGTTAAACACTAATGTTAATATACCCTATATATCGTTAAAATATCATATAAAATATCTTGACTTAAATTTTATTATAAGTATAATATATGACAATAATAAATGAAAAAGTTGCGCAATATATAGTATATTGAGTATATATAACGTATATAAATATATAAAATAAATAATAAAATAAATAAAATTATAACGTATATAAATATATAAAATAAATAATAAAATAAATAAAATTATAACGTATATAAATATATAAAATAAATAATAAAATAAATAAAATTATAACGTATATAAATATATAAAATAAATATAATATATTTAATATATAATATATAAAAATAAGTCTTAATTGACAACCATAATAATAAATACTACTTAAGGAGCATAAATAATGTCAAGGTCATGCAGCATTTGTGGAAAAAGCATTCAATACGGCAACAAAGTTTCTCATGCAAATAATAAAACCAAAAAAGTATCTCTGCCTAATCTGCATGTGGTAAAAGCCGATTTTAACGGAACACACAAAAAGGTGAAAGTTTGTTCCAAGTGTTTAAAGGCTGGCAAAATCACAAAAGTTGTAAGCAAATAAACCGGTTGACTAATAAGTAACTCTGTTAACTTTAATAACGCCTTTTATATTTCTTATAGAATTTAATATATTGTCGATCTGGGTAATATCTTTAACCTCTATATCAAAGATGTGTATTGCTCTGCCGTCTTTGAGCGTCCTTACCTGCGCTTTTGAAATATTAGCGCCTCTATCCGATATAGCAGCCGCAATTTCAGCCAGTATGCCCTTTTTGTCTTCGGTAACAATATTTATCTTAGTTTCAAAATAGCCAAGAACCGCAGTTGTTCCTGCCGTTTTCCAGCTAACATTTATAAGTCTGGTTTCATCCTCGCCTATTATATTTTTGCAATCCGACTTGTGAACTATTACTCCTCTGCCCCTTGAGATATATCCTACAATCGAATCGCCAGGAACAGGGTGGCAGCAACCGGCTATTTTATAAAGCAAATCTCCGCCGAAAGGCGATGTGATAACATTGTTGCTGCTTGCAGAAGATTGAATCTTAATTTTTTGAAGAATTCTCTGGATAACATTTCCTGTTTTTTGCGTTATCAACGATAATCCGTCTGAATTTTTAAAACCGGGGATAACCGATGAAAAAATATTTTTAGGAGAATATTTGCCAAAACCTATGCCTGCATATAGCTCTGTTTCATCCCTAAGCGAATAATAATTCAGCGCTAGGGCGGTTAATTCATTATATTCAATCTTTTTATTCCCTAATTTTCTAAATTCTTTTTCTAGACTTTCTCTCCCGACATTAATGCTTTCCTCTCTTTCCTGCTGTCTTATCCAGTTTCTTATTTTAGAGATGGCCTTAGAAGATTTCGCATAATGAAGCCAATCCTTTGACGGATGGTGTCCTTCTTTAGTTAAAATCTTAACAATATCACCATTCTGCAACTTATATCTCAACGGGATTATATTGCCGTTTACAATGGCTCCGGTAGTTTTATCCCCTATCTCCGTATGAATATAATAAGCAAAATCAATCGGCGTCGAATCCTTGGGCAGCGCTATGACATCGCCTTTGGGAGTAAAAACATAAACATCTTCCTGAAAAAGGTCTATTTTTACGCTGTTTAAAAATTCATGCGGGTCTTTAACATCTTTTTGAAATTCAACAAGCTGTCTGAGCCAGTTAAATTCCTGCAAATCTGCGCCGCCTGCACCTGGAGGAGTAATGTTTTCTTTATATTTCCAGTGAGCCGCTATTCCAAATTCGTCAATAAAATGCATTTCTTTAGTTCTAATCTGGATTTCTATACGCATTCCTTCCGGACCAATGACAGTCGTATGAAGCGACCTGTACATATTGGCTTTAGGCATAGCAATATAGTCTTTAATTCTGCCTGCAACCGGTTTCCATAAAGAGTGAATGATACCTAGAACTTCGTAACATTCATTTATAGTGCCGACTATAACCCTAAGGGCTATTAAATCATAAATTTCTTCAAAACTTATGTGCTGCTCGGTCATTTTTTTATAAATACTAAAAAAATGTTTAGGTCTTCCGTAAATTTCGGCTTCTAAAAAATTATGTTTGGAAAGATTTTCTTTTAATATATCTGCAACCTTTGCAATATATTGCTCTCTTGATAATTTTTTGCTGCTTATTTTTAAAGAAAGGTCTTTGTATACTGCCGGATTAAGATATTTCAGCGAAAGGTCTTCCAGTTCGCTCTTAATGGAGAATATGCCCAATCTGTTTGCTAAAGGCGCAAAAATATCCAGCGTTTCCTGGGCTATCTTAATTCTTCTTTCTTCAGATAAAAAATTAAGCGTTCTCAAATTGTGCAGTCTATCGGCTAGTTTAATAATAATAACTCTTATATCTTTAGCCATTGCGACAATCATCTTACGGATATTTTCAGCCTGAACCTCTTCGGAAGATTTAAAGGAAAGTTTGCTTATTTTCGTAAGTCCGTCGACTATAAAGGCAATTTCATCGCCAAATTCTTCTCTTATTTGGTCTAATGTAACAAGAGTATCTTCTACGGTGTCATGAAGGAGCGCCGCAACTATGGAAGCGCAGTCCATTCTGAGACTTGCAACTATTGAGGCTACTTCTATAAGATGGGTAAAATATGGCTCTCCGGATTCTCTAAGCTGTCCTTTATGAACCTCTTGAGAAAAATCGTAAGCTTTTTTTAAAAGTTTAAATTTGTCGCTTTGTATATCGTTTAGATCAATATCAGTTATGTTATTAATGCTGTTTTTAAAATTATCCCGCAAAATATTTGTTGCGTTAAAATCATTGGATATTTTAATAGCTTCTGTTTTGTCGTTATCTATTTTATCAGCATCTATTTTATTATTAATATCTATTTTATCGGTATTTATTTTATCAACTTTCTCACTATTTTTATCGGCAGCTGTTTTAGAGCTATCTGCACTGGCAATATCCATATTTTATTATTTTATTTTAGTCCGGACATATTTATTATAAAACATCTTTATTTACCGGGACAACGTATCCCTTTGCTATCTCTCTTAAAGCAACAACGACAAACTTATTTTTTGAATTAATCTTAGGTTTAGCCCCGTTAAAAAGCTGCCGCACTCTTTTTGCGGTAATTATGACTAAAGCAAATCTGTTTTCAACATTAATAAGACAATCTTCTACGGTAACCCTTGCCATTATATTCTCCTACATTTTAATTTGTTATTTTAATGTTATATAATTTATTTACATTGTCTTTATGGGTTCAAAAGAAGGGTACCCCACTGTCTCCTTTTATTACTAGTTTACAATTTTTAAATTTATTTTATCAATTTAGAATTTATAAATTAATTTAATATAGTAAAACTACTGCAAAAACTTAAATTATAAAAAAACGTTTTTGCATCTTTCCGCTATTATTATAGACCTGAGTTTTGAATATGCTTTTTCAAGAATATTGTTGGTAACGGTATAATTGTAAAAGCGGCTTTTTTCTATTTCATAATTAGCGGCTTTAAGTCTTCTTTTAAGTTCTTCTTCTTTAATTTCCCCTCTTTTTTTTAATCTTTCTATTAAGGCTTCTTCAGAGGGCGGTTTTATAAATATTCTGACCAAATTGAATAATTTATGAATTTCGTCATAATATTTTCTTATCTTCTCCGCGCCCTGGACGTCTATTTCTAAAAGTGTATCGTAACTTGGCTTATGAAAAACTGATTTAACGGGAGTTCCATATTTATTACCGAAAACATTTGCCCATTCGATAAATTCGTTATTAGCTATCATACCTTCAAATACTTCATCGCTGACAAAATTATAACTTTTGCCTTCCGTCTCCCCTGGTCTTATAGCCCGTGTGGTATATGAAACACTAAGTTTTAAATCAGTAAATTCGGCTGCCAGCATTTTGCAAAGAGTAGTCTTTCCAGTGCCTGAAGGAGCAGATACTACAAAAATAATTCCTTTAGGCAAATCATCTTTAGGTAACTCACTTTTTGATAAATTGTTTTTTGGCAAAACACATCTGGATAAGTCGTCTTTAAACAAATCTTTTTTAGACAAATCAACACTGCTGTTATTTTCACAATTATAAGCATAATTACGCGCATCGGACTTGCTGCCGTCATTATACATTGTGCCGTCAATAAGCCTATTATTTTTATTATCTATATTTCTGAGCATTTAAACCTTGATTAACTAACTTTAATATATTTAACTAAGTAAATAAGATTAATAATTACAACTTATTGATTATTAATATAAATTAATAATATTTAATGTAACTTATTGAAACTTATTAATATGATGTATTATAATTTAATGCAACTAATCAATATGTAATAAAACTTAGCATATTAATATTTAATGTAACTTATTGAAACTTATTAATATGATGTATTATAATTTAATGCAGCTAATCAATATGTAATAAAACTTAGCATATTAATATTTAATGTAACTTATTAAAACTTATTAATATGATGTATTATAATTTAATGCAACTAATCAATATGTAATAAAACTTAGCATATTAATATTTAATATAACTTAACACAACTTAACTTGTCTGGTGGTTCATATTGCATTATTAACCGGCTCTTTTAAGACCCCGCTTTTATAAGCGGGGGTTGGTTGACTAGAAAGACTTTCTTCCAATCTTGCTATAATTGTTGCCGCATTTAAGGCTGAAAGAATTATATGTCCTGAATCTGTAATTATTATAGTCTTAGTTTTTCTGCCCTCTGTGGCATCAATGAGATTATTGCCGTCTTTTGCCGTTTCTCTCAACCTTTTCATAGGTGAAGAACCTGCAGAGACCACAGACACTACCCGCGCAGAAACTATTATATTTCCAAAACCAATATTTAATAAATTATGCATATTAAAAAGTTATATTATTGCAAGTTTATATTGACCTATTATAGCACAATATCTGCGAGAAATTAAATCTATTTTTATTAATTAGGTTCTAATTATTTTAATAATTAATTTCGGTTAATTGTGAACTAGAGATAGGCACTTTTTTTTCATAAAAATTTACTTTAGTAAGTTCCTCATTTGTTCAACGAGTTTAATTCGCATGAAGCAATTGATAATTCTTTAAAGAGCTCATCTGCGCAGACAGCGTAGGTTCCAAGCTGCGATACGGCAATTCCGGCGGCTATATTGGCAATATAGCATGCTTCATAAACACTAGCCCCGGCACATATTGCGACGGTTAACGCCGATATAACCGTATCTCCGGCGCCTGTTACATCAAAAACATTTTTCGCTCTTGCGTTTAAGTGCAGTTGCTCTTTATTATTTTCATTATTTGCATATATATCATCTTCCTCTGCCCCGCTCCATTTTTCTTTTTCTTTTTCTCCATCTTCCCATTTCTTTTTCCCTTTTTCCTCCCCTACCGTTCCCAATTTCTCTTTCTCTTTCTCTTTCTCTTTTAATCCCATTTTTCCTTTTTCTTTATCATCATCTTTATAAAATAGACTCATCCCTAATTCTCCGCGGGTTATCAGCAAATTATCGGAATTAACTTTCTTTAAAATTTTTTGCGATGCTTTGAGTAAAGTTTTTTCGTCTTTTATAGCTATGCCGGAACCGCCTGAAGCTTCATTTATATTTGGCGTTAATATAGATATATTTTTATAAAATTTGAAATTTTCAACTTTAGGGTCTAATGCAATAAATTTATTTTTAAATCTTAAAAAATCAGTTAATTCATTGAAAAATTTTCGTTCAATTACTCCTTTTCCGTAATCAGAAATTATAACCGCATCAAATTTATCAATTAAATATTTAATATTTTCTAACAGTTTAAAATAAATTTTTTTTTTAAAATAACCGGTATTTTCTTTGTCAAATCTGACTATTTGCTGGTTATGAGCTATGACCCTTGTTTTTATAATGGTTTCAAAATCATCCGATTCTATAACGGCGGAAGCGTCAACGAACTGCTTGTCAGCCATTTGCTTAAATATATCACCGTTATAATCCTTCCCTATTACGCCTGCGATAAAAACTTTAGCTCCTAATTTGGAAACGTTATGCATTACATTAGCTGCACCTCCCGGCAAAAGTTTTTCATATTTAACATTAACGACGGGCACGGGTGCTTCAGGGGAAATTCTGCTGACCGTTCCGTAAACATAATGGTCAATCATTATATCGCCCACAACAAGTATTCGAGCTTTATTAAACTTTTTTATTATTCCAAGTAATTTATCGTTATTTAGCATAATTTAATTTTATTTTTATTTAGACTTAACTTTGATTTAGCTGCGATTTAATTTTTATCTGATTTTTATATTTAACTTTGATTTAATTTAGCTTTTTCTTGATTTACATAAATTTATTTTCTTTCTAATATTTCTTTGAACAATTTTATTGTATTATCCGTCATTAAATCAAGATTAAATTTTTCGAGAACCGTTTTTCTTGCCTCAATACCGCATTTAACTATTAATTTTTTGTCTTTTATGAGTTCAAGCACCCTGTCTTTTATGGCTGCCATATCGCCAATATTAACGATATATCCATTATTTCCATTTTCAACAACCTCAGGCATACCTCCTGCTTTAGAAACTATAACGGCTTTTTCCATCGACATAGCTTCAATCAGCGATAAAGGCAGACCTTCTTTTAGTGAAGGAAAAACTAAAATATCGAGCTCATTTAAAAAGACGGCTAAATTTTTATCTATGAAACCGATAAAATACACATAATTATCAATATTAAGTTTAAGCGTCTGTTCCATTAAAACATCTTTTAACTTGCCGGTACCGGCAATAAAAAATTTTACATTTTTTGTTTCTTGCAGTATCAAATCAGCTGAATCCAAAAAAATATTTACGCCTTTCTCGCCGGAAAGTCTCGAAACCATTCCTATATTAATGATTTCTTCATTTATAATATCTTTTTTTTTATAGTTATCCGGATTAAATTTATCAGCATCAACACCATTATGAATAACATGAAGTTTTTCTTCGGGAAAATGCTGGGATTTCAAGTTTAAATAAACTGCTTTTGAAACACATATAATTTCATTTGATAAATTATACTGTCTTTTTTTATTTATTCCGTGTGCAGTTGCCACACTTTTTACGTTGGTAATGCTTCCGGCAGCGGCCCCCATAAAATTAGCTTTGGAAAGATGTGTATGGATGATATCAATTTTATATTTTTTTATTAATTTAGTTATTTTAAAAATAGAAAAAAAATCAAATTTAAATTTTGCATTTATCACATCATAAGGCAACTCATTATTTATGAGCATCTCCTTAAACTCTTCATTATTTCCTGTAATTACATGAACTTCATGACCTTTTTCAATTAGTTTTTTTGATAAATTCACTACATAATTTTCCGCACCGCCTATATTAGTCGGTGTAATAATCTCAAGTATTCTCATATTAGCTCAAAAGCTCAAAACTTAACCATTATAGTCATTATAGTATAGTATTTATTCATTATTTTTTTGGTGTAATAATCTCAAGTATTCTCATATTAGCTCAAAAGCTCAAAACTTAACCATTATAGTATAGTATTTATTCATTATTTTTTTGGTGTAATAATCTCAAGTATTCTCATATTAGCTCAAAACTTAACTATAGTATTTATTCATTATTTTTAAAGTTAATCAGGCTTAATTATTTTAATTAGTTAATTAAGGGACATATTGTTAGTTAAAAGGCAGACACCTTTTTATTTACAATTATATAATTATTTTAATTATTAATTTGAATGAAAAAAAGTGCCTGCCCTTATTATATCTAATATACTAATTAAAGTTAAAAAATTTTCTTATTTTCATTGCCGCATTTTTTGATTCATTTATTGAATCTTTCACTATGCGGTATATAAACATTTTAAAGTGCTGCTTGATTCCTTTTTTCTGCGGCATGAAATTTTTAAAATCGTCTATATCCCAATTTTGCGCAGCTGCGAGTTTTCTGAAAGGTTCAGGATGAAAATCAAGATTTTTTTTATTTATCCTTTCCAGCCAGTTAAAATCTGAATATATGTATTTATCTACTCTAGGGTCAAAATTTGAAACCCAGTTCTTGAAGAAATTCAATATTTTTCCGTTATATAATTCTTCCATAGCTTTTTCTTTTTTATACATACTTGCAGGATTTTTCGCCCTGCCGTAATGATACACTGTAGCTGAATTTAATAAAATTGCGTTTCCGTTCTCAACATGAATTTTATTGCCTTTTATATCTTTGAAACCCATCGCATCGCCCCATGATATAACTGTTTTGTCGTTCCTGATAATACGCACTTCTTTATCGTAAAAAAACTTTTTCTCCGATTTTTTAGCGTAAGAAAAATAGCCTCCGAAAAAATGAATATAATTAAATTCAAAACCTTTAATTTTTTTATTGTTCAAATTATCCTCCAGCGCTTTTATTATAACGGGATAGTCTTTTTCATGAATCCCTTCATCGCACTGAATATATAATCCGTAATCCCCTGTTATATGACTTATTGCAACATTTGTTTTTTCCGACATTATAAAACCTTTTTTTTCGGTTAGTTTCCAGTCGGAGTCTATTAATTTTATTTTAGGCTCTTTAGACTGCAGCTCAATTAATTTTTCCATTGTTCCGTCATCGCTGTCGCAAACAACAACTACAAACTCATCACAAATAGGAAGCGCCGACTTTATAGATTCTATAAACGGATAGCCCATCAATATACCGTTTCTAATAAATGTAAAACCTGATAATTTCATATTTTAAGTTTCATATTTTCAACTTTATATTTTTAGTTTTCATGTTTTCAACTTTATATTTTTATTTTTATATTTTTATCAAAAACCCGCAAGAAGACCTCGTCTTCTATAAGTCGGGAATAAATTGTAAGCCTTTGCCGTATTTAATTAATCTAATTGATTGTTAAATCTTAAATCTTAAGGCTTTTCATAGCATCCGTTAAATCATATAATTCAATATTGCCCATGCAATCAGGATAATCATTTTTTAAAAAACTTTCTTTATCGCATGTATTCAAAAAACAATGATAACAATCTGTTTTTTTATCTATAACATAACTGCTATCATTCACAGGACCGCATATTGCCGGATCAGTTGAACCAAAAAGTGCTATTAAGGGCGTATTTATGGCTGATGCAAGATGCATTACCCCATTGTCCACCGCAACAACCAGCTTAGATATTTTAATTAACCCTCCGAGCATGTAAATATTTGTAATACCGGTTAGATTGACGGTTAATTTTTTATCGCTTATTAACCTATAAATTTTATCGGCAAGCGGAATATCCTTTTTTGAACCTGTAATTATCACATAATAGCCCAATTTGTTAAGATATTCGGCGAACAAAGAAAAAAGTTCGGGATTGGCTTCTTTTGAGCTTCTTGTTGAACCCGGGGAAAATATAACGATATTTGCTTTGTGAACATTTGAATCTTTCAATAAATTTATTGCCGTCTTAATATCTTCTTCAGAAGGGATATATATAAGCTGTCTTGAATTATATTTCTCCGTAATTGAAAAAACTTCAATAAATTTTAACGCTCTATCTATGTTGTGAATTTTTCTATCATTCTTTATTTTATAGTTATAAAATAAAAATGTTTTAGAATTACTTATTCCAATTCTTTTTTTTGAAATAAAAAAAGACAAAAACGCAAATTCAAATGAGGCTAAAAAATTTATGCACGCATAAAAATTATATTTCTTCAGTTCTTTGTATAATTTATAAAGATATATAATATTTATTATACCTTTATGTTTTTTTCTTTCGATAACTTTAAAAACATCTGGATTTCTGTATAATAATGGGGCGGCTGTTTCCGAAACCAACACGTAAATATTGGCATCCGGAAACTTTAATTTTAAGGCTCTTATTGCCGGGGTCAGCATAAGCACATCGCCTATATAATTTAATCCGAAAATAAGAAAGTTTTTTGTCTGCATAATTTATTATTTACTTTATAACACTTTTATAATACCTTGTAAAATTTAGTCCGAAAATAAGAAAGTTTTTTGTCTGCATATATTTTTATATTTTATATTTTATGATACTTTATGACGCCTTATAATACCTCAGAGAATTATCTTTTTCTGAAAATATTTAAAAAATATTCCTTAGTCTTATTTTTTACTTCGTTATTAAAGAACAAGCTAAGTTTAAATATATAAAAAATAAATTTGCTTTTATATAAGTAAAGCTTATAATTTTTCCTTTTTATTCCTAAAAACCTTTTTTTATATTCCTCCCCGCCTTTTAAAAAGTCAAATTCCAAATATTTTTTGTCTATTGCTTCTCTAATATTATAATAGGTCAAAACTATACCCGGATACAAGTTAGAATATTTTGTGTCAAAACCGGGCAGGTAGACCTGTCTGCTTCCTGCATAATCAAAACATATAGCGGCAGATATAAATTCGTTATTATATTTTAAAAATGATAGAGCCAACATATTTTTTTTAAAAAGACTGCCGAATATTTCTTTAAAAAATGATTTTATTTTGCTGTTACTAAAAACCCCGCCTTGTCCTTTCTCGTTCCAACGTTTTTGATGCAATCTAAAAAAATTATCTAAAAGTAAATCTAATGAATCATTGTCTATCTTTTCGGAACTAATATATTCAACGGATTGTTTCTTAGCTTTTTCAACCCTGCTTAATATATTATATCTCTGTTTAGAATTAAATTGCTTCATATATTCGTCTATCCTGTCCGGCAATTTTATATAATAACAATCACCGCTTTCTTTATATGTCAAAGAATAGGCTGTTTGCTCATATTTATCGTTATTTATCTTATTTATATTAGTTAACTTAGCTATATTGGTTGTATTGGTTGTATTGGTTGTATTGGTTATATTGGTTATCCTAGTTGTATGGACTATATTAGTTGCATCGCTTACATTATTTACATTATTTACATTAGTTATCTTAATCGTATTATTTATATTGTTTGTATTATTTGTATTAGTTATTTTAGTTGCATTATTTACATTGTTTACATCATTTATATTATTTGTTTTATTTATATTATTTATATTTTCAAGCAATAATTCAGATACCTGTTTTAAAAATATTATATTTGCGATATGATTTTCTTTAATTGCATTCAAAATCTTTGCAACAATATCTTCAGAATTTGACTGCTTATGAATAATAATGTCTAAATAATCAGAAAAATCATGGCTTATAAACATTACCGCATTAAAAAACAAGAAAAATCTTTTGATAAAAAATGGTGCTATAGCCTCAATTTTATTATTTTTATCATAACTGCACACAATAAAAAGGCTGCTTCTTCTTCCGCCATCTAAAAAATATTTAATCCATAAATATATCCAATCATAAGTTAAAAATACATTATTATTCCTGCTTTCCTGCAGGAGTGTATTCCATTCATCTTTTAAGTTTTCCAGTTCTTTAATGTTTCTTATAATTTTTATCATTGTTTAACGTTATCGATATAAATATCCGATTAAATATCCAATGTATTTAAATTATGCTTGGTTGTCTTGCTTGTTAGAAATTAACCGGAACACATCCCTTACGCAAATTTTTTTCATACATAATGCGAATTGTTTTGAATTTACACTTAAATCTATATCCAAATCAAACTTATTAATATTAACGATACCGGAATCAGAAGCTTTATTAATGACATCATTATTCTTAACATTGACATTTATATCCCTCTTTCCATTAACATCGGAACTCATGCCGGCATTTGCATTTGCATAGATATTAATATTATTAATATTATCAATATTGTCAGCGTCCTTTGCGGTGTTGGTTTTAACAAAATTCATTTCTTTTTTATCTTTTTTTTTATCTGTCAAAATACAAGATTTTCCAAAACAGGGTGAGCAAATAAGGCTGCTCTTTAAAATTTTAATATTATCTTCTCCTATAGGTCCTGTCAATTCGGCGCTCGTGGGTCCGAACAGAGAAATTATTTCAGGACCGTTTTCGATGCTTGCCGCTATATGCATAAGTCCGGAATCTCCTGTTATAAAATAATCCATTTTTGCGATTAGCTCTTTTGCCTGCATCAATGTAGTTTGACCTGTTGCATCTGCAACAAATTTGCCATAAATGTCGCTGTTTACTGCATCGGCACTTGCGCCCGATAGTAAACTGCTTCGTAAAAAACTTATTATATTTTTTGCTGAAATTTTATCTTCCTTGCCGCCAAATATTACGATTCTGGCATTATATTTTTTTAAAATTAATTCTAAAAGTTTGGCAAAATATTCGTCAGGCCATTTTTTTGTAGCCCAAGCTCCGCCGGGATTAATTCCGATAAAAACAGTATTTTTATCGGAACTGAATTTTTCTGATATAAATTTGTCTGCAAAGTCTTTATCCGCTTTATTTGTTTTAAAGAGCGGCTTTATATTATCGAGAACAGCTCCGCCGGATGATGCCGCAAGATATAGATAAAATTTTGCCGCATGCTCCGGTTTTCTTCCTTTTCTGTTAATTTTTTTATTGGATAAAAAACCGAGATTTGCATATTCTTCAACATATCTTTCTTTTGCACCGCTCAAAAAAGCAAATAAAGATGTTCTGTCAACACCTTGAAGGTCGATAGACATGTCATATTTTTCAGATTTAAGCGCAGCTGCCAATTTTAAGTAATCCTTTAATCTATAATTTTTCTTATCAATAACAATTACTTTATTTATATGCGGGTTTAATAAAGCAATATCCTTTGACTTATCCTCTATCAGCCACGTTATTAAACTTTTGGGATAAGCTTTCCTTATTGATTCAATAGCAGGGGTTGCAAGTAGACAATCCCCGATTGAACTTAGCTTAATAATCAGAATTTTTTTAATATTGTGTTTTTCCGTCATATCATGCTATCAAATGCTATCAATAAAATAAGTTAAGATAAATTAATAAAAAATATTTTACTTTAAATATTTTTATTTTAAATTTTTAATATTTTTTTTCTATTATATATTTCTACTAATTATATGTTTTATTTATATATTTTTATCATATATTTCTATCATATCTATATTATATGTTTTATTTATATATTTTTATCATATATTTCTATCATATATTTTTATCATATATTTCTATTATATATCTATATTATATGTTTTTATTATCTATTTATATTGTTTATATTACATGATTAATAAATTAAGAAATTAATAAAAATGTTTTACCTTAAATATTTTCCTCTTAAATTTGAAGAAATCTGTGTTGTGCCTAATAGCCACCCGTCTTAACGCAAAGAAATCGGCATTATTTTTTACTATGCCTGTTTTAGTTATAACTGCGCCTTGAAATCCGGCTTTTTCAACTAATTTTTTTATATTTTCATTATAATCACCGTAAGGATAAGCAAAGAAATTAATATTAATGTTTAATTTTTCTTCAAGAATTTTTTTTGAAGCCAAAATTTCTTCATAGGCATTTTTCTCCGAAATCAAAGTCAAATGCGGATGGGTTTTAGTATGCGCTCCTATTTCTATACCGGCTTTTATCATCTCCTGCAGTTCATCCAAATTTAGCATTTCATCTTTACTTTCTCCATTTTTAATATCCCAGACATTAACATTTCCTATTAAGTCTGAAACCATAAAAACAGTTGCCTTTACATTATTGTCTTTTATAATTTTCAGCCCTTTTGTATAAATAGACCTTGAACCGTCATCAAAAGTTATTGATACAAATTTATTTTTTTTATTATCTTTGCTGTCCAATGTATCTGTAACAAAATTATTATTATGAGGGATTGAGTTTAAATTATTTTGGTCAGGATGATATTCATTATCATATAGCTGTTTCATATCACTGAGGGTCAAAAAAACATATCCTTTATTTTTTAAATATTTAATTTGCTTATCAAAATTTTTTTCGCTGACATATAATCCGGGAAATTTTGCGTTTTCTGGATAATTGCCTATTTTGTGATAAAGCAGGATGATAAATTTACTTTTAAGATAATTCATATATAAATATAATAATATTAAGTAGAAGCAGATAAAATCAATTAAATTTTTATTTGCCGAAAATTAGAGTTTAAATAAAAAATATGTTAGTGTATAATTATAACTAAGTTGGACGTTTTTAAAAAAATAAAATAGCAATGAAATAGTTAAATAATAATAAAATAGTGAAATAAAATAGCAATAAATCAGTTAATTAATAATAAAACAATGAAATAAAATAGCAATGAAATAGTTAAATAATAATAAAATAGTGAAATAAAATAGCAATGAAATAGTTAAATAATAATAAAATAGTGAAATAAAATAGCAATGAAATAGTTAAATAATAATAAAATAGTGAAATAAAATAGCAATGAAATAGTTAAATAATAATAAAATAGTGAAATAAAATAGCAATAAATCAGTCAATTAATAATAAAATAACCGAAAATAAAAAGCGCAACGTGCAATACAATATTAATATAAAAAAATATAGCTAGTTCGTATATAAATATATGATAAAAAAAACAAATACAAACACTGACATAGATACAAATACAAACACAGATAAATACGCTGAGACCGGCGCAGCCACTGCGGCAAATGCTACGCGCAAGGCAGACAAACCTTCATTGTCAATAGTAATTCCAGCTTTTAACGAAGAAAAACGAATAAAATATACCATATCAAAATTACGAACTTTTTTAAAGCTAAAAAAAATCAACTATGAAATTATTGCCGTTGACGACGGAAGTACGGACCACACTATTAATGCTTTAAAAGATATCTCAAATTCAGATTTAAGAATTATCACAATCACAAAAAGCGGTAAAGGCGCCGCTGTCAAATCAGGAATGCTTGCGGCAAACTATGAATATATCTTTTTTATGGATGCGGATTTATCAACCGATGAACAAGAAATATCAAAATTTATAAATATATTCAAAAATGAGCCCGATGTCGATGTTATTATAGGTTCAAGATACTTGCCGGAAAATTCTACGATTGTTCAGCAGCCCCCGTTTAGAAATATGGTCGGAAAAACATTCAGTCTGCTAAAATCGCAATTGCTGGGTCTGAATTATCACGATTCGCAATGCGGTTTTAAAGCTTTCAGAAAAGAAGCGGCACAAAAAATATTTTCAAAAGTAACAGTTAACGGCTTTTCTTTTGACGTTGAAGTACTTTATATCGCAGAATTAAATAAAATAAAGGTTAAAGAAATAGCAGTAGAGTGGTGTCATAGAACCGGAGGTCATGTAAATATTATGATTGATTCTATCCCGATGATTATTGATTTATTTAAAATATATCTTAAAAAAAATTATTACCTAAATCAGCATCAACAATAAACTTGATTGTTTCATAAAAATACTACTTCTACTAATGGATGAACATCATCGGGTATTATTTCTAATTCTATGCTAAGTTCAATGCCCCGCTTAACCCGCTTGCATTAAAGGATGAACATCATCGGGTATTATTTCTAATTCTATGATTTCTGATTTTAATTGCTTAGATTTTCCAAACCTGATTATCTTATTTTTTAAATTTCTTAACCATTTTATTATATTATTATATTAAACCTTTGTAAGCCACTTGCTGTATTTCTTGTTTTCTCCTTTGACAATTTTGAAAAATATGTCCTGTAAATCCAAGGTAACATCGCCTGCCTTTCCTTTACCTATCTTTCTGTCGTCAATTTCCTTGACGGGGGTGATTTCTGCCGCAGTTCCTGTTAAAAAAACCTCGTCTGCAATATACAATTCATCCCGAGTTATCCTTTCCTCCTTAATGGGTATTTTCATTTCATTCTGAATAACTTCTATTGCACCGTCTCTGGTTATTCCGGGCAGAACAGATGACAACGGCGGGGTTTTAATATATCCGCCTGAATAAATAAAAATATTTTCTCCGCTGGCTTCGCACACAAAACCTGAAGTATCAAGCATTATCGCTTCATCATATCCTGCTAATACAACTTCTTTTTTGGCAAGTATCGAATTTATATACTGACCGGTAGATTTTGACATTCCCATGAAAGTGTTTACATGAAATCTTGCATAAGAAGAAACTTTTGCCCTTATACCGCCTCTTAATGCTTCTTCTCCTAGATAAGCCCCCCAGACCCATGCAGAAATCGAGACCTTTACGTCATATTCTTTAATAAAAATCCCCAACCCGCCGCCATCTCCGATATAAACTATAGGTCTGATGTAGCATCCTTTAAATTTATTGATTTTTACCAACTCGACAACAGCGTTAAAAATCTCTTCTTTTGAAAAAGGAATAGTAATTTGAAGAATATGGCATGAATTGAATAATCTGTCTATATGTTCTTTTAATCTGAATACAGCGGAACCGCCATGAGATGTTTCATAGCAACGTATACCCTCAAAAGCGCCAAGACCATAATGCAAACTATGAGAATTTACCGAAATATTTGCATCGCTGTAATCAACAAATTTTCCGTCCATCCAAACTTTAGAGCTGTTAAATGGAGAAATTCTTCCAGCTTTAGCAGTTTCAACATCGCTTTTTTTTCTAGCCTTAGTCGCCGTTTTTACCATGATTATTTTCCTATTTCCCTCAAATAAATTTTGTTTTTTTATAAAAAAATTATTATTATAATATTTCTTTATTGATACTTTTTATCATTTTTGCGTTTCTTAATTTATTATAAATTATATACCCGCTAATATCCGTTGCTTATCGGCAATAAATATTAATTAATGAATAATAAATATAACAGCTTTATAATTTTTTGTAAATAGCGAATTTTAAATTAGTGTCCGGCTCTATTTTTTAGTGCCTGACTCTATTTTTCTATTCTTTCTTATTTTTTCTATTCTTTCTTATTTTTTCTATTTTTTCTTATTTCTTTTATTTTTTCTCAATTTTTATTTTTTTAAATTATTGAATAATTGTGCAATTGATTTGTTATACGGAGATTTTGCTATTCCTTCTTCTGTAATTATTGCACTGATATATTTATTAGGTGTAATATCGAATGCATAGTTAAGCACATCGACGTTTTCGGGGGCTATTTTTTTTCCGAATACAGAAGATACTTCCTTCCCGTCCCGTTCTTCAATGGGAATTTCCTCGCCAGATTTAATATTTAAATCAATTGTAGAAAGCGGAGCGGCAACATAAAATGGTATATTATTCTCTTTTGCAAGAACGGCAACCTGATACGTGCCTATTTTGTTGGCAACATCTCCGTTTGATGCTATTCTGTCCGCGCCTACTACCACCCCGTCAATCATTCCTTTCCGCATCAGCAATCCGGCTGAGTTATCCGCAATAAGAGTAACAGGTATATTATCGCTCATAAGTTCCCATGCGGTTAATCTTGCACCCTGCAAAAACGGTCTTGTTTCATCGGCAATGACTTTAATTTTCTTATTTCCTTCGATAGCGGCTCTTATAACGCCAAGCGCGGTACCATAACCGGCGGTGGCTAATGCACCTGCATTGCAATGGGTTAAAATTGTAGAACCGTCATTGAGCAAAGACGCTCCGAATTTGCCCATTTTTTTATTTATTTCAATATCTTCATTATAAATTTTTACAGATTCTTCTCTTAATCTTTTCAAGATGTTTATTATATGTTTATTGCTATCACAGGCCCTATCATTTTTGCTGTTATAAATATTATCTATTTTACTATTATCACTGTAGGTACTATCGATTTTATTAACTGCTTTGCTGTTATAAATATTATCTATTTTACTATTATCACTGTAGGTACTATCGATTTTATTAACTGCTTTGCTGTTATAAATATTATCGATTTTACTATTATCATTATAGATACTATCAATTTTGCTAACTGCAGCAGTATTAGTGTTTGTATTAGTGTTTGTATTAGTGTCTATATGGTTTATATCATTGCCGGCTACAACAATTTCTTTCATTTTTTTTATCGCCCATTCCAAATTAACAGCGGTAGGTCTTGCCTTAAACATTTCATCGCATATTTTTAAAAATTCTATTTTAAATTCTTCATAATGATTATCATAGCCAACATTATAGGCATTTATAGTTTTAATAGTTTCAGCAGTTTTAGTAGTTTTATTGCTATTTATTTTCCGAGCAAGATTTTTTTCATTACCGCGAGCATAATCGCCGCCACACTGGCTGCCGTCGCTATTTTTACCGCTATCTAAAACCCCCATTTTAACAGCGATATTTTTAGCGCCGAGGTATAATCCAAACCCCGCAGAAACACCTATTGCGGGAGCCCCTCTAACAACCATTTTTTTAATTGCGTCTATTACATCTTCATATGTTTTTAATTTTAAATAGATAACCTTTCCGGGAAGTTTCCTCTGGTCAATCATTTCAACAATATCATCGTCCGTTAATTTTAGCGTAAAAAAAGCCATTTTTACATACCTCCAGATTTTTATAAATAGACAGCTTCAACTACTTGTTTTACTATTTTAGGGTGCAATATTTTATTTGAATGAAATGGAACTACAACTCTAATATTTTTCTTAATATATATCCTGTGACTGCCTTGCTCTGATTAATTCAAATCCCGCTTTTATAATTTTCAATATGTTTATTTAATATCTCGTTTACTTTTTTGGGATTAGCCTTGCCTTTAGTTTTTTTCATCGCTTCTCCGACGAAAAAACCGAATAATTTGTCTTTTCCGCCGATTAAGTCTTCCAATTCTTTTTGATTTTCTTCTAATACCTGTCTTATTATATCTTCTATGCCTTTGTCATCGGAGACCTGAGCTAAATTTAAATCATTGATGATTTTCTCAACGGATTGGACTTTTCTGTTTTTTGCATTTTCTACAAGTTGATGTAAGACTAATCTCCCGCCGTTTCTATTAATTTTTCCGTTTTCGACTTGCATTATCATATCAAAAAAATATTTTCTATCTTTTATTATTTCATTCATTTTGAAGTTAATCAAATCTTCATTAATAATCTTTTCGATAGGAATAGAATTTTCTTCATGCAGCGCCGCCCTTTCTTGAACATGTTCAGGATTATCCGTCGCCCATCTCTTCTTTAATTCTAACATCCATTCATTTATAATCCAGTTTGCAATTTTTTTTATGTCAATTGTACCATTATTAATTTTAACTAATTCGTCAAAATCATTTGCAACATCCTTATATTGTGTCAAGACTTCTGCGTCGTATTCCGAAAGAGCGAAATCATTAATATATCTTTGCCGCTTAGCTTTAGGAAGTTCGCCTATAGAATCTTTAATCTTTTGAATAAATCCGTCCGTTAAGATAAGCGGCGGCAAATCCGGTTCCTCAAAATATCTATAATCGTGCGCTTCTTCCTTTCCTCTCATTGATTCAGTTTTTCCTGTTTTTGAATTAAACAGCAGGGTTTCCTGAACAACTTTACCGCCGCCAAGAATGAGCTCTATCTGCCTGTTAATTTCATATTCTAACGCTTTTTCAACAAATTTAAACGAATTAACATTTTTAACTTCCGTTCTTGTACCGAGATTTGTATCGCCTTTCTTTCTTACCGATATGTTAGCGTCGCATCTGAAACTTCCTTCTTCCATGTTGCCGTCCGATATCTCAAGATAAACTAAAATATCCCTTAAGTCTTTTAAATAGGCAGCCGCTTCTGCCGGAGAGCTTAAATCGGGCTCGGAAACTATCTCGGCGAGCGGCGTGCCTGCTCTATTTAAATCGACAAAAGAATTAAGACCGGCGTGTATTAATTTTCCGGCATCTTCTTCAATATGAAGACGGTTTATTCTTATTTTCTTTTCCATTCCTCCGCCAATATCAATCATTAAATATCCGTTTGATGAAACAGGGTCTTGAAATTGCGAAATCTGATAACCTTTAGGAAGGTCAGGATAAAAATAATTTTTTCTTGCAAATAGGCTTTTTTTATTTATATTTAAATTAATAGCAATAGCCGCCTTAACAGCCAGCTCAACCGCATTCAAATTTATAACGGGCAGGCTTCCCGGAAGCGCCAAACATACAGGACACACAAGAGAATTAGGCTCTTTTCCAAACACATTAGGACAGGAACAGAACATCTTAGTATGGGTTAAAAGCTGAGTGTGTACTTCGAGACCGATTACCGCTTCAAATGAATTATCTATATATTCCATTTATTTTATTCCCTCTGTTATGTTTATTTTAACGAATCAGGTGTGAATTCAAATCATATAATTATGATTATGATAATTCAAATTGACTGCAATGTCAAACAGTTGTATGATAGTATAAATGTTTGAAAATTAGGAACAAAAAAATTAGAAAAATTAGAAATTAGGGCTGACACTAACTCACTTGGAGACATAGACTATATTCTATGAAGAAAGTATAGACGAAGTATCGGAAATAGGGCTGACATTAATTTAGTTGGAGACAGAGACTATATTAATATTAAATTATCAAATTGAAGTTTCATAGTAATATATAAATATATATTTATATAAATAAAATATTTTATATATACAAATCAATAAAGGAATAATTTATATGAGAGCTTTAAATAATCTTACGATTCACGAACTGCATGAACTTTTAAAAAATAAAGAAATAAAAAGTAGTGATATTACCAATTATTACATTGAACAAATAAAACAAAAAGACACATTGCTCAATTCTTATCTGTACGTTGATTTTGAGGACGCACTTACACAGGCTGAACAGGCTGACGAACGCATCAAAAAAATTAACAATTCCGATTTTCCATATTTAACAGGCATTCCTCTATCAATTAAAGATATATTTTTAATGAGAGGTAAAAAAACAACATGCGCTTCAAAAATATTAGAAAATTTTATCAGCCCTTATGATTCAACTGTTGTAAGAAAATTAAAAGAAAACAATTTTATTTTTCTAGGCAAGGCTAATATGGACGAATTTGCTATGGGTTCCTCCACTGAAAATTCTGCTTTTAAAACTACTAAAAATCCTTGGGATGTGAAAAGAGTACCCGGCGGTTCAAGCGGAGGTTCAGCAGCAAGCGTCAGCGCCGATTTGTGTGCCGGTTCGTTCGGAACGGACACCGGGGGCTCAATCAGACAGCCGGCTAGCCTTTGCGGTGTCGTTGGATTAAAACCCACATACGGAATGATATCAAGATACGGCATTATAGCCTTCAGTTCATCCTTAGACCAGGCTGGTCCCATTTCCAAAGATGTTCTGGATTCCGCTATTTTACTTGACGCTGCGGCTGGCTTTGACGGGTTTGACCAAACATCAAGAAAATTTAAAATAAAAAAATATTCAGAGATTGTAAAAAAAGCTGAGAAATCGAAAATAAAAGGTTTAAAAATCGGTATTCCAAACGAATTTTTGTCGGAAGGCTTAGACAATAAAATATTATCTAATATTCAGGAAATAAAAAATAATTTAAAAGAACTTGGGGCGGAAATAGTTGAAATTTCACTTCCGGATACGGCATACTCTATAGCCGCATATTATGTCATTGCAACGAGCGAAGCAAGCTCAAATCTTGAAAGATACGATGGAATAAGATACGGCATGCGTTTTACCAAAAATAGTCCCAATGATATTAATGATGTGAACGGTCCATGCGGTCTTAATAATGGCAATAGCAATCCCGGCAATCTTACCAGCCTTGAAGAAATTTATACGAAATCCAGAACGGCTGGATTTGGCAACGAAGTTAAAAGACGAATTATGCTTGGTACCTTTGCACTGTCTGCAGGATATTATGACGCATACTATAAAAAAGCGGCATTAATAAGAAAACTTATTATTAAAAATTATAAAGATGCTTTTAGCAAGGTCGACTTGATTATTGGTCCTACCTCACCCACTCCTGCTTTTTTAATCGGAGAAAAAGCTAATGACCCTTTAAGCATGTACCTTTCAGATATATATACAATATCGGTAAATCTTGCTTATTTGCCGGCGATGTCTATACCCTCCGGTATTACAGGCAAAAAAAATCCAAATGATACAGGACTGCCTATAGGACTGCAAATTATTGCTCCATGGTGTTCTGAAGATAAAATGCTGGAAACTGCTAAAATTATAGAAGATATAGTTGATTTTAGAAAGAAATATCAGCCCGATCTTAACTTTTAAGTAACATTGCCGAGAAGTCCCCTGCTGTAAAGTAGGGGTATAATCCACCGAAAACTAGTGTATAACCACATCAAAAATATGTAATTAATTAGATTAGAAAAATTAGTGTCTATCTTAATTATCTAATTATTTCTAATTATGAAAAATTAGTGTCTATACTTAATTATCTAATTATTTCTAATTATGAAAAATTAGTGTCTATACTTAATTATCTAATTATTTCTAATTATGAAAAATTAGTGTCTATCTTAATTATCTAATTATTTCTAATTATGAAAAATTAGTGTCTATCTTAATTATCTAATTATTTCTAATTATGAAAAATTAGTGTCTGTACTTAATTATCTAATTATATTTATTATTCAATGATTGGAGGAACTAAAAAAAAGCCAAATTTTGAACCAGGGTTGTCAGATTCAAATTCAGGAGCGTTTTCTTGTACAAGAACATAATCAAAACTCGCATCTTTTTCTGAAATATTGTCGCTTCTATATTCGCCAAGTTCAAATTTTGTTTCAACTCCTGCGGCAATAAGATTTTCATAATCCATTTCTTTAAGAGTATCGGCATTTTGAACTTTTGAAATATCGGCGCTTGAAAGAACGTTTATATAATCCAGTATTTTACTCAGCTCAGTTTCATATGCCGCAGCGTCATTTTCACTAAAACTAAGCTTCGCCAACTTTATTACGTGTTTTATATCAATATTTGCGCTCATTATTCAATTTCCCCCGTTTTAAAAATAATAATTAGATAATAACTAAAAATAACAACACTAGATAATAACTAAAAATAATAATTAGATAATAACACTAGATAATAACTAAAAATAATAATTAGATAATAACATAACACTAGATAATAACTAAAAATAATAATTAAAATAGTTTAATACTTTTTTCTACACAACTATATATTTTGTGTGTTTTTTTTGTATGTTGCATTCTAAGAAACGCTTTTCGTCCTAATAATCGCAATCGTCTAATATCTCTTCTATATAGACCTGAACATCTGGTCTGGTCTAAGGGTTTAATAAATCTGCGCTAATAATCGTAATCGTCTAATATCTCTTCTATATAGACCTGAACATCTGGTCTGGTCTAACGGTTTAATAAATCTGCGCTAATAATCGTAATCGTCTAATATCTCTTCTATACAGCCTTCAGGAATTTCGGATAAAAATCTTGAAGGTATGTTATAACTGAAATCTCTGCCAAGTTTTCTTCTTTTTGACAATGTCAGATACAATTTCTCTTTTGCCCTTGTTATACCCACATAGCACAGTCTTCTTTCCTCTTCTATTGCCGAGGTGTCCATGAGCGATCTTGAATGCGGGAATGTATTTTCTTCCATTCCGGTAAGAAACACTACCGGAAATTCTAATCCTTTAGCACTGTGCAGCGTCATCAAAGAAACAAATGAGTTATCTGATTTTAGATGATTATCGCTGCTCTTATAATTGTTATTGTTGTCGTTGTTATTATTGCCGCCGCTATAATTGTTTTTGTTGCTGTTATAGTTGCTATTATTATTGTCGTTGTTATTATTGCCGCCGCTATAATTGTTTTTGTTGCTGTTATAGTTGCTATTATTATTGTCGTTGTTATTATTGCCGCCGCTATAATTGTTATTGTTATTGTTATTGTTATTGTTATTGTTATTGTTATTAAAACCGGTGCTATTGCCATAATAATTTCCGCTGCCGGTATTTGTGCCAATGTTGCCGCTTCCGTCGGATAATTTTCCTGCGTTGTTTATTTCGTCATTTATGGCACTCTGGTCTAAGAAATCGGTAATATCTTCAAATTCCATTGATGCGGTTATCAACTCTTCTATATTTTCTATTCTGTTTTGATTTATTACATTGTTGCTGTCGTTTGATTTATCCGATAATCCTTTAAGCATGGCTTCATATCCTGACTCTTTATAGATAAGATTTATAACAGATGCTGCATTTAATATATTATCTCCACTGCTATTATATATATAAATTTCTTTATTGATGCTGATGGCGCCGCCTCCGCCGCCACTATCTTCTTTATCATTTTTATCTATACTGTTGCTATTATATATATTTTCTGTATCGGAAATGTTTTTAGAGCTGTTTTTTGAAAAAATCAATATTTTTGCTTTTTCAATTAAATCAAAATAATTTTTTATATTCTTAATTTTAGATTTTAAAATAACATGAAATAAACCTGCTTTGTAAGATTCTAATATATCCATATTATTCTGCCTTGCCGTTTCTTCCATGCTTTTAATAGTTTTTTCGCCTATGCCGCTCGGTACTGCCTGAACGCTCCTTTCAAAATTGACCGTATCTTTTGGATTAACGGCAAATCTAAGATAAGATAAAATATCTTTTATTTCCATTCTCTGATAAAATTTAAATCCGCCATAAATATTGTAAGAAACGTTTTCTTTTAAAAGCATATCTTCTATAATTCTAGATTGTCTGTTCGCTCTGTATAAAATGGCTATATCGGATTTTACATAGCCGTCAAATCTTGTTAATCTTTTTATTTCTCTGGCTATATAAACCGCTTCGCTTATATCGCTTCCGGCTTTGTAAACTGTTATAACACTGCCGTCTTCTTTATCTGTTTTAAGAGTTTTTTGTTTTCTTCTTTTGTTCTCGCTGACTAAACTTGACGCAGCTGCCAGAATATTTTTGGAAGACCTGTAATTTTTTTCTAATTTTATTACTTTGCAGCCTTCAAAATGGTCTTCAAACCTTAATATATTTTCTACATTCGCTCCCCTAAAACTGTAAATGGACTGGTCGTCATCCCCTACCACGCAGATATTGTTATGATTTTTACATAAGAGCCTTATGAGTCTATCCTGTGCAAGATTCGTATCCTGAAATTCATCTACCATAATATATTTATAACGATTTGAATAATAATCTGTTATATCGGGGAAACCGGCAAACAACTTAACAGTATTAAAAATCATATCCGCAAAATCCATAGCATTATTTGTTTTTAGCCTTTTCTGATATTCTTCATAAATTTTTGCAAGATTTTCATCCCATGGTTTAACCTTAGAAAAGGCTTCTTCGCATGTAATTAATGAATTTTTATTCTTTTCTATAAAATATTTTACTTTTACCGGCGTAAATATCTTTTCGTTAATATTAAGAGCTTTTATCGAAGCATTAAGCAATTTTGTAGCATCGTCGTCGTCCATTATAACGAAAGATGAATTGTAACCTAATACAGGGGCATGTTTTCTGAGAACCTTAAGGCAAAAAGAATGAAATGTGGAAAATTCAGGCAGCTGAGGCTGTAAATATGGTTCATCGGTAACATTATCAGCTTTTTTTACTTGCGAATCCGCAACATTAACATCTATGTTTTCTATAATTAATTTTTTTATTCTTTCTTTCATCTCTTTTGCGGCTTTATTAGTGAACGTAACACCAAGAATGTTGTACGCTTTTGCCTTGCCGGTTTCTATAAGATGCAGCGCTCTGAGCGTGATTACACGTGTTTTTCCGGAACCTGCGCCGGCAAGAATAAGAAGAGGTCCTTCAGTGCATTTAACAGCTTTAAGCTGTTCCGGATTTAAACCGTCCAGGTAAGCATACCTTGAAAGAGAATCGGAATATTTCATATTTTTCACTATTGGTTCACTTTTAATTTGCGTTAATTTATTTTATGTAAGCAAAAATTTAGTTCGCACAGCTACAAATTTATATTACAACAAGCAAATTCAATAATAATTCAATTATTTAACTTATTTTTATGCATTAGTGCTAATTATTAATTACTAATTATTAATGCATATTCAGCTACAAATTTATATTACAACAAGCAAATTCAATAATAATTCAATTATTTAACTTATTTTTATGCATTAGTGCTAATTATTAATTACTAATTATTAATGCATATTCAGCTACAAATTCATATTACAACAAGCAAATTCAATAATAATTCAATTATTTAACTTATTTTTATGCATTAGTGCTAATTATTAATTACTAATTATTAATGCATATTCAGCTACAAATTTATATTACAACAACCAAATTCAATAATAATTCAATTATTTAACTTATTTTTATGCATTAGTGCTAATTATTAATTACTAATTATTAATGCATATTCAGCTACAAATTTATATTACAACAACAATCAAATTTAAAATTTAATAGCAATCCAATTATTCAACTGTTACACTTTTTGCCAAATTTCTGGGCTGGTCTATATCTGTACCCTTAAAAGCAGCTATATGATATGCAAAAAGTTGAAGCGGAACTGTAAACAATATAGGACTTAAAATTTCAGAAGTAGCCGGAATTTTTATTAAATCGGATAAACCCTCAATATTCGGGTCATAGTCGGCCAGGGCTATAACGCGTCCACCCCTTGCTTTGATTTCTTCAATGTTGGAAATAGTTTTTGGAGCGAGCAGATTATTTGACAAAAGAAACATAACCGGCATATTCTCATCGATAAGCGCTATCGGTCCATGCTTCATTTCTCCGGAGGGATAACCCTCCGCATGAATATATGATATTTCTTTTAATTTTAATGCCCCTTCGAGCGCTATTGGATATAAAATACCTCTGCCAAGATATAAAAAATTCGTACTTTTATAATATTTATTCGCAATATTTTTTATAGTCTCATTTAACGCCAGAATCTCTTCAATCCTTTGCGGCAGTGCAATCAAATCACCAAAAAATCTATTAACCTTTAAATTACTGTTTGTATATCCGCAAGCGCTCATAATTTCCTGCCTAAGATATAGTCCAAACAGTATTCCGCACAATACTTGAGAAGTGAAAGCCTTCGTCGATGCAACGCCTATTTCCGGTCCGGCATGGGTGTATATCACTCCTTTATTGGAAAGAGTCGTCAGCTGCGAACCTGGAACATTACAGATAGATATAATTTTTGCTTTTTTTTCTTTAACAATTTCTATAGCGCTGTTTGTATCTGCAGTTTCGCCTGACTGCGAAACCCCAACCACTATATCGGATGCCTGAATCGGAAATTTTCCGTATCTGAATTCAGAACCGTAATCAACTATAACCGGCAATCCGCACAAATTTTCGATAACATTTTTTATTACCAGCGAAGAATAATAAGACGAGCCGCAAGCAATAAAAATAATCCTCCCGGCGGATACTATATCTTTTTTTGTAAGTTTTAATCCCTCAAGCGCTATTTTGACATTCTCAAAATCATCCGAACCCTTTTTTAAGGTATCCGATTTACTTAAATTCGTCGAATTCGGCGTTAAAGCATCGGAATTTATCAGAGGAACTCGACCGAAAAATATAACCGGATTATTTATATCGCGTAAGTCTTTCTTAAACAAAACCCTTGAGTTAAAGCCTTCAAGAATGGTAGTTGGCTGTTCAAAAATTTCTTTTTGCATAAAATGGGAGAAGCCGGATTTTACAGTTTTAGAACTATCCCATTTTATTGCATTAATATCTATTTTTTGTTTTTTGCCTCTAAAATTTATTATTTCCAATTTGTTGCAATTACATGAATTAATTATACCGTTATCGGCATTATTGCGCTTATCATTGGCTATACAATTACCATTATTGTTATCATTGTTAGTATAATTATTAGTATAATTATCATTATCATCAGCTTCATAACGATAATAAGCTATTTCACCGTTTTTTAAATATATAACTTCATTTGAATATTCGAGTAGAGCAGATACATCGCTTGCAACAAACAAATTTTTTCCTTTTTTTGCAAGAACAAGAGGCGGACCGAATTTTACTGCCGCAATAGTTTTCTCTTTAGCATATAATATAACTATTGCGAATGAACCCCTTAATTCTAAAGAAGTTTTTCTTACCGATTCAGAAAATGAATCCCCTTTGAGAATATGGTCTTCTATTAAATGTGCAATAATTTCTGAATCAGTTTCGGTTTTGAATTTATGATTATTTTTTAAAAGTTTTTCTTTTAACTGAATATAATTTTCTATTATCCCGTTATGAACAATGGCAATATCGCCTGAACAATCTAAATGCGGATGCGCATTATCATCCGTCGGTTTTCCGTGCGTAGCCCATCTTATATGACCAATCGCAAGAGAAGACTGAATAATAGATGCTCCGCTTGTGTTTAATCGAATATTTCTATTTTTATTAGCATCCGCCATATTGACAGTATCGATTAAACACTGATTTTTACACTGAATTTCTGCTACTTCTGTAAATAGATTTATTAGTTTACCTGATTTTTTAATATATTTTATCTTCTTTTCATCTGGAGCAAAATAAGCTATACCCGAAGAATCATAACCCCTGTATTCTAGTTTTTTTAGACCGTTAAGTACAACCGACACGCCGCTTTCTTCCGGTATAGTTCCGGCAAAACCCATTATTCCGCACATATTTTTATTTAATTAATATTAATAATATAATTATTATACTTTTTTTATTATTATATTATTATAGTTTTATTATAGTTTTATTTTTACAGTTTTATTATTATACTTTTATTATTATTGTAATTTTATATTATCATTATTCTTTTATATTATTATGATATTGTTATAGCTTTATTATATTTTTATTATATTATTGCAGTTTTAAAGTATTAATTTAATTTTTTAATTTTCTTTAATCTGTTTAGTGTCCATCCTTCCTTATTTATTTGCTCAGCTCTTGAAATAGCAAGGCTGCCTTCGGGAACATTTCTGACGACGGTTGTACCCGAAGCAACGTAAGAATTTTTTTCTACGGTAACAGGGGCTATCAACTGAGAATCTGAACCTATAAAACAGTTATCCTTTATTATTGTTTTGTGCTTTTTGAAACCGTCATAATTGCAGGTAATAACGCCTGCACCTATATTAACACCGTTACCTATTTCACTGTCTCCTATATAGGACAGATGCGACGCTTTAGAATTTTCTCCTATAATGGAATTTTTTACTTCAACAAAATTTCCGATTTTAGCATTTTTTTTTATATAAGTTCCCGGCCTCAACCTAGCAAACGGCCCGATATTTACTCCATCTTCAATTTTAGCATTTTCAATAATAGAGTGGCTTTTAATAATAGAATTTTTGCCTATAACAGAATTTTTAATTATTGCTCCGCATTCAACAACCGCATTTTCTCCGATTTTTGAATCGCCCGATAAAAAACATCCAGGATAAAGCGTCGCCGCCTTACTAATTTGAACCGCACTTCCGATATACACGTTATCGGCAGAAATGAAATTAACATCTTGCTTTTCTATTAAGTAGTTTATAATTCGTTTTTGCATTAAAGCGCTGCATGCCGCCATCTCTACTTTGGAATTGACACCCATAAGTTCATCTTTATTATAATTGTCGACACCTATAAAACTTCTAACAACCAATGATTTGCCGTAACATATTGAAATAATGTCTGTTAGATAATATTCTTTTTTAGAATTATCATTACTTATGAAATCAATTAAATCTAAAAAATGTTTTAATTTAATAGCATAAATACCGGAATTGACTTCTTTTATACCATGTAAATTTCTTGTAGTATGGGCTATTTCCTGCTGTTCCACAATACATTTAACGAAACTTTTATCGTCTTTTACTATCCGCCCATAAGAAAAAGGGTTTTCAGCTTCAAAAGACAAGACAGTTAAATCATCGTGAAAATCGTCATGAAATTTTATCAGCTTATATAATGTATTTTTAGTGATTAAAGGTGTATCGCACGGCAGTATTAATACATTTTGAACGCCGTCGTAGTCTGCATCAGTGTCAGTGTCAGTGTCAGTGTCAGTGTCTGTGTCTGTGCTAATGTCAGCGTCAACAACGGCAGCAGTGTCAAGACAATAGTGTTCATTTTTATTTTTATCGTTATCATTGCTATTATTATAAGCCCTGTTATTATTGTTAGCGCTGTGTTTACTGCTGTTGTTGTAAGTATTATCACTATTGCTGTTGCTACTATTGCTATTATTATAAGTCTTGTTGTTAGAGCCGGTATTTTTAATTAATATGGCAGCTTGTTTAGCCGCATCGCCAGTTCCAAGATATTTATCCTGAATTGTAAAATCTATTGTCACTCCGCAATTTTTAAAAGCGCTCTCGTTTTCAATATAATCTTTTATAAATTCCCCTTTATGTCCTATAACGATTATTATTCTGTCTAAAATCTTCCTGCCGTTAATTGCTGCTCCTGCTTCTGCGGTAACAGCAGCAGCTCGAGCAGATGAATCAGGTAAAATAGAAAAATATGACGACGCTTCCGAAATAGATGCATCATTTAATTTCAGAAGTTCGGAAATTATATAATATATCATCGGCTTTTCTAAAATAGGCATCAGTCCCTTAGGAATTTCAGAGCGCATTCTGGTACCGAGTCCGCCTGCAAGAATCACCGCCGTATAATTAAAATTGGTCTTATTTGCATTCATTTTTTCTACTTTTTAGCCCCTTATTTCTTTCTTTTGTATTCAGTCTTTGTATTTTAGCCTTTATTTTATATCTAGGATATTTAACATTTATATATTCAGTTAGTTATATTTTATCTATATTTAATACATTTAAAAAGTTTTATCTTCTGTGTCTGAAAACATCCAGCAGCGTAGAATAACCGTATGTGGTTTTTATAGGCATACTTATAGCAGCAAATATCACAGCAAAAGCTACAAACAAACCTCCGGCAAAGAAATATGGATTTTTATCTTCAATAAAAATTAACGCTGCGATAAGCCCAATGAATCCCCCTATCAACGCCATTGTGAGCCTCTTTATTATATGTATTAAAAAATTTTCTAGTCCTGAAATGTTTTCCGGATGAATTTTAACCCTGAAATCTTCTTCGTAGGCAGCATGCATTACCCTTTTAGTATCCATAATAAACTGTTTTACTTCGTTAAATGCGGTTTTAATTATATTAGTCGCCGTCATTTTTTTGCCTAAAGACGTATGGCTTATATATTTCTTTGCTACCGGCACTATATCTTTTACCAGATTGTATGAAGGGTCTATCGCCGTTCCTATTCCTTCAAGAACAGCCGCCGTTTTAAAAATATATACCAAATTTTGTGGGAGTTCAAACGGAAAAGCATAAAAGCTTTTCATAATATCGTTTATAATATCCTGTATTTTTCTACTTGATATATCTTTTTGGGATAACACCTGATATAACCTCCCTGCAGCTTTTTCCAGCAGTTGCCTTGAAACTTCTTTATTTATAATTCCAAGAGCATAGTACGCATCTATAATACCCGGAATATTTTGTTTAATGCCGGCAAGTACGGCTTTAATCAGATTTTCTTTTGTTTCTTCCGATATGTGAACCACAAGACCATAGTCAAGAAGTACTATTCTGCCTTTATCGTCAACTAATATATTGCCGGGGTGGGGGTCGGCATGAATAACGCCTTGAATTAATGATTGATATATATAAAATTCAATCAGCCTATCTAAAACAACCCTTGCATCTAAATTATTTTTTTTAAGACTTTCTAAGTCGGTAATTTTAACGCCTTTATAAAAATCCATTACTAAAACATTTTTAGAATTTAATTCAGTATAAACATCGGGAATGACTATCCATTTTAATTTTTTTGAAAACTCTTGAAATTCTTTAATATTTTTAACTTCATGCAGCAAATCCATTTCTTCATAAATTGTAATTTCAAATTCTTTTAAAACAATAGAAATGGAGAGTAAAGATTTATTATCAGGAAAAAAGACCCTAAGAGAATTTAAAACATTTTTAAGGGTGTATATATCGCTGCTGACATTTTTTTCAATATCCGGCCTTATAACTTTTACTATAACCTGCCTACCTTTGTAAACGGCTTTGTAAACCTGGGCAACAGACGCAGCCGCAAAAGGTTCTTCGCAAAATTCTTCAAAAATTTCTTTTATCGGTTTATTGCCAAGGTCTTTTTCAATTATTGGTTTTATCAGTTTAAACGGAACTGGCGGAACTTCATCCTGCAGCGTTGCAAGCTGAGCAAGATACTGCTGCGGCAAAAAGTCGGCTCTTGTCGAAATAACCTGAGCTAATTTTATAAAAGTAGGTCCCAGCGATGCTATCAGTGATGTCAGCCACCTGGCCACTTTGGCATGATATTCTTCGGATAAATTTCTTCTTTTTCCAAATATTATAAATCTTTTTTGGGTAATAAGGATGTAAAAAATAAAAGGAAATACCTTGAAGAAAATGTATAAATTTCTTTTAAACAATATAATTTGACCTTTTAATTTAACCTTTTAGTTTGACCTTATAAATAATTTGACCTTATAACTTAACCTTTTAACTTGACTTTTTAACTTAACCTTTTAACTTGACTTTTTAACTTAACCTTTTAACTTGACTTTTTAACTTGACCTTTTAACTTGACCTTAAAAAATTAAATTTAACAAATTGGTCTAAATAAAAAGCGACAGGAATTTAATAAATCGGTTTTCTTGAGATAAACAATATGTAATATTATAATATTAAATCATCAATAATTCAATTTTTATTTGCCGATGAAAAAAATCCCTTTCATTATTTTTCAATAAAGAAAGGGATTTATGCAATTTTTTATATATTGCATATGTAACATGTAATATGCAATATATAAATATAACATGTAATATGCAATATATAAATATAACATGTAATATGCAATATATAAATATAATATGTAATATGCAATATATAAATATAATATGTAATATGCAATATATAAATATAATATGTAATATTATTCAGATTTGCAGTGATACTATTTGCAATTTGTTCAAATGCAGTTTTGTATACGTGTACACATATTGCATATTTATAATATAATTTGCTTATTATATTATAAATTACTTAAACTGCTGCATTTGCACCTATATAGCTAAGACTTTCCTCCACGCTTGACACACCCATTATATTAAATTTTTCTACTAATATGTTTACGACATTAGGAGTCAAGAAAGCCGGCAGCTTATATCCCAGCCTTATGTTTTTCACTCCAAGGTACAACAGCGCAAGAAGTACTAAAACCGCTTTCTGTTCATACCATGCAATTTCGTAAAATATAGGCAGTTCGTTAATATCATTTAATTTCAGAGCCTCTTTGAGTTTAAGAGCTGCAACGACTAGCGAGTATGAATCATTGCACTGTCCGGCATCTATAACCCTCGGCAGACCTTCTATATCGCTAAGACCCAGTCTGTTGTACCTGTACTTTGCGCAACCGGCGGTCAGTATCACGGAATCTTCAGGCAAACCTTTTGCTAAGTCGCTGTAGTAGCTTCTTTCTTTGTCGCTCGAATCGCAGCCGGCCATCACTACAAAATTTTTAATCTTTCCGGCTTTAACTAAGTTAAGTATAGTTTCTGCAGAACTGACTAATGTATTGCGCGCAAACCCTGTGTCTATTTCTCCTTTTATATCTTCAGGCGTATCCTCCGTTCCAACAGCAGCTTTGATAACTTCTGAAAAATCATGATTGTCTATATGTCTAACACCCGGCATAGCAACCATATCTGTTGTAAATATACGATTTTTATACTTATCTAAAGGTTTTTGAATACAGTTAGTAGTCATAACAATAGGACCGCTAAAAGCACTGAACTCAGCCTGCTGTTCCCACCATGCTCCGCCATAATTACCTATAAAATTGCTAAACTGTTTGAAATATGGGTATGCATGTGATGGAAGCATCTCTCCATGTGTATATACGTTAACGTTTTTTCCCTGCGTCTGTTTTAGCAACTCTTCAAGTTCAAATAAATCATGACCGCTTATTAATATTGATTTTCCTTTTTTAGTTCCATTAAGGACTTTCGTCGGAACAGGTTCGCCGTAGTGCGTCGTATTTGCTTTGTCTAGTAACTCCATGACCTTTACGCCATTTTCGCCGCATTCAAAAACAAGACCAAGCAACTCATCTGCATTCCATTTTTGCTGCTCCGAAAGATAGCTTAAGGCTTTCACGATAAAATCATTGAGCGAAGCGTCAGTATAGTTTAAAACATAAGCGTGATAAGCGTAGGCTGCCATTCCTTTTAATCCGTACATTAAGAGTTCGCTCAAGGAAACTAAATCGTCAGACGGATTTTTAATCCCTGCCGAGGCGGCTTTAGAATTATATGCCTCTATAGTTCTGCTTAAGGGCTCCCATGTCGCACAGTCGGGAACAGAAATTTGGACAGAATCTGAACGCTCGCCTCTGTACTTATCCCTTAGAACTAACGATTTATTGATTAGCAAAACCATTCTTTCAGGGTCGAAATTTACATTAGTTACTGTTGTAAACAATCCCTGTAAAAGAAACAGATAATCTTCGTTATCAATAATTTTTCCAGCTGCTTTTGCCTTTGACATCCAAAAAGCGATGCCTTTCAAGTCATAAATCAGTAAATCCTGTAAATTTGACACTTCTCCGGTTTTTCCGCACACGCCGCTTTTTACGCATCCGGTTGAATCTAAAGTTTCTTCACATTGAAAACAAAACATGATAATTATCTCCTTTTTAATAAAATTTATAATGTAATAATCAATTCTTAATTAATATCTTAAACAATTTTATCCCTAATAAGTATGATTTTAATCACATTAAAAAATTTTTATTCAAAAAAGAAAGCATAATTATCTCAATTACCTTAATAATTAATAATTAATAATATCTGCCGGTTGAGATTACGGTTACAGTATTTGAACTTGAATTAACCACAAAACAATAGTGCCCGTTAGGCGAAATTTTTACGGCATCGGGATAACCGCCGACTTTTATCGTTTTAACAACTCTATCTTTACCGACATCTATAACGCTGAGACTGGAGCTCTGTGTGTTTATAACATAAAGATATTTGCCGTCAGGCGTTATAGCTTCGGCAGTTGGACCTTTGCCCGTATAAACGGTAGCGACCTTGCCGAAAGGCTGCGGAACATAGCTGGACGGAGGAGCCGCAATAGCCGGCACACCTGAAGAAACTGCAGGCTGATTGCTATAATTAGCTTTAGCAGAGCTTGCAACATGGGGTTTGCGAGCTGTATTAGCAGTAGCGGGGTATGTCATAGCGGAAGACGCTGCCGGAGCCGGAGAAGCGGCAGCCATTTCAGGATATGCCCTGACAGGTTTTTTTATTCTTATAAAAGCAGCGCTTGAAGCAGAAGTAACGGTTACTATAGCGGCTGTTCCATCTGGAGAAACCGCTACCGAAATCGGTCCGTTTGGAAGGTCAATAGTTTTTATATGCTCAAAGTGAACTGCATTGTAAACACTCAGAGCATTATTTTGAAAATTAACCGCAAAAAGCATCATACCGTTAGGCGAAACCGCCACGGAAGAAGGGTCTGATAAAGTTTTAAATTTTCTTACAAATGCAAAATCTTTTTGTCTATATACATAAATAGCATTGCCTTTTCCAGATGCGATATATATATAGTGCTTAGGCGAATCCGCAGGGCTAAAAGCCACCGAAGTAGGATTTTTTCCTGTCCTAATTGTTCTGATAATATTTAACGACGATACATCTATTACCGTAAACGACGACTCTCCGGCGTTCGTTACAATGGCTATTCTTCCGTTTGGAGAAACAGCTATCCCTGAAGGTGATTTGCCTACGTTTATTCTTTTGAGCACAGCATTTTGCATCGTATTAATAACATCTACCTGACTATTGCCTATATTTGCAACAAAAGCCAGTTTAGAATTTGGTGTAAATGCAACATTAACAGGACCGCCGCCAACGGTTATATTTAAAGATTTTGTCAATGTTCTCATATTCAGCACGCTGATATTTCCCGATGCAACATTGCAAACATAAGCAAACGCCAGAGACGGGCTAATTGCAACGCCTGCAGGATGAGAGCCGACTTTGATTGAGGCAACTACACCTTTTGTAGCCATACTTACAACGGAAACTTCATTGCTGTCCGAATCGGCAACAAGCGCATAATTAGAATTTGCAGCAAAAGCGACACCGTAAGGAAAAGCGCCAACAGGTATATTGCTTGTAAGACGCGGAGTTAAAAAACCGTAAGATTTTACGGTAAAAATGATTAAAAACAGCATAGATATTAAAACAAATAACATTCCCGAATATATTTTTGCAGCTATATCGGAATCGGATTTATTAGAAAAAATATTTAAATTATTTGCGGTCACTACGGTATTTGTCTCTCCGGTATTTGCATTTATAGTATTTGCATCTATAGTATTTGTCTCTCTGGTATTTGCGTTCAGACTATTCATAGTATCCGGAATAGATAAATTTTTTTTAGATTTAAATTTAGAATTATTAATCAAATTAATCTTTTTTACAAAATTATTCATAAACGACGTACCCCTTATATTGATTTAAAATAATTATTTTAAATTTATTATATGTTTATATGTCAACTTTAAATATTAAAAAATTTGGATTTATTTTTAATTATTTAAAAACATCTGCGAACCCTTATTCTATAAGACTTACCTCTTATTCATCACAAATTATTCATTTATTATTTATTCATTTATTATTTATTCATTTATTATTTATTTATTTATTCATTACAAATTATTCATTTATTATTTATTCATTTATTATTTATTTATTTATTCATTACAAATTATTCATTTATTATTTATTCATTTATTATTTATTTATTTATTCATTACAAATTATTCATTTATTATTTATTCATTTATTATTTATTTATTTATTCATTCATTTATTTATTGATTTATTGATTTATTTAAAAGCCTGACAAACTCATCTTCGCTAATAATTTTAAGACCAGATTTAACGGCCTTAGTATACTTTGACCCCGGTTCATCGCCCACCACAACATAATCTAAACCCTTTTTGACGGTCTTTTCGGGAATAGCTCCTTTTTCTTTAATTATATTTTCGGCAACATCTCTGCTGAAATTTTTTAAAGTACCTGTAAACAGGAAATGCTTTCCGTATAGAGGTGAAATAGACCCCTGCTCTATTTTTTCAGGAATTATTGTATGAGGATTTACCCCAGCCGCAAATAACTTGTCAATTACATCTAAGTTTGATTTCAGTCTGAAAAAATTATAAATAGACTTCGCTATTTCTTCGCCTATTCCAAATTTAGAATTTAAATCTTCAACCGAAGCGTTTTTAATGCCTTCTATATCTTTAAAATATTTAATAAGCAGAAAAGCAATATGCTCTCCTACATGTCTTATGCCAAGAGCGAATATAAATCTATCATAAGCTATATTTTTAGATTTTTCAATAGAATTAAGCAGATTTTCAATTGATTTTTTACCGAAGCCTTCCAATTTTTCAAGATTTTCTTTCTCAAAATGCAGGTAATAAATATCGGCTACCGTTTTTATTAATTTGTTTTCTACAAATTTATCTACAAGCATTTCCCCTAACCCCTCAATATCCATAGCTCTTTTTGAAGCAAAATGGACAATGGACGCTTTTATCTGGCATGGACAGGCAAGTTCGTTCATACACCTTACCGCCGCTCCGTCTATTACCGTTTTAGCTCCGCAGCACGGACAAATATTCGGGATTTTAAAATATGTTCCTCTGCCGCCGCTATTATAGTTAATACCCGATGCATCTGCCGGTGTACCTGCAATACCGTCTTTAAAATTGATGCCGGCTTTTTTTACCACTTTTACAACCTCGGGAATAACATCGCCGGAACGTTCAACTAATACTGTATCGCTGATGTTAATATTTTTTTTGGCAATTTCGTCCTGATTATGCAAAGTCGCCCGTTGTACCTCAACACCGCCTATATTTACCGGATTTAAAATAGCGACCGGCGTCAGAACACCTGTCCTGCCAACCGATACTATAATATCTTTAATAAACGTGGTAGCCTGTTTTGCAAGAAATTTATAGGCGGTAGCCCACCTCGGGGTTTTTGACAGTTCGCCTAATTTTTCCTGAAACTTAATATCGTTGACCTTTATAACGACACCATCTATATCAAAAGAAAAAGATTCTCTTCTGGCTGCAATATCTTTGTAATAATCCAACGCTTCGTTTATGTTCTTGGCAATTTTAGTCTCTTTGTTTATGTTAAAACCTAACAGTTTTAGTTCCTGCATAAGTTCAAACTGAGTTGAAAACGTCAGTTCTTCAGAGTACTTACCTACACCGTATGCAAACATTACTAAATTTCTTTCAGAGGTTATTTTTGAATCTAACTGCCTGATGCTGCCCGCTGCCGCGTTGCGGGGGTTCGCAAACAGCGGCATATTATCTTTCAGTCTCTGTTCGTTAAGTTTCTTAAAACCTTTTTTATCCATTAAAACTTCGCCTCTGACTTCAATATATTTCATCGGTTTCTGTATTTTACGCATTTCTTTCTGTTTCTGCTCAGTATGACCAGATTGCTGCGCCTGTTCAATATGTTCTAAATGTTCAACATACTCCGCATGTTGTAGGTCATGTTCCAAATTTTCTGCTTGCTCTTCTGCAAGTTGTATATGCCCTGCATGTTGTATATTATATTCTAAATTTTCTGCATGTTCTGCATATTGTATATGCTGTACGGGTTGCACATGCTCTGCATGCTTTATATGCTGCATGGGTTGTATATGCTCTGCATGTTGTATATGTTCTGCATGCTTTATATGCTGCATGGGTTGTGCAAACTGCTCCATGTTTATCAGCCTTAACGGTATCGTTTTTATAGTTTTAAGATTTTTGGTTACATCTTCTCCGGTTATGCCGTCTCCTCTGGTAGAACCGACAGTGAATATGCCGTTTTCGTATATGAGTTCGATTGCAAGCCCGTCGAATTTCAATTCGCATTCGTATTCAATATCTTTATTTGCCGGAAAATTTAGAAACCTTTTAACCCTCAGGTCAAATTCTATTACATCTTCTTTAGAATAGGTATTATCCAATGAAAGCATGGGAGTACGGTGTGTTATTTGAGAAAACTTATCTATAGGCTCTCCGCCCACCCTTCTAGTCGGAGAATCTGCTCTTGCATATTCAGGATATTTTTCTTCCAGAATAGATAATTCTTTTAAAAGTTTATCAAATTCAAAATCTGATATTACAGGGTCTTCTAAAACATAATATCGGTAATTATGGTAATTAATTTCATCTGTTAGCTCGTTAATTCTTTTTTTAATATCATCCATATACAAATACAAATAATTATGACAATTAATTTCATAAGTTATCTTGTTAATTAGCTAATTCGTTAATTCGATTTTATATCAATATCAATATAAATATTAACGTTAAATAATTATGACAATTAATTTCATAAGTTATCTTGTTAATTAGCTAATTCGTTAATTCTTTTTTATATCAATATCAATATAAATATTAACGTTAAATAATTATGACAATTAATTTCATAAGTTATCTTGTTAATTAGCTAATTCGTTAATTCGATTTTTAATACCTATATTAATAAGATAGATAATCGAAATAAATACAAATATAAAAAGTAATAATTTTATTATTTACTTATTGTATAACGCATTATAAACATAATAGTTTCTAAGAACCATCTTAACATAATTTCTAGTTTGATTATACGGAATATTCTCTATAAAAAGCAGCTTGCTCTCATCGCTCAAATTATTATCTTTCCAGTAGCTGACGGCGCCTGGACCGGCATTATAAGAAGCTATGGCAAGATATTTTTTCCTTGCGAATTTATTCAGCAAAGAACTAAGATAATATGAACCAAACTTAATATTTAAACTGCTTTGATACAAATAATCCGGGTTAAAATATGTGCATCCGACCTTATTTGCTATATAATAGCCGGTAGGCGATATTATCTGCATAAGACCTATGGCTCCGGCTCCGGAGGAGCATATCGGGTCAAAGAGGCTTTCCTGCCTCATAATAGAATATATAAGATTTACGGGAACATTATACTTTTCCGAATATTTTTCAGCATAGCCGTAAAAAGGTCTCGGATATAAAAAATATAAATATTTCCTGCTTAAAAATTTGTTTTTAATCAACAAATCACTTAGAGAAGCTGCGTCCCTGTAGTCTTTATATCTGTTAAAAAGATTTACGAGCTTCAGTATAAAATATTTATTGTCTTTTATTTTATTAAACCTCAAAATCTCGTTTAATTTATACTGCGCAAGAGAAAATAGATTTAATTTTAAAAAAATTTTTAATTTATTTTCTATTTTATTATCCATATAATCTAAATCATTGATTTTATTTTTTAATTTTAAATGCTTTTTAAAATGCTTTAACTCTAGACGACTTAAATTCAAATGCGCCTTCTCACTAATTTTATTTTTTAACTTTAGACGACTTAAATTCAAATGCACCTTTTTAAAATTTAAAACATGACCGAGTTCCACTCCCGACATAATCCCGTAATAAGACAAGGGTGCTATCGCATTTGCCATTTCAAAATAAAAATTTGCGTGCGCGGCAAAACCCATTTTTTTTAAATCAATCCCATACCAGAAAAGATATTTTGGATAATTTGAAGATTTTGAAGATACTTTAATCAATTGAATTAATTTTTTTTCCGCTTCGACAAGCTCATTTCTCTTAAGATTGTTTAATACTCTATGCCACACCACATTCTGATAGATATTAGTCTCTTTTTTATTTAAATATCCATACTTATAAAAAATTTTATCTAAACATCTAACAGCATTATTGTCATTTGCAGTTAAATAAAAATAATCGGCTTTTAGATAGTTTGCTTCGTGAAGATATTTGGAAAGATTTCTGCCGTAAGAATTAGTTTTAAGATGATTATTGCCATATTGAAGAGCTTTAACTTTGATTTTATTTCCGAATCTTTTTTCGGAATATCCGCTGACCGCTTCAGTTTTAGATTTACGTTTAAGTTCGGAGTTAAGTTTAAGATTTAATTCAGCCTTAGAAGATTTAGCTTCAGCTTTAAATTTAGAGTTTAGTTTAAATTTAAGTCCGAAGTTTAGTTCAGCTTTAAGTTCAGTTTTAGATTTACGTTTAAGTTCGGAGTTAAGTTTAAGATTTAATTCAGCTTTAGAAGATTTAGCTTTAAATTTCTTGAGCTCTGTTTTTATATCTGATTTAAAAACTGCCAATTTATTTAAAAACTGGGGGCTTTTAAGTTTAAGCATATCCTTAAGCCTTATTAATTCAGCTCGAGTCCCTTTTATTTTCGCAATAGTCTGTTCGGATTCTTTGAAATAAGAATCGTAATACAAATTTATAGCGCGTTTAATTTTTTGATTCCTGGTCAGATTAAATTCGTCATAACGACCAAATTTTTTAACATTTTTTATTTTAGTTAATAAATTAAAAATACGGTGTTTCTTATAATAATATGGATAATTAACATAAATTTTCACAATAGCTGCTTCCGCTTCTTTATAATTGTGTTTAATCAGATAAATATTCGCAATTTTTTCATAACTGTACGGTCTTATGCCGTTATCTTCCGTAATCTTCAGCAAACGCTTGAAATTATGGGCAGCATCATTGTAATAGCCCATTTTATACATGACTTTAGCGATGTAAAAAATTGCATTTTTATAGAAAATAAAATGCGGATAATCCCTGACTAATCTGGAAAGAACAAAATCAGCTTTACGGTAGCTATGTGTTTTTATAAAACATACTCCCTGATAATATAATGAGTAATTGTAAAGGAACTTACCTTTTTTATCAGTATAAAGCCAGAATAAACCGGCTGCTTTCTTATAATTTCCATTTTTATAAAATTTATATCCTTCTTTGAATATTTTTAAATGCTTGTGGTGTTTTTTAAGTACTCCGTTTTTGTTCTCATATTTTATGTTCTCATATTTTATGTTCTCATATTTTTTGTTCTCATATTTTATGTTCCCATATTTTGTATTTTCATATTTTTTATTTTTTTTAATAATTTTAGCAAGCCTGTAACTATATGCCAAAAGTTTTTTCATAACTGACGAAGACTCAGAATTTTGAGGAGTTGAAATAACAGGGTAAGATGAAACCTGCTTTAATAAAACGGCGGAAAGCAGAAAATGCACAATACCTACTATTATAAGGAAATATAGCTTACTTTTTAAATCATGCAGAATATGTAACTTGTTCATATCATATTATGCTCATATTTATTATTGCGATTATTGTTTTCGCAGTATTTTAAAATTCAAAATCATAATAGCCTGAAAAAACCTCTTTAGCCGGTCCCGTCATTAATACAGATTTATTTATATCGCCTGCAATCTGCAGAACGCCGCCGCGCAAAATTACATTTAGCGAATCTGCATTATTATTATCACTTTTATTATTATCACTTTTATTATTGCTGTTATTACTGCTGCTATTAATATTATTACTGCTGCCACCTATATCATTGCTGAGATGATGATTACTACTATTATTATTACCGATATTATTACTAATACTGTTATAATTGCTAATACTGTTAATGCAGTTTATACCTATAATCTTTTGAATGATACTGTAAACTGCGCATGCGCCGGTTCCGCATGCCAGTGTTTCGCCTGAACCGCGTTCCCAAGTTCTTACCTTTACAGACTCACTAGAAATAATCTCGGTAAATTCAACATTTATCCTTTTAGGAAACAAATGGTTGTTTTCTATAAGCAGACCATAATAACCTACATTGAAATTATCAACATCATCTACGAATATTACGCAATGAGGATTACCCATAGAGACACAATTGATTTTAAATTCCATGCCTCCAGCTTGAATAATCTCGCCAATCACTTCTGGTTTATCAATATTAACAGGAATTTTAGCGCTTTCGAATTCAGGTTTTCCCATTTCAACCATGGCATATTCAACAGAATTTACACCGTTTTCACAATTATATCTGTCACCGCAGGTAAAAACCTTGACAGTTTTGCTCCCGGCAAGTGTGTTTATTCTTATCAAATTTTTTGAAATGAGTTTATGGTCGTAAACATATTTTGCAAAACATCTTATGCCGTTTCCGCACATTTCTCCTTCAGAACCGTCGGCATTAAACATTCGCATTTTAAAGTCCGCGTTTTTTTGGTCAATATCAGGAGGAAGTATCACAATTACGCCATCCGAACCAACACCAAAATGTCTGTCGCTGATTTTAACCGCAAGCTCCCTATAAAAATTTGAATTATTAACTAAATTTTTAGGCAAATCATTAATGGCATCAATGTAGATATAATCGTTACCCGCCCCTTCTAATTTTGTAAATTTAATTTTCATCAATATCTCAGCCTACTTTTTCAGTTCTTTATATTTATATTAGAGGGTGCCGCCCAAAAATTGACGTCTTAACAAACCGTACTTGGTTTGCAGTCGGCGGCAACCCGTAAATATTTTAATTAATAATTATTATTGCCATTTTGAGACTGAGAACCTGATCTATTTTTCTTTTTTAATATTTTTTTTAATGAAATATTGCCTTGCGTGGTAAAACTGTGAGCTATAACAATATTATGTTTAAAAGTTATATCCAGCTTTTCTGTTAATTTCCTTGTGGCGGACGTGAGTATCTCGTCTCCCATATGCACATATTTTTTATATCTGAATCTGTACTTATAGGTTTCAATACCGGGTTTCAGAATATTTTTTGAAATAGACAGCGGCGGACCATACATAGAAAGAATCTGACTTTTGGTAGTAACCCCGTTAATTATTTTATTAACGGAAGAAGATACTATAGGTCTGCCCTGTATATTGCGCGTGGTAGCGCACCCTGAAAGTGCAAGGGCAGAAACCGCCATAATAGAAAATAAAATCAGTATTTTTTTATACATTTTTGATTCCTTCTTAATTAGGTTGATTGGTTAATTGCAAAAGCTAATTTAGTTATAGACAGATACTATTTTTTTTATAATAAAAATCACAATACGACTATTTAATATTTAATTAGATTATAGACAGATACTATTTTTTTTATAATAAAAATCACAATACGACTATTTAATATTTAATTAGATTATAGACAGATACTATTTTTTTATTTTTTTAATTAAAAAAATATTATTTTTTTTATAAACCAATATCGTAATACCGCTATATACTACTATTATTTATTCCTTTGTATCCTTAAATTATATATCATTTTATGAGCCTATTCAATTGTTAATTTATTTTCTCAATCTAGGGTCAACTATAGCGTATGCAACATCCGCAATTAAATTTCCGAGCAGCGTAAGAACCGCACCTATGACAAGTATACCCATTATAGTAGGATAATCCCGCGCTAACACGCTCTGATAAAAAAGTCTGCCCATGCCGTTTATATCAAAAATAGTTTCTATGATGACGCTTCCACCGATAAGTCCGGGTACGCTTAAACCTAAAATAGTTATAAAAGGTATTAACGCATTTTTCAATGCATGTTTGTATATCACAACATATTCTTTAAGTCCTTTAGCTCTTGCCGTTGTTATATATTCGCTTCTATAAACTTCCAGCATATTACCCCTTAAATAGCGGGAAAGTCCGGCTATTCCGCCAAAACCTGCAACAAAAACCGGCATAATTAAATGTTTAGCTATATTTATAATCTTTCCTGCCGGTGATAAAAATCGATAATTTAATGAGGTAATTCCCCCAATAGGCAACCAGTGCAAATTAATTCCAAAAAAAATTATAAGGAGAAGCGCCACCCAAAACGAAGGAGCCGCGAAACCGATAAATACTACGACCGTAGAGATTTTATCAAAGAGCGAATTTTGTCTTACTGCAGAAATAGCGCCTATTGGAATAGAAAAGATAAAGATAAAAATAAGGGCAAGCAAATTAATTAATATGGTTATGCCTATTGTCCTTGATATTTCCTTAATAACAGGTTCATGGTCGGCAGTGAAAGACCTCCCGAAATTAAGCGTCGCTATTCGTTTAATCCAGCTGATATATTGCGATATTAAAGGTTTATTTAACCCGTATAATTTAGCAAGCTGAAGCCTTGCGCTCATTGATACCTTTGGATTTAAACCAAGCTGTTCTGTTAAAGGATTTCCCGGAGCAAGATGGATAACAAAAAAAGATATCAAGGTTATACCTATTAAAATAGGCAACATAAAAATTAACCTTTTAAGAATATAAATAGCCATAAAAAAATATAAAATATTATAAATATAAAATAAGAAATAAAAATAAAAAATATATTATAAATATAAAATAAGAAATAAAAATAAAAAATATATATAATAAATATAATGAAATTTATCTTAAACTTCTATTCGCTCTCGGATCAAGAGCGTCCCTTACAGCTTCACCGATAAGATTAAAGCTCAATACGGTCATCAGTATTGCAGCTCCGGGAAATAACGTCAACCACCATGCAATCATTATATATGTTTTGCCCCTTGAGAGCATACCGCCCCAGCTTGCAGTAGGAGGCATGATTCCTATACCTAAGAAAGCTAAAGATGCCTGAATTAAAATAGCCCCTGCTATACCCAATGTCGCTGAAACTAATATCGGAGCTATACAGTTTGGTAAAATCTCGGAAAAAATAATGTACAAATCGGAAGCGCCTGAAGCTTTTGCAGCAAGAACGTAATCTTTCTGCCTATTTTGTATAAATTCCGCCCTTACTATTCTTGCAACACCCATCCATGAAGTTAATCCTATAATTATCATAATATTTATAATCGAAGGTTTTAATATAGCGCTTATAGCAAGAATAAGAAAAAAAGAAGGGAACGTCAGCATTATATCAACAAACCTCATCAGCAGGCTGTCTATCAATCCGCCATAATATCCGGAGAACGCGCCTACAATAACCCCGATAAATAATGAAATAGACACTGCTATAAAACCTACTTCTATTGAAATTCTGCTGCCATATATAAGTCTGGAAAAAACATCCCGTCCAAGCTGGTCTGTTCCTAACCAGTGTGCGAAGCTGGGGGGCCGAAGTATGGCATTTACGTTTATTTTATCAGGATTATAAGGGGATATATAAGGGGCAAAAATGGCTGCAAATATAACTAATAAAATAAACAAAAGTGAAACTAAAGCTAATTTATTTCTTTTAAATGCATTTAAAAGCTCTTTCATCTATTTTTTTTCATTTATTTTTATCTATACTAAGTAATGCAATTATATCTTATTAATACTAAGTAATTCAATTATATCTTATTAATACTAAGTAATTCAATTATATCTTATTAATTATCTTATTATTTTATTATGTTATATATGTCTTGCAATTATCTTATTGCTTCATATATATCTTATACATTACATCTTATAATTGCATTATTATTTCGCATTGCCAAACTTAAACTTATAAAAATTAGAATTCCGGAAGATTTCTTAAGGTTTTACCTAATTCCATGTATAGTAAGAGCTCCATAATTTTTTGCGCATGGTCAGCAAATCTTTCATATTTTCTTGCAATGAATATATAAGTGATATTGTTTTCTAACAAATTAAAGTTTTTAATTGAATTGTTTACAATATCTACAATAATTTTATGGGAAAGAACGTCTATAATGTTTTCATCTTTTATTATAATATCTTTAAGTTCTATGTTTTCTTTGACGCCATCTGCATACATCTTAACAGCAAGCTTCAACATTTCATCGCCTCTATTGGCAACATCTTTGAAATAAGAGTATATACATTGAAATTCTTCGGAAGAAGATGCTCCGTCAGTTAACTTTAATCCCATTTGACAGATAGAAGCGCATAAATCTCCCATTCTTTCGAGGTCGGTAATAATTTTCATAGATGTAGTAATAAACATAAGGTCTGCTGCTTCAGGCTGATACAATGCAAGTAGTCTTATGCAATTTTCATTTATGTTTACTTCCATCGAATTAATCTGCAAATCATTCTTTATAGCGAGCTCTGCAATTTCCTTATCTTTTTCAAACAAAAATTTTGTTGCTTTATTTAATTGACTGTTAACTAATTCGCTCATATCTACGATACTTCTTTTTAAGTTTATGAGCTCTCTATCAAGAATATTCATAAAGTATAACCTCTGTTCACATTAATATATAAATAAGATAACATTAAAGTATATTATATTATATTAAATTGAATTAAATTGAAATAGACCAGACTAGATTAGATTAGATTAAATAAATTAAATTATATTAAATATATATTATTAGATTAGATAAATGAAATTAAAATAAAATAAATACATATAATTAGATTGGTTTAAATTGAATAAATCATATTAAATTATATTAAATATATATTATTAGATTAGATAAATGAAATTAAAATAAAATAAATACATATAATTAGATTGGTTTAAATTGAATAAATCATATTAAATTATATTAAATATATATTATTAGAT
>JAJZJW010000001.1:0-15017 GCA_021809845.1 bacterium | reverse complement strand
ATTAAATTATATTAAATATATATTATTAGATTAGATAAATGAAATTAAAATAAAATAAATACATATAATTAGATTGGTTTAAATTGAATAAATCATATTAAATTATATTAAATATATATTATTAGATTAGATAAATGAAATTAAAATAAAATAAATACATATAATTAGATTGGTTTAGTTTGGTTTAGTTTGGATTGAATTAAATATTAAAAATTAAAACCTGTTTGTAATAAAATTTTCCGTTCTCTTATCTTTTGGTCTGGTAAAAAAATCTCCTGATTTACTAAATTCTATAAGTTCACCGTTTAAGAAAAATCCGCTATAATCGGATATTCTGCCTGCTTGTTGAATATTATGGCTCACAATTATTATAGTATAGAATTTTTTGAAATTTGCAATCAAATCTAATATAGTGGCGGTCGACGCGGGATCCAAATAAGCGGTAGGCTCATCCATGAGCAATACTGATGGATTAGTTGCGATTGCTCTTGCAATACACAATCTCTGTTGCTGTCCGCCGGACAGTGAAAAAGCATTTTTATGAAGTTTGTCCTTTACTTCATCGAACAATCCCGCATATTTTAAACACTTTTCAACCCTTTCGGCGATAAATTGCTTATTTCTTATGCCATGTATCTTTAATCCAAAAGCTACATTTTCAAATACTGTTTTTGGAAACGGGTTTGGATTCTGGAAAACCATTCCAACATTTCTCCTTAGTTCCACAACGTCAATCGACTTGTCATATATGTTTTTTCCGTCTAATAAAACTTCTCCTTTAAGTTTCGACCCTTCGGTATAATCATTCATTCTGTTGAGCGTTCTTAGAAAAGAAGATTTCCCGCAGCCCGAAGGACCTAGTATTGTACACACTGAATTTTTTTTGAAAAATAAATTAATATCTTTTAATAGATGATAGTCTCCATAATAAAAATTAAGATTTTTCACTTCAATTTTAATTTCTTCTTTATTATTATCTATCGCATTATCTATATTGTTTTTATCAATATTATTATTTTTATTATTCTTATCAATATCAGCCATTATACAACCTTTTTTGTATTTATATTATTTTAATATTACAGCATTTCAAAAATCTTTACGGTAACCCAGCTAATAAGCCTCATTCCAATATCAAGTGCAAAAACAAAAAACAATAGAACAACCGAAGCCGCCTCCGCTTTATAGTGCAAAATACGGGACGGTTCATGAATATAAATAAAAATGAGCATTGCAAGGTCTCCGACTGCTCCGCCCGGACCTGTAACTCCTGTCGGCATACCTGTATTATAGTAATTTGTAAAAAGCAGCGGTGCGGTCTGTCCTATAATATTCAGAACACCAAGAAGCACGGCTGTGAATATCCCTCCCATAGCCGCTTTAACTATTACAGACTTGGTAGCCTGCCATTTCGTAGCACCCATAGCAAGAGCCCCTTCTATGTAAGACACAGGAATACGGTTAACTGCCTGTTCTGTTAAGAGCGTTACTATAGGGGTCATTATAAAACCTAAAGTAAGTCCGGCGGCAAGTGCAGAAAATCCAAAATGAAATCCCAATCCGGCATTTGTGGAAAAGATGTAGAAACCCATGATTCCCCAGACCACCGACGGTATTCCTATCATAAGTTCGTTAAGCAGTCTTATGATGCTGTTAGTTCTTTTTTTGCCGAAAAGCGATAAATACAATCCGGAACCTATTCCAAGCGGCACTGCAAGGCAGGAAGCGATTACGACAAGATATAAATCTCCTATAATTGCATTTAAAATTCCGCCTTTCGCCCCTATTGGAAAACCTGAAGGAAGAGTTGAAATAAAATTCCAGTTAAGATATTTATATCCTATAATAAGAGCACTGTAAATTATGTGAAAAACAGGAAAAGCCCCTATTATAAAAGCAAGTGCCGCAAATGTGTAAGCTATCCTGTTGTATATTTTTTTTCTTTTAATATAAGACTTATTTATAGGAAAATAGTTTCCTAAATCTTCCGTCTTTTTATTGTTTTCTTTTTCTGTCATATTTTGTTAATATTTTGTCACTTTCTGTTATATACTATACGTCGTTATACTTTGTATGTTCCATGTTCTATACTGTATTATTAATTTATATTATTATGTATTGCCTATATAAATCAAAGAACTTCTGAAATCAACCGCCGCCAAATTGGGTTCTGGAAAGTTTTCCGCCTATAACTTTTTGCAAAACATTTCTGCCGATTATATTTACGATAAGACTAATTAAAAGAAGTATCAACGCAAGAGCCACCTCGCTAGAGGCATAAATAGGGCTTATCACGGCAAATGTAAAAGTATTGGCAAGCATGGCGGAAATAGTATATCCTACACCAAATATGGATTTCGGAATTATAGCCTGGTTTCCGATAAGAAGCACCACAGCTATCGTTTCACCGACTGCTCTGCCAAATCCTAATATTATGCCACCGTATATGCCTCTGTATGAAAAGGGTAAAGATACGTCTTTAATTACATCAAGTCTCGTAGCTCCCATAGCCAGCGCACCATCTTTTGTTATCTTAGGAACGGCAGCCAGTGCGTCTTTGGTAATGGACGCTATAATAGGCACAACCATAAAAGCTACAACTATAGAGGCGGCTAATATTCCATATCCGATATTCTCCGTAACCTTTAAAAACGGGATATTGGAAAAATGTGCTTCAAAAAAAGGTTCTATATCTCTTCTCAGCCAAGGCACAATAGTAAGAACACCCCAAACACCAAAAATAACGCTAGGAATACCAGCCAAAATCTCAATAATTATAGTAAAAAAGCCTTTTAAAAATTTTGGGCAGTATTCTTCAAGAAAAATACCTATTCCGAGACTTAACGGTATTGCAAATATTAAGGCAATAATAGTTACCATAAACGTTCCTGCAATGAAAGTAGCGGCTCCAAAAATTTCTTTAGGAGGATTCCATTCTTTTGTCCATAGAAATGCTATTCCAAAGCGGCTGACTGCAGGATAGCTATAATATATTATAATAGCTACAACTGTAATAAAAATTAATATTATTCCAAAAATAAAAATAGAAAGAATAAATTTGAATAAATCGTCTTTATATTTTAGTTTTAGTTTTAGTTTCTGATTAAGTTTTGCCATTTTTAAATTATAGATTTTATTAGAATATATTTCAAGAAATTTTTAAATATAGGCATATATACCAACATATATTCACATATGCTTATATATACTACATATACCGATATATAACTTATTATAGATATTTATAGATATGGGTCGTAGATAGGTAATTTATAATATAAATCAAAAAATTAAATTAAATAAATTTGAAGGCTGCTAACGTCTGTCTAAAAAGTTAAGGAGAGCTATTAATAAACATCTATAAATTTAATTTAATATAAATAAAATGTAAATTTAACATGAAAAAATACCCCTAATTTATAGATTTATAAAAAAGGGGTATTATATTTACAGCTTATTATTATAAATAATATTATAACTTAATTTTACTATTTCACTTCTGAAAGTAATTTTTTGACATTGCCCATTACAGATTTAGGTAGAGGAGCAAACCCTGTCTTTACAGTGTATTTAGAATTCTGCCCCGGTCCTAATGCCCAATTTACAAGATTTTTAATTATCTTTGTAGTATTTGGGTTAGTCTGTTTTTTTCTTATCATCCAGAACTCAAAATTAGAATCAGGATATGCATTTTTTGCGCTTACGTTCCAAACTATAGATCTGTCAAAATCGGCTGGAAAACTACCGCTTTTGAGTGCAGCATCTCCTGCGGCAGTAATGGTCTTAACAGAACCGACCACGTAGTTTCCCGCCTTATTTTTCATAGCAGCACTGGAAAGATGGTATTCTAAAACCCAGCCTAACCCTACATAGCCTATAGCTCCTTTTGTGCTCCTAACGGCTGAGACAACAGCGTCGCTTCCAAGATACCCGCTTCCTGTCGGCCAGCTTGGAGATAGACTTCTGCCCACTTTCTTTGACCATGTTTTTGATGTATCAGTCAAAAGACTTGTAAAATCAAAAGTCGTTCCGCTTGCATCAGCTCTATGAACTACGAAGATATGAAGATTTGGAAACTTATACTTTGGATTTAGTTTCTTAAATATCGGATTATCCCAATTGTTAATTTTACCCAGATAAATATCAGCTACCAACTTAGGCGTCATTTTAAGATTTACCTTTTTAGGTATACCGGGTATGTTATAAATTACCTGCGCATCGTCAAGAGCAACAGGAACATTGACTAAATCAGGGTATCTTTTTTTAAAAGCTTTAGTGAGGTACGCATCGGAAGCGCCGATTGTAATATTGCCGTCGGCAGCGTTTGATATTCCGAAACCAGAACCGGTACCTGCAACGGAAACCGTAACATTAGAATGAATTTTGTGATATTGCACTGCCCATACGCTGTTTAACGGGTACAGCATCGTTGAACCAGAAATTGTAATTGTTCCCGAAGGCACACTTGTAACAGATTTTGCAGACGGCGGCGTTTTAGTTTTAGCGCAGCCTGTTAAAGCTGCGGTAATCATAACAATAAACATTGCAGCATAAAGAACATAAGCTTTTCTTTTTGTTAATTGAAATTTCATTAGTTACTCCCCTTTTAATGACAATAAAATAGTTGTACTAAATATTAACTTTTAACTTTTAACTTTTAACTTTTAACTTTTAACTTTTAACTTTTAACTTTTAACTTTTAACTTTTAACTTTTAACTTTTAACTTTTAACTTTTAACTTTTAAATAATATTGTACTCAATTGTTAATAGATGTATCATATCAAATTTATTGTTACAGTTTTGTTACATTTGTGTTAAATTTTTGTTACAGTTTTGTTACAGTTTTATAATTGATTAAGTAAAATTAGCTAATCAGAAGTTCTTGCAGAAACGTTCATTTTTTAAAAAGAAGTTGTAAACAAATTGGCATAGCTTAAATATTTTCTCGTGTCTTGCAGAAACGTTCATTTTTTAAAAAGAAGTTGATAAACATTAATAGGCGTGGGTAGTAAGTAAAAATCTCGAATGATAAAATAATAATTCATTATTATAAATGAATGATATAATTAAAAAAACCCTCAATATATTTTATGAATATATTGAGGGTTTTTTATAAAAAATCTATTTTTTGCAATTAGCATTTTGATTTAATATGTCAAAATGACATCTGCATATTAAATATTAAATCAAACTCACTAAAGTAATTAGCTTATTAGAAGTTCCAAGAAATGTCGCTTCCAAGAGCAGTTATATCTTTTGTTGCTGCGCCGGCAAATGTTCCAGTTGGAGCGTATGTAGCTGATTCAACGCCGGAACCTGTCCATACGTATGAACCCCACGCCTGCCATGCTAATGTTTTTGTAAAGTGGTGCGTGAAGTTAAGGTCAAACTCCGTTCCAATATCCGAACCGCCGAATACCTGCTGTCCATTTATTGTATCATGCAGCCAAGCAGCATGAATTAGGGATTCTTTTAATGTATTACTTGACGGTAAATATTCTCTTGCATCGACCATAATTACGTATTTATTTGCAAGATTAGGTCCAACTGATTCGCCTGCTGCACCGCCATAAATGTAATTATTTCCGGGAGCATTAAACTGAATCGGCTGCCATGAAGAACCTATAACATCGCCAAACAATGTTTTTGTATTCTGAATTGTCGAATAATATGTGAAATTATAGTCTCCACTTGCTATCGGAGCACCGACACCAAATTTCAAACCTAAAGACATAGGCGTTGCAGCATGTAGCATCGTAGAACCGGTTAAGTACAAGTCATACGCATTGATTCCATTGTATTCGTTATTACCGCTTGGAGTAACAGGCAACACTCCCTGTCCAGTCGTACTTACCAAATAATTTTGTAAAGCAGCTAAATTTGGCATTCCATATTCGGAAGCAAAGGTTATTGCTTGATTAGATGCAATAATTCTGCCTCTGAAATAATCTGCTTCCAATCCGAACTTTGTGCCTGCATTCGAGTATTTTACGCTAAAGCCGCCGAAAGTAATGTTAGCGGTAGGAGCTACTGAACTTATATTGCTGATTGCTGAATAATTTCCGGAAGTAGTTCCTCCTGTATATGCCGTCTTCGCAGAAGACAAGGCTGCTTCGAACTGATTTAAATGTGCCTCCGTTAGCCATACGCTGTAGCTGACGTTGTCGACAGGCTTTAGACTCATAACTTCGATAGTCGGTATTGTTCCCATTTGTATATGCGTGTATCCTTCTACTGCCGGAGGATAAAAACCTTCAGTAGTTCCGGGTAATGCACATACTGTAGTGGGATTAGAGGCGGTGGCACATGGAGCAGTTGTATCATACGCACTGACTTCGCTGCCGAACAAAGTTCCTGCAAAAATTCCGACATTGCCAAGCGGTATGAAATCGCCTAAGCCGTCTGCATTGGTATTAACTGCAACACCAAGACCAAACTTAACCGGCATTCTGCCGAACATAATTGCGCCTATCGGGGTTATCAATCTGATGTATGCCTGTCTTAATCCGAATGTGTTAAAATCGTTGTTAAAACCGGTAGGAGCAGGGGTTCCGCCCAATAAGTAATAACCGTTGGTGCCGTAACCGTTTGTTATACCGTTGTAAGCATTAGTAAGGTCCATCTGGACTGCCAGCATTGCAAGCGGCATGCCGTGGGCTAATTTGTCGTAGCTAACCGTAGAGTTCAATCTTAATCTCTGCAAAAACGCCTGATAGGTATTTTTGCTGGGGCTTACGTTGTTCTCAAACGCCTGAGCCTGATTCTGCGACCACTCGCCTATTGCAAGATACTGTCCGTTTAACGAAAACGATACTCCAGCCTTATTTGCCTGTGAAGCGGCAAAAGAAGGTGAGACCATCGTCATAGCTAGAAAGCCGGCTAACGCAACAACAAGCGCCACCGACGAAATTAATTTGCTTCTCATCTTTACCTCCGTTTTTAATTTTAAATTTTAATAAAATTTTAATTAGTTCTTTAATTAAATTATCGGTAAAATATCCCTTATTTAAGTATAGTTTTTATCACGACATTAATTAAATGTCAAGTATTTTTAAAGAAACGGCAGCAAAATTGCCAATATTATGCATATATTCAATAAATTAATATATTTACATAAAATATATTTACATAATATGCATTAAAATTTAAATCAAATGCGCTGCAAATATAAAAAAATAACAATTAAAATAAAATAATTTAAAATAAAATAATAAGAAATAAGGAGTGCTGCTCCGCTACTAATAAAAAAATAACAGTTAAAATAAAATAAAATAATTTAAAATAAGGGGTATTATACTCCGCCGCTAGTAATTTACTAACAAACAATCCGGCTGAAATGTTTTGCCGTATAGCTGCGCTTTTTTATTGTTGACGATGCCAGCGCTTTTGCTGCTGCCGCGTAAGCGCATTTTGGGTTTATTATCATTTATCGCTTTCACAAGTTTTGCGTTCATATCATGACCTGTTTTTTTTGCTACCACTTTTCCTTTTATTCTATATCCGGATAGATAAAGGTCTCCGATTAGGTCTAATACTTTATGTCTTATAAATTCGTCTTTGTATCTCAGCCCTTCTTTGTTTAACACGCCTGTTTCGTTAAGAACAAGTGCATTGTCAAGACTTCCTCCCAGCGCAAGACCGTTTTTCTTTAAAAGTTCGACCTCTTTTAAAAAACCGAATGTTCTTGCCTTTGAAATTTCGGCATAGAAATTAACCGTACTTATCTGCGATTCAAATAATCCGGAACCAACAAAAGGATGATTGAAATTCATTGAATATGATATTTCAAAATCTTCCGCAGGGTAAACCGCAATAGAATAATCGTTCCCTTCAGAACCCTCTGCAGGAGCAATTATGATAGGCTCTAATATTTTAAGATATTTTCTTTTTGCTCCCAATTTTTTTATTCCGCTTTCATTGATTGCTTCATAGTATATCTTTGCGCTGCCGTCGAGAGCCGGTATCTCTTCGCCGTAAACTTCTATGAACGCATTGTCGATACCTGCACCCCATAAAGCCGACATAAGATGCTCTACTGTAGATATACAGACTCCATTCCTGCCAATGCTTGTTCTCAAGTTGGTTGAACAAATGTTCTCGGAATCAGCCTTGATAAGTACAGGCGACGGAAGGTCTTTTCTTATAAACACAACTCCGCTATTTGCCGGCGCAGGTTTTATAATAATGGATACGTCTTTTCCTGAATGAAGCCCTACCGATTTAAGATAAACAATATTTCTGACGGTATTTTGAAATTCGTCTGATTCGGCTATAACAGTTCTTTTTATTGTTTTTTTGTCTTCCATCTTTGAATTCCTTATTTGAATTCATATAATTATTAATTGTTTTATTATTTGAATTCTTTGTTTAATTTATATAATTATTATAATTGTTTTATTATTTGAATTCTTTGTTTAAAAGTTTATTTTGTTTTATATGCATTTTTAATATCTTTCAAGCATTTTAATATGTTTTTAATAGATTAAAATATGTTTAGATACTAAATATAATATGCTAAATAAAATATACTCACTAAAAATTAATCAGTTTCTGTCTTGCACAAGACTAATAACAGACGGCACAAATATACTAAATATACTAATAAAAATTAATTATTTTCTGTCCTCAATAAAAGTATCTGCCCCAATAAAATAATGCCGGTCCCGATAGATTAAATAATGCAACTATCGTGCCATAGTTACATTAAGCTTTACATTACTTTATATTATATTATGTTATAGTTTAACTGCTTGATTATATTATAATATTAAAAAAATAAGCTGAGGAAGGGGGTGCGGTCGCATAAAAGAAAATACATAAATAATTTTATTTTAATGCTAGTTATGAGAAATGAACTGCACATTTTATATTAGCATAAGATGATAACGAGCTCTTAAAGCGGGAAGTAACCTTCTCATATATCCGTTTATTTTATTTATTTTTATATATTTTATTTTATTTAATGTTATTTTATTTTATTTATTTTTATATATTTTATTTTATTTAATGTTATTTTATTTTATTTATTTTTATATATTTTATTTTATTTAATGTTATTTTATTTTATTTATTTTTATATATTTTATTTTATTTAATGTTATGTTTATCGTCTTATTTATAGAATCTTTCTTTTTCGCTATAGATACATCCGCAGTAATTTTGCCTGTATAAATTATTCGCATGCGATAATTCGATACCTTCTTTATAGCCCGCTCTGAAATCTGAATAATAAAATTTTACACCGTATTTTTTTTCTAAATTTAAACCTGTTTCTTTTATAAAGTCATGCTTCTGATGTTTGCTATACAGAAGCGTTGTAGTAAAATAATCAAATTTTGATGACCTAGCGAGCAGAGCAGTTTTTTCAAGTCTTGAACTCAGACAGTAATAACAGCGGTTTTCTTCTCTGAATACGACGGAACGCAAGAATTCTTCCATTTTATATTCTTTTTCGTAAATAACTTTAAGTCCGGAATGTTCGGAGAAATCTTTAAGCGTATTTTGCCGTTTTAAATATTCCGTATATGGGTGAATATTGGGGTTATAGAAATATCCGAGCATAACGTCAAATTCGTCTTTGAGCAATTTATACGGATACATTAAACAAGGCGCGCAGCAGATGTGCAAAAGCAGTTTGCCATTCATAGTCTTTAGTTTATATATTTATATTTATTATATTTAATAGTTTTATACAGCAGTTTTATTTAGCAGTGTTATATAATTTATAATTTAAAATAACGAATCTTCTCTTATTATATTAAAGTGTTTATATGCGCTTTCGGTGGCTATTCTGCCTTTTTTAGTTCTGGCTATAAGTCCGCAGGATACTAAATAAGGTTCTATTACTTCTTCTAACGTTCCTTTTTCATCGTTCATCGCCTGAGCCAGCGTATCAACTCCGACCGGACCGCCTGCAAATTTATTTATCAATGTACGCAGAAAAAATTTGTCGTTGTCGTCTAAACCGAGTTCGTCTATACCAAGCTTGTCTATACCGTACCTTGCTACTTCCAGTGTTATAGAATTCTGCCTGAGGTGCAGCATGTAATCCCTCAATCTTCTGAGCATTTTATTTGCTATTCGAGGCGTACCTCTGCTGCGGCGCGCTATTTCTTCGGCGGCTTTTTTTTCAACAGGAATGTTATATATTGAAGCAGACCTTATTATAATCTCGGTTAATTCCTCAACGTCATAATATTCAAGCCTTGAGGCAAAACCGAAGCGGTCTCTCAGCGGCGACGGAATAAGCCCTGCTCTTGTCGTGGCACCGATTAGCGTAAAACGGGGCAGTGAAAGCCTTATTGATTTTGCCGACGGTCCTTCGCCTATGACAATATCTAACCTGAAATCTTCCATTGCAGGATAAAGCATTTCAGCAACAGGTTTGGGCAGTCTGTGAATTTCATCGATAAAAACAATATCTCCCTCGCCTATTGAAGATAGAATAGAGGCAACATCCCCTGTTTTTTCTATCGAAGGTCCGGAGGTTGTTTTTATATTAACACCCAGTTCTTTTGCTATTATTGTTGCTAAAGTAGTTTTCCCGAGTCCCGGAGGACCGAAAAAAAGAAGGTGGTCTAAATCGTATTTTCCAGTTTTGGCTTTTCTTTTTTTTGCGCCATTTATAAAAATAAGAAGATTTTCTTTCAGTTTCGTCTGACCTATATATTCTTTAAAACTTAAAGGTCTTACGGGATTATCGTGAAGCGCCGGGTTTATATAATCATCATCATCATCTTCATCTTCATTATTTTTAATATTATTACTGCTGCCGCTGTTTTTACTGTTATAATTATCGATGTTTTCGTTGTTGCGGGTGTCGTTATACCCGGCCGATTTATTTAAAGTATTCGGACTGGTTAATTTGGTTAATTCGTCATCAGCTTTTGCTTCTTCACTTAGCGCAGCATTAGCATTATTTTTGCTAAAATCTTTTTTATATGAACTCATGATAATATTTTATTTTTATATATATGTTATATGAACTCATGATGATATTTTATTTTTAGATATATGTTATATGAACTCATGATAATATTTTATTTTTATATATATGTTATATGAACTCATGATAATATTTTATTTTTATATATATGTTATATGAACTCATGATAATATTTTATTTTTATATATATGTTTAAGGCATTCTTTAATCAAGTTTTCCGTATTAATTTCGCAAATATAAGCTGCCTTTGTTCCGGCATAGGCAATTTGGTTTTGCTCTTGCATATCTTTACTTGTGCGGCTCGCCAGTTCAATAGAATCAGCCATCGAGTATCCCAAGGCATTTAATGCCAGAGCCGTTTCGTAAATAATATTTTTGCCTGTACTATTATTGCTATTGCCATTGTTAAATCTATTGTTATTGCTATTGTTATTTTTATTGCTATTTCTGCTATTATTGTGAGTGATATTACTGCTCTGGCTATTTGCATTAACATTATTATTATCTGTATAACCGCTGTTGTTATTATTGCTCACCACCTTAACACTATTATTGCTTTTATAATTGTTAATACTGTTATTATTTTCGTTGTTAAGACTTCCGTTGAGACTGTTATTATTTTCGTTGTTTTTTCCATCGTCATAAACATTTGCAATGCTGGTACCGACATTAAGACCGCTATTCCCGCTTTCGCCGTTATTAATATCGTAACTATAACTGTTGCCGCCAATATTTGCGGCTTCAACGTCTTTAAACGAATTAAATCTTTTGACTATTTTATTTTTCAGTCCAGATACTATTCTTTCCGCTGTTAGAGTTCCTATACCTTTAATTGAAGACAATCCTGCAATATTTTTAGTCAGTATAAGATTAATAAAGTCATCCGCATTTATGTTTGAAAGAATGGTCACGGCAAGTTTTGGTCCTATGTCTTTTGTATCTAATAATATACTGAACAGTTCTCTCTGAGTGAAATTAGGAAATCCGTAAAGAACTATCCTGTCTTCCCGAACATAAGTATATATAAAAAAAGATGTGCATCTATTTATTGCGCCCATATTATTATCGTTATGGCAATCGTCATGGAAAGCATAATCATCATAATTATAATTATTTTGCTGAAGAAAAAACTGTGAAAAATACATTTGGTTAACCGGAAGAAAAATTTCGTAGCCAACACCTTTTACATCTAAGATAACAAGTGATTTTTCTATATCGGAATATATTATATTACCGCGCAAAAAAGCTATCATATTATTTTATTTTTGTTTTATTTATTTTATCTTAATTTTTATCATATTTTAATTTTTATTATATCTTCATTTTTATTTTATCTTAATTTTTATCATATCTTTTATTGATATTGAGCTAAACATAATTTGACATATCGGTGGCACAGCATATAGCAGCGCTCAAGGCATCTGATATATTATTATTCAGTGGTTTAAAAAATTTTTTACCGGTATTATTGCTAAAATTATAATCATCTTCATTATTATGGCTACGGCACTGCCTAATTTTATCAACATTGACATTCATATCGATTCCACTATTCTTAATATTTTCAGTATGTTCGGTATTTTCACCATTTTCAGTATCATCACAGAAATCAATGTCGTTCAACTCTTTTATAAAATTATAAACCATTCTGCGGACAGCTTCTTTATCTGCTCCACCGTAGCCTGCAACATTTTTTTTAATATATCTCGGCGCATATTCTTTCAGACTTATGCCATATAGCGAGGATAGCAGACATATAGTACCCCGAGCTTGGGAAAGCTTAATCAGCGAAGAAGGGTTTAAACCTAAAAAAACTGATTCTATCACCATAATTTCAGGTCGGTATTCCTCAATTATCTGTTTTAATTCAGTAAAAATCAGAGCTAAATTATTTGGGTAGGTATATTTTTTCGCGTCAATAAGTCCTATAGAAACCAACTTTATTTTTCTGCCGAATTGGGCAGAATCTAAAATGCCCCATCCGGTATATATTGAACCGGGGTCTATTCCTATAATTCGTATTGAACAATTACGGGCATTGTTATTGTTAATATTTTTGTTTGGAGGACAACAGCTATTATTCTTTATCATCGATTATATCAAAATTTGCATTAACATTTTGAACACCTTCTATTTCTTCAAGCGCATCTAAAAGCTTAATCATCTGCTCCGATTCTTTTCCTTGAAGTTCAATGTAAGTTTGCGGAATATAAACAACATCTGCAAACTTTACCGTCATTTTCTTATCTTCAAATGCCTTCTTAATATCTTCAAAATCTTTAGGGTCGGTAGTTACAATTATTTCATCTTCTTCCGTTCTAACGTCTTCCGCTCCTAGGTCCAGCGCTATCTCCATTATATTGTCTTCCGTGTACTTTGAAGCGTCAAATCCAAGCGTTCCTTTTTTGTTAAACATCCATGCAACGCAGCCGGATTCTCCGAGACTTCCGCCATGCCTTGAAAGGGCATATCTTAATTCGGAAACGGTTCTGTTTTTATTGTCTGTCAGCACTTCAATTAAAGTAGCAACACCTGCCGGACCGTAACCTTCATAAATAAGCTCTTCGTATGAATCTCCTTCTAGTTCGCCGGCGCCTTTTTTTATAGCTCTTTCTATATTTTCCTTCGGCATATTATTCGCCTTAGCTTCATCGATAGCAAGCCTTAAACGCGGGTTCGAGGAGGGGTCTTTTCCGCCTATTCGTGTTGCCGTAATCATTTCTCTTATAATATTAGTAAATATTTTACCCCTTTTTGCGTCTATAGCTCCTTTTTTTCTTTTAATAGTGCTCCACTTACTATGACCAGACATAAAAATCCTCCAAAAATAAAATTTTTTTCTATAAAAGCTATAAAAACTATTTTAAGGTCGTACTTTATAAAATATAACGGAATTATGTACTTGTGACAAACCAATCCTCAGTATTTAGCATAATAACCGCAAGATAGCTTTGTTGCTGCAGCTCTTCGCAATGAGGGTATAGGCAGTCCCTTGCACACGGATAGCATATCGTACCGCTTGTCCGGTGTAATCTCGATTTGCCAAGTACATAATTTCGAAATATAATTATATGGTGCGAAAGGGGGGAGTTGAACCCCCATGGATTACTCCGCTGGATTCTAAGTCCAGCAATCGCATTTTGTAACTTATTGATATTGTAAATGAATTAACTCTATAAAAAACGCTATGGGACAAATTTGAGACAAAAGGCTTAAATTCGGACTTATTAGTTTGCAGCTTTATCGCGATATTCTTTATCTCTAAATCCCATATGGACAAGTATATCATATATCCTGTCCATTCTGTCCGATAACTTGTCAATTCTATCGGATAGCTTATCCATTCTGGCAGATAATTTATTATCAACTTCTGTAATTTTATCGGACAATTTTTCAATCTTTCTGTCCGTATGAACATAAACGCCGATGACAAGACCCACTATAACTAAAAGCAAGCCTAAATTTATGTAATGCATAATTATATACCCCCGATTAAAATTAAATTAATGTTTTTATCAATTATACAACCGATATTTAAAATAATAAAGATTTTTTTATAAAAAACTTAAATTCCGTAAATGTTTCTACCCCATCCCCGATTTCTTGGGGGTTATAGGGGGGGGATAGCTTTGTCGTCAAAGCGAACCCCCCTAAATAACGTCCTTAATGTTTTTGCGCCGGAGTCTGCGCTCTTTTTTCGCCGGAGTTATTACGCCGCAGGCGTGATAACGGAGTAAGAAAAAACAGCAGACGAAGCAAGCAAAAACCACCCTAAAATGACACTGCCGCCGACACTATAACAAAAATTAAAATAATTTTAGGCCGCCCGCAACCGCAGGCTCTGTTTGTATTTAAGAGCGAAGCGAATTAAATACAAACAGAGCCTTGTAGCAATAAAAAAGATAAAAAAGAGGATAGCAAGTCTTCACAAATGTTTGTGAAACCTTGCTTAAATAATTCTAATAACGAACAAAATCTTATCGTTTTACCAGAATTCTGGTAAAACGATAAATAATATAATATATATAAAATAATAAATAAAATAAAATAAACTTGACAAAAGTAAACATA
>JAJZJW010000044.1 GCA_021809845.1 bacterium | reverse complement strand
ACTATTAATATTTTTAGCGGCTATCCATACTACGCCATGGCAGATAGACTGCTTTTCGATAGTCTGGCGGTGAAAGATTATTTTATTGAATATTTATCGGGCGATGAATATAAAAGATATGCGCCCGTTTATAAAGATGCTGTTCAACTTAAAGAAGCAATCGAAAAATATATTAAAAATCCTGATATTATGAAAAAAGAAGCGCTTAGTGGTTTTGAAAGGGCGAACAGACTTTTTAAAGCCGATATTTCTGTAAATAGAATTATAAGTATTTATGAAAGTATTTATGAAAATATGCGTAATGAATACAATAAACAGCAATAGTGCTTTGCAATTAATTCAATATATGATGCTCATTCCCATTATATATATTAAGTTAAAATTTTAATTAGATGTCTGTTTTCAATTAATGCCCATTGACGTGCTCCTGTTAACAAGCCTAACTGCTTACAAATTAATGCCAATTAACATACCCTTCCGTTAATAAGCTAATTGCTTACAAATTAACATTTATATCCTACACGCTAAATCTAATTTGTATACAAAATGTATATATTGTACTTCTTTTTATATGACATTATCTATTGTAAGCTATTATAAAAAGGAAGAGGAATAGTAGCAAAATAATTGTTAATGGTATTATAAATTCCCCAGGGTATGGCGGATTAAATTCCCCACCCAAAAATTAAATTTTAAGTTAATATATCTTAATATAATTCAATATATCTCAATAGAAAAAAGTAACTATTAATTTTAATATTTTAAAGTTATAATAATTCAATTTAATATCTGCTGAAATATATTGCAGCAGAAAAAACGACAAAGAGGAGAGGGTATGAACGCACCAAGCAGGAGACAAAAGCGAAGTTTAAACCAAAAATCCATGTTTTTCATTTTAGTTTTTGGATTTATAGCAGTTTTAAGCTTTGCGGTATTGCAGGTGAAGATGTCTTGCGCATCGGGACAATCTGCCTTAACAGGAGGTGGCATCAATCTTTATGAAAATCCTGTAACCGGTGAAGTGTTTTTAAAATCGGGTGCAGGACGAGTTAAAATAGGAAAAAAAATGACGGCTAAACTTTTTAAAACCAAAAAGACAGAGTCTTCAGAAATACCCTCCATGCCGGCATGGTTAAAAAATATTCAGTTTCACGCTCTTGTTTATATGGGATACGGCTATTTTACCAATACGGGATTCAGCGGTCAGATGCAGCTCGAAGAAGAACCGCCGGCAACGGGTAGTAACGGATATAATGCTTTTAACGTCAACAGGGGATATTTAATATTTATTTATCAGCCAAATAAACACTGGTTTTTAAAAATTACACCTAATATAGTTAAAACGTCAAATTCCGGAATAACAGGAGGAATGGAATTTTACCGTCTTAAATATGCATTTTTGCAGTTCAACCATCTATACAGCGGAAATGGACTCACGACAAATATAAAAGCAGGTCAGTTTCCTACCCCTATGATAGCGTGGGAAGACGGACTTTTAGGCTATCATTTTGCAGAAAGAACCCCATGGGGTTTTTTAGGCGTTACCTCTACTCAGGCAGGTTTAGGTGCATCCGGCAAATTCAGAAATGACGGTAAGATATATTTGGCGTATAATGCCGGTATTTTTAACAATGCGGCATTTCATAACTCTGAAGAAGCAGACCAGAAGAGCCCTCAGGTAAGATTAAGCTACTATCCTTTCGGCGCAGCTTCAAATTTAAATGGTTTCGGCGTCAGCGGATATTATTCATGGGGAATGAACAACAGCAGTTTTGAACCGTCCGCATATAATGTGAGTTCGTCGAACCTCCCTGTTACAAGGGCTTCTTTGATTCTTAATTATAAAACATACAGGTACAATATTGTTCTTCAATACGATTATGCAAGAAATTTAATATATCCCTTAGGCGGAGGAACTGCCAGTTTCGGAAACAGCGAAGATGCTGGAAGTGCATGTTCTCCAATAGGCGAGTATTCCACCTTAGAACCAGATATAACTTGTAATCCTAACGGCTCTTTGCCGTTTAATGTTGCTTTACCGTCAAGCATAGTGGGCGCGATTCCAAATAATAGCGAACACGGAGTAGATGCTTTCGGATATTATAATATAACAAATAAAATAGGCGTATTTGGGCTTATTCAGGACTGGTTTATGCAGCCTAACGAAGGAACTGCCTACGCAAGTAACGGTACAAGTAATATGTACGAAAGCCCTTATAATTTTCAGAGATTTGTGATGGGCGTGGGATATAAACTAAACAATAATATTCAGCTTGCCTTAGACGACCAAAATTTCAGATTTTTAAACGAAAGTGCATATCGAAATGCCCCTAAAACATCGACGGCGTATATTAACTATGGACAGTGGATGGGGGATACCAATGCTATATTTTTAAATGCGAGAATAGCATTTTAGAAAATATTTAATAAAATAAGATAGAAGTTTATTTACATCCGAAGAAGTGATATTGAATATGCGCAGGTGTTAATGTGAAGATTAATGCCTGCGCATATTTTGTTTTATGATTTGTTATGTTGTCAACTTTTAATTTTTGTTATGTTAATAACTTTATAAAATGTCTATTACTAAATAACATTTTAATTTTTGTTATTGACATAATCTTTTAAATCAAATAAAATGTATAATTTACCACATATAAATTTTATGCATAAATATTTATACGCAGAATTTTGGAATTATCTATCAAAGAATTATATGGCAAAGAATTATATGGCAAAGAATTATATGGCAAAGAATTATAATAATAAATAATAATACAGGCAGCAGCAGGCGAACAAATAAAACGGTAAAATTATAACAATGTTTGATAGTTTAAGTTCAAAATTAGAAAAAGTATTTAAACACCTTAGGGGCTTCGGAAAATTATCCGAAAAAAATATAGAAGACGCTCTTAAAGATGTAAGGTTAAGCCTTTTAGAAGCCGACGTCAATTACATTATAGTAAAAGAATTTATTGAAAATGTAAAAAATAAGGCTATAGGCGAAAAGGTCATGGATAGTCTCACGCCGTCGCAGCAGATGATTAAAATCATCAGAGATGAGATGGTTGCGCTGCTGGGGGAGTCCGAGCCATTAAATATAAAAGCTAAACCGCCGGTTATTATTATGCTTGCCGGATTGCAGGGCTCCGGTAAGACTACCACCGCGGGAAAACTAGCGCTTTATCTTTCTCGAATAAAAAGAAGCGTTTATCTCGTGCCTGCGGATATTTATCGTCCTGCGGCTATCTTACAGTTGAAAAAAATAGGGGCAAGTATCAGTATACCGGTTTACGATACAAGAAATGAAACTAATCCTGATGAAAAACCGGCTGAAATAGTTAAAAATGCAATTAATATTGCCGAAAAAAATGCGTATGACACAATTATAATAGATACGGCGGGTCGCCTTGAAATTGACGAACCACTTATGAATGAACTGAAAGAATTAAAAAACAAATTTGCTCCAAATGAGATTTTATTTGTTGCAGATTCTATGCTTGGACAGAGCGCTGTTAATGTCGCTAAAAAATTTAATGATATGCTCGGCATAACGGGCGTAATTCTGACAAAAGTTGACGGTGATTCAAGAGGCGGAGCGGCATTATCTATTAAAAAAACTATAAATAAACCGATTAAATTTATAGGCATAGGGGAAAAGTTAAACGACTTTGAAGTTTTTCATGGAGACCGTGTTGCTGAAAGAATTTTAGGCATGGGCGACGTTTTGTCTCTTATTGAAAAGGCGCAGGAATCGATAGATGAGAAAACCGCAAAATCATTAGAAGCAAGTATTACTAAAAAAGATTTTACCATTAAAGATTTTGCAGACCAGCTTGGAATGGTTTCTAAAATCGGCGGCGTTGCCCAAATCGCTTCGATGATACCGGGTTTTTCAAAAATAAAAGATAAATTTAATCCCGAAGCTGCCGAAAAAGAACTTGTCAAAATCAAGGCAATAATTAATTCAATGACGGAGAAAGAAAGAAAAAATCCGGACATATTAAACGGTGGACGAAGAAAGAGAATAGCCCTTGGAAGCGGGGTTACGGTTAATGATGTGAATATTTTTATAAACAAATTTGAAGAAGTAAAAAAAATGATGAAATCATTTAAAAAAAATAAATTTGGCGGTCCATTAAAAAATATAAAAAATATGTTTAACAATATTAATCAATAAAGGAGATTTAAAGTGTCCGTAAAAATCAGATTAGCTAGAGTAGGTTCTCATAAAAAACCATATTATCGTGTTGTTGCGGCATCATGCGAAAAATCGGCTACAAAGAAATTCATCGAGATTTTAGGGACTTACAATCCGCATCTTGAGCCGGCTGATTTCAAAATAAATAAAGACAAGTTTGATAAATGGATAAGTCTTGGCGCGCAGCCTTCAGATACGGTCAAATCTTTAATTAAAAAAAATAATAAGTTAGCTGCCGTAAATTAATTATATATTAATTAACATAAATTAATATAACTATATAATTACAAGATGATATAGTTATATAACTTCAATAGCAATAGTTAGCTATAATTATAAAGATGATGATGATATAGATGTCCGAGTATATTGCAATAGGCAGTATCATTAAATCTCATATAGTTATATAACTACAATAATTGGCTATAATTATTATAATTATAAAGATGATGATGATATAGATGTCCGAGTATATTGCAATAGGCAGTATCATTAAATCTCATATAGTTATATAACTACAATAATTGGCTATAATTATTATAATTATAAAGATGATGATGATATAGATGTCCGAGTATATTGCAATAGGCAGTATCATTAAACCCCACGGTATTAAAGGGGAGATTGTCGTGAGATTTTTTAATCCCGACTTTGTTTTTAATGAACAGATGATTAAAGCCAAAAAATTAATGCTGTATGTATCTGATGCAGGCGATTATACTCAGAAAATTGCAGGCACCGGTTCTAATAAAATCAATAACGAAAATTATAAAGACAATAACGCAAATATTTCTTTAAAAGCTTTAAAATCAAAAACAAGCTATTTGCCGTTATTCATAGAAGGGATAAAAAACGGGAACAAACAATATTTTATTAAAATAGAAAATATTAATAGCATTGAAGAGGCTGAGAAATTTAGAAATGCCAAAGTTTTTACAAAAAAAGAACAGCTGCATCTTGGAGAAAACGAATATCTGGTTTCTGATTTAATAGGCTTAAAATGTTTGAATATTTTGAATAAAGACTTAGGCGGCGTCACGGAAATATATCGGGGCGATACAGATATTGCCGAGATACAATCAAAAGACGCTGTATATTTCTTGCCTTTAACAGATGAGAATATTCAAGAAATAGATATTAAAAACAAAATTATGAAAGTAAAAAACGAAAACTTATATAAAATATAAATATAATTTAAGAATATTATGAAAAAAGTAATTGACATTATTTCTATAATGCCTGATTATTTTAGTTCTTTTGTGTCAACAGGATTGATCAGCAGGGCTATTAAAGAAAATATTATTGAAATGAATATAATTAATCCAAGGGATTTTACACAGGATAAGCACCGCAGGGTTGATGCTAAAATTTACGGAGGCGGAGCGGGTCAGCTTCTGATGCCTGAACCTATTGTTAAAGCATCGGAACATGCAAACAATTTTTATCGAAAAAATAATACGGATGATAATATAATCAATGATAAACCGTCGCATTTGTCTTCGTCGGTGATTATGTCGGCATCAGGACGATTATTAAATTCATCGCTTGCAAAACAGCTTGCCGCAAATAACCATTTGGTAATTATTTGCGGTAGATACGAAGGTATAGATGCAAGGGTTGCGGAGCTTACGGACAGTATGGAGGTTTCTATAGGAGATTATATTCTTTCCGGCGGTGAAATTGCTTCTATTGTACTGATTGAAACAGTTTGCAGATATTACCCCGGTTTTATGGGAAATACTGAATCGTTGACAGAGGAGAGCTATTCTTCTGAATTGTGCAGCAATAACGGAAAGCAATTGCTTGAATATCCGCAATATACTAAACCTAGAAATTTTATGAGCTTAGAGGTTCCGGAAGTGCTGCTTAATGGTAATCATAAGCTTATAGACAAATGGAGATTAAAAAACGCTATAGCAAAAACCATGAAAAACAGACCCGAATTTTTATCAAACTTGTCAAATTAGATAAATAAAATAAAAATAAGATAAATAATTGGACGATGATAGTAAAAACAATAAAATAATAATATTAAATATATTAATCAATGTTAATGATAACAATAAAATAATAATAATATTATTATTAAACACGTTTCAATTAAGATAAAAATATTTTTTATTAAACACATTTCAACTTAAATATATTTAAACATACAACAAGGAGCGTAAAGCATTATGAATATCGTGGACAAAATTGAGCAAGAATCCTTAAAAACTGATATTCCTGAATTTAAAGCAGGAGATACACTCAGGATACATCAGAAGATTAAAGAAGGCGACAAACAGAGAATTCAGATTTTTGAAGGGGTGGTTATTGCAAAGAGAGGCTCTAATATAAGATTTTCATTTACCGTTAGAAAAAATTCATACGGTGTTGGCGTTGAAAAAACATTTCTTGCCCATTCTCCGCTGATTGAAAGAATAGAATTTGTTTACAGCGGTAAAGTCAGAAGGGCAAAGCTTTATTATTTAAGAGATAAAACCGGCAAAGATGCTAAAATAGAGCGCAGGGATTTGTTTAACACTAAAAGCAAATCGGATAAGACTAAAAAAACCGATGCAGCAGCGCAGGTTTAAATATGTAAAATAATATTATCTATAATATCTATATTATTTATAGTATATTTATTTCATTCAGGCATTGACTATGAGCGACAAATCTTACAGAGTTATTATTAAAGGCATAGTTCAGGGCGTTAATTTTAGAAACTTCACTAAAATAGAAGCCGATAGAATAGGCATTAAAGGTTATGTCAAAAACACCCATGACGGGCATGTTGAGGCTTTTTTTGAAGGGGAAGAGGAAAGAATTAAAGAACTTATATCAATGGTTCATGTTGGTCCAACTCATGCTAAAGTAAAAGAAGTAAAACTCTATGAGCAGGACTCTCTTTCAAATTTTAAAGATTTCAGAGTAATAAGATAAAATATAATAATATATAACTAATATATAATATATATTTATTATATTTATGCATTAATTATACATCTATTTAGTAAAGAGTTAATGCGTCTCTCCCTGCCTTTTTATTAATTAAAGGCGGGGATTTTTATCTTTTAGATGCGAAAATAGTATTTAAAATGCATTTCCAACAATGACAAAAACAACAACAACTTCATTTATTTTTATTTGGTGCAAGACGACACTTTGAACGGCATATCTATTTTATTTTTGTTCCTGCTGTTTATACCTTTCGTTATTTCATTTAATCCAAAACTATCTTTAATATTCAGTTCTGCAATATATCTGCTTCTTTCCGTTTTTCTGCTATTTTCATTATTATACGGATATGCAAAATTGCCGCTATCATTGCCGTTTTCTATTCAGCTAAGCAAACTGCTCGGATTGCGCTCATCTACTTCAGACCATATTACTTATTTAACCACTATACCTTATCTTAAATTTTCATATCTTTTTGACAGCCTGTCGCTTTTCTTCGGTTTTTTAATAGCATTTTTAGGTTTTATTTCTTCTTTATATTCATTTAATTATTTATATGAAGAACATTATAAAAATAAATCATTGTTTGTAATATTATTTAACGGATTTATTATTTCAATGCTTTTTGTTGTGTTCAGCGCTAATGGGCTGTCATTTCTTATATTCTGGGAAATTATGTCAATTCTTTCATTTTTTCTTGTCTTATTTGAGTACGAAAAAGAAGAAAGCAAAAAAGCGGCTAATCTTTATATAATTATGACGCATATCGGCACATTTTTCATTTTCTTGCTCTTCCTTTATATGTTCATGAAAACAGGAAGTTTTTCTTTTGAAGCATGGAAGCATTTAGGTATTAGGGGCGGTTTAAGCGCTGCGGGCATGACGATAATTTTCATCCTTACCCTTCTCGGCTTTGGAATGAAGGCAGGTATTTTCCCGCTTCATGTATGGCTTCCTAAGGCTCATCCGGAGGCACCGTCCAGCGTATCCGCTTTGATGTCCGGTATTATGATAAAAACGGCAATTTACATGATGATAAGATTTTATTTTGAATTTATGAAATCATATGGGTGGGGTTTTGGATTTACAATTCTTTTAATTGGCGCTATTACGTTGATTTACGGGGTTCTGAATGCCGGAATTCAGGATAATATAAAGCGGCTTTTAGCGTATTCTTCAATGGAGAATATCGGAATAATGCTTATGGCATTAGGTTTAGCAATGATATTCTATTCTCAAGATA
>JAJZJW010000018.1 GCA_021809845.1 bacterium | reverse complement strand
TTATGTCAAGAGGAAAATCAGAGAAAAGGCTTAAATACTGCGGTTTTAAATGGTTGCGGGAGCAGGATTTGAACCTGCGACCTTTGGGTTATGAGCCCAACGAGCTACCGGACTGCTCCATCCCGCTATATAATATCAAATGGTGTATATAGTATATATTATTTATGATGTTATAAAATATAAAGACGATTCATTAAAGCGCCAATATAAGAACGAATAATATAAACAAATCCACGTCGGTCGATTTGTAATAATAGCATTAATTTTGTATTGCTGTCAACATTAATTTTGTTTTAATTTGTTTTAAATTGATTATTTTCATTTTTTTTATTATTTTATATTAAAAAATTTTACATAAAAACTTGACAACATTTGCTTGTTTGTAGTAATATACATAAAAATATATTTTTGTTTCATTATATATAATTTAATACTATTATTAAATTAATTATCATTTGTTCCGTTCTATCGGGTTATATATGTGTTATATTATTAAAAAATATTTTTTATGTAATGTTTTAATGTAAAATAAAATAAAGATTGTTAATTATTGCAGTACTATTATAACGTACAGAAAGTATTAAAATAAAATTTATAAATTTATAAATTTAAATTGAGAGGTTTCCATACATGGCATATGAACTTAAAAATAAATTTATAATTTTAATCAGTTTTGTAATATTTTTAGTTTTCTCTATATTGTATTTTAGTCAGAATAATGCTTCTGCCAACGCAGTTTACGTTACCGTTCAGCAAGGCTACACACTCAGTCAGATTGCCTCCAAATACAATACCTCAGTTTCATCTATAATGTCAGTTAACAGGTTATCTAATTACAATATATACCCGGGTCAGAAATTAAAAGTGGTTACCGGCAGCTCTTATGTCCCTCAGATACCCGCAGTTACATACGGTCATTACACCGTCCAGTTTGGCGATACACTTTCGTTAATAGCCCAAAAATATAATACGTCTATAAGTGAATTAAGAAGACTGAATCACCTTTATTCTAATGTGATAAGACAAGGCGCTGTTTTAACGGTGCCTATCGTTCATAATAACGCTTCTTCTGCCAACGCAGTTTACGTTACCGTTCAGCAAGGCTACACACTCAGTCAGATTGCCTCCAAATACAATACCTCAGTTTCATCTATAATGTCAGTTAACAGGTTATCTAATTACAATATATACCCGGGTCAGAAATTAAAAGTGGTTACCGGCAGCTCTTATGTCCCTCAGATACCCGCAGTTACATACGGTCATTACACCGTCCAGTTTGGCGATACACTTTCGTTAATAGCCCAAAAATATAATACGTCTATAAGTGAATTAAGAAGACTGAATCACCTTTATTCTAATGTGATAAGACAAGGCGCTGTTTTAACGGTGCCCGAAAGTTATAAAGTTGCATATAATAGAAAAAGCAATCATTATAATAATAGCTATAATAATTACGGTAAGAAAAAAACTGTTTCTTTCAGAGTAGATGGCAAAAATGTTTGTGATAATTCCGAGAGAAGACATAATGGCTATAAAAATAATGATTATTTAGGAAAAAAAATAGTTAAAATAGCATTTAAATACAAAGGTGTTCCATATGTTTGGGGAGGAACTACACGCAATGGCATGGATTGTTCAGGATTTGTTCAGCGTGTTTTTAAAAAGTTAGATATTGACCTTCCAAGAACTGCTTTAGAACAGTCAAGAATCGGAAAATATATTCCGAAAAATAAACTAAAACCTGGTATGTTGCTATTTTTCAGAACATACGCTCCGTATATTTCACACGTTGGCATATATATAGGACACGGCAAATTTATTCAGGCAAATTCCGGTGTCGGAAAGGTCACAGTAAACAGGCTTTCAAACGAATATTTTGAAAGAACGTACGCATTTGCTAAAGCCGTAAAATAAAATATATTTTATTTATTTTTTTTAGATACATATTTATTTTTTATGTACATAAAATTTAAACGAGGATTTTTAAATTATGTTTAATTTTAATAACTGGTACGCTCCAAATCCTATTATAAAAATAGGTCCTCTTCCTGTTCACTGGTATGGGGTGCTAATAGGCATAGGATTTATTGTAGGAATAACCATAGCATATTACCGTGCAAAGTCATGGGGGGAAGATCCCGAAAATATTATTAATATTATGGTTTTTGCTATCCCGCTGTCAATTATTTTTGCACGTCTGTATTATGTGGTTTTTGCATGGGGTTATTACGCTAAAGATCCAATATCCGTACTATATATATGGGATGGAGGGCTAGCGATATACGGCGGAGAAATAGGCGGTTTGATAGCTCTTTTTATTTATACTAAAGTTAAAAAACTGAATATATGGCTTTACATAGATACATTTGCGCCTAGTTTGCTTTTAGGGCAGGCAATTGGTCGGTGGGGCAATTTCATTGACCAGCAGGCTTTTGGTTATCCTGTAAAGTGGGGATTACCGATAGCAAAAGCATTACGTCCTATAAATGCTTACACACCGAAACATTTTAAAAAATCTCTTATTTTTGGTCTGTGGGGCTATCCGTTTCAGGCTGCATTTCCAAAGAACCTAACTATGTACCACTATTTTGAACCTTCATTTTTCTATGAATCTGTGCCGGATTTCTTCGGGTTTATTTTTCTGATGTGGTTATCCCGCAAAAAACCGAAAGTAGCAGGTAAAATATTAATAGGCTATCTGATATGGTACGGCACTACCAGATTTTTTACAGAAGGAACAAGAATAGACAGTTTATGGCTGGGAAATACTATAAGAATTTCACAGGTCTTAAGTATGTTTGCTGTAATAGGCGCGATTGCTGTTCTGATTTATCGTCATTATCATTATAAAAATATATAAATAAAAATACAGCATCTATTTCATATAATAATAAACTTGGAAAACAATATTAATATCTATAGAATAGAATATTTATGTGCCGGCGTTATTTTTTCTATGTTGCCGATTAACGTATATTATAGTTATGAATGTGATGCTATTAATCCCACTATTGTATGGAATATAGAATTTAATAATGAAATATATCTATTAAATAATGAATCATTCGGAGGACGATCTGCCGATAACATGGAAAGGATTTACACGAAAAATATCCGCGGCTCCCTGTGTTCTGAGGGAGACGGATATTCAATTTATAATAAAGCAGGAATACCCATAGAATTTGAATATAATGGAAAAATTCATAGATTAAAGATAGACGCTGAAACAAAAAATAAAATTATTGCAATAACGACTAATATTTATGAGCAATATAAAAATATTGAAAACATAGCAGTTGAAAATATAGCAAAAGGTAAAATAGAAATATTGATAAGCAGACTTTCAAACCGGAAATATACCGTCTTGAATTTAATTTTAAAAGAAGAAGATTTGCTTTTTGATGCCGGAGGAATAGAATTTTTTTTAGCAGAACATGAAAAATTAATAAATTTTGCAATAAAGAAAATATTTGAAAGTCATTTATCCCTTATTAAAGATTCAGATAAATTTTATGATTATATTTTTGCGAATTATAGTAGATTAGAAAATGCTGGGTTTGACTTTTACAATATTTTATTGGCACTAATTAATTATACGCTTCAATATGATATTTTTGACAATGAAAATTATCTTATTGATTATCTCGGTTTCAGGCTCAAGTATTTTAACGACTTAGAAAGCAAATTAGATTTTACTTATAAATCGAAAATTCCTTGCTGTATTTCTGTTTATAATAAAGAAGAAAATATGTATGAAAACGGCGTGAAGCTCCGTGAAATATCGATTTCTCTCCAATATTTAATATATGTATTTAATTTAATAAATAATATCAAATTTCTCTGTCTAATCGACATACCTGCCCCAACTCCTAACTGAACCGCATATCTTATATACTGCATGATGATTATGTGCTTTCATTAATTATGTGCTATAATAATGAAATAAATAAACAATGATTAATGATTAACGATTAATAATTAATAATTAACTATTAACGATTAACGATTAACGATTAACGATTAACGATTAACGATTAACGATTAATATATGATTAATATCTTAGATAATTTTAAAAAAATAGAGCAGGAAATAAAAATTTATAAACCTGATGTATTAGTTTTTTGCATTGATTTTGACGGAACTTTAACCAAGATTTGCAAGAGTCCTTTTGATGCAATATTAGAAAATAATTATAAGAAGATTGTTGAACGTGTAAGAAATATTGAAAATGTATTTTTTTGTATAGTAACAGGAAGAGAGCTCTCTGATATTATAAATATAGTGTCTATAGACAGTAATATTATATATTCAGGCAACCATGGTTTTGAGATAAAAAGTTTTTATAAAAAAGTAAGATTAAACTTCATATATAAAGATTTAAAAAATTATTTGACTGTTTTAAAAGAAATCTTCAAAAAAGTAAGTGAAATCCAGATAGAAAATTTAATTATTGAAAATAAGAAATATTCAATAAGTCTGCATTATCGTATATTACCGCATAAAGATATTAAGCCTTTAAAAGACGCCGTAGCATTTATTATGGATTCAAATGCTGATTACAAGAGGATGTTTGAATTAAAAAAAGGAAAGAAAATTATAGAGATAAGACCAAAAATTCAATGGAATAAAGGAAAAGCATGCGATTTTATTCTCAAAGAATTGTTAGCGCAGTTAAGTTGGGTTTCAACTTATAATTCAAATAAAGGGTCAACTAGGCAATTGAATATTGACGGTAATAACAGTAATAACAATAATGGTGATAATTTTAACACTGACAATAACAGCAGTAATAACAATAATGGTGATAATTTTAGCACTGACAATAACAGCAGTAATAACAATAATGGTGATAATGTTAGCACTGGCAATAATGTGAATGCCGAAAGCAAAAACGGAATAAAAAATATTCTGAAAATTTGTGTTGGTGATGATTTAACTGATGAAACTATGTTTGGCAGAAATAAATATTCATTCGAGTTAAATCCAAATTCAGAATTAAATTTGAACTTAGAATTAAATCCAAATTATGGCTCAAATTCACACTTAAAACTGAATTCAAATTCAAATTTAAAAAAAATTAATATAAAATCTATAAATTGTGTTGTAGGGAAAAAAAAATCTGCTGCAGATTATTATATACATAATTTTAGACAAACTTACGAAATAATTGAAAATATTGCTAATACTTTCGTTAATTTGTAAAATTCTTGTGAAGTATATATATTGTCTTTATCTTATATAATTTTTTTAAAAAAATTACGTAAGTAAATAAGTTATAAATAAATCCGGTTAAATTGCTAGTAGGCTTTCTGCTATATAATTATTTATTATTTATTATTTATTATTTATTATTTATTATTTATTATTTATTATTTATTATTTATTATTTATTATTTATTATATAGTACGTGGCATACATAGTATATAGCAGGCTTATTATAATAGCGGATAAAATAATAGAACAATAATTATAATAGGAGAATTAATCATGAGTACGCTTTTTAAGCCGATAAAGTTTAAAAATTTAACGATTAAAAATAGAGTAATGATGGCGCCTATGTGTATGTATTCTGCTAAAGACGGTGTTGTATCAGATTTTCATATGGCACATCTTGGCGCAAGAGCGGTCGGGGGAGTGGGTTTGATTATGGTTGAAGCGACAGGCGTGAACGCTGAAGGCAGAATAAGTTCTTACGATGCAGGTATATGGGGCGAGAAACATGTTAAGGCATTTGAACCAATCGTTAATTTCTGTAAAAGTTTTGGTTCTGCAATGGGTATTCAGCTGGCACATGCAGGCAGAAAGGCTTCAACTGACGCACCATGGTTAGGCGAGAAAGCCTTGTCTCCTGAGAATGGCGGATGGCAGACGCTTGCTCCAAGCCCTATCCCTTTTAATGACGAGTCGCCTCTTCCAAGGGAAATGGACTTTAATGACATAAAAAAAGTAATTAATGATTTTACGAATGCAGCAAAAAATGCAAATGACGCAGGATTTGATGTTATTGAAATTCATGCGGCGCACGGTTATCTAATTAATGAATTTTTATCACCTGAATCCAATAAAAGAACAGATTTATATGGCGGTTCGCTCGAAGGTAGGGCAAGACTGTTGTTGGAAATAATATCGAGCATTAAAACAGTATGGCCGGAAGATAAACCAATTTTTGTAAGAATTTCCACTGTTGATTGGATTGAAGGCGGTGTTCAGCTGGAAGATTCCATTAATCTTGCACATATGCTTAAAAAAGTCGGCGTATGCTTAATTGATTGTTCTTCCGGCGGTATATCTCCGCATGCTAAAATGAATATATATCACGGATATCAGATAAAATTTGCAGAGGAAATAAAAAAACAGGCATGCATTCCTGTTTCTGCTGTCGGTTTGATTACGAAACCGGAATTTGCGGATTATCTTGTTACTTCAGATTTAGTCGATATGGTTGCATTAGGGAGAGAACTTCTAAGAAACCCTTATTGGACATTGAACGCCGCTTATAAGTTAGGCGTTGATATTGAGTGGCCAAACCAGTACAAAAGGGCTAAATTATAATAAAATTAATAGATAATTTAGGAGAGGCAAGGTATTTTTATAAACGTATTTTTGAAAAACAAAACAAAGATATCCTAGATTAATTAAACGATATTTGTTATGGCTGTTGCAGTCAATATACAGGAATTTACTCAAGGAATTACTCTGAACAAATTACTCTAGACATGTGGTGCCGAAGGGGGGAATCGAACCCCCATGGGATTGCTCCCGCCGGATTTTGAGTCCGGTGCGTCTACCAATTCCACCACTTCGGCATTTAATCTGATATAGTTAATAATTTTACAATATAAACAGATTTTATTCAATAGAAATTAAATAAAAAATTATATAGAAATTCAATATTTTATTTCCAATATTATAATAATGTTTGCATTTTGTATTGCATTGTATTATATTTTAATATAAACGATTGTATAATTATTATACAATTATTACTATACGGTTACGCATTTGCAGTACACTATAAACCATAATTATAATATAATATGATGAAAGATTTTAAAAATATTAAAATGGATGATTTTCATAATATTACCGAAGATACGTATGATTTTGACGATGCCGATTTATTCGATAAAAATAATTCATTTGGCAAAATAGGCAATGGCGGCGGTAAAATAAAAAATAAAAAACATAATAAGTCAATAATAGCGTTGTATCTTTTTGTTTTAATTATAATATGGGTTGCTTTTTTTATAAATTATATTTCGACTAATAGCAAAATCGCCAAATATAATACAGAATTGTCTTCAATAAGCACTGCTGTAAATAATAATTCAGCTCTTCTAGAAAAGCTGAAAAACAATCTGAGTTTTTTTAAAAATATTAAAAGTAATCAGGTTAACATAGCAAATCTACTATATAACATTTCCATTCATAAATTTTCTGCAGGAAAATTAAAATCGGTTATTATAAAGGACGGAAGAGTTTATTTACAATTTATAGTTTATAAAAATAACTTTTTAAACAGTTTGAATAATTTAATGGGTTATAAGGTTTATTTAAACATGAATAAAAATAAAATTTTTACCGGAAGATTTAAAATAGTTTCTTTAGTTAAGGTTGTTCAAAAAGTTAAGGATGATAAAAATCAATTTAAGGCTTTGCTTGTAAGCAACAATAAGAAATAATAAAATATTATAAGCAAATAATAAATTCAAAAAGAAATAATAAAATATTATAAGCAAATAATAAATTCAAAAAGAAATAATAAAATATTATAAGCAAATAATAAATTCAAAAAGAAATAATAAAATATTATAAATAAATAATAAATTCAAAAATAAACCAAATTAAAAATAATAAAAAAAGCAATTATAATAATTTATTATTATAATTGCTTAAAAATTTAAAAAATTTAAAATATTTATAACGCCTGCGGTGTTTGCAGATTAACTATTTTATTTTGTAATCCTCTATTCTATAAAATTTTCTTTTTTTAAATCGTTAATCGCATTTTTTATTACATCGGCAGATTGATTTAGACCTTTAATTTCTTCCTCCGTCAGTTCAGGTTTAATAATTGTTTCTATCCCGTCTTTTGATAGAATAGCCGGTACGCCTGTATATATGCCGTTTATTCCGTAATAGTCTTCAAGATAAACGGAAAGAGGCATAATTTGACGCCTGTCTTTGACCATGGATTCGATAATTTCAGCCATAACTACCGCAGGAGCGAAAATCGTGCCGCCCTTTAATGCAATGACTTCTGCAGCGCACGTTCTCGAATATTCTGCTATTTCCTTAAGTTTTTCCAAGTTATATCCCGGCAGATCCCTTAACGGGATACTGTTAACGCTGGCAAGAGAAAAAATAGGCGTCATACTGTCCCCATGTTCTCCGAGAAACATTATATCAACATCTTCAGGGTTAAGGTTAAAATAGGAACCGATTGCAGAACGAAGTCTGGTGGTATCTAACATTGTCCCCATTCCAAAAACTTTTTTTCTTTCAAAGCCGGAGGTTTTATAGGCAACATAAGTCATTATGTCAACAGGATTAGATACAACAAACAGAATGCAATTTTTATTATATTTTATAATATTTTCTACGATTTGTTTTAATATATGGACATTTTTTTTGTTCAAATCAAGTCTCGATTCGCCGGGTTTTCTTGGTATGCCGGCAGTTATAACAATTATATCAGCATCTTTTACGGATTCATAATCGGCAGTTTTCACCCTCGTATAACCTGTCAGTGAAATTCCGTGGGATATGTCGAGCATTTCCCCTTTGGATAAATCTTTGTTGATATCTATAAGAGTAACTTCTCTGACAATATCCTTCAGTGTTAATGTGTAAGCAAGTGTAGCTCCTAATCTGCCTGCGCCTATAATACTAACTTTCATTAATAAACCCCCTTTTTATTTTTTGATATAATTATATATTATCGTTCTTTTTAAATCAAGCTGCTTTTGTTTTTCCCCCTGTTTTTACTTTTCTATTCCAGTTCTGGAAGGAATATCTCTATTATAATAATGTTTTATTTCTTTCATTTCGGTTACGAGGTCGGCTGCATCTATTATTTCTTGAGATGCATACCTTCCTGTCAATATCAGCTCAATATCTTTTCTTTTATTTTTTATTAGGTTGATAATTTCATCTGTTTTTATAATCCCCATATGAGCTGCAACATTAATTTCATCTAATACTAATATGTGAATATCATTTGATTGCGTTGCTATTTCATATGCTAAGTTAAAACCGTTTTTGTTTAATTCTAAATCTTTTTCGAGAATATTGTTTTTATTTATGAAATAAGGATTTCCAAATTGATATATTTTAAACAACGGTTCAAGGCGTTCTTGAATTTTAAATTCGCCGGTATGAGCTCCCCCCTTGAGAAACTGTATGATAACAGACTTGAGGTTGTGTCCGCAGGCTCTTATCGCCTGTCCTATCGCAGCGGTAGTTTTGCCTTTCCCGTTTCCGGTATAAACCTGTACCAAACCCAACTCAAATTTGGAAGCTGAAATATTTTTAAACCAATTATTGTGGATAGATAAATCTTTTTCGGAGTTACAATTTTCTCTTTTTATATTTTCAGCCATTTAAGTTTAAATAATTCCGTTTTACAAAAAAATATAGAAACATTAATTATTTTTTTAGAACATTAATTATTTTTTTAGAACATTAATTATTTTTTTAGAACATTAATTATTTTTTTAGAAACATTAATTATTTTTTTAGAACATTAATTATTTTTTTAGAACATTAATTATTTTTTTAGAAACATTAATTATTTCACATAGAAACATTAATTATTTTTTAGCTATAAGTATTTGATTAGATAAATATTTAATTGTTTCATTAAATAATTTTCTGGCCGCAGGATAGTTTTGCCGTGATATTTTATAGCCGTTAACATTAAAAATACTGTGAAAAAAAATGTGATTATTTTTTATCGCATAACCTGCAGAAAATGAACCTATTTTATTAGAATAGTTAATATGCGCAGGTTCAAAAGATACTCTATATCCTGTTGGAATATTTAATTTAATAAAATTGCGTTCCGAGAAATTATATCCCAATTTTAAGGGATATTTTCTGTGTTTCAGAATAGAAATTTTAGATAATATTGTCCTAATTTTTATAGGAAGTCTGATAAGAAAAAATTTTTTATTTTCTGCAGCATATTTTTTTGCTTTAAATACGATATTCTCTATAAAGTATTTATCCATGCTGTTCGCATTTTTTATAGAATAATTAAGCAATATAGCTTTTGGAGTAATAGAATCAATATTTTTCAATATTTTGCTTAATTTTTTTCTTTTAGATATTGAAGTAAAAATATATCTTTTATACATATCGTATGCGCCGGTATAAGTCGTGTTAAGTTTTGAAATCAGCATGCCATTTTTATTTATTGAGGCATTTTCCTTAAATATTACGCTGTTATAGGCAGGAGGGAATACAGGCGTTCTTGCAACAATTCCTCTGTCATGCATTACTATAAGAACATTTCTCCCCTGGTCCATATTGGGCAGGTCTCCAAATGTAGTAACGTTAGAAGTTGTATCAGCGAAGAGGAAAGAGTTTCCGTTTATCTTTTCGATAGGAGAAAAGTGGATGTTATAATGCCTATTGCCGTGTTTAGCGGTATATGTATTCGCAAGTATAAATTTATTAAGCATTTTCTTTATATTGCCGTTAATTTTTATAGCTGTTATTTCATGGTCGAACACAAACGGTGTAGGCAGTGCAGGATTCATATCCGGAATCATAACAGTCGGGATTAAAACCGGATAAGCCTTCACTCCTATCGAACGCAGCATAGACATAAAAAGCGTTGCATGGTCTTTACAGTCGCCAAGTCTATTTTTAAATATTTTATTAACATTACTGGGCTTATATCCGTCTATTCCAAATTCGTAACCTACATATCTGATTTTCTTTGCTACAAAATTATAAATAGCTTTTATTTTATATGATTCGTTTTTCTTAGAATATGTTATTTTTTTAATGAAATTTTTAAGTTTTTTATCAGGCATTATCTGGTCTTTTGTGAGCGTTGAGTACCATTTTGCAACATCATTCCAAGTTCTAACTGATGAAACCATAACATGGGGCACTATAAACGATCCTCCCGGTCCAAAATTTTCAGGAGTTATTTTTTTTCTATTCTTTAATACCCATTTTAAGATAATTTCTTTATTTGTTTTCTTTATTTGCGGTTTAGCGTGCATTTCATATTCTGCATATTTATAATACATATTGACAGGAATTGACAAGGTATAAATAGATTTTTTTACTGCAGATAAACCGCCAAAATAATCTTCCGTAAAAAAGTTATCTTTCATGTAAGGTTTTATGGTAATTGTTTTGTATTTATAGTCTATTGTAGAATTTTTCACAAGCTTGGGAAGCTGGATAGTTTTTAACAATTGGTTTGAAAAAATAGGGGCATTCATATTAAATGGAGCTGTTACCGTTTTTAGATTTTTTAAATTAATATTTATTATTTTACCGTTCGGTCTTATTATTTTAATAAAATAAATTTTTAATTTTTGATTTTTAAGAGAAAACGGAAAACTTAGTTCCGAATATTTTTCTATCCCCTTTTTCGTCAGGACTTTTATTTTTTCATGCTGTATGAGTATATCTCTGAATTTAGGAGTTATTCTTTCGCTTGTGTTATCTAGTAATGTTATTGAAGAAGAAGGAATTTTAACATTTTTTGGCTTAATTTTATTAGCCCTCTGATAAGAAAAAGCTTCTTTAGAAAAAAATAAATTTGAAAATATTAATGTCGATGAGATGAAAATAAATAACAATAGGAAAAACAATTTATCTGCGGTGTTATTAAATTCGCAATAAATACCATTAATTATTTTTTTTTTATTAATCAGTTGTTTTTTATTTTTTTGACAGTATTTTTTATAAAACGGCATATCGTATTTCATATTACTCCATTATTTATTAAATGATTAAATTATAAATACTTATTTATTTAAATGCTTAAATTATAAAGTTATTATATTAAATGCTTAAATTATAAATTTATTATATTGAATGATTAAATTATAAATTTATTATATTAAAAGTTATTATATTAAATGACTAAATGATTAAATTATAAATTTATTATATTGAATGATTAAAATAAATGTTTATTGATTAGTTATTTTTTTTAAATTAGTTGTAATTTAATAATTGTGTAATTTAATTATGGTGCCGGAAGGGGGAATCGAACCCCCACAAGAGAAATCTTACACGGCCCTGAACCGTGCGCGTCTACCAGTTCCGCCATTCCGGCAGTTTTTACAATAATTTATAATATAAAATAATATAAAAAGATTAAAAGGTTATTTTATCATTTTATTCTTTTCATTGCAGCTAAATTTTATTATACTATGGCTATTATAACTAAATTAAACATAATTTGGAATATTTATTTATAAATATTTTAATTATGATAAAATAAACTATATTCCAATCCAAATTATCTCTATATGTATTATTTACGCTAAAAAAATAATTATAAAGATACTTAAAAAGCAATAAATATAAAATAAAAATAATAATAATAAGTAAATAATAATAAATAAATAATAATAGGTAAATAAATAATAATAAGTAAATGTAATAATAAGTAAATAATAATAGGTAAATAATAATAATAAGTAAATATAATAATAAATAATTTAAATAAAATAAAATAAAATAAAAATAATGAGTAATTGTAAGCAATTATTAAAAATATAAAAATATTCATGAAAAATTTTATTAAAAAAAGTAAAGGCATATCCGAAGATATATCCAAAGAGCAAATTTATGCTATATTTTCGGAAGAACAGTCTATACCTTTGTCCCTTTTAGATATTAAGCACAAATTAAATATCAGTTCGCCCGGAAAATTTAAGAGAACCAAAGAAATTTTAGATTTAATGGTAAAAGCCGGCGATATTTTATTTACTAAAGGTGAAAAATACGCACTATCTAAAAGACTTCATCTGCTCGAAGGTGAAGTAGTCTCAAAAAAAGATAATTTTTCATTTGTACGAAATATTGCAGGCGGACCGGATATTTATGTCAAAAATTCCGATTTATCCGGAGCATTACTGAAAGATATTGTTTTATTGAGGGTAGTTCCCGATAGTCCGCAATATTTAAAGAATGTTTCAAAATCAAATAAGAAAATTAGAGGCAAAGTAGTCAGAATTATAAAAAGACAATTAGAAAGTTTTATGGCAATGGTAAAATTAGATAAAAATATAGCTATTTTGACCCCTGTTTCATCCAATTTTACCGATATATTTTATTTAGATTTACACGGACTCAAAGATAAAAAATTGCTCAGAGACGGAATTATCGTCAAAGCTAAATTGCTTGCACCAGATGATTTTTTATCCAGAGCCGTATCCGTGGAAAAAATATTAGGAGATATTGACGACAGCGGTGTTGAAGAAGAAATTGTGATTAATAAATATAATCTGTACAAAAATTTTGACGAAGCAACATTAAAAGAATCTGATGCAATTCCTGAAAATTTTGAAGAAAGCAGCTTTTACGATAAGGAATACAAAGCTAAGCGGGTAGATTTAACAAACCTCCCTTTTATTACTATAGACGGTGAAGATGCCAAGGATTTTGACGATGCTGTTTATTTAGAATTAATTAACAAAAAAGATAAAAAAGCGGGCAAATACAAATTATATGTTGCTATAGCCGATGTTTCTTATTTTGTTAAATGCGGAAGCAAAATTGACGCTGAAGCATATAAAAGAGGTAATTCTACATATTTTCCGGGTAGAGTTTATCCAATGCTTCCGGAAAAACTGTCAAATAATTTATGCAGCCTTCTTCCTAAAACGAAGAGATTTGTTATGGTTTGCGAAATGCTCATAGACAGACACGGCAAATTGCTTGAAAAAAAAGTATATGAGGGTATCATAAAAACGTACGACAGATTAACTTATAATGAAGTTTTTGAATTTATTTCATGTTTAAACGAGCAAACGGACATACGGGATGAAATTTATTTAAAACTTAATCCAATCAAAGATATGCTTATGCAAATGATTGAATTGTCCAATATTTTAAGAACTAAAAGATTTAAAGAAGGAAGCCTTAATTTTGACCCCGTAGCAAGCAAAATTATTATTGACGAATCAGGAAGTGTACAAAAAATAGTTCAGGAAGAAAGAAATTTTGCAAATGATTTAATTGAAGATTTTATGATAACGGCTAATTGTGCCGTATCCGAATTAATTGAAAACAGAAATATGCCTTCCCTATATAGAGTTCATCCAAAACCGGATGAAGAAAAGATAAATGAATTCTTAAAAACTATAAAACCGTTTGGTTTTAATTTTTCTTTGAAATCCCTTGATTCCGGTAAGGATTATCAGGAAATGCTTGATTCCTTAAAGGGTAAACCCATATCCCCTTTTCTTGAACAGGCGTTTTTAAAATCAATGAAAATAGCCGTATATTCCAATATAAATATTCATCATTTTGGATTAGCTCTTACATCATACACGCATTTCACATCGCCGATACGAAGATACGCCGATTTAATTATTCATAGAATTTTAAAAATTGTTTTATATTCCGAAGCGAACGGCAGCATTAAAAGCAGTGCTCAGCCATGGTGGAACAACGAATATCTTAAATCCGCCGGGGGATTCATATCACAGAGAGAAAGGTTTTCAACCGAGGCTGAAAGAGAGTATGCGGAATTTAAAAAAATGCAATTCTTAAAAAAAAATATTGCAGAAACGTATGACGGCTATATTACAAGCGTAACTAATTTTGGCTTTTTTGTACAGATTATAGGGTATTTTATCACAGGTTTTGTCCATGTATCTACAATAGGGGATGATTATTACGAATATAATTATAATACTAAAATCTTGAGGGGAAAGCATTCTGGCAAAATATTCAGAATAGGCGATGAAGTTGAAGTCGGCATATACTCGATTGACCTTTTAAAAAGAGAAATAGATTTAAGACTTACTGAAAACAACTTGTTTAAAAAAGCCGTCAAAATAAAAAAAAATAACAGAACAAAACAGAATAAAACGGAACAAAACAAAACAGCGCGGAACAGAAAACAAAAACAGTAAAATATAATGAAAATAATAGAGTTTTTTAAGTTTTTTAAAGCCGTAAAAAGAATTAGACAGGTTTCATTTATTTTTATCAAACACGGATTTTATCAGTTCGTTATTTCTATTGGTCTTTCAAGATACTTCATTTTTAAAAAATATTTAAAAAAAACATATTATATTTCAGGTACAGAAGAAGCGCCTCCTGAAGTAAGGCTACGGGTTACACTGGAAGAACTCGGTCCGACTTTTATAAAATTGGGACAGATGGCTTCCCAGGAAATTTCCATATTGCCGGCTCAGTATATAAATGAACTTAAAAAACTGCAAGATAATGTCAGATTAACTTATGCCAAAAATTTTCAGATTAAAGAAATTATAAAAAGCGGTCTAGGTAAAAATATAGAAGATATTTTTCTTGAATTTGACGAACTTCCTATTGCTTCCGCATCTATCGCTCAGGTACATAAAGCAGTTCTTAGAGACGGAACTAAAGTAGCCGTTAAAATCAAAAAACCTGATGCGTCCAAAGTAATAAGAGAAGACCTAGACGTTCTTTATTTTATAGTAAAAATAGTAAGAGAACCTGTTAGAGAACTTTTTCATATAGACAATGTAGATGAATTGTATTATGAATTTTCTAAAAGTATTACAGCAGAATTAAATTTTCTGCAGGAAGCTGGATATACCGATAAAATAAGAAAGGCGAATATTAATACTGAAACAGTAGTTATACCGAAAATATTTTGGGAATATTCAACCGATTCTATTTTGGTAGAGGAATTTATAGACGGTATTAAAATTTCAAACAAAAATGAGCTGTTAAAAAAAGGATATAATTTAAAAAAAATCCTTGATATTTTTTTGGAATATTTTTTTAATCAGATTTTTATAATAGGTTTCTTTAATGCAGACCCGCACCCCGGTAATATTTTTGTTATCAGCGAATCTGAAATAGGGGTTATAGACCATGGATTAGTCGGAAATCTTACAAAGAACACAAGACAGAAATCCCTTAACTATTTAATTAATTTTTTAAAAGAAGATTATGACGGCGCCGCTAATGATTTTATAGATGTTTGTTTAGCCGAATTAAGCGAAAAAGAAGAACAGGATTTTAAGCATGATTTAATGGAATTTATAGACAGCGTTTCAGCTAAACCTTTCAGAGATATATATAGCTCAGAATTATTATTAGAAACTTTAAAAATTGCAAGAAAACACAATATTACAGTTCCTTCCGAACTTAGTCTATTATTTAAGGCACTTTTATCCATTGAATCAATTGCTAAGATATTAGACCCTTCGTTTACATTTAATAATCTGAATTTTTATGATTTTACGGAAAGCAAAATTTCTGGAAAAGAAAAAATTAAATTTTTTAGGGAATCGTTTTCCGACAGGTTAAAGAACTACGGAGATTTCATTGCAGATTTTCCTAAAAAAGCTGAAAAAATATTACGCAAAATGTCGGAAGATAATTTTTCGATAGAATTTATACATAAAGGTCTTGGCGGTCTTATCGACTCGATTGAAAAAGCCGGCAAACGGCTTATGCTCGGACTTTTACTTTCCGCTTTAATAATTTCCTCAGCAATATTAATGTTTTTAGGAAGCCGACCGGAAATGGGGTGGATGGAAACAATGGGTACCGCAGGCTGGATTTTAGGAATGCTATATCTGTTTGTATTGCTAGTAAAAAGATTAAAATGAATAATACACAAATGAATAATATACAAATGAATAATGCAGAAATTAATAACATACTACACATCATGAATAATGCAGAAATGAATAATATGCAAATGAATAACATATAAAGGCAGGATATTATTTTATTATGAAGGTATTTAATATTAATGAGTTAGCTCACAATTTCAACAATTCCGTTTTAACCATCGGAAGTTTTGACGGGATACATTTAGGTCATGTCAAATTAATGGAACTTACTAAAGAATCAGCTGAGAAATTAAACTCAAAATCCGTAGTACTTACCTTTCATCCTCATCCGATGAAAGCATTAAAGCCTGAAAGAAAAATACATTTGATTACTACTTTTGAAAAAAAAGTTGAATTAATAGCAAAATTAGGAATTGATTATTTAGTATATATTCCTTTTAGCATAGAATTTGCAAAAATGCCGCCCGAAACTTTTATCAGAGAAATTATATATAAAAAATTTAAGCCTTTGAAAATAATAATAGGACACGATTTTGGTTTTGGGAATGCTAAAGCGGGCGACATTGCTTTGCTTAAGCAATATTCTAAAGAATTTTGTTTCGAAGTTTATGTAGTAGACCCTGTAAAAATTAACGATAATATAATTTCTAGTACCTTAATTAGACAGCTGATACTTAAAGGAGAAATTTCGCAAGTCAAGGAATATCTCGGAAGGTATTATTCTGTCCATGGGAAAGTTGTCAAAGGAAGCGGAAGGGGCAAAATTTTGGGTATACCTACCGCAAATATTATTCCTGAAGAAGAATTATTTCCGAAAGACGGAGTATATGCTTCATTTGTCAAAATTAACGGTTTGGAATATAAAGCTATTACTAATATTGGTTCAAATCCCACTTTCAATGATAATTCAAGAAGGATAGAGTCCCTTATATTTAATTTTGACAGAGATATATATAATAACAATATTGAAGTTTATTTTGTAGAAAGATTAAGAGATGAAATTAAATTTGATTCTGTCAGTGCTTTACAGGAAAAGATAAAAGAAGATATTAAGTTTACAGAATGTATATTTAAATCTCAGAACGGTGCTCTTTTTATTTGAAAATTATTAAAAAAACAATTTTTTTTATGCGGAAAACTTTATTTTTAAGAAAAATTGTACTATAATTATAAAAGTAGCATTTTAATAATTATAAAATAATACTGTAAATAATAATTGGGTTAAGACTATGTTTAATATAAAATTAAGGCAGAATAAATTTTTTATCAAAGAGAAACTACGAGCAACGGGCAGTTATATATTAAGTCATATAACAGGCGTTGTAAATTTTTTCTCGAAGAAAAGAAATTTTAAATTATCGGTGCTTAGCATATTAACTTTTAGCCTTTTGTTGATTATCGGTTTTCTTTCATATTCAGTTTATTTAATTTTTAATTTTACGGATAGTCAAAAAAATCTAATGTATTCGCTAAAGCCGTCATCCGTTATATATTATAATAGCAGCGGTAAGTTCATCGACGGATTCCATCCTTATATTTCAGGCGGTTTCCAACATAACGTTTTTTTTACTTTTTTTATAATTGCCGCGGGATTATCTTTTATTATAATATCTTTAATGTTTTTATATTTTTATAAATTAATAATCAGACATGACGATTTAGAACTGAGTTTAAATTCTATTGAAAAAAATGCGCTTGAAGTGCCGGCTCTTATTTTTCATGAAATTAAAAATAGTGTAAATGCGTTATCTATTAATTCTAAATTATTAAATTACAAACTGAACAATTTAGAATTTAATCATGACAAACATATTAAAAACAACAATAATAATAACGCAGTCGTCCGTTTTGGAGACAGTTTTAAAGATAACTCGGAAACGACGAAGTCCACGTTTATCAAGATTGGAAGTATGATTGAATCTGAGACTGATAAAATAAATTTAATGATGGATAATATAATAAAATTCTCCAAATCTTTTAAGCCTGATTTTGACTATGTCTGTTTAGATTCTTTAATTCTTGAATGCATTAACGATATTGATTTAACCTATATTAATAACGTTATTAAGCTCAACTCAAATATTGATAAAAATATCACTGTAAAAATGGATAAACATCTTATGAAGCAGGTTTTTTTCAATTTAATATCAAACGCGATACATTCTTATAACGGTATGCAGGGTTCCGTCAATATATATACATCGTATTATTTTTCTAAAGCGGTTATTACAATTGAAGATAACGGGGCAGGAATCAGCAAAAATAATTTAAAAAAAGTTTTTGAACCTTTCTTTACTACAAGAGAGAACGGTATAGGCTTAGGTCTTGCATTTGTTAAAAAAGTTCTTGATTCGCATGGATTTGCTATAAATATTGATACCGAACAGGGTAAGGGAACCAAAGTGTCTATTATTTTAGGCTGCGTTATTAATTAATCTGATATCGCTGCTTTTTATTATTTTAATATTAATAAAGGAAGTTTTTTATTTAAAATTGAATATATTTATAGTTGAAGACAACGAAGCATCACTTTTTGCGCTTTCGAATTATCTTAAAGAAGAAGGACATGACGTTATTGAAGCCAAAGATTTTAAATCAGCGTCTAAGGTTTTAAATGATGCCAAAAAAATTAATTTTATCGACGTAATAATAACCGACCTTAAACTACCCGATGGTTCCGGCATTGATATTCTTAAAACCGTAAAATCAAAAAATTATGATATAGATGTATTGATTACAACAGGTTTCAGTTCTGTTAAAACTGCTGTAGAGGCAATTAAATCGGGAGCCTATGATTATATAACGAAGCCTATTAATCTGGAAGAATTAGATATTATATTAAAAAGAATTGTTTCTAAACGCAATCTATTAAGCGAGCTCAATGAGCTTAGAGTTAGGCTTGAAGATAAATTTAGTTTCGGCAATTTAGTTACAAAGTCAAAAAAAATGATAGAAATTATAAATACTGCTATTGCCGTATCCAATACGCATTCTACCGTATTAATAGAAGGCGAATCCGGAACAGGGAAAGAACTGCTTGCCAACATTATAGTTAATAATAGCGACAGAAAAAACAAACCGTTTATTAAAGTAAACTGCGCAGCTCTTTCCGAAACTATTCTAGAAAGCGAGCTTTTTGGACACGAAAAGGGATCGTTTACAAGCGCAGATTCTCTCCATAAAGGCAGATTTGAAGTTTCTGACGGGGGGACAATTTTTTTAGATGAAATAGGAGAAATCCCTCTTAAGACACAGGCTAAAATTTTAAGAGTTCTCCAGGAAAAAGAATTTGAGCGTGTAGGCGGAAATAAGACAATTAAAGTAGATGTAAGAATAATAGCCGCTTCTCAGGATATAGCAGGCAAGGTGAAAAAAGGCGAGTTTAGGCAAGATTTATATTATAGATTAAATGTAATAAATTTAAAAATAATACCTCTTCGCGAGAGGAAAGAAGACATACCTCTTCTTATTAATAAATTTATAGAAGATTTTTCGAAAGAGATGGGTAAAAACATTAAAAATGTTGATGAAAAAGTTTTAAACATCTTGTTGGATTATAATTACCCCGGCAACATAAGAGAACTTAAAAATATTATTGAATTTATGGTCGCAGTTTCTGCAGCAGATGCGGACACTGTTTCCGGCGGCACTATCTTGCCCGCTTACTTGAAAGATTTAAAATATAGCAACGATTTGCCTAATAATAAGAACAATATCTATAATAATATAAATAATATTAATACAGATGAAAGCGAAGAAAATTATATAAAAATACCGCTAAATATGCGTCTTGAAGACGCAGAAAATTTAATTATTTCCAAGGCTCTAATGCAAAATTCAAATGATAAAGTAAAAACGGCAAAAGCCTTAAATATAGGACTTAAGACATTATATAGAAAGCTGGAAACTATTAAAAAAATAAATATTTAAATTTCTATTCCTTTTTATCCTTTTTTTTCTCCTTTTTATTTGTTTCATTTTTAAACTTGACAGCCTCTTTCAGGTATTTTAGTGTAAAGGGCGATTTCTTTGTCTTTTCCGATAATTCTAAGTATTTTTCAGCTTTATTGTAATTTTTCAGCATTAAATAATCTAATCCTGTATGTCTCAATACAGTGCTTGAATTTTTTAATTTTTTTAAAGCGTGTTTAAAATAAAAGAGAGCTTTATTATATTTTTTCAATCTTAGATAAACAAATCCCATGCTGTCAGAAATATAAGGGGAATTTGGTTCTATATGCAGCGCTTTTTTAACTAATTTTTCTGCCTCAATTAGCTCTTTCCCATGCACTGCAAGATAATATCCTTTAAAATTTAATGCATAGGCATTCGTCGGGTCTATTATCAGTATTTTATCTATTACTTGTATTGATTTTTTGTTATTATGTAAAAAATGGTAGTCGGAGCCTAATTGATAAAGTAACGATGTATTTTTCGGAAAATATTTTAATCCTTTATTGAGAATATTTTCAGCTTTCTTATATTGTTTGATTTCTTCTAAGGAAATTGCTGAAAAATAATATACTCTTAAATTTTTTTCTAATTTTTTATTATGTATCAGTTTATCGATTATATTATTTATTTTTGCATTATACTTATAACTTTTAGTTTTTTTATTAAGTGTTAAATATATTTCAATTTCCTGAAGTCTTGAGTCAACATAATGATGTCCATATTTTACCAATTTAAGGAATTTTATGCTTTTTGAAAAGTTATTTTGAAAATAATAAGAAGCTCCTATAAAAAAATATGCATTATTTTTTGTATTGATTTCTTTATTAGCTTTTAACCTTGAGTTCGATATTGAATGCAATAGCCTGAAAAAATATTTTCTGCCTGATACATAATTTTTGATGGCATAATTTATAAGACCCGATTGGTATAATGCAAAATTGCTGAAAGGGTCGTATCTTAAATATTTTTTAAGAATATTTAATGCTGAGTGTTCTTTTCCTGTTATCGTATAGATTGCTGTTAATTGAAAATAACCTTCTTTAAAATAAGGGTTAAATTTAATAACTTCTTTTAAATTTTTTACCGCTTTTGCGGATTTATTTTCCAATATGTAAATTTTTGATAATTCATAATAAGAATCTATATCAGCCGGATAATATAATTTGAGCAGATTTAAATATGCTGCAGCTGCAGCAAAATGCCTTTCAAATTTATAAATGCCGGCAATCAGCAATAATGCCTGCTTATCTGATGGATACTGTTTTAAAATAAAATTCAGAATGTCTAAAGATTTTTTAATTTTGTTTTCGCTTAAATATATCTTGGTTTTTAAGATGTAGCAGTTAATTTTATATTTTCCGAAAGCTGTTTTAATTGATTTATTTATATAATAAATAGACTTTGTAAAATTTTTGTTTTTTAAATATAATCTGGAGAGTTCGTAATATCCGGCAGGGCTCTGAGATTTTTTTAGCGCACCTTTTAGGTTATATAGAGATTTGCTGTAATTTCCGTAATTTTCATAAATGAAACCCTTTATAACTTTTTGTACATCTGATGAACTATAGGCACTTGAAGGTGATGCAAAGTTTGCTAAAATTGAAAATATCAATAGCACATTAACAAACGATATTAGCGCTAAAAATAGCTGCGAACGATTTATAATTGTAAATTTTTTGCTTATAATATATCGTTTTCGGTTTTTACAAGATGAATGAAAAATTCCGTGTTCCCTTTTTTTCCTTTTATACACGATTTTTTTACCCCTAAACTTTTAAGTCCGATTTTTTTTGAAAATTCTACAATGCCGGATATTATACTTTCATATATTGTTTCATCTTTAATGATGCCTTTTTTAAGAAATTTTTTATTTCCGGTTTCAAATTGAGGTTTTATTAATGCTAAAATTAGACCTTCGTCTTTTAAAAATTTTACAGCATACGGCAGTACTTTTTCTAATGATATAAAGGATGCGTCAATTACGCAAATATCTACTTTTTCTATTATTTTATCAAACCCTATATCTTTTATATTTGTTTTTTCATAGTTTATTATATTTTTATTATTTCTTAGACTATAATCTAACTGACCGTATCCAACATCTACGCAATAAACTAATTTACAGCCGTTTTTCAGCAAACAGTCCGTGAATCCGCCTGTAGAAGCGCCTATGTCTAAAGCACAATAGCCGCTGACGTTTATATTAAAGTCGGTTAAAGCTCCTTTTAGTTTGATGCCTCCCCTTGACACATATGGATTTGCCGGTTCAAGAATCTCAATATTGCTTGTAATATTTGTCGGCGTTCCGGGTTTAATACATACTTTGCCGTTAACTAAGACTTTACCTTCTATTATCAAAGAAGAAGCTCTGCTTCTGGATAGTGTTTGTCCCGCAATATTTTTTTCAGCTAGCAAAATATCTAATCTTGTTTTTTCCACTTTATTTATTTTCGGAAAAGAAAAATTCATTTATAATTATCTTAAAACCGTCTTCTGAAAATCCCGAAAGCGAAAGCAGTTCTTTTCTAGAGCCATGTTCAATAAAATTATTTCCCAAAGAAACAATTTTATATTTAAAATTTAATGCACTATTTGATAAATTATCAGAGTCGGATAATAAAGTAATAATTTTTGACCCAAACCCTGAAAATTCAACATTTTCTTCAACGGTCATTATTTTTTTTGCGTATTTTATTTTACTTATTAGGTCATTTGATATAGGCGAAACGAATCTGGCATTAATAAGACCGAGCGGTTTTATAAATGTGCTGCTATTTTTATTATTGTTATTAATTTCATTTAATATTTTCTCAAGCATAGTTGTTTGTAGCCCAACGCTTACAATAATATATTCAAAATGGGCAATTAAAGTTTCAAATTCCCCTTCTTTAATTATGGCTACGCCGTCAGTTTCCGGTGTTTCAAAATAAGGCATTTCGCTTTTTGGATATCTGAGTGCAACAGGTTTATTGTAATAAATGGAGCTTTTAAGCATTTTCATGAGTTCATCGGAGTCCTTGGGACACATTATAACTAAATTAGGAATATAGCCTAAGTACGACAAATCAAATATACCTTGATGGGTAGCGCCGTCTTCTCCTGCGATGCCAGCCCTGTCTATACAAAAAACAACGGGCAGATTCTGCAGACAAACATCATGAATTATCTGGTCAAGAGACCTCTGAAGAAATGTGGAATAAATAAAGAAAAAAGGTCTAAGCCCGTTCGCAGCGGCTCCAGCGGAAAATGTAACCGCATGTTCTTCTTGTATTCCTACATCAAAAAATCTGTCGGGATATATTTTTGCAAAATTAGAAAGACCTGTTCCTTCGGTCATAGCGGCTGTTACAGCGATGATATTTTCATTATTTTTAGCTAATTTAATCAAAAAATTGCTTGCGATCTCTCCAAATGTTATATTTCCGGTTTTTTTGAGCATTACCCCTGTACTTTTATCAAATGCCGAAATACCGTGAAATAATGAGGGATTGTTTTCGGAAGGTCCATAGCCTTTGCCTTTTTGGGTAATAACATGGAGCAGAATAGGTTTTTTTATTTTTTTAATATTTTCAAATGCGCTCAGCAAATATTCTATATTATGTCCATCTATAGGTCCTATATATGTAAAACCGAGTTCTTCAAATATAATGCCCGGACCTATCATGTTTTTAAACAATTCTTCAGTTTTAGAAGCTAGTTTTGCAAATTGCAAACCTAAAAGAGGTATAGACTTTAAAAATTTTTCCGTTTCGTTCCTAAATTTTATGTAAATCTCTCCGGTTAAAATTTTATTAAGATAATTTGAAAAAGCACCTACGCTTTTAGATATTGACATTTCATTATCGTTAAGTATAACTATAATGTCTTTTTTCATTGCGCCGGCGTGATTAAGACCTTCAAGAGCCAGTCCGTTAGAAATGGAGGCATCCCCTATTACAGCAATAATTCGACCATCGCCACTGTTTTTTTTTATTATATCATCTGCAACAGCCATTCCTAATGCAGCAGAAATGGAGGTGCCGGCATGACCTGTTCCAAAAAAATCATATTTGCTTTCGTTTATAGACGGAAAACCGGATAAACCGCCCAATTTTCTAATGGAATGGAATTTATCGCGTCTGCCGGTGAGCAGCTTGTATGCATAAGATTGATGTCCTACATCCCAAATAATTTTATCATTTTTTTTTATGTCAAATGATTTTAATAAGGCAATTGTCAGTTCAACAACGCCCAGACTTGAAGCAAGATGTCCGCCGTTTGTTGAGCATACTGAAATAATTTCTTTACGGATTTCGTTTGCCAGTGAGTTAAGTTCAGCCGAATTTATTTTTTTAATATCATTAACATCGTTTATACTATCTAATATCATTAGTTTTATTTTCTCATAAAGTTATTTTATAAATATTATTAATTTTTAGTTTGTCCGTTTTGTCAAATAATACGAAAAATCTTTCAACAAGTTATTTTATAAATATTATTAATTTTTAGTTTGTCCGTTTTGTCAAATAATACGAAAAATCTTTCAACATATTAAAATTTATATTTGATTTATCAAGACAGGATATCCCTTTTTCAGTATATTCTTTTATTAATTTTTTAGTTTCTTCAATGCCGAGCATTGACGCAATATTTGATTTTTGATTGTTTTTGTCAATTCCTGAGGTCTTTCCTGTAATTTTACTGCTGCCAGTTATGTCCAACAAGTCGTCTAATGCTTGAAAGGCAAGTCCTAAATAAGTTCCGTAATTTTTCAAATCTGTTATGAGACTGTCATCCGCCCCTCCGAGAATTCCGCCCATGGCGCAGGCAGCTTTTATAAGAGCGGCGGTTTTTTTATCGTGTATTTCCGTAAGTACGCTATTATCAATAGATATACCCGAATTTATTATGTCTAGAAACTGCCCCCCAACCAAACCTCCCGCACCCGACAAAAAAGACAGTTCTTGAATTATTTTTAATATATTATCGCATTTAAAATATTTAATATATTCGTTACCTGAAATCATTATAAAGGCTTCCGAAAGCAATGCATCTCCTGCAAGAATTGCGGCGGCTTCGCCAAAAACTATATGGTTTGTAGGTTTTCCCCTTCTTAGAGTATCGTTGTCCATTGCGGGCAAATCGTCGTGTATAAGAGAATACGAATGTATAAGTTCAATTGAGCATGCAAACGGAAGCAATAGTGCCTTATTTTTAAAACCTAAGCATTCCGCAGTTATAAGTAAAAAAATAGGACGAATTCTTTTGCCTCCTAGAGAGACTGTGTAATACATCGCATCATTTATTGAAAAATCGCTGGATTTTTTTGTTAATGTATTTTCTTTTGGTAAATAACCGCACTTATTATTATAATTTTTTTGAAAATACGCATACAAAAAATTATTGATAATTTCTTTGTTTTGTTCAATATAATCTTCTATTAAGTGCATATAAAATTAAATTTCAATTTTTTAAGATTGGGTTGCAAAACTTATTAATTATTAATTATTATCAGACTTATTTGGTGCTAAGCACCATCATTGTCATTGGTATTGCCATCGATATTATCATTACCGGCTATATTTTCTATGGCATCTACATTGTCTAAAGGTTTTATTTTTATGCCGCCGTCTTTATCGGACATTAATTCTTCGACTTTTTTTTCGGCAGCGTCCAATTTATTAATGCAGTATTTAGAATATATAACCCCTTCTTCATAAATTTTAAGCGATTCTTCAAGACCGAGATCGCCTTTTTCAAGGTTAGCGACATTTTCTTCAAGTTTTTTTAAAGCTTCTTCAAAGCTCAATTTGTTTAGATCTTTAATATTTATATTCATAATACTTTAATTATAATCTATTATTTATTAAATTAAAAGCGGCAAATTATAATTTCAAATTTTTATATAAACGGCATTACTGTGATTAAAAGCAATAATTTGCAATTTTATATTTATTAGACATGGCAAATTTATGAGGAGAGAGAAAAATCAAAAAAAAACAAAAATTAAATAATAATTTATTGCATAAAATTTTAGATGTAATATAATATATATAAAAATATAATAAATAATAATTCACTATATAATAAATATAAAATTTATATGTTGACTATTTGTCTATTTATGTATAAATTATAATTAATAATTTAACAATAATTTAACAATAATATAACGCTAAGTAATTTGGAGGTTAAGAGGTGGGATCATTAACTTTGTTAAATTTTAAAAATCTGTTTTACATTCTTATATTATTTGGTGCTTTAATAATGCTTGTCAATATGATTGTAGCCTCTTCCCTTAAAAAAAGAATTCCGGGAGGCTTTGTAGGAAAATGGCTTGCTATTATGTTTGTCTTTATGCTGTTTTTCTTTTTAGCCGAAGCAGGGAGTTTCTTTTTTATTTCATATTTGACTAACATGGATTTGTCATATTTTCTTATTTCTTTAGTTCTATTTTTTGGTTCAATATTTGTAGCAGTAGTTAATAGATTTATTTTTCACTTAATTAAAGAATTAGAGGTTCGAAAATAATATTATGGATGTTAAAGGAAATATAACAAATTTAGAACTCTTTGATGTACTAAAATTTTTGGATATATCAAAAAAGACCGGTGTTTTAAACCTTCGTTTTGATAGTTTTGCGGCTAAACTTTTCCTCAAAGACGGTTTATTAAATTTTCTGTCTATTTCGGAAAATTCTATTCTTGAAAAATTTATAATGAAATATTTGGACATCAGTAAAGAAGATTATTTTCAAATGCTTGAAAAGTACAGAACTTATTATAAAACTACGGCAGGATTCGATATATATTTTTTCAAACTTGGCGTTGTTCCGAAAGATAAAGAAAATGATTTTATTTCTAACTATATACTTGAGACTATTAACTATATTCTGTTTTTATCTAACGGCGAATTTTCTTTTGACGAGAAACCTCTTCCGGAGGTTATAAATTTTGCATCTCCTATTAATCTTCTTCCGGTTCTTGTAGAAACAAAAAAAAGACGTGATGAACTCGCTGTCATTTCCAAAGTAATACCGTCAAAACAATATGTTCCTTCCGTTGTCACAAACAGGACCGGAAATTCAAGACCATTAAGTCTTTCGCCTGCAATATGGAATGTTTTATCTCTTATTGACGGGAAAAGAACTGTTAATCAGATTATTGCTCTTTCTATTGAGAATGATTTTTTTATTATAAAAACATTATATAATCTTTCGCAAAGCGGGTACATTCACCTTGAGCCGCCTCAGAACACTAAGGCTGCGAATGTTGACGTCGTAGATTCTATCAAAAAAATATTAAATGAACAATTAGGAAAAAAAGCCGAAAAAATTCCTGTAGATTTTAGTCATGTCAACTCTGATAAACAATCCCTTACTAAACTTGTTAATGAAATAGAAAGGTATGTGTACATGTTCATTGATGATAAAAAAGCGGCTAAAATTGATTATCTTCTCAAACAGCTGCTAACGGTCTAAATTTCATGGATTTTATTATTTCCGAAAATCTTCAAGATAAATATGTCTGCCCTTTTGTTCTCGGCATATTTGGACACAATATATCTTATTCCGCTTCTCCTCGCATTCATAATAAACTTGGAAATATTTTAAAATTAAACCTTTGCTATAAAAAATTTGACATTAGTCCGGATTGTTTTTCGGAGGCATTTAACGGCTTTAAAGCTCTTAAACTGGACGGGGCAAATATTACAAAACCTTATAAAATAGAGGTTATAAAATATTTAGACAAATTAAGCCTTGAAGCAGAAATGATAGGAGCCGTAAACACCGTAAAATTGGAGAATAATATCTATAAGGGTTATAATACCGATACCCGCGGTTTTATTAACAGCGTTAAATATGAATTCAATTTTAATATAAATAATGCAAAAATTGTAATTATAGGAGCGGGCGGCGCTGCGAAAGCTGTTTTATATTCTGTGCTGAAAGAAGGCGCTTCGAGCGTATATTTAATAAACAGAAATCTGGAAAAAGCAGCGGGGTTAGTTAAAACGGCGGCTGAATGGAGTAAACATAATAATTGGCTAAATATTCAATCTGCATCGTATTCCGATTTTTTTTCCGGCAAAATTAAAGATGCATTCGATGACTGCAATCTAATTATAAATACTGCAACCCCGTCTGAAGAATCTGCTAAAACAATATTATCTCTGCCTTTCAGCAAATTAAACAAAAATACCTATGCTATAGATATTTCATATGAACCACCTGAAACCCCGTTTATGTCAATTATGAAAGAAAATAAAATTAAAACCGCAAATGGATTTTCAATGCTTATTTTTCAAGCCATCGAGAGTTTTTATATATGGACAGGCAAAAAACCTGCTTTTGATTTTACGCTAAGTGCTATAAAATAAAATTAAATAAAATTAAATAAAATTAAATATAGCATAATTACCGGCTCAATAGGTTTTTCTCTATGACGATAAAATTTTTATACAACAGACTGCATAATATATGGTAATATAATAACTGAATTTATAATATATTATATTAATTTTTTATTGTTATTATTATGGAATCTCAAAAACTCGGCGAAATTTTAGTAAAACACGGCAGTGTAAAAAAAGACGATATAAATAATGCCTTACTAATACAGGAAAAGATAAGAAACGGGATTAAAAAAGGTCAACAATTACAGGATGCTAAACTGGGAGAGATACTTGTTAAGAATAGTATTATTACTGCAAATCAGTTAGAAATGGCGCTTAAAGAACAGGAAAAAACGGGAGGCAGTATAGGCAAGCAGCTTTCAAAACTTGGTTTTGTTAAAGATTCGGAACTTGTTTCGTTTTTATCAAAAGAGTTCGGCGCGGCTACCGTTAATCTTCTTTCCTCGGCAATACCAACTGATGTTATCAAATTAATTCCGGCGGATACCGCGTTAAAATATCATGTAGTTCCGTTTAAAAGACAGGGTAATACTTTGTATCTGGCAGTTTCGGACCCTACAAAAGTCACTGTACTTGAAGATATTAAATTTTATACGGGACTTAATGTTGAAGTGGTACTTGCGACCGAATCAGAAATAAATCAAGCTTTATCTACCTATTATAATGCTTCAAGTATTTTGACGGAGCATAAAGACTACATTGATTCTATTTCTATTGAGGATACTAACGAAGAAATTGATATTTCTGAATTGCAAAGGTCTTCTTCTGAAAAACCTATAATCCAATTTGTTAATAAAGTTATATCAGACGGAATTAGAAGAGGCGCAAGCGATTTGCATTTTGAACCCTATGAAAATAATATACGCGTCAGATTCAGAATAGACGGAAAACTTAATGAAATTATGACAGTCCCCGGACAACTAAAAAATGCAATAAGTTCAAGAATTAAAATCATGTCTCAAATGGATATAGCCGAAAGAAGAATGCCGCAGGACGGCAGAATAAAAGTAAGAGTGGAAAGTAAAGAAGTCGATATAAGAGTATCGTGTCTTCCTATATTGTACGGAGAAAAAATAGTTATGAGAATATTAGATAAGTCTTCTCTCCAGCTTGATATGACAAAATTAGGATTCTCCGAAGAGCAGCTTAACGATTTTCAGGATGCAATCCATAAACCGTATGGTATGCTCCTGGTTACGGGACCGACCGGTTCAGGAAAAACAACCACTCTTTATAGCGCTCTAAGCGATTTAAACAAAAAAACAGTTAATATTTCTACGGCGGAAGATCCTGTAGAATATAATATTTACGGTATCAATCAGGTTCAGATTAATGAAGATATAGGCTTGACATTTGCTCAGGCGCTGCGTTCATTTTTAAGGCAGGACCCTGATATAATAATGGTAGGAGAAGTAAGAGATTTAGAAACTGCGGAAATTGCTATAAAAGCTGCTTTAACAGGTCATTTAGTTCTTTCAACCATCCATACCAATAATGCGGCATCTACAATTTCCCGCTTGATTAATGTCGGCGTTGAACCATTTCTCGTGGCATCAAGCCTTAATCTTGTAATAGCGCAAAGACTCGTAAGAAAATTATGTACAGAATGTAAAGAACCTTATGTACCCGACGACAGAATGCTTAAAGGTTTCGGTTTTGAAGACGGCACAATAAAACGCAATGTATTATATAAGGCTAAAGGATGTTCAGCCTGTATGAACACAGGGTATAGGGGCAGAATTGCAATATATGAAGTACTTACGGTAACCGATGACATTAAAGATTTAATTTATAAAAATGCAAATGAATTTGAAATTGAAAATTTAGCCGTTAAAAACCATGGAATGGTCACTTTAAGCGAATCGGCAAAAGAAAAATTTATTTCGGGTATAACCTCTATGGAAGAAATATTGCAATATCTTAAAACAACTAATAATATAATTATATGACATAATAATATTATTATATGCTCTTATAATCATATAATTGCATGTTGCAATAGCTTTTTTATTTTATTTTAATTTTTCTTATTAATTTATTTTCTTATTAATTTATTATATTAATTTATTAAAGGATAATAAAATGTCATCAATAGCAGATTTATTAAAAACTACCGTGGATATGGGGGCGTCAGATTTGCATATAGCAGCAGGTTCGTCCCCGGTAATAAGACTCAGAGGTTCCCTCGTTCCTCTTAATTTTCCGTCGTTGTCTCCTTCAGATACTCAAGGTCTTTGCTATAGCGTCGTAACAGATGCGCAGAAGAAAAAATTTGAAGAGACCCATGAACTTGATTTTTCATTTTCACAGAAAGGGGTATCGCGTTTCAGAGGCAATCTATATTTTGACAGAGGTTCTGTTGCAGGCGCGTTCAGGGTTATTCCGCATGCGATACCTTCTATAGATGCCTTAGGTTTGCCCACTATAATAAAAGAAATTATAAAATCACCTAGAGGTTTAATATTAGTAACCGGTCCTACCGGTTCCGGCAAAACTACTTCTTTGGCAGCTATGATAGATTCTATTAATGCAACAAGGCATGAACATATTATTACTATTGAAGACCCTATAGAATATATTTTTCAGCATAAATCATGTTTGGTTAATCAGAGAGAAGTAGGTCAGGATTCGTACAGCTTTGTAGAAAGTTTGAGGCATATATTAAGGGAAGACCCAGACGTAGTTCTGATAGGCGAAATACGAGATATGGAAACAATGGAAGCGGCATTAACTATTGCTGAAACGGGACATTTAACTTTTGGAACTCTGCATACAAATTCTGCCGTGCAGACCATTTCCAGAATTATAGATATATTTCCATCGGACCAGCAGCCGCAGGTTAGGTCGTCCTTATCGCTGTCTTTGGTCGGAGTCTTGTCTCAAACCCTTATTCCTAAAATAGACAATCTTGGCAGGATTTTGGCGGCTGAAGTTATGATACCTAATGCCGCTATAAGAAATTTAATCCGAGAGAATAAAATTCATCAAATATATTCCCAACTTCAGCTCGGTCAAGAAAAATACGGTATGCAAACATTAAATCAAGCACTTGCTTCGCTGGTTAACAATAGAATAATAAGCGAAACCGAAGCATATTCGCGTTCTTCTGATGTAGATGAGTTAAAACAGAATATTAACTCCGGTTTGGTATCTAAAGGCGGTTCTTTAAATAATAATAATATTTCTTCAAATGTCAATAATAACACAGGAACAAAAGGAATGCAGCAACAAAATCAAAATAACAGTTCTTTCAACAAAACAAACGATGAATTATTTTCGGGAATTGATTTTGATAAATTATAATAGCGTGTGTTGTATGATTTGTAGATTTAGAATATGTTCCTAATAATTATCCTATTGCTGTGCAATATTTAACTATCTATTTATTATATTAAACAGGCATTGATATCAATATTTGATTGCTTATATAATTATAATATGTTATTTTATAATATAAATATATTATAAAATTATAAAGGGGTGATAATTATATGCCTATTTATCAATGGAAGGGCAGAAAAAAAACGGGAGAATATATCACAGGTCAAATTGACGCCACTAGTCCGGAGATTGTCATTGACGAGCTTCATAAAAACAATATTTATCCTATCAATGTTGATAAAAAAAGCGAATTTCTGAGTATGCAGCTCACCGCTACAAAGGAAGTAAGTTCTAAAACTAAAATCAATGATGATGACTTAATTATATTTACAAGGCAGTTTTCTTCATTAGTAGATTCGGGGGTTCCTATTTTGCAAGGTCTGTCTATAATGATAGAACAGCAAAAAAATAAAAATCTTAAAGGCATTTTATCTAAAATTAAAGAAAACATAGAAAGCGGAGGAAGTTTATCAGATAGCTTCAGAAAATTTCCGCGTGTATTTAACGATTTATATATAAATCTTGTCGATGCAGGAGAAAAAGGAGGCGTTTTAGATAAAGTCTTCAGACGATTATCCGTGTATTTTGAAAAGACTCTTAAACTTAAAAGAAAAGTCAAAGGTGCAATGATATATCCTATAATAGTTCTCTCAGTTGCATTTGGAGTTATAGTTATATTATTAACATTTGTCATACCTGTATTTGCAAACCTTTTTGCAAGCGTAGGCGCAAAACTGCCTGTCCTTACCCAGGAAGTAATTAATTTCAGCGATTTCGTTAAATCATATATATTATATATAATTATTGCCATAGGTGTAATAATTTTTTTAGTCAAATCGTATTATAAAAAGGAAAACGGAAGACGAAATATAGACCGCTTAATACTTAAAATACCTCTTCTCGGACTCTTATTAAAAAAAGTTTCTATCGCAAGGTTTTCCAGAACCCTTTCAACTATGATTGAAAGCGGTGTTCCAATTTTATCGGCATTAGGTATAGTGTCTAAAATAAGCGGAAATAAAATCATAGAAGAATCTTTAATTAAAGCAAAAGAAGATGTGGCATCAGGAGCCCCGCTGTCTGTCGCAATTAATAAAACAGAATTATTCCCCCCTCTTGTTATTCAAATGATAATGGTTGGAGAAAAAACAGGAAACCTTGATGCAATGTTGGCTAAAGTTGCCGACTACTATGATGAAGAGGTAGACAATGCGGTAACTAACCTGACTTCAATGATGGAACCTGCTCTTATAGTATTTCTTGGGATTGTCGTAGGTATTTTGGTTGTGGCTATGTATTTGCCCATATTTAACCTCGGCAAAGCAATTAAAGGATAATTTTATTACCAACAGTTGCCGTAAAGCCTGCAAGCTTATAGCTATGGATACAAAAGCATGCCTTTTGTGTTAGGCAGCGTTAGACCAGCTTTGCTGGCAACTGCCGTTAATCCCAGACTCGAAGATGAGCGAAGTTCATCCCATAAACGACATGCGTTTATATCTTTAGGCATGGGAGTATGTCAAACATTATTATTATATCAATTGTACTCATCGTATGACAAATAAAAGCCTGAAACGAAATTTTCATATTGAAGGAACAAATATTTATGAAAAGCTGAAATTTGTTATAGTTTTTAGATTTACCGCAATTTCCTTGGCAGTTTTAACCTACCTGCTTATATTAATCGAGCATGGCTCAGGTTTATTTATTTATGCTGAATATGAAATTTTTATTTTTTTAACCATCGTAGTTTTCCTTACTGTTCTATATTCATTCGTTAATTATTATATTAAAAAAAAGAATAAAGAAAGATATTTTGCTCTGTTTGGATTGATACAGATTATTTTTGATTTTATATTAATATCCGTTTTTGTAATTTTAAACGGAGGATTGGAAAGCAATCTTATTTTCTTGTATTATTTATTGGTTTTAATAGCCGGATTTATTTTTTTGGGCGCCGGAATTATCTTTTTTACCGTGGCTTCTTCCTTAATTATCGGTTTTATTGCCGACCTGCAATTCTATTTCAATGTCCCGGGTCACTACCATTATTTGTATGAGCCTGACAAATTGCTATTTGTGCTGAGTTTAAATATTTTTGGTTTATTAATATTCGGTTGGATTTTATATAAATTTTCCAATAATATAAAATACCTAAGCAACAAAGTTATAGAAATAGACGAAGTAATGAAAAATGCGGCAGTATTTAACAAAGAACTTATCAATAGTTTTACGCAGGGCGTTATTGTTTTAAACGATAAAAATAATATTGTATTTATAAATAAATCAGGAATGGATTTAATAGGTCCGGATGTATTTAATGAATCCGTTATTAACAAAGCCGGCAGTTTTTATCATTTTAATTTAAAAATAGACGATATATTCAAAGACTTTCCGCTGAATATTTTTGATGAAGAAAAAGCTGATGCTATCCGTTTCGAAGTTAAATACAATGGAAAAATTATAGGTTTTGCTTATTCTGAATTTAAAGAAAATAAAAATCCGGGGCGGCATATTTTGCTTTTTAAAGATATATCATATGTAAAAGAATTAGAGCTTGATTCAAAAATAAATGAAGGATTAATTGCTACGGGAAAATTAGCAGGCTGGCTTGCGCACGAAATAAGAAACCCGTTGTCTGCAATTAATACTTCGGTGGATATTCTAAATTCTGATAATATTATTTGCAATACAACAGATGTCGGGGCTAATGGCTTTAATATAGATGATTTCAGCAAATTAACGGGAATAATAAAAACAGAAACGATAAGATTAGAATCTTTAGTGAAAGACTTTCTCGGCTTTGTCAATAGCAAAACAGCTGCGTTTAATCCAAATGCAATAGGTAATTCAGTTAATTTTGAATATTTTAATCTCCATGATTTTTCTGAATATATTATTTCTCAATTTAAGTCATCGGAGGATTATAATATAACAAACAGAATAGATAATAAAATTAATATGTATTTTGAAAAATATCGATTGCACCAAATATTTGTGAATATAATTGAAAATGCTGCTGCTTCGGTTAAATCAAGATATAAATCTAAAAATGGGCTAAACAATAATACAAAAGGTAAAATAAGAATAAGCGCTATGAAAATTTCAGGAAAGTTTTTTGCAAGACAGAGCAAATATAGTGAGCATGAGAACAGCAAACCGGATAATGTCAACGATTTTTTAATTATGAAATTTTACGACAATGGAGAAGGCATAGACCAGGATGTTATTAAAAATATATTTAAACCGCTGTTCACCACAAAAAAAAATGGCACAGGACTGGGGCTTTCAATAGTAAAATCTATAATCGATAATTTTTACGGAAATATCAGTATTATAAGTAAAAAGAATAAAGGCACATTAATTAATATTACATTACCATTATATAAATATGAAAAACGGTAAAAGAATTCTTATAATAGACGACAAAAAATCTGTTTTAGATTCATTAGAAATACTTTTAAAATATGAGGGTTATGAAATAACGACTTTATTGTCCGCAGGAGAAGCGTTAAAACTTATTACCAATAATAGCGGCAATATATTCAATTTAATTATATCCGATATTTCGATGCCCGATATAAACGGTATAGATTTTCTTCATCAGTTTAAGGTCTTATGTCTTAAAAAAAATATAAATTATTCTTATGCAAATCATCTATTGCCGGTCATACTTATGACAGCATATTCTGATGTAAAAACTGCGGTAAATGCTTTAAAAGAAGGAGCCTTCGATTATCTTATAAAGCCTTTTGATACAGAAGAATTTAAGTTCACCGTTAAAAAAGCCGTAGATTATTTTTCTGTATATGACGAACTTAATAATTTAAAAAATAAATTAATCGATAATGACAGATTAAGAGGAAATATAGTCGGGGATTCGGCAGCAATATCCAAAATTATAACCGAAGTCAATATTTTTGCAAAAAGTTTTACCACAATGCTTATTACCGGTGAATCGGGAACCGGCAAAGAACTTGTAGCCAAACTTGCTCACGATATATATTTTAGTGAGCATTCCGGCGGCAAACAAGACGGCGAATTTGTTCCGGTCAATCTATCTGCAATTCCTGAAAATCTTATTGAAAGCGAACTTTTTGGTTATACTAAAGGGGCATTTACCGGTGCAAATTATGATAAAAAAGGTATTTTAGAATATGCAGACAAGGGTACGCTGTTTCTTGACGAGATAGGCGATTTGCCAATGTCTATTCAGGTAAAACTGCTGAGGGTTCTGCAGGAACAAACTTTCAGAAAAATAGGCTCCAACAATGAATATTCCTTAGATATAAGATTTATTGCCGCAACTAATAAAGATTTAAACGAATTAATTAGACGAGGCGAATTCAGAGAAGATTTGTTTTTCAGGCTTAATGCCATTCACATTGAAATGCCTCCTTTAAGAAAGCATAAAGAGGATATACCTGTTCTGATTTCACATTTTATCGGCAAGTGTTCAAAAAAGCTTAATAAAAATATTGCATTTATTGACCAGAATGCGGTTTCTATCTTAGCTGATTATGATTATCCGGGAAATATTCGCGAATTGGAAAATTTAATAGAAAGAGCATGTATATACTGCAGAACGGAAGAAATAACGGAAAATTGCCTTCCAGATACAATAAAAAAGAAATCGAATAATATTATTTCGAATATTAATGAAATAAACTATGAAGATATTTTAAAAAAAATTATTTTTGTATTTAATGAAATTAATATAAAAAATAAAATAAATTTAGAAAAATTTATAGATGATATTGAAAAAAATATAATAATTGATAGAATGGAAAATAAAAAACAATCTAAAAAATTGTTAGCAGAAGAACTTGGATTGTCCATAAGGTCTTTAAGGTATATAGTTTCTAAAATTACAGACAGGGGATGATTAATTATCTTATAATATTAGAGTATGACGGTTCAAATTATCACGGATGGCAAATCCAGAATAATTTTTCTGTATTAAACAACAATAATATAGAATTAAAAACAATATCCGGAGAAGTTTTAAGGGCAATTAAAAAAGTAACCGGAGCAGACACCGAACTGTTTGTTTCAGGCAGGACAGACGCAGGGGTTCACGCCTTAAATCAGGTGGCTAATTTCAAATTACCTTTTTTACTTAATTTGGTTCAATTAAAATCAAGTTTAAACGGTGTTTTACCGCAAAATGATATTTCTATTAAAGGCGTTGAGCTCGTTCATAATTCCTTTCATGCAACGTTTGATACCGTTTCCAAAACATATCTTTACAAATTAAACAATGGATTTAAAAGCGCACTCTTATCGAAGTATTCCTGGTATATAAAGAATAATCTTAATTTTGGTTTAATGGAACAGGCTTCTAAGCTCTTTGTCGGGAACTATAACTTTATAAATTTTGCAAAATCGGATAAAAGAAAATGCATCGAAGATTATTTTAGAAAAATAACCGAAATTAAAATTCAAAAAAAAAATTATGGATTTGATATTTATATGACGGGAGAAGGTTTTCTAAGACATATGGTAAGACGAATTATCGGCGCCATAGTTCTTTGCGGGACGGGCAAAATTAACATCGAACGTATAAATGAACTGCTTAATACGGGTAAAACGGCTTCTAATATTATCAAAGCTCCTCCTGAGGGTCTGTTTTTATATTCAATTAAATATAAACATAAATTTTTTTGTTGATATTTATCATTTATTTATTTATAATTAATAAATAAAGTTAACCATTACTAAAGTTTTATCTAAAAGTGGGTTTATCCCGCTTTTTTTATTTATGCATGATGATTTATTGAAAAAAATTGACGAGCTTGCGGAAGATATTGCAAAATATCACGGCTGTTATATTGTTGGGTCAGTATTTGTTTCTTCTCTGAAAAATAGAGGGGTTGCTTTGAGAATCTATGCCGATGCGGAAGGCGGAATAAGCATATCTCAGCTTACCGATATATCCAAAGAATTAAGCATGGTTTTAGATATTAAAGAATTAATTGATTTTAAATACAATCTGGAAGTGTCCTCCCCAGGAATAGACAGAGTGATTTTTAAAATAAAAGATTATATAAGATTTAAAAATAAACGTGCTAAAATATCTTTGAACGAAAAAATTAACGGGAGATTAAATTTCATAGGAAAAATTATTGATGTTTCAGATTTAATAGACCAAACCGGTGAGAAAGTATCATCAGAGCTGCCTAATACAGACTTAAATAATTCCGGCTCGAATATAATAAATGCGAATATCAAAATTTACGATGAAATAGACAATAAAAATTACATTATATCTTTTTCACAAATAAAAAAAGCAAATTTAATAGCAGAACAAAAATTTTAATTTTATTATATTTTATATAAGTTAAGGAGTTTAATTGTGGCGCAACTTAATACAGAGCATCTTTCTTTAGTTATAGATCAAGTCTCTAAAGATAAAAATATTGACAGGTCTTTAGTTATAGAAGCTGTTGAGCAGGCTATACTTGCAATTGCACGCAGAAACATTGGGAGCGGCTATGATTTAGAAGCTCATTATACTGAAGAGACAGGAGAAATTGAAGTTTTTATGTTTAAAGAAGTAGATGAGGAAGTTAAGAATGATAAAATGGAAATTACACTCGAAGATGCTATTAAATACGATGCCGAGAGCCATGTCGGAGACAGTCTCGGTCTTAAAGTAGAAAAAAATATTTATGGAAGAATTGAGGCTCAGGTTGCTAAACAAATTATATTTCAAAAGATAAAAGAAATTGAACATAAAAATATATTTGATGAATTTAATCTCAGAAAAGGCGAAATTGTAAACGGTCTTGTAAGAAAAGTCGAAAAATCAATGATAATTGTAGACCTCGGCAAAACGGAGGCTATTTTGCCGAAGCAGGAACAAATATTTAGCGAGGTTTATAAGCCGCATGACAGGATAAGAGCCATATTATCGGATATCAGAATGGAAAAAGGAGGTCCTAAGCTTATCCTTTCCAGGGCATCAGATGAATTTCTAATAAAACTTTTTGAATCTGAAATCCCTGAAATTTATGATGGAATAGTAAAGATAGCTAAGGTTGCAAGAGCTCCCGGTTTCAGGTCTAAGGTTGCAGTTTACAGCAACAGCAGAGATATTGACCCCATAGGCGCATGCGTTGGAATTAAAGGTTTCCGAATACAAAATATTATCAATGAGTTAAGAGGGGAAAAAATAGATATAATTGAATATTCAGATAATCCTGCCAAGCTGGCTTCAAATGCTTTAAGCCCCGCCGAACCGTCAAAGGTTTCGTTAAATAGCCAGGCTAAGGTAATTACCGTAATTGTTCCCGACGACCAGTTGTCGCTCGCGATAGGAAGACAAGGGCAAAATGTGAGGCTTACGTCAAAATTAACGGACTACAAAATAGATGTCGTTTCCGAATCTAAGTCTGTTAAAAAAGATATAGAAGGATATAAGATGCTCATGGATATTCCGGGCATGGGGGATATTTTAGCAAGGTCGCTTTACCAGAGCGGTTATTCTACCGCTGAAATTATAGCAGGCGCAGATTCTGAAAAGTTGGCGAATGATTTATCCGTTGATATTAAAAAAGCGGATAAAATTATTCAATCGGCTCAGGATTTACTTAATCGTC
>JAJZJW010000043.1:6921-8462 GCA_021809845.1 bacterium | reverse complement strand
TCTCATCCGTCGAATTTGCAAACACATCAAGAAATCCGCCTTTTTTGACTTCGTAGGAACTTTTAAAAGAATCCAAATACTTTTCCGAATAAATTGCCGTTCCTCTGACGATGCCTTTTACTTCTTTTACGTTTTCTAATTTTGTGCTCGATAATTGCATAAAGCCTCCTTTAAATTTAAATTAATCAATAAATATCATTTTAATAAATTCTTGTCAATACATTGTTTGACGAAAAAGTTATTTTTTTTAAAACTCCATTTTTTCTTTAATTTCATTAAGCATTTCAGAGTTAAGCGGTCCCTGCCAATGAAAAATAATGCGTCCTTTTGAATTTATAAAAAACGACTGCGGAATAAAGTTAATCCCGCCATAGTTTTCCATTTCAATTATATTTGCGTGAACGATAGGATATACTAAATCTCTTTGTTTAATAAATTCAGAAACTGACGATCCGTTAACATTTACGTTTACTCCTATAATTATCACATTTTTCTTATTTTGTTTATAAAACCTGTTTAATTCTGGAAGTTCTGCCCTACAAGGCGGACACCAAGTAGCCCAAAAATTTACGATAATAAGTTTTTTACCTGTTATCTTATGCAGGTTAATAGTTTTGTATCCGCTTAATACAGGATTTAAAACGTTACCTCTTATATCTGGAGCTTTCGGCGTATAAGCGTAGGATTTTTGAGAAACCGCAAAAAAAGCAAGAAATAAAGCTATCATTACAAAAGCTATTTTTAAACGTTCTATTTGCTGGATGTTGTTTTTTTTGCGGACTAAATAGAAATTTTTGTAATGTTGATAAATATAGTTTTCTTTGGTTAAAGAATCAACGACATCTAATAAGACTTCCTCTGAGAGCTTTGACTCTGATAATAGATACGTAAAAGTAATGCCGGGGTTTTTAGATATAATTTTGCAAACTAATTTTTGATAGCTATCCACTGAAACCTCCTGTTTTTATTGATGTTAATAAAAAAATATCATTTTAATAAATGTTTGTCAATACAAAAATTAATAATTAGAGCAAACGTAAATGTTCTTATTTTAACCCCACATATATTAAATTAATACAGTTTAGCGTCGCACGTTACGCAGCTTTCGACTATAAACTTTTAACCCCACATATATTAAATTAATACGTTCTTTTCTTGCCGGTCAGGATTTTTTGAAAATCCTTTTAACCCCACATATATTAAATTAATACAAGTGCGGCGGAGTTTATCTGAATATCGAAAACTTTCCTTTTAACCCCACATATATTAAATTAATACTCAGGGAACGCATGGAACGCAGCTTGTAAATTCGCTCTTTTAACCCCACATATATTAAATTAATACTAACTTTAAACGCCATTGGCGGTTATGTATTGTCCCTTTTAACCCCACATATATTAAATTAATACCTACTGTTGTAGATAAGAGATAAAATATAAATCATACTTTTAACCCCACATATATTAAATTAATACATATAGTTTTGAATTTTCTACGACATTGATAATTTTCTTTTAACCCCACATATATTAAATTAATAC
>JAJZJW010000043.1:0-6821 GCA_021809845.1 bacterium | reverse complement strand
TCGACAGATTATTCAAGTAATATTTACAACTAATTGATATTATACAATATTTACAAAATGTCCAAATCCAAGTCCTATTTTATATCCTATGAACTCAGGTAATTTATAATTTGATATAAAAGATAAATACATTACTGGCAAGGTTTTATCTTTATATTGAATATTTTTAAAAGAAAAATGTTCGCTATCGTTTTGAAAATAAATTTCTAAATCATTTAATACTTCAGATAATGATATGTTGTTACTTGAAAATTCTTTTGCTTGAAATAAAATGCTATCTTTTATTTTGCGCTTAAGATACTTCATAAAATCCGATTTATCTTGATTTTTAACAACATTATATAATATTTTATACTCTGTATTATTAATTGCCAACACAAAAGGAGTTCTACTTTTATAAAAAGTCATTCCTTTTTTGCTTTCATCTAACGAAAAATAGGTATCATAATTAACATTAACTTTTTTAATTTTTTCACCATAAAAAGAAATATTTTTCGATTCTAACTTTTCGATTAAATTATTCATAATGTTGATTGATAATTCATCCGACTTTGTAAATACGATTTCAAAATTATTATGGTATGGCATTGGATATATAACTGGAGATAACCCCCAATTATGATGCATAACAAAATTTTTATCTTTTTCATCTGCGATAGAACCTATAAAATTTCTAATATCTCTTGAATTAAAACCTGACAAATTATTAGATAATACAAGACTTACTTTCATACGATTACCTCCTATTTTTGTGAATTACCTCGCCCTTACGGACGGGGACTTCTCGGCGGATTAGTTAAATTAATCTCTTTTAACCCCACATATATTAAATTAATACTTCAATACCGGCAAAGCGCAAAGACATCCTTAAAAACTTTTAACCCCACATATATTAAATTAATACCGTTTTTTTTGTTTTTCTTATAAAACCTGTTAAGCATCTTTTAACCCCACATATATTAAATTAATACGTTGCCATGCTTGCCTTTGACTGCCGTTTTAGTAGTCTTTTAACCCCACATATATTAAATTGATACAAAGAAAAAAAACAAATTAATTTAATCGGGAGGAACTTTTAACCCCACATATATTAAATTAATACGACGACATTTGGATATCCATAGGCAACGATAAAGTGACTTTTAACCCCACATATATTAAATTAATACAGTAGTAATTATTCCGCTTTTGTTTGTAGTTGTTTTCTTTTAACCCCACATATATTAAATTAATACTATCCGTGCCTGCGCTTGTCTTTTAAATTCATCTTCCTTTTAACCCCACATATATTAAATTAATATACGGCGGTTTTATCTTTATTTTTTTTAAATTCCTGTCTTTTAACCCCACATATATTAAATTAATACCCAAAAAATATTCAACAAAATCAACAAGATAAACTGATAAATTACAATATTAATCTGTCGACCTTCGATAAAGCAAAAAAAGGTAGATCGACAGATTATTCAAGTAAAAAATTAAGATTCAGATTCATCTTCTTCCTCATCACTTGAGAAATCTGAAGATGTTTTTAAATATTTTTCGATGTTGATATTTTCAGGAGATATAGCATCAAGCCATTTATCTGCCTCAGATATTGCTTTTTGCTGTTCATTTTTAAAACTCGGTTTAATTGTTATGTTAAAAACATAGTTCTCATCCGATTCAGATCTCAAAAAGGGATTATCATAATCACCATCTATGAACATATCATAATTCATTACTCCCCAATTTTTTTGCGTCGATCCTATCCGTGATTTTGCAAAAATTTCAAGGCTTTTGAGTAGTAAGCCGTACTCATATTCTTCAATTTGATACCTATCCGGCAATTGCATAATAGAACTATACATAGTTATACCAGGGACAATATATTCTTTAGCAATAAGCATTTGAACAGATGTTTTGTTGTCTTTCTTGTTTTTTGCAAGTTCTTCTTGATAAGATTGCAATTCATCAATTGTAAATACTTTAGTTGCTAATTCCGATACATTTCTTAAGTCATCCATATGCGATATATTCATGCTTTGAATGTATGACGGTTTTTTAATATCATAATCTTTAGTTACAAAACTAACTTGACTTTTAATAATATCAGTAGTTGGTATAAAATTATTTATAGCTATTTTCCCAGAGATTGAAAGCCCTGCACCAAATAAAGAAATAATTGGATTTAATTTTCTAATTTCAACTAAATCCTTGATACATTTTGGCTTTTTATTTCGACTTTTTTCTTTTTTAACTTTTTTGTCTTTATCTGAGTCTTTTTGTTTATTGTCAGTATTAACCGTGTTTTTCTTTTGCTGATTAACTCCCCCGCCGTTACTCATCAAAGAAAAATCGGCAGCTGTAAGTTTTATGCCCTTCGCTAAAGCTTTAGTCAATAAAATTTCTGTCATAATTCTTCTTAATTTCCCGTTAACTCCGTTAGCCGGTAAATAGCCCACTTGATACAACGAATTCTCAACGCATATAACCAATTTCTTAATATAAATATTACTTTTGTCTGCGCTGTCAATAATTCCAACTGGCGTTTTGTTTACTGCCTTAATGTCAATTCGCATAAATCCTCCTTAAAATTAAAATTAAATTAATTTACCTATTGTTTTAAAAATTCTTTCAACTTTTGGTTTGACTCTTGTTGAATTAATTCTATTATCGAAAATATAGATATCTCCTTTATCATCCGGTCTGCGCTGTAATCTGCCAAGGCTTTGCCTTAACATAAATAACATATCATTATAGACGTCATCCCAGTAATAACCTGCGGAAAAAGCTTTTTTATCAAGCATAGATTTATCGTTAATCGGCGGAAAAAGAAGTTTAGGTATATATAAATTTTCAAGTTCTTTACCTGGTAAATCAATACCTTTGGCATATGTCCTTGTTCCTATTAATATTCCGCCTTCAGATTTGAATTTATTAATTGTTTGCATTTGTGTTGTTGTATAATCCGCTTTAACAATATTCACATCTAACAAGAATTTGACTAATATTTCATGAAGCGCTTTGACTTCGCCGTAACTTCCCATAATTACCATTGAATTTTTATAATTATGAGTTTTAGCGATTAACTTAGCTATATTTTCAATCCATTCATTATCAAGTATTTCACCATCTGAATCATCATTTTTCTTCGCAAATAAATACTCAGTATGTATTTTAATATTGTCAATTGGAAATATTCTTGACGTATATTTAATTATTACTTTATCTTTTAGCGAATTTATCCCTAACTTATTAATAATATAAGACGTGCCATCTATTTTTGCATTTCCCTTAAAGTCTTTTTTATTTGTTTCAGGTGGAACAGTATAAAGAGTACCAGATACGCCGACGAAACCTGATAAATTTTTAAAAAAAACATATAAACCTGCTTGAATATTTTGGCGACGATAATGCAGCGTAGGATAACCTTTAGTTTTTGAAAAATATAAAGACAATTCGCCGTTGCCGTTGGTTATATCCTTAAGTTCATTATATTCACGCAAAAATATTTTTGCATATTTATCTCCCTTTAATTTTTCTATAATTTTTACAAGTTTTTTTCTTTTTGATGCAAAACTGATCAACTCGTTAATATATTCCTTGAAATATTGTTTGTCGGTTATATACATATCTATTTTATTTTCGTCTTTGTATTTATTAAGCATATCGCAAGAATCTTTATATATTTTACCTAAATACATTTTAGTTTCACGGTCGATGACACTTTTACTTATTATTCTTTTTAGTGAAACTTTAAATCTTGATATTGAAAAACTCGACTCAGATATTAATTTTTGCGCATCATATATTTCATGTACTTCGTCAGATAGTATAAAATAATCAGACAAATCAATAGATTTATTGTATTTAAGCAGAAGTAAAAAAACATGATTGGTAATCGATACGTCATATACCGAAACGTCATTAAGATCCTCTCTGTTGTCTGCATGATAAATATCGGATACAATATCCTGATCGTCGTCGTTAATTAAGCAATCCCTGTATAATTCATCAAACGTTATATTTTTTTTAAGTTTTTTAATGTATTCCATTACACTATGCGGATAAACAAAATAACCATAAAAATCATTGTCTATCTTTTTAAGGTCAAGATAGTTTTCTGCACCTATCACTATCCCTATATTTATCAATGGAAATTTTTCCTTTAAATTTGAAAACAATTTATTAGCCAAAAAATTCGTTGAAGTAGATATTATGACTTTCTTTTTTTTATGTAAATCTATTGCTAAATAAGGCAATAAATAAGTAGACTTGCCAAAACCTGTCGGCAGTTCGTGCAAATGTATCATACCTTTTAAAATATTTTCTTTACAGATGTTTAAAACTTCTTTTTGTTTATTGCTTAACATTTTAATTCTCCTTTGATATTTTATATTATATTTAATATAGCGAAGTTGTGAAAACTTATCACCTTACGTAAGGGGTTTTACGAAGACATCTGATAAATTAACTTTAGCAAATTGATTACATCATGCGTATATTTAGACTTAAAATCTATATGTTTGCTGGTAGAATACAGCATATATTCTTTATTTTCGGCATCGTCTAATTCATTTATCGCACATATAAACATTTCTGTATCTATTATCATATTCCCATGCATTTTATTAAACACTTGAAACATTGCATTGCTTATATTTACCGTCGACTTAAAAATTAAATGAGCAGAGTTAGATTCGTTTTTAATTGTAACTAAAAATGGCGGAATTATATTTTTAATATTTTTGAAAAAATTAAATTTAATTTCCCTTTTTTTAGTATTGAATATTTCATCAAACTCTTTTTTAGTTTTAGTAAAATTTATACTTTCCTTAATTTTATCTTCAATATTTTTCCCTGCAATATACTCGCTTTTATCTTTCGAAATAAATAAATTAGCAGTTCGGTTAATATTGTCGCTATGTTCAATAACCTTACAAAAATCGCAAATATAATCTCCTGTTCCTACAAACCCAAAGTCATTGAATGTTTTTGGAAAAAAATCGGATTCCTTTTCTTCGACAGTTCTTTTTATACCATTATTACCGCCACACATTATACATGTATGTTTCTCTTTCTGTATATTTGGTACAAAAGGCTTTTTTTTGAAAGTAAAATTTATCATTTTTTGTGTATTATCATAAACAAATTCGGTAGGACTTATATAATTAACTGAACTAATACTGTTATAACCTTTATCGAACGACAAATCATCTGTTTCTGTATAATACATAGGTGGCATATAACATGGCACCTTACCTTCTTTAAGCCAATAGGGCGGATAAGGACGATAAAACATAACTCTATGCGTGTTTACCACAAATTTAGAATATGGAATTGGTTTGGAAACTGTGTTTTCATTTAGCATAATACCTTTGTTTTCATTTATTTCTTCTATTTTTGCTTCTTCATCCGTAAACCCAAAACCTATTTTTATTTTCTTTCCAAGATACTTAATTTTTTTAATAAGTTCAGTTATTTTATTTTTTTCTCCTCTTATATAAAAATAAACGTTTGGCGTTACCAACAAAGGAAAATGTAAATCATATGCCTTATATGCGCCTCTTTCCACAACAAGCGGCGTTTCGACAAAAAAACCATATTTCGCATATTCTTCATTCTTCTGCGATTTAAATAATCGATATTCGCCTTTATATATAGGATTGTTTTTATCTAAATACCAAATTGACCCAGATATAATGCCGTTTTTTATTTCTATAAATTTCCCTATTTCGTTTAATAAATCTTCAGTTTTAACGAAACCGGTTATTTTATTTTTTTCTTTATATTGCTCAAAAAATACTGACAATAAAATAGAATCTATAGTGGTAAATCGATTTTGAAAAATAATAGGACTTTCAATATTAAAAGTAATTTTTAAATTTTCCATTGCTTTTTCCCCTTTATCTTATGATTATATTTATATAGCGAAAGCCAAAAATATTTTTATACACTATACATAGCGAAGTTATTGACATACTCCCCACGCCTAAAGGCGGGGGATTCTCGATTTTTTATAATGTTTTTTGCAAGTCCGCACTTATGCTTTCTGAATTTGCGACATTAGCTATTTTAATAACCTTAGTAGGTCTGTCCAACTTATAATCATATTCTATAGGTTTTTTATAAATATCTTCTCTATATCCCATATACCCTTTTACGTATTCTTTAATTCTTGCTTCAAATGAAACGATGTCACCTTTCTTTAATCTTGCTTCTTTAAACCCTTTAGTGAGATTGAACCAAAGATGATCGGTTAGCAATTTGCCATTTTCATCTCTAATGCCTCTTAATAAAACAGTTTGTAAATCCGGACCGCGATATGCTTTCTTGAATCCGAATCTTTCAAATACGCCGGTAAATTTTTTCCTTTGATTTTCTAATTCAGAAAGTTTTTTCCTCATATACCCCTCCCAAAAAAATATCAAAAATCAACTCGCCTTTCCATATAGCGAAGTTGGCGATGAACATTCTTCTATTTCTTTTTTTATGACCCTTATGCCATCCGCCAGTAATTTTGTTACAATTTCGTCGATAGTTAAATTCACTCCTTTTTTTTTCGATTCTTTTTGTATTTTTTTAATGATTCGCATTTCTCTGTCTGAAACCCTTATATCTACTTTGACTTTTTCCATGATACCCCCTATTTTTCTATTTTTCTTTTTTTTTAATTTGTAGTATTGTTTTCTTTTCTCCGCAGCCAAGCCTGATTTGCACGGAACAAGAATTAATATACCTTTCATCATCGTCGATGATTAAAAATCCTTTTAGAGCGTCTATAATAGGTTTAGGAAAATAATTATCGACATCTCTATGTTTTTTATCCGCAAAGCAAA
>JAJZJW010000042.1 GCA_021809845.1 bacterium | reverse complement strand
TTGATTATCAAGTCAGTATTGAATCGTTAAATTTCAACAACATGCTTGAAATTTTCGATAGAACGATTATCGATAACATTGTTTTTGCCTTGATTAACGACGATAGTCAGGGCAAAGAACTAATGCTGACGGCAAAAGAATTATACACAAAAGGACTTATTAGAAAATACGATTTTATCTATTTTTTTGACTTAAAAAACGCCAATACGAAATTTATAGAAAACGTTATAAAGACAGATACACTAAGGGAAAAGACGCTTGCCGGATTCGATTTGAAAAATTTTGCAAATGCATATAAGGAAAAATTCCTGAAAGTAGCAAAGTATTTCGGCGTGGACGTTTGGATTTATACGACGGAAGCGAATATAAAAAGTTTTCAGGAAAGAAATGAAAAAATTAAAGAAGAAATTAAAAATTCAGGATTAAGCGTTGCGAATTTTTGTTTGAGAGATTATAGCAACTTCGCTATGTATGTATAGGTAAAAAATATTAAACCGGAGGCAAAGATGAAAAAACAGAAATTAGATTTAGTTATAGCTCCGACAGGGGTTGGAAAAACTTATAATGCTATTAAAGATTGTATTGGTAAAAAAGCGATTATAGCCGTCCCTACAATTAAAAATGTGTTTGGAGTGCATGCCGAAGCGAAACAAATGGGTATAAATGCGGGAATATTAGTAGGCGAAAGCAATTATCCTTGCGGGCTAAAAGTAAAAGAATCATTGAATTTATCAAACAATAATGAAGTCAAAAAAATATTACAATCTGAATCAGAATATTCATTGTTGAATTATAAGTCCGAATTGCTAAAAACACATTTAGGTTGCTGTAATGAAGATTTATGTCCTATAGATATTCATTTTGAAAAAAAAGCAAAAATATCTGACTTTGATTTTATAATCACAACACATGCTTATTTGACGGCCTCAAGATTAAATAAAATATTGCCTGCCGGCAGAACCGTGATAATTGACGAAATAGACAGGTTTTTTCTGTCTTTATGCGATCCCTTTCCGCCTTTTAATTCATTTACGTTAAACGATTTGGAAATGATTTTATCGTCCCAAGCTGAAATTAAAAAACTTATAAAAATTAAAAAGGAGATGTTAGCGATTGGCAAATTCAGGGTTACCGTTTCGCATAATATATCGGATGATAACGGCATTGTTCGTATGAATAAGGATTTTGATAAATATATCGATAAAATAGCCGTCATTATTGAAAAAGGGCTTAAAAAATATAAAGGGCTTGGCAAGAAAAAATTAGATACATTATCCCTAAAAAAGAAAGAGCGGTTATCTATGGCTAATAATATTATTAAGTCTATGATTATCCCCGAAATTTCTGGAATGTATTCGTATGTCAGTTTTTATAGAGATATGGTTTCGTTCGAGATAGCAAGACTGATATTTTCGAAATCATATTATGCGAATTATTTTGAAACCTTGAATTATTTAATACCTACCGATTTAATCGGGTTGTCTGCTACGATGCCTAAATATATTATTCGTAAAATAGAATATATGCATGATTTGAATATAAAAGACCTTGTAGATTACGAAGAAAGGTTTAAAGGTTCGCAATTAAATTTTTTTATTGGTAGTAAAGATTATTCATACGGCGATGAAACATATATGGATTACTTTATTGATTCGGTTAAAAAGTATCGCAAAAAACCTAAGGTTATTCTTGCCGTTTCGATAGAACAAATTGAAGAGATAACTAAAAGGCTTGAGGATGATTATCATGTTATTTCTAATTTTAATGTTGAAAATAATGAAAATGTAAGCGACTTAATTGAAATGTTTGAAAAAAGCAACCGTAACAATGATGTTTTAGTCGGCGGCTTAGGATTATGGAGAGGATTGAATATCGGAAGAGATGCGGATTTTTTCATATATAAAATACCCTTTGAATCTCCATTTGAGCCTAAAAATCAAGCTGAAAAAAATAGAAGTAAATACGGATATATCATGTCTAAAGATAATGCTATAGCTACGACAATTCAGGGAATAGGCAGAGTTATTCGCGGTCCGCATCAAGTTAGAAATCTTTTTTTGCTCGATAATCGAATTTTAAGCAATAGAGCCATAAAGTTATCAGATATATTTGAGGATGCTTATTTTAAAGTTAATGTTATTAAATTATAAGGAGTCGAAAATGCTTAAATATTTATATCCTATTATTAAGGATTTAGACCATACTAAAAATAAAGAAAAATCTAAATTTTTAGATAATTTTGACAATTACAGCAAAGAATCTGAATGCGATATGTGCTTTAACAAAGGCAAAGTATCGGATTCTGCTTATGTTGAATTTATGAAGAGGGATACTCATCTTGCAAGATTTATCGATGGGCGTGTTAATTTATGTAAAAAATGTTCTATTGTTATGCTTGCAGGCGGTAATGTTGCGCCTTCTTGGATATATAAGGAAAAACAAAAATCAATTATATATAGCGATGGAAATCATTGCGAATATATAACAGATTATATCGATATTTTTAAAAAAACCGGCGGAGTTTTTTTCTTTTTTTCAGGCGGAAATAAATTATCTTTAGAATTTGAAAAGATAGTTTATTCGCCAAAACCCGATAAAAATATTTTTTTAAATATTTTTGACGGTTCGAGCGTGCGCGTAGATGTATTAAGAAAAGAAGATGAATTAAGGTGGTATTTGAAAAAAGTATATTAGCAATATTGCGTTTTTTTTAAATTGTTCTTTGAAAATTGAAAGTAAAAATATTGCGTTTATTGTTTTCGTCGATCTCCGTGTTTTTTGCATTATCAACGGTCGACAGATAGAAAATTGAAAAACATTCAATAACATATTTATTTTATTAGATTATTTTTGCGTTTTAATTCTAACAGTAGGAGGTAGAAACTGTGTAGGTATAGCAGGCAGACCACGCAGGGCGGGGTTTTAATTCTAACAGTAGGAGGTAGAAACATAATAAGCATTATTTCAACTAATACCCCCATAACAAGTTTTAATTCTAACAGCATGAGGTAGAAACTTGCTCAGCGCGTCTGTAGCAGAATTTGTCCTTAAGTTTTAATTCTAACAGTGTAAGGTAGAAACGTGTTCGACGTATAGGAACTCATTATCTGCCAAATGTTTTAATTCTAACAAAATGAGGTAAATTATTTTTAACTTCGCTATATAAATATATATAAATAAACAAACAAAGGAGGATAATTATGAGATTAAAAATGGATTTTGAAGTTGGGCTACTGCCAAAAGATGTGCATAGAGTTGCCCTTACGTTAGTTAAAGCGTTAATTAAAACAGGCGATAAAGAACTTTATCAAAAATTTTATAATACTGGTTCAAATAAGCATATTACTAAACCCTTCAGCTTTTTCTATAAGCCTTTTAATTTAAATAAAAATGAAATTTTAAGGGTAGGATATTTGATTTTCGCAGATACGTTATCTATTTATTTTTCCACGACGGATGAAAAAGTTAAAGAATCGATAACAAAAGGTTTTTATATATTTAAAGGAATGGATAAAAATATTTCATACAGAATTAACGATAAAATTAACAATAAATTACACGGAGAAGCAATACCGATAAGTTTAAAAGAATTTAGCATATCGTTATCAAATATCGTTAAAATACCGTCGTTTGTTATTCCAGAGACTTTTATGGATAAAAATAAAAATAAAGAGCATATCGAAATAGTAACCGATTATTTTAAACAATTTGGGATGAATATAAAAATAATATCCCTTGCGCGTCAATCGACATATACAAATATTAATGATGCTAACAGACAAATCAGGGGTTTTAATCTAAGTTTTATAATTTTAGACAATGACGTAACTTCCGCTTGGAATGTTTTAGAGAACGGAGTAGGCGCAAGAAAATCTCAAGGGTTCGGATACTGCCTACCTATAATAATTCAATCAAATAAATAATTTTAATTTAAATTTAAAGGAGAAAAAACCATGAAAAATTACACAGTATTTTTTAAAAGAAACGAAACTTCGCCGATTTCTTATTTATCGGGATTAACGCCTAATTTTAGCACAACCAACATTACCGTATGCGAAAAAGAAAGAGATTTTATTAAGAAAGACAGCGGATTTTTTTCTTTTAATAAACCCGTTATTAAAGGTTCTCATACAAGAGGCCGTTTTAGAAATTTTTTATCAAATGAAATTATGCAAAATTTTGAAGGCAAAATTGACGATGTAAAATTTTTAGTTTTTATTGCTAAGATTTTATTTTCCGGTTCTGTTACAAATGAAAAATTGCCAAGCGATGTAAAGACTAATTTAACAATGACCTCAGAGATAGCAAACAAAAATGAGTTTTTTAAAAATTTTGGCGCTATGATTACTTTTTTAAATTCCGCAGAATCTAACTGCGGTATAGGGCATTTATATCCGCTTGTTGTAAAAAACAGCAAAGAAAAAGATAGCATTATAAACAAAGCCGAAGATTTAAATCTTAAGGTAGTTTATGCAAGCAACATAAATGAAGAAGAAACATCTTTAAAATTAAAAAATGGGAATGATTATAAGATAACGACACCGTTTTTTAAGATAGAAACAAACAGGGTAACGGATAAACTGTGGGAGACCGAAAAATACGGCAGGACGGAAGAAGAGATGGAGTTAATCAGGCAATATTATAAAGAATTTACTCAAACAGAAAAGGGGAACGGAGAAACAAAAGATACTAATAAAAATATTTTATATAACGAAGTAATTGCTCCGGTTGTAGATTTTTATGAAAATATAAGGTTTTTAGATGACGATGTAGATACTCATCTGGGAATATTAACTGGATACAAAAAATATTTTACCGAAATAAAACCTTATATAGGCGGTAAGGTTGCTAATTTCTTTGGCGCTATTGATTCGGTTTATATTTTTGATGAAAATATGCAGGAAATAAAATACGATGAAGACAAATATTTTGAATTTATTCAAAATTCAAACCCTGCCGAATTTCAGCCGATTTTTAAAAGTTATAATGAAATACAGAAAAAGAATAAAGATAAAAAAGAAAAGGAAAAATCCAAGAAAAAAGAAGAGAAAGAGAATCAGAAAACGTCAAAGGGGGAATAATTATGTGGGTAAAATGCGAATATCAATTGGAGTCTCCGGTTATATTAGGCGTATCTAAATATCAAGAGGAAGGGCATAACGCCTTTCCTCTTATGGCTGACGGTGTTTTGGCTTTTCATTCTTTTCTTTTAAGGACTGGCGGGATTCCCGTCATTCCTGAAATATATAACGAAGATTTGCCGTTTTGCAAAACAGAATTTGGGGACGATTTTTTTTATAATATAGGATCGTTTATATTTGATGAACCTTATTACTCTTGGACGGCAATAACAAGGAAATTGCCTGCTATTGATATTAAAATGCTAAAAAGAATTAATCTAAGGGATATTAACGCTAAGAAAGGGCATTTTAAATCTTTGAGAATTGACAACGTTATTATGATAGGAAGTAAAACTAAAACCGTTTATTTTTATGCCGAAATTAACGATGACAGAAGGAAAGAAGCCGTCGTATTACTCAACAACATAAAAGGAATAGGTAAAAAGAGAAATTCCGGATTTGGTTGGCTTACGCTTAAAGGAATAAGTCAAATAGATGAAAAAATGAATAATTTTTTTATAGTAAACGGCGACAAAAGATTTTTATATCGTCCTGTTCCTATTGATTTATTAAGAGGCGAAGATTATGACCATATTTATATGTCTCATTTGCGTCCGCCGTATCATAAAAATATTTACAATAAAAAGGAGGTTGTTTATGGATTTAGAAAAAATGTCCACGAGATTTAAAAATAGGGTTTTGTTATCAATGATTGATAGAGAAAACCATAAAGAAATCATTAAAATTTTAACACAACAAGAATTCAAAAACAGTATATCTCCGTCTATCAATAAAGTTATTGATATGGTTGCAAATGAAGCTATTAAAAGTACAAAAATTAGTAGCGAAGAAATGGGGATTAAGTTTGATGAAAATGCGTATAAAAAATTTATACATTATTATTAGTCGTAAACGTAATAATTTTTATCGTCGAACTTCGTAGATTTTTGCACTATTGCCACTCGACAGATAAAAAAAATGAAATTAAGCAATAATATATTTAATTTATTAAGATTTTTTTGGGTTTTAGTTTTAACAATGAGAGGTAGAAACACAATAATACAAAAATTAGCGAATATACGCCGAAAGTTTTAGTTTTAACAATGAGAGGTAGAAACGAGCTTGCAATTATTCACTATAACGCCCCCTAATTTTGTTTTAGTTTTAACAATGAGAGGTAGAAACTGAGAATCAACTTTTCGTAGCCTTAAATGAGGTCAAGGTTTTAGTTTTAACAATGTGAGGTAGAAACTTTTTGCAGTTTCCAAAAAATCTTACGCTTATACGATTTTAGTTTTAACAATGTGAGGTAGAAATATTTTTCATATACTTTTTGAGATTGAATTAACAATAAGTTTTAGTTTTAACAATGTTAGGTAGAAACAATCTCGGATAAGCCGTTTCTTTAGTATATATCTTAGTTTTAATTTTAACAGTGCAAGGTAGAAAAAGGGACGTCAGAAATTATGTAGGTTCTATCGTTGACGGTTTTAATTTTAACAATATTAGGTAGAAACGGTAAATTACTCGAAAAGGTTTATATTGCTAAGTTTCGTTTTAACTTTAACAATGTGAGGTAGAAACTATCAAGCCCTCCGGTTACTGACTGTCCGCTTGTCTTTGTTTTAACTTTAACAATGCAAGGTAGAAAATTAAAAGAGTATCAATCAATTCTAAATTATAAATTAATATATGCGAGGTTAAAAGGTCTTATTTATTGTATATAAAATATATAGCCGTATTTTTTGTAATGTAATATAATTAATTAAATCCATAAAGGAAACGCTTTAAATTCGGCAAATATAATACGAAAAAAATAACGAGGAATTTTATGAATGAAATTAATTATCTCAATACAAGCGATTCTTGTGTCGCTCCGGTTTCTATATCTATACATAAATCATCGAAATTTATTAAAGATATAGATATAATCAAAACTAATTGTTCTAATATTTTAAGTCCATTGTTAAATCAAATATTTAATGAAGACTGTATTGACGGAATGAAGCGGATACCTGACGGGACTATCGATGCTATTATTACCGATCCACCGTACGGAATTGCTAAGAAAAATCCTCTAAAAGGAAGTAGTCACGGCAAGGTTCAAACGATAAGCAGCGAGTGGGATATATTCGGTTCAATAAATGAATTTCAAAAATTTACAAGTATCTGGCTTAAAGAATGCCATCGCGTCTTAAAATCTAACGGTTCTATCGCTATATGGGGAGACAGAAGGAATATATTTTTTATTCAGCCTCTAATCGAGAAGCTATTCCCTAAATTTTTAGACCTTTTTACATGGATTAAAAGAGACGCGCCGCCTAATATTACGCGAAGAGGACTTGCGGCTTCTACGGAATTCTGCCTTATTTATAGCAAATCTGAAACTGGGTGGACGTTTAATCATGACGATATTAAAAAATATAATAACGGCAAGCAAATGAGAAATTATATAGACATACAAAGAACAATGCCCGCAAACGAAAGAACAGAACATCCCACGCAAAAAAAGATAGAAACACAGCTTTTATTAGTCGAAATGTTAAGTAATAAAGATAATATAGTTTTAGACCCATTCGTTGGCAGCGGAACGACGGCGGTAGCTTCTAAACAGCTTGACAGGAATTATATTTGTTTCGAAAAAAATAAAAAATACTTCGAGATTGCATTAGACAGATTAAGGAAGTAAAACCGATGAGAATTGAAATTGAATTGTTTAAAAATCCCCATAACACTATAACCACTCAATTTTATACTGCGGTTATATCTTTTTACTGTAAGTCTTCCACATTTGATACTTCAATGATAAAAACTTTTGAAACTAAGGCTAAGGAACTGGCGAAACGGGTTAATTCCTATAAAGCAAATGAATCTTCTAATAAACGCGACGATATTACGCTTCTGGCAAATAATTTTATCGGGATAATTTCTGAATACGCATGGAAATATTTTATTAATCTAACTACAATAGATACTATCCTTATGGAAACTGAAATGACGGATGTTTCCAACCAGATAGACTTAATTCATTTAAAAACTAAAAAAACTATAGAAGTAAGGTCGTCTTTTGTTACTAATGGTATTGATTTTGCCATTTTTCACGAAAAAGGTTTCGATATTATCGGTCCATACATGAATGGCGTAAAACCGGCAGAAAATGAAAAAGATTTTTATCTTAGGACTTTATTTCATTATGACAACAAAAAAATAAATTCTTTTATACAAGACGTCAAAAATTCAGACGATAAAAATCCTTTTAAAATTTATCTTGTGGGCGGAGCGACGAAAGAAATGATGAACGATAAAATATTATATATCACAAAGCCAATGAAAATAGGGCAGACTATAGAAGAGGATATCCCAAAAGGAGCGACGCATTATAAAGCTATTCCGATAATTAAAGCCATGGATACATTGCAAATCAGAAAAGAAATTATTCAGTTGGACTTATGATTTCGTTTAGACGAAAATTGCCGCCTTCTTTTTTCGCATGCTTGCTGTTG
>JAJZJW010000017.1 GCA_021809845.1 bacterium | reverse complement strand
ACCTCCTTTTTTATTTGTTTTTCACCTGGTGGGTGAATGTAATTAGCAATAATTATATCACTGAAAAGCAGATAAATAAAGGAGTTTTTTAGTTTTTAGTTAAGTTTCTATCGGCAAATTAGGGAATCACGAACTTTAGGATTCATTGAGCATACAAATAATACAAACAGCACAAAAATCGATAAAAATTTGACAATGATAAAATTTTGTTTTAAAATAAAATTAATGTATTTTAAAAAGAATTAAATACCATTATTATAACTCATTAAATTCTATGACAAACGATAATTCTATAAAAGGCAATATATTAGTAATAGACGATGAAATAGATCTTATAGAATTATTAAAATACAATCTTGCAAAAGATGGCTACAATATTCAATTTGCTTTAAACGGTTACGACGGCATACATTTCGCCGAATTAACAAAGCCTGATTTAATTATACTTGATTTAATGCTGCCCGATTTAACGGGATACGAGGTTTGCAAACGAATTAAAGCAAATAGCACAATCAGTTCGATCCCCATTATATTTTTATCTGCTAAACAGGAAGAGGTGGACAAAATCTTAGGATTTGAAGCCGGCGGAGAAGACTATATGACGAAACCTTTTTCAGTAAATGAACTTGTTGCAAGAATAAGAGCCATCTTCAGAAGGACATATATAAATACGTCAAATCGTCTAATTGACATAGAAGACAACATAAAGAAGTTTTCAAAACAAAGTGAATTTACTTTTAAAAATATAGCCGTTAATGTACCAAAGCATAGCGTAACTGTTAAAAACCAGGAAATAAAACTTAGTCCTACAGAATTCAAACTACTTGTATTTTTAATGACTTACGCAGGGGAAGTTTTTTCAAGAGAAAAATTATTAGACAACATATGGGGGAATGATTCATTTGTTGAACCAAGAACAGTAGATGTGCATATCCGCAGACTCCGCTCAAACATTGAAATAGATGGAACCGTTAAATTCATAGACACTATAAGAGGCGCGGGTTACAGATTTATCAACGAAGATTAGTAATTTTTTCATTTTTGCAGTTCTGCATGATATATCGATGCTTAAAATTATTGCATTTACAGTAATTTATAGTAGCTATCCTAATAATTACAAATTACTGCCTGTCCCGTAAAACAAATAACTTTACTTGTTATTGGGAGTATGTCAAAATCTCCACTATATATTGATTGTTATTCAAATATTTTTACTTTATTATCTACAATTTTTATTTTTTCCAACAAAACTATCTCAAGGGCTTTAATGTAAATTTTATGTTCTAATTTATGAATTTTTTCTTCTAAAAATTCAACAGTATCGCTTTCTTCAATGAAAACCGGCTCCTGAAGTATTATCGGACCGGAATCTATTGCCGGTATTACAAAATGCACAGTAACGCCGGTTACTTTTACTCCATAATCAAAAGCATCTTTAATAGCATTTTTTCCTTTAAAGGCCGGCAATAACGAAGGATGAATGTTTATTATTTTATTTAAATTTTTTAATACAAAATCATCAGACAATATCTTCATAAAACCTGCAAGTATAATATAATCAATTTTATATTCATCGACTATACCTGATAATTCTTCTTCAAATAAAATTCTTTCGGCTGTTTTATTAAAAGGAATACAGCATAACTTTATATCATTATTTATATTTTTTACTTTATTTATTACCGGAGCGTCAAGGTTATTACATACTAATGCCTTAATGCTAATATTAAATAAATCAGAATCGGATAAGGTATTTTTATTTGAAAAATGATTAATTATATTAATAGCATTTGTTCCATTGCCTGAAGCGAGTATTATTATATTTTTATGATAATTTTTCATATTTTGATTTTTATTTTAAATAAACATTTATTCAATTTGCGCTCCTATTCACCGTTAACGCACAAACGCGAATATTATAATGTATAAATTATAAATTTATAATATATAAAAATATATAAATATAATATGGTTAAAATATCTTCTGACTATAAATACAAAAATTTTTTATTCTAGATAAATTTTACCTTGAGCTCAGTTCTTATATGCTCAGGTTTAACAATATTACCTATTTTAAATGCTCTATATAATTTTTTATTTCGGCTGCCTATAAAATTCAACTTGTTAAAATTATTTATAAAGTTAATAACTCCATCTTCCAAATCTTTACTGACTACTATTATCATGCCTATTCCGCAATTAAAAACTTTATAGAATTCAGCTTCCTCTATTTTTCCGTTTTCTTTTAGTATATTAAAAATCTCAGGCGGTTGCCATGAATTTTTATCAATTTCGGCTATTACCCCATCCGGTACAATCCTTGCCAGATTTTCAGGAATGCCACCTCCGGTAATATGCGCTACGCCTTTAATATTTAGTCTTCCTTCAAATTTTTCTACCAATTTGCCAACGAGACCTGAATATATAATAGTCGGCTCCAATAAAGCATCTGCCAACGTTGTACCATCGCTTAAAAATTTATCATTAATATTTAAAGACATTAAATCAAATACTATTTTACGCGCTAAGGAATAGCCGTTTGAATGTAAACCGCTTGAAGCAATGCCTATGATAGAATCGCCTTCTTTAATGTTAAAACCGTTTATAACCGAATTTTTGTCAACTATGCCGACAGCAAATCCTGCAAGGTCGTATTCGTTATTTGTATAAAAAGATGGCATTTCTGCCATTTCTCCGCCTATTAACGAACAACCTGCAATTTTGCATCCTTCAGCAATACCTGTAATAATTTCTTTTATAGCCGCAGGATTTAACTTAGAGGTGGAAATATAATCTAAGAAAAAAAGCGGTTCCGCTCCAAGACAGGCAATATCATTAACACCCATAGCTACAAGGTCAAGTCCTATCGTATCATGTTTATTTGTGTCAAAAGCTATTTTTAGTTTTGTTCCCACACCATCGGTGCCTGAAACTAAAATAGGCTCTTTGTATTTTAAAATTAAGTTTGAAAGGGAGAATAAGGAACCAAATGCTCCGAAATTATCTACAACTTCATCTCTAAATGTACCTTTTACTATATTTGAAATTGAATTAACCGCAATTTTTCCGGCTTCTATATCTACACCCGCATTTTTATAATCCATTATTGTTAATATCCTTAAATAAAATTTATTTTGATAAAATTTTCTCTTTTAGTGTAATTTTTATTTATTATCGCATATAACCCATAAATATATACTGAATAATAGAGCGTAAATATTCATCTAAAAATCATATAATCTCCCTTATCAACTCTTGCGTCGTATCTCACAATACAAGCTCCGTCCGTTAAGACAGGGTAGTTGACCTGTAAATATATGATATGTATCTGTGCGCCAATTTTTTTAAAATAGACTGCTATTTTTTGAATATAATATAAGAATTAAGCTATAAAATCAAATCTAAATATATAAAAAAATATTTAAAAAATATTATCAACAAACATTTCAGATGAAAATTCTGATATATCATCCATTGTTTCGCCTGTTCCTATAAACCTGACAGGAAGGTTTAATTTTGAAATTGCATCTATGATTATACCGCCTTTTGCAGAACCGTCAAGCTTGGTTATTATTATACCTGAAACATCTATTAATTTTTTAAACTGTTCTATCTGCGCAATAGAATTCTGTCCTAAACTGGCGTCTATAACGATAAGAGTTTCTTGCGGCAGAATTCCGGCAGCTTTAGAAATGGTCCTTTTAATTTTAGCAAGTTCATCCATCAAATGTTTTTTATTGTGAAGCCTTCCTGCCGTATCGACTAATAAAACATCAAAATCTTTTTCTTTAAGCATTATAGAAGCATCATGGGCTACCGAGGCGGGGTCTTGGTTCTCTTTCCCGACTACTACCGGAATATCTGTTTTTTTTCCCCATATTTCCATCTGTTCCGTGCCTGCCGCTCTGAATGTATCACAAGCCGCAATTAAAACATTTTTTCCTTCATTCTTATAAAAATTCGCCAATTTTCCAACAGTCGTTGTTTTGCCTGCGCCGTTTACTCCGACAATTAAGAATATTGTTTTTTTATTATTAAGAGCAATAGGAGAAAAATCTTTAGATATTTTATCTTTAATGACTTCCTTCAAGGCGTTCTGAATTTTATCGGGATTCAATTCTTTTTCCTTTGCAACCATTTTTTTTAAATCTTCTATTATTTCGCTTGATGCTTCGAAAGAAATATCCGATGTTATTAAAACTTCCTCTATTTTTTCTAAATAATTATCGTCAAGTTTTGAGGAACTGAATATAGAATTTATCTTTTCGGAAATGCTATTTTTAGTTTTTTTTAATGCCTGACTAAAGTTTTTAAATTTATCAAAAATTTTCATTTTTGAAAACTCCTTTTTTTAATATAAGTTAAACAACACTATGCTTATTTATTTTTATTACAATAACTAGTTCAGATTTTCTCTAATTATTGAATTATGAATTGCGATATTAATAATTAAATAGTTAACTATTTAATTATTTTAATTAATAGTTACGGAAACAACCTTGGAAACACCCGGTTCTCTAGCCGTAATTCCAAAAATATGACTGCCTATTTCCATAGTTTTCTTATTGTGAGTAACAATAATAATCTGCGATGAATTAGAAACCTCTTTTATTAATTTATTAAATCTTGCATTATTTGCATCGTCTAATGGTGCATCAACTTCGTCTATAACACAAAACGGACTTTTTTTTACTAAGAAAATAGCAAAAATAAGGCTAACCGTTACAAGTACCTTTTCGCCCTGCGACAGAAGATTAAGCCCGGATAATTTCTTTCCCGGTATCTGCACATTTATTTCTATTCCTGCAGCATCTGCTGCTGCACTGCCGCTGTTTATATCGCTTAGCGGCATAATGTGAACCGATAAAGAGTTTTCCTCGTCCATATTGCCGGCGGCAAGCGAACTTTTATGCCTCACGCTTACTATATCGGCATGCCCTCCGCCAAATAAATAATTAAAAAGCTCATTAAACTTCTCTCTAAATTTATTCATATCGGAATTAAATTTTTCTCTTGAAACAGCGTCTAATTTTTTTATTATATTTTCTAATGATTTTATTGATTCATTTAAGTCATTGTTTTGCGACGATAAAAAGCTTAGGCGGTTTAATACTTCTGCATACTCTTCGGCTGCATTCATATTAATATTACCTGCAGCATCCATTTCATTTTTAAGTTTTATAATAGTCTTTTTAAGCTCAGAATCATTAAGAACGTAAAATTTATCGTCTGTTGCTTTAAGTATACTAACATATTTTTCTGTTTCTTCGTCTATAAAACCGTAAACATTTAGCTCATTAAGTTTTTCTTCAAACATTTGAATATATGTTAATGAATTTTCTATTTTCTTTTCGATATCATTTTTTTCTCGTCTTAATTTTTCTGAAATTAAATTTTTTTCTTCAATAGTAAATTTTATTTTTTCTAAATCAGAATCAAGCTCTTTTATATCATCACTAATTTTAATTAATTTTATATTAAGTTCGTCAATTTTATTTTTTTTAACTAAAATGTTTTCTTTAATTGCCTCAACGGTTTTATTTAAATCATCTATTTCATTTTTTATCTTATTATACCTGAAAATTCCGCTTTTAATACCCGATTCAATATTTTTTATTTCTTGAGCAAGATGCAGAAGATTATTTTCAGACGATGACAATTCAATCCTTAATTTTACCTCCTGTTCTTTTGTTTCCTCACATTCGTTTTCCTGAGCTATTAATTTTATGTCAAGTTTCTTTTTTTGGATATTCTGCTCTGCTAAAATTGATTCTATGCTTTCCAACTCGTAACGAGATTGATTGATTTCATCATCAAGCTTATTCTTATCTGCCAGTATATTTTCAAGTTCTTTTTTAAGAATATTTAATCTTTCTTTAGACTTGGTTATACGTCCATTTATATGTTTTATATCATTTTCTTCAGTTATCTTCCGGATTTTATCAGATTGAAGGGCTACTTTTATGTTTTCCGTCTCTTCATTTATTTCTTTTATGATATTTTCTTTAATTAAAATTTCGGATTTTTTTTGATTAAGAAGATATTCCGCCGTAGAAATATTTGCTTTTAATTGCACTAATTTATTTTTATTTAATAAAATATTTTCATTTTCAGTTTTTTTATCCTTTCCCGCCTTAATAAATCCGGATGATAAAAAAATAGTTCCGTCCTTCGAAATAATATTAATTTCCGGAAAACAACCTTTATTATTTATGTAATCAAATACTAAATCGGTATTCTCTGCATAATAGAAATTAACAGCTAACTTTTCAATTATGGCATTGTGAAATGTTAAATCAAACGGGACATCGTCTTTATTTTCTTTATCGTTGTTATTCTTATCATCTTGATTTTCCGAAATCGTTATATTATTTTCGCTATTATTGTTGTTGTTAATGCCTGTATTGTCTTTATGCTTCAAGGTAAAATTTATTTTAATTTTATCTTTTAGCGGCAGCAGCTTTAAGTTGTCAATTAAGTTTTTAATTTTATCGCCTGTAGTACCGTCGCCGGCATCATAACTATTATTATTAATGACGGCATTCTTTAAGATAAATAATTTAGCTGAGCCGGAGTCATTTAAATTTAAATATTCTGCTGCATTTTTTGCATCCTTAATATCCGCAATTAATATTGTTTCTAATTTATCGCCTGCCGCTTCCCATATTATTTTTTCATATCCGTCTGAAACTTCTAAAATATCGCCTATACTTCCCAATATATTAAATTCGTCTGATTTGTCTAAAAGTTTTTTTGAACCCTCGGAAAAACCTTCATGCTGTTCTAACAACTCTAACAATCTTGATTCATGCGATTTTAATCCTATCAATTCTTTTTCGTATTTACCGTATATGCATCTTAATTCTTCTGCTTGTTTAGCGGCTATACCTGCTTCATTATTTTTTAATCTTAATTTGTCTTCTAATGCGTTTAATGTGTGCGCTATACTGTTTGCTATATTATTTTTTGAACTCAGCAAACTTTCATCGACTTCTATCTCTTCTTTAAGCTTATTTATTAACTGTATGTAATTTGAAATTCTCGAAGAATAAGCTGCAATATTTTTTTGGTTAAATGATATTTTATTATTTAGCATCTGAGAGCGTTCGACAGCTATTAAAATTTCATCGTTCAGTATTTCGAGCTCATTTTTTATTTCTTCCAAATATTTTTTCTTTTGCTTTATTTCATCGTTTATAGATGATGCCGCCTCTTTATTTTTTTTAAATGCTGATTCAAATTCCTCTTTTTTATGTTTTAACTCCTCTAATCTTAAAATATTTCTGTTTTTAAAAGTTTCGCTTTCCTTTAATTCATTGTCTTTCTTTATTTTTTCTGTATGTAACATTGATAATTTTTCTTCGGCATGCTGCATGTCCGAATTCATTCCGGATATTTCTATAATAAATTTATTTTTGCTATCGGTCCTAAGTTTAAATTTTTCATTAAGTTCATTAAAATAGGTTTTTTCTTTTATTATTGAATTTTCATTTAAAATTAATTGATTATCAAGATTTTGGCCCGCAGCACTAAATTTATCGACAGCCTTTTTATTTTCATCTATAGTTGAATTTGCCTTACTTCTTGCCCTATCATATAAAATAAATTCGCAATATCTTTTTTCTTCGCTTATTTTCTTATACCTTTCCAGTTCTTCCGATTGCGTCTTTAAAGTCTTTTCTTGTTTTTCGACCTCGCTGTAAATGTCTTTAATTCGAGCTAAATTTGCATTTGTATTCTCTAATTTTCTTAAAGCAATTTTTTTTTGGTTTTTGAATTTTATAACCCCTGATGCTTCCTCAAAGAGCAATCTCATCTCTTCAGGTTTATAATTTAATATAGAACTTATCTTTAGAGGGTCTAGAATGGAATAAAATTTGAATGATATTCCGCTTTCAATAAAAAAATTGACATACTCCCTGTATGGTACAATAATGCCGTTAAGCCTGTATTCGCTTTCTCCGTCTTTAAAATGCCTTCTTTCCGCTGCAATTTCTGAAAAATCTTTATATTTGAAATCAATTTCGCCATCGTTCAAAAACAAACCTTTCGCAACTGCAACCGTAGAGGCTTTTTTTGAGTTTGAAGCTGAACCGTTGAACACAAGCTCATTCATATTCTTAAGTCGCAATTCTTTTAAATTTTGTTCTCCTGCGATAAACCTGATTGCATCAACGATATTACTCTTGCCACAACCATTAGGTCCCACAATGACGCTAATCTTTTCATCAAACTGTATTTTAACTCTGTCGGGAAAAGTTTTAAATCCTTGCAGTTCAATATATTTAAGTTTCATTATAAATTTATTAATAATTAAATTGTTATCCAAAGAAACAAACAAGCACGGAAGCTGAAAATATAGCAGCGCTGAAAGAACTCATTATATAGTTTGTTAGTTTTACGAGGGTAAAAGATTTTTCTTTCGCCAATTTTAATTCCTCATTAGAAAAATCTCCTTCAGGACCTATAAACATGGCAACTTCTAAAGCGTTATTCCTTTCTCTGTTATTACCGCGGCTATCAAACGATAAATCCTCAAGCAAATAATTTTTTAAAAATTTATTTGAAGCTATAGCGCCCATAAATTTAATATCAAATGTTGTGCATAAAGAAAGTGCATCTTTAAAACTAACAGGGGACGCTATTCCCGTCATTTTATTTCTTCCGGACAATATCATTGACGATGCGGAAATTTTTTTCCATCTGTCCAACTTGCTTGAAAAATTTGGGCTTTCAATATGTCTCACGCACCTTTCTGTAATAAGCGGATATATTGAATAAATGTCTAATTCGGCGAGCTTTGCAATCATAACATCCATCAAATTAGAAGCAATGAGCGGCACAAAAAGATGAATTTTAACAGATTTCTCACTAAATTGTTCTATGGATAAAATTTTGACTTTAATGTTTTTTTTTGAAATAGAACTTATAATTCCATTATACAATGCCCCCGAACCGTCATAGAGTTCAATCTCGGAAGCGCTTTCTAATCTCAACGCCTTAACATGATTTAATATTGCAGGCAAATCTACTTCATTGCCTATTAAATCGTCAGATAGAACATCTGAAACATAAAATCTATTATGCATTATATTTTAAATAAAATTGTTTAGGGTTTTATAAATTTTATATAACGTCCCAATAAATCGCTATCTTCTTCATTTTCAGTAATATTAAAAGAATTGCCGGTAATAAGATTTTTGTAATCTGCAATATCCTTTTCTTTAATTTCAAATTTAGGTTCTTTAATTGATAGAACGCCGCCATTTTTAAGAACCCTATAAAATTCCTTAACGGCTTTCTCTTTTTCTTTAATTTCATGAAATGAATAATAAAGAAATACCAAATCGAACTCATTATTTTTAATTGATTTTAAATCAGCTGCATCTTCGGTTTTAAAACTGACATTGTTTAAAAAAGAATATTTTCTTAACGCCTTATCAATCATTTTTTTCTGAATATCTATTGATATAACAGAACCTTTAACACCGACGAATTTTGAAAGATAATACGTTATAAAACCATTAGCCGCACCGACTTCAAGGATTTTCATTCCCGGTTTTACACCCATTAATCTTATTTTTCTTTCAGGATTTTCAATAAATTTTCTGGCTGGGTTATCTAATATAAACGAAAATAACGGATTAAACAGGGCATATGTTTTTAATTTCATAAATTTTATTTTTATATTGTCAATTAAATGGCATATTATGTTATATATTATGCCGTTATTGTTAAATTAAATGGCTATTATGTTATATATTATGCCGTTAAGCTCTTAGCGTTATAATATTTATATTCATGCTCATATTATATTAGTTTTTAACTAACTGATGCAACTTACTATAAATATTAACAAATCAAATATTAACAAATCTGTTATTATTTTTATATATTAATTTATATTTATTCTGCTGCGTTCTGTATTTTAATAAAATCAGGAAAAGAAATACCCGCTGACAATATAATTTGTATGCCGTTCTCAATAGTAATATTAGTCTCAATCATATCTTCTTTCTTTACAATCATACTAAAACCTATATAAAGATGATTAGTCGGTATAAAAACCACACAATATATATCATCACCGTTTCCTTTTGTCCCGATATTTGTCTCAGAAGTTAAAAATCCATATACAAACTTGTTATTTTGATACCTTACCAGAACAAATTTTTTAAATGACGCCTTATCGGAAGAAAATATATCAACCCATTGTTTAGTGGATTTATATAAAAGGTTTACAAGCGGAATTTTTAAGATGCCTTTTTCAAAAAAATCTATGATATTTTTCCCTATTATATTCGTAACAAGAAAGCCAAAAATAAATATAATTATAATAAGCGGAATTAGACCTATATCAGGTATATATATATGAAAATAGTGTTTAATAATTAATGAAAATGGATTAAACAATTTATTGATTTCTTCAATAAGCCACTTAATGACAAATATTATCACTAAAAGAGGAATAATGATAGTTAATCCCGCCAAAAATCGTCTTTTTAAGCTAACAGTAAATTTTGAACTCATTAATTTCTACCCATCATATTTTTAAATTGTTCTTTGTTTTAATTTACGAAATTTATTATATAAACATAAATAGGCGTTTTTTATTAAAAAATATAATAAAAAAACGCCTATCCACGGTAACAGTTAATCTTTAAAATTATTAATCGGAATTTAATTATAATTATAATGATTTAATATAAGCTACTAAAGCCTTAAGCTTCCTGCCGCTTAAGCCTGGTCCTTTCAACGCCATTCTGTCGCACATATTAAGTTTTTGGGCAAGGGTCATATGCATATGATGCATCTTATTAAATGCCGCTATTTTCTGTTCCGCGTTCTTAACGGTCATAATAATCATACCTCTGCCGTGCATGCTTATATATGTATCTGCGCTGTAAACATGGCAGGTAGCGCATGAAAAACCGTTAGTACCTATTGATGGCGAATAGAACAGCTTTTTTCCAAAAGCTATAAGTTTTGCCTGTTTGGCAGTCATTTTGGGCCGCCGCATTGTTTTATGCATCGCAACAGCGCCTGCCTTTGCAGAAACTTTTTTAGCGCCCATCATCGCGTTTGCGGAATTTAAAGGTAAATAAATTAATAAAGCGGCCAGAAAAAAAACCGGTACTAAAAATTTTTTCATAGTAAACCCTCCGTAGATTATTTTAAATTTAAATGATATTGGTTTATATATTTTATTAACAATTATATTATTATACACTGTTATAATTATATTATATACATAAACTAAAATTTTTCAATACAAACAAAACAAGCTGAACATGTATAAATAACCTTAAATATTAAAATAACCTATATCGTAACAATATTTTTTTAAAGCATCTTTCCAGTTTCTCAATTCAATTTTATAATCCAGTTTAATTTTGCTGCAATCCAGTCTGCTGTCTGCAGGTCTTTTAGCCGGTCTCGTAAATCTATCCGATGAAATAGGTACAATTGAACAATTAGTTCTTTTGAATACTTTTATAATTTCTTCTGCAAATTCGTACCATGATGCATAGCCTGCATTGGTTAAATGATACACCGCGTCATTTCCTTTATCATTAGCAATTAAATCTCTAATTGCAAAAGCAGCATCTTTGGTATATGTCGGGGAACCGAACTGGTCATCTACAACCTCTATTGTTTTTTTAGTATCTGCCAATTTTAATATTGTATTAACAAAATTTTTGCCGTTTTTACCGTAAAGCCACTGAGTTCTTAATATAATATAGCTTGCTTTTGAACTTTTAATCGCGTTTTCGCCTTTTAATTTTGAAAGACCGTATTCATTCACAGGAAAAGTATCGTCGTTTTCATTATAAGGTTCATGCTTTAAACCGTTAAAAACATAGTCGGAGCTCATATGGAGCAGTCTTGCATTGATTTCTTTTGATGCAATTGCAAGATTTAATGCTCCTATATGATTCACTTTATCGGCTTTCTCTTTTTCTATTTCTGCCAAATCAACATTTGTATATGCGGCGCAATTAACTATGTAGTCAGGCTTAATCCTGGTCAATACATCTACAACATTATTTAATTCTGTAATATCAAGATTTACGGAATTAAAATTATGGATTAAAGCATCACTTCCTCTTAATGCAGCATTAACATCTATCCCCAGCATTCCGGTAGAACCTATAACAGCAATAATTTTTTGCATTTTCATTACCTCATTTCATACATAGTCTTATAGTAATTTCTGTAATCTCCTGAAATTATTTTTTTCCACCAGTCCTCGTTTTCCAAATACCAGCTGATGGTTGAGTCTAATCCGTCATTCAAATTTAACTCAGGAGTAAATCCTAATTCTTTGGTAATTTTAGAAAAATCCATTGCATATCTCCTGTCGTGTCCTGCCCTGTCCTTGACATATTTAATTAACGATAAAGGCTTATTCAATTTTTTAAGAATTAAAGAAATAATATCTATATTTTGCATTTCGCCACACCCGCCTATGTTATAAATTTCTCCGAATCTTCCCTGTTCAAGAACATCAAGCACGCCTCTTATGTGGTCAGCTACGTATATCCAGTCTCTGATATTTTTGCCGTCGCCGTACAAAGGAATGTCCTTTCCGGTAAGCGCATTGATAATAGTCAAAGGTATTAACTTTTCGGGAAACTGATATGGTCCATAATTATTTGAACATCTCGTTATCAAAACAGGCAGACCAAAGGTATGAAAAAATGACATAACAAGCATATCGGCTGATGCCTTTGAAGCAGAATAAGGACTCCTTGGGGATAACGGCGTAATTTCCGTGAATAAGCCGTCTTCTCCCAAAGAACCATAGACTTCATCGGTAGAAATCTGAAGAAATTTTTCAATTTTATACTCAAGAGATAATTTGAGCAGGTTTAAAGTTCCTTCAATATTAGTTTTTACGAATAAAGACGGGTTTAAAATTGACCTATCCACATGAGATTCCGCCGCAAAATTAACAACATAATCTATTTTATTTTCCCTAAAGACATCGCCTAGCTCATCATTATTTGCTATATCGACCTTATAAAATTTATAGTGAGGTGTCGACTTCTCATCAATATTACATGGATTAGCTGCATAAGTTACACTGTCAACATTTGTAATTGCGATATCTTTTCTGTGCGCTGCTATATATTTTATAAAATTTGTTCCGATAAAACCCAGTCCGCCTGTTACAAGACATGTTTTCATAATTTCAATCCCTCCATTGCTTTTTTGAAAACGCAAATAAATATTTTTTTATGAAAATAAGAGCTTATCTTTAAAATCTTACCTTAATTGTCCACACATCACATCGAAAAATATAGCTCATACATATAAAAAATAAAAAAGATACCCGAAAACTATGTGACTTTAGTGAAGACAAGGTGTATTTATCGTTTTTGCCCGCGTCATTAGGGATTAAACGCATAACTAGGCGACATTACGCTTATGCCGCTTGAATTTGACGCCGGGCTGACCATATTTCCGAAACCGTAAGTCCCTATTCCCTTAAGCACTAAACCAAACGAAAAAGCCCACTGATGAAAATAAGGCATATTAGTATAACTTGCTACAAAACCCAAACAGCCCAGATTATACATTATTCCTACAGAATTAGAGATATCTTTATGAGCAGTAACATCGTAGTTCTCCGCTAGAGTAAGACTAAATCCGTCAATAATATTTAAATTAGTGCTAAGACTCGCATAAGACAATGTATTATCCGGTGTAATAAGGGAAAGACTCTGCGGAAATATTGACGCATTACTTGGATTAAACATATCCAATGCCCCAAGGTAGCCCTGAATATCGTTGATTTCCGTATAGCCTAATCCTAAAGAATCGTTTCTGTAGTCTGTAAGCTGCGTTCCTAGATTATAATTATCAAAAATATAATTGTAATCATCGTAACTCCACGAACCTAGAAAATATATATTGCTAAATGGATGATATCTTAACCTGCCTATTATATCCGAATCTGAATTGGTATAGTTAAAATAATTTATAGGATTAATAAAATTTCCTGAAAAAGAATGATACTGATATATATTAAATCTGAATAAATTTGATACATTGTTTTTAGAATAATTTTCAATATCCCAACTAAACCCGTATTTAACGGCACTTTCAGGAGGTATATAATCGGTCTGGTCAAACAGAGGCAATCCTGTTTGATTTACCGGTCTGATTAAATTATAATTAATATAAGGTTTAACAAAAGAGATTGAACCGCTTCCGTTCTTATTATTTTCATAATTTTTAAACAAAGTGGCGTTGCTTGCAACACCGGCGTAATAAATTTCCCTGCTTTGATTTGAATAATTTTCGTTTGCTCCTGCATTTCTAATATCGTCATAGCCTGTATACCTGAATCCCGCCGAAGGAGTGATGTTTATGCCGCTTAATAATTTTAAAGGCATATATAAATCCGGAAATATGTCTAATCTGTTTGCGCTGTAATAATAGGCGCTTCTAAGAACATTTAACGATGAATTAAATTTTAAATATAAAGGGGCGAAATAAAATTTTTTAATCTCTTCTTCTCCGTTTAACGAAATCCTTGGATATTCGTCAACTGTCGCATAATTTGCAAAAAAAAGGTTATCTAATCTTAAAAAATTCATCCTTGCAGAAAAACTGCCAAAATCCTTCGTCGCAGAAAAATTAGAAGAAAGTCTATTCTTAGTCATCTGATATACATTTGTAGAAAAATCCTCGTAAAAAGCCGGATCGCTCGGGATATTTACATTAGTTTTAAACGACATGCCGTCAATAAAATCTACATTATGAGAAAACAATAAATATCTTGTCAAATTAGACGATAGGGCGGCACTCTTAGCGTTATTTTCCTCATGGATGTAAAAACCGTATATAGAGCCGTGTGAAAACTGATTGAGACTATATCTGTATTTCAGGGAGTTGCCCACGCCTAAAAAACTGTAATAATTTAAATTATACGTGAGGTCCTGACTTTGTCCGAGGTCAAAATAATATCCGTCTCCAGCCTGGTAACCTGTAAGGCTGCTGTAGCCGGCGGTAGGTATGAGCAATCCGGAAGATTTTTTTGTTTTTATAGGCATTACCATAAACGGAAAATACAGAACCGGAACATTATGTATGTAAAATAAAGAATTATATGAAAATGCATAATTGCCTACATATATATTTGAAAGCGAAGAATAGAGTTTCCAAGAGGGCGGTTTTCTCCTGCATGACGTTATATAGCCGTTTTGAACCTGATAAAATCCCTTCGCCTTATGTGTAATCTTCTGACCGTATATAAAGATATTTTTTTTTATATAATGTATATGGGAATCGTAAATATCTCCGTATCTATTTTTTAAATATACTTTTAACTCTTTGGCTTTAGTCACGCTGCCTTTGGAATACGCTACAACGTGACCTGTCGCAATGGCAAAACCTGTTTTATAGAAATATACTACTTTGTCGGCATATAAACGAAAATGGCGCCTCCTTATTAAAACATTCCCCGTTATAATATATTTATTATACTTTTTATAATATGTTATTTTATCTGCAGTGATATTAATCTTTGTTGTTTTACCTTTTATGCCGCCGGTTATAACATTTGAAGCATGAACGTTATTTGTCCTAAAAATAATAAAACAAAGGGTAATTATAATACCGGTTAATTTTATAATTTTGTTATCTAAAAAATTTCGCATTATTTAAATTAAATAGGTTAAAATAAATAAAAATAGCAAGAAATAAAAAATAATACTGCAACGGATAATATAGAGCTATAAATAAATACCGTAGCAGTTACATGCCGAGCTGTTTTTCTTTAAAATCTCCGAGGAGATAAAGCGATCCGCACACTACTATTACTCTGCGGCTGCTGCTGTCTGCCGCATTATATAACTGAAATGCTTTATTCATGGCTTCTTTAATATTCGATGCAGCATATGAATTATTAAAATATTTTAAATTGTCGGAATATTCTTTTAATAATTTTGCATCGAACGACCTTTCATTGCCAACATTTGAAAATATTATATCAACCGAACAATTTGTATTGGCAGAATTCGACAATCGCCTGAGCATTGTTTTATAATCCTTATCTTTCATTACTCCAAATACAAATATATAATTAGTCTTTTTATAGTTCTTTTTTAAAGAACTGATTAAATTCTTTATTCCGTCAGGATTATGCGCTCCGTCAAGAACAACTGCCGCATTATTTATATTCAGTATTTCAAATCTTCCATCGTTTTTAAAATCAGATATGCCTTTCTTTATATAACTTTCGGATAAATCCTTATTATAAATTTTATTTTTATAATATTTAAATAAAACTTCAATCGATAACAGCGCTAACGATAAATTATATTTATGATATGATGCGAAAGAAGGCAATAATATATTTTTGAATGAGCTATCAATTCCGTAATAATTATATACATTTTTTTGATGCGTTATTTTAATTAAACTTGTAGAAAAATGCATAGTATTTTTATGAATTGCTTCATTTATTAAAATTTCCCTTATGGCAGCTTTTCTTTCACCTGTTATAAAAATAGAATTTCTTTTAATGATACCCGCTTTATCAAGGGCTATTTTTTTATATGAATTACCTAAAATTTCGGAATGGTCTATTGAGATATTAGTAATTATAGATAACAAGGGTTTATTTATAATATTGGTAGCATCCAGCATACCGCCAAGACCGGCTTCAATAACGGCAATATCGACATTCTTTTCTTTAAAATATTTAAAGCATATTGCAGTGGTCAATTCAAAAAAACTATTCCTAAATCCGCTTGCCAAAAAATAATTTTTTAGTCTTTCTAAATCGGTGTCGCTTATCTGTTTATCGTCAACAATTATCCGTTCATTAAATTTTAAAAGATGCGGCGATGTATATAATCCGACATTTAAATCATGCGCTCTTAAAATTTCATAAATAAACCTGCTCACTGAACCTTTTCCGTTAGTGCCGGTGATATGGATAAAATTAATACACTCCTGCGGATTATTTGCATATTTTAATAGTTCTTCGATACCGTTTAAACCGAAATTCATTTTAAAACCTTGCTTTTTATATAATTTTTCAATTGAACCTATATTATTAATTTCGGCTTTGTTTCTTTTGACATTTATCATTTATCAATCAGAATTTTATTAATTTTGTAAAATTATATAGTAATTATATAGCTCTTTGTGCTATATATGCTATTTATGGTGATGAAAAATTCATTGGTAAATTTGGAATTTAATAAAAACTATAACCGTTATGTCATAATGTTAGGTTCATCTAATTGTCGGTTTTTGTCTGCTGCAGCGGTATGCAAAAAAAATGTAAATATAACGGTCGTTCTTGTTAATTATTATTGATTAATAAAGTTAAAAGATTTTTAAGTGTGCTTTTTATATCCTTTCTTTCCACTATCATATCTATCATACCGTGTTCTAAAAGATATTCCGCCCTTTGAAAACCTTCAGGAAGATTTTGATGAATGGTTTTTTCAATTACCCTTGGACCAGCAAACCCTATCAGAGCTTTAGGTTCGGCTATCATAACATCTCCTATGCTTGCAAAACTTGCCGAAACCCCCCCTGTAGTGGGGTCTGTTAAAACGGCTATATAAGGAAGCCGCGTTTTCTCGTACTCTGAAATCACCGCGATGGTTCTGGCCATCTGCATTAAAGAAAAAATACCTTCCTGCATTCTTGCCCCTCCGGAAGAGGTAAATATTATGACAGGCAATTTTTTATCAATGGCATATTCGAACGTTCTGGTTATTTTTTCTCCCACAACTCTGCCCATAGAGCCACCCATAAAATTAAAATCAAAAATAATAGAAGCCGCTTCTATTTTTTCTATTAATCCATACCCAGCGACAACCGCATCGAATAATCCGGTTTTTTTATAATCTTCCTTTAATCTGTCCTTATATTTTTTTGTATCTTTAAAATCTAAAATATCATCAGGCTTCAAATCGTCAAACAAACGAACAAAACTGCCTTCATCAAAAATTATCTTGATTCTATTTGCAGAATTTATCCTAAAATGATAATTGCATTTCGGACATACTTCAAGATTTCTTTCAAGTTCTTTCTTGTAAATAATCTCGCTGCATCCTTGACATTTAACCCATAAACCTTCAGGAATACCGCCTTGTTTATTGGTATCTTTTTTATCTTTATCGTTTTTTTTTAAGTTAAATAAATGCATACTCTATAAAATATATATTATATTATTTACATTAGATATTCTAACATAATGATTGGTTTATAGTTTATTAAATTTATCCATTAGCGCTTTGACTTAGCATTAATCTTATTTTTTTAATAATTTTTTACATAAGACTTGATTTGATGCTGCAAGAAAATTCTGAAATACTTTTAATAATATTCTTTTTATCATTTAAGTTATTTTCAATAAATTGGATGATTTTTGAACCTATAATAATTGCATCTGCATAATTTTTTATTTCTTCGGTCTGTTCTGGGCTAGATATTCCGAACCCTATTCCGACAGGAATATCTTTAATATTTCTTATTTCTTCCACTTTTGAGCGCATTTCGGCAGGAAGACTCTTTCTCGCGCCTGTCACTCCCGTAACGCTGACATAATATACAAAACCTTTTGCATATGAGGTAATTAGTTTAATTCTCGACATATTAGAAGTCGGCGCCAACAAAAAAATTTGGTCTATATTTTTTTTGTCGATAAATTGCTTTAATTCGCAAGATTCTTCCGGCGGCAAATCAACGACAAGAACACCGTCTATTCCGGCAGCCGAAGCACCATCGGCAAATTCTGAAGTATTGTGTGCAAATATAGGATTATAATAAGTAAAGAATATTATAGGAGTTTCTGAGATTTCCTTTAGTCTTGCGACAAAATTAAAAGCATCTGCCATAGTTACGCGGTTTTTTAATGCTCTTTCGTACGATTTTTGTATAACTTTGCCGTCCGCCATAGGGTCTGAAAAAGGATATCCCAGTTCAATCATATCCGCGCCGTTAGATATTAATGCCTTCGCTATGTTAAATGAGGTTTCCATGTCGGGGTCGCCAATTGAAATAAAAGGGATAAATACAGTTTTCCCTGCTTTTTTATAATTTGCAAAGAGTTCATCTATTTTATTTATATTATTCACCATATTACTTCAGTCCTTGTTCTTATTAATTAAATTTAACTATCATTATTAATTATTGTAATACCGTTGTTCCGTATTAATTATTGTAATTATTAATTATTGCAATACTGTTTTTCCGTTTCTTTCTGATATAGAGGCTGCTATTGTTTCCATATCCTTATCACCTCTGCCTGAAAGATTTATAATAACTGTTTTATCCTTGATTTCATTTTTAATTTTGTCAAGGTAAGCAACAGCATGTGAGCTCTCTATAGCTGGAATAATCCCTTCCAATCTGCATAAAAGCCTAAATGCTTCTATTGCCTCTTTATCGGTTATTGTATCGTAAATTATTCTTTTTTTATCCGCATAAAAACTGTGTTCAGGTCCTACTCCGGGATAATCTAACCCTGCGGCTATTGAATGAGCTTCCTTAATTCTTCCGTCTTCATCCTGTAATAAATAGGTTTTGTTGCCGTGCAAGACTCCCGGCTTTCCCCCTGATATGGATGCGGCATGTCTTCCTGTTTCCAAACCAAATCCGCCTGCTTCCACCCCATACATTTTTACTTCTTTGTATTTTAAAAAAGGATAAAATAAGCCGATAGCATTACTTCCTCCGCCTATGCAGGCAATTAAAATATCTGGAAATTTGTCTATCTGCTTTAACTCTTTTAAAACTTCTTTTCCTATGACAGACTGAAAATCCCTGACCATTTCAGGATAAGGATGCATTCCCGCAGCAGTGCCTATCATATAATAAGTTGTTCTCACATTTGTAATCCAATCTCTTATAGCTTCATTCATAGCGTCTTTCAATGTTGACGAGCCTGCATTTACCGGGGTTACTTTTGCCCCGAGCACTTCCATTCTTAACACGTTTTGTTTTTGCCGTTCAATATCTTTAATACCCATAAACACTTCGCACTCAATGTTAAATAAAGCACATACCGTCGCCGTAGCAACCCCGTGCTGTCCTGCCCCTGTTTCCGCTATTATCCTTTTTTTACCCATTTTGACGGCAAGTAAAGCCTGACCAAGTGTATTATTTAATTTATGCGAGCCGGTATGATTCAAGTCCTCTCTTTTAAGATATATATTAGAAGAATAAAGCTTTGATAATCTGGCAGCATAATAGAGCGGCGTTGGTCTTCCTGCATAATTTTTTAAATAACTTCTCAATTCATCTTTAAACTCTTTACTGTTTTTAATTTTTTTATAAAATTCTTCCAATTCTAATATTGCCGGCATTAAGGTTTCGGAAATGTATCTTCCTCCATATACCCCAAAATGCCCTTTGTTGTCTGGATATTTCATTTTATCTCCAAATATTTTATCAGAATATTGTTCATATTATTTAGTATTGTCAAATAATAACTTCATCTTATCGTAATCTTTTTTTCCGGGAAATTTTTCTATTTTACTTGAAAGGTCAACGCCGTATGGTTTCAAATTATTATTTATATAATTTATATTGGCTGGAGAAACACCGCCTGCTATAATTTTATCAGATAAATCTAAACTTTTAATTATATTCCAGTTAAAAACAGTTCCCGTTCCGCCATATACGCCTTGTCCGGCATAAGTATCAAGTAATATGTTAACGCGTAAAGCTTCATATTGACGAACCCTGGTTATATCGGATTCGTTATTTATGTGAATAGCCTTAACAATTTTATTGCGTTCATAGCCATATTTTTTTAAATTTTCGATATAATTAATTGTTTCGTTGCCTGAAAGCTGTATAATATCAATACCCGTTTCGCGGATTATTTTATCTATAGCGGTTAATTCTGCATCAACAAATATTCCTGCCGTTAGAACACCTTTTTTAGTCTCAAAAAAATTTTTTTCTGAATTTGAACTGATGCTGTTAATTTGAGCAATTATCTTCTTTGCATTTTCAATTTCAATATTTCTCTTTGAGTTTTTATAAAAAACAAAACCTAAGCAATCAGCGCCTAATCCGACCGCGTCAATAGCATCTTCTAAATTTGTTATGCCGCATATTTTAACCTTTATAGCCATACTCCTTATACTGCCTCAAATGTCGTCTGAATAAATATTATAATCGTAACATGTGGATATTGCTTGTTAAATCAATTAAATATCGGAATAATTATCAACCGGATAGGGTTCTAAAAAATCTTTAATCTGTGATTCTACATCTTCAGACATAACCAGAGCTTCGCCTATTAAAAAAGAGTTTATTCCGCGATGAATAAGCACTTCGATATCCTGCCGTTTATGAATGCCGCTTTCGGCAACTACTATAATGCCTGGGGCTATTTTTTTTGCCAGATTCATTGTCTTAGAAATGTCAGTTTTAAAAGTGGTTAAATCTCTGTTATTTATTCCTATTATCTCGGCTCCTGATTCTAATGCAGTATCCAATTCATATTCATCTGAAATTTCCGTAAGCACACCTAGCGACAATTCTTTTGCAAGAGAGAGAAAATTTAAATAATCTTTTTTTGAAATCGCCTTTAAAATCAAAAGAATTGCATCGGCGCCTATTATTTTTGATTCAAAAACCTGTATTTCATCTATTATAAAATCTTTTCTTAAAATAGGCAATTTTACGGCGTTTCTAACTTTCATAATATCCTTCGGGTCACCCATAAAAAATTTTTTATCTGTAAGAACTGAAATAGCGCTTACGCCGGAATTTTCATACTTTTTTGCAAGAATTTCAGGTTTATAATCATAAATAAATATTCCTTTTGAAGGGGAAGCTTTTTTAACTTCCGCTATTATGCTGCAAATTTTAAAGGCAACCGCTTCTCCGTTAGAACGCGGTTTTAGAGCTTTTTTAAAATCTCTCCTCTCAAAAAAGACGTCTCGTGCGTCTTTTATATAATTTTGTATATTTATTCTTTCCTTGAACTTTTCAACTTCAGCTCTTTTATTATTTAGAATTTCGTCTAATATCACGAGTAAACCCCACACTGTTCATTATTATATTGTTTAATTTAATATTATTTATTCTACATCTACATTTACATATTATATTATATAACATTTACAATTATTACCGGACTTTATAATAAATTAAAAATTGTAATTTTATATTTTATACCAGATATTTAAGCCAAAAAATATTTTGCCGTGTTGCATCATAACATAACACAACATAACCGGCGCGGAAGGTTAGCATATTATTATTAAGTTTTACTGTTAGATATTTTTATAAATTCTTCAAGAGCTTTTTTTGCATTGCCGGATTCAATGCTGCGCCGCGCTAAAGCAATGGATTCTTTCAAATCATCTGTTTTACCTGATGCCTTAATTGCAAAGCCTGCATTTAAAATTGCCATATCGCTTTTAGGCGATTTTTTACCAGAAACTATGTCTTTAATTATAACAGCATTTTCGGCAACGGAAAATGCCTGCAGTTCTTTAATGTCACATAGCTTAAAATCTAAGTCTTCGGGGTCTATTTCATAGGAAATTTCTATTCCGTCATTAATTTCATATACCGTTGTCTTATCCGATAAGCTGACTTCATCTATGCCATCTTTGCCGTACACGGCATAGACTCTTTGAAGTCCTAATAATTTTATTGCGCCGGCGATTTTTTTCCCTATTTCTCCTGAGTAAACGCCTATTACCTGATTTTTAGCATTAAAAGGGTTAGTCAAAGGACCCAAAATATTGAATATTGTTTTAATTCCCAATTCTTTTCTGACCGGAGCCGCAAATTTCATAGCTCCATGAAACTTTGGCGCAAATAAAAAACCTATATTAGCTTCTTCAATAGATTTTATGACTGTGTTTATATCAGCCTTGATATTAACGCCTAATTCTTGAAGAACATCAGCGCTCCCCGATTTAGAAGAAACTGCATAATTTCCATGTTTTGCAATTTTAACCCCGGCTCCCGCCGCTATAATTGCAGCACACGTAGAAACATTAAAAGTATTTTTATAGTCTCCGCCCGTTCCGCACGTATCAACCAGTTCAAATTGGATACTATCCGGTATTACCACTTGCACAGCATTGCTCCTCATAGCTTTGGCGGCTCCTACTATTTCTGCTACTGTCTCTCCTTTGGCTTTTAATCCCGTTAAAATTGATGCTATTTGGGCGTTGGTAAGCTCTCCGAGAAATATTTTATTGAAGATTTTAAAAGTCTCGTCTTCAGTCAAATCAATACTATTTGTTAATTTTTCAATAATTTTTTTTATTTCCATATGCTTCACATTGTAAAAAATTATTAATTATATTTTTCCCTTGAAAAGTTAATATAGATTCAGGATGAAATTGCACACCGTATACATTGTACCCCTTAAGTTCAATTGCCATAATTTCATCGTCATCTTTTGAATATGCCGTAACATTTATAATATCTGGAATATGTTTTTTACTTATTATAAGAGAATGATATCTGGTTGCATCAAAAGATTCAGGAATATCTTTAAATAAAATGGACGTTGAATCGTGTTTGATAGATGATACCTTTCCGTGCATAATATTTGCAGCTCGGATTATTTCCGCTCCAAATGCATATCCTATTGCCTGATGCCCAAGACATACACCTAATATCGGAAGCTTATTATAAAAATTTTTAATTAGTTCGACAGAAATTCCTGCTTCAGATGGCGACTTAGGACCAGGCGATATAATAACTTTATCAGGATTTATTTTTTTAATATTATCAATGCTGATTTCATCATTTCTGTATACAATTACCTTATGCCCTAATTCACCAACATACTGCACTATGTTGTAAGTAAATGAATCGTAATTATCTATAACTAATATCATAATAATTAATCCCTATTATTCGTTTGTCTATCTAAACTGTCTGGCTAAACTGTCTGGCTAATTATCAGGGCAAAGTTTGCCGGCTATATCGAAAGCAGTTATAAGATGTTTTAATTTATTTTCAGTTTCCGCAAATTCATTTTCAGGAGTGGAATCAAATACTATCCCGCCTGCAGCCTGCACGTAACATGCCGATTGATTAAATAACGCAGTTCTTATAGTAATGCAAAATTCCATTTTTTCACACCTGCCGTTATTTAAAAATCCAAAATATCCCACGCCTCCGCCGTAAACGCCCCTTTTGGAATCTTCTATTTCGTTAATTAACTCCATTGCTCTCACTTTTGGCGCACCGGTTAAAGTTCCTGCAGGGAATGTCGCTCTGATAAGGTCAAATGCATCAAATTTTTCATTTAACTCAGCAACTATATTTGTAACTATATGCTGAACATGTGAATATTTTTCTATATACATTAGCTTATCAACTTTAACAGTGCCTATCTTAGATACCCTTCCTATATCATTTCTTCCTAAATCCACAAGCATAACATGCTCAGCCCTTTCCTTAGGGTCATCAAGAAGTCTTAAGGCAAGCATTTCATCTTCTGCGGGATTAGAACCTCTTGTTATAGTACCGGCTATCGGTCTTGTTTCTATTATATTATCGGATAATTTAATTAAATTTTCAGGGGAAGAGCCCGCTATAATAAAATCGTTTATTTTAAGGTAAAACATATAAGGAGACGGATTGACTAATCTTAGAGCGCGGTAAAAGCAAAAAGGGTTGGGGAAATTTAGAATTTTTTTTCTTCTAGAAATTTGAATCTGAAATATGTCTCCTTTTAGAATATAATCTTTAGCCTTTAGTACTTTTTCTTTATACAAATTAAAATCAACTTCGTCAACTATTTCTACATTGTGTGATTTTAAGGTTGAATTAAATACCTTTTCATCATTATTTTTGATGTTCCTATTCCTTATTTGAGCCGTGATATTTTTAATATCGTTAATTGCATCATCATATTTTGTTTCTATATTTTCAAAAGGAACTTCATTTATGAGGAGAACTACGATTAATATTTTTTGAAGCAACGAATCATATATTATAATATTTTTAGGTAACATTAAAAAGAGGTCCGGCACGTTGGTTACGTCTTTTTTAGTAGGAGGAAGTTTTTCAATTAAACTGCAGATTTCATAACCCAAATATCCAAATAAACCGGCTGTGAAATTTTTAGGAAGACCCTCGTTATATATTTTATATTGTGAAATTATTTCTTTAAGAAAAGAAAAAATATCTTTACCGCCAATTTCGTCTAAATTGTAGGTATCTGAAGAAATATTATTTTTTTCCTTAAATTTGTTAAGTGTAATATTTTTGTCTAAAAGGCTAAGTGTAAAATGGGGATTTAAACAAATAAAAGAATATCTTCCCCATTTGCCAACGCCTTCGGCGCTTTCAAAAAAAAATGAATAAGGCTCGTCAGAAAATGCAGAAAATATAGAGACAGGAGTTTCCATGTCTCCGGAGAATTCTTTTATTATAGGAATTACATTATGTGATAATGCGATATCTTTTATATTACTTTTGTTTATTATTGACATAATTAGCAAATTATATCACAATTTTATTAAATTAAACATAATAATATATTGTTTGAGCTAATATACAATAAGTGCATTGTATTTAATATTTGACGATATAAAATATAATTGCAGCGGCTGTTTCGCAGTAATAGATTTTATAGTTATTAATTATTTTTGCAATTCATATTGCAAATTTAACAAAAAAACAAAAAGCACCTATTTTTATTCCAAGCTGTGCACTTGCGAACAGACACAATGCCCAGCGTTAAAATAAATCAGATGCTTTTTCTCTACTTTTTATAATAACAAGTATATGTTGATAAATTAAATAAAGATATTTTTAAATTTATTTATTTTTTTCTTTCTTTTCTTCCGAGACAAATTCAATAAATCCTAAAGGGCTGACATCGCCTGCCCTGTACCCTGTTTTTATAATTCTTGTATAACCGCCGGGTCTTTCTTTGAATCTTGGACTAATTTCTCCGAATAATTTTTTTGTTGCGGACTTATTTCTTAATCTTGAAAAAGCCAATCTTCTATTTGAAATAGTATCGTTTTTCGCAAGTGTTATGAGTTTTTCTATATAGCTTTTAATAACCCTTGCTTTCGGAAGGGTGGTTTCAATTCTTTCATGTTCTATCATAGATGCTGCCATATTTCTTAAGAGCGCAGACCTATGCGACGACGTTCTATTTAGTCTAGACTTAATTTTTCTGTGACGCATTTTTTACCTCTGTCTATGTGGTTAATTCCTAATTATTTTCTTTTGTTTCTTCAGTATTTTTAACATTATCTAATTTCATACCAAGGCTAAGTCCCATAGTTGCAAGCACTTCTTTAATTTCATTCAGCGACTTTCTTCCAAAATTTTTAGTTCTAAGCATTTCATTTTCCGATTTTTGAACTAATTCAAACAATGTCTTTATATCCGCATTTTTTAAGCAATTAGCTGACCTTACAGATAATTCTAATTCATCAACACTTTTATGAAGATTATCATTATTTTTTTCTTCAATGATAATTTCTTCATTCGCATTAATATTTTTTGGAAGCATTTGCTCCATTTCTTCAAAAGATACAAAAACCGACAATTGGTCCTGCATAATACCGGAAGCCTCTTTTAAAGCGTCTTCCGGTGTAATATAACCGTTGGTAAATATTTCCATCACTAATCTATCATAATCAATTATTTTACCTACCCTTGCGTATGAAACATCTGTAGTAACTTTTTTAATTGGAGAATATGCGACATCGAGGGTGATAGTGCCGAGTGGAGCATCGTCGCGCTTTATAACCTCACTTGAAACATACCCTCTGCCGCTTGTAACTAACATTTCAGCTTTAAAATGGCCGCCTTGTGCTATTGTAAACAATTTTTTTTCTTTATTTATAACTTCTATATTCTGAGACGTTTTTATATCCGATGCAAATACATCTCCTTCGGCTTCCGTATCAAGATAAACAGTCTCTTGTCCGGTGTCTGAAAACAGATTAAAATCCACCTCTTTTAAATTCAGGATTATTTCTGCCACGTCTTCTGTAATACCAGGGATAGTGGAAAACTCATGGTATACGTTATCAAACTTAACTTCCGAGATTTTATGTCCCATAATAGACGACAACAATATTCTTCTTAATGAGTTGCCAATAGTAATACCGAATCCTCTTTCCAAGGGCTCGACAATCAATTTTCCATAATAATCTGTATATGTTTCCTTTTCAAATTCTATTCTTTTTGGCTTAATAAGTGAAAGCCAACTTTTTTTCATATTGCCTCCAAAAAAAATTATATTAGGCTCCTATTTAGAATACAGCTCGACAATAAGTTTTTCGTTTATTGAAGTAGCAATATCATCCCGCTCAGGATAATTCTTATAAATGCCTTTGTACGCTTCCTTATCGACTTCTAACCAACTATAGGTATTCTTTCTAATGGACAATTCTATAGATTTGTTGACCAAATCATTTTTTTTACTCTTTTCGGAAATTGATATTTCGTCTCCAATATTAACTGTATATGACGGAATATCTAATTTTTTACCATTAACCTTCACATGTCCATGCCTGATAAGTTGTCTTGAAAAAGAACGCGAACTCGCAAAACCCATTTCATAAATGACATTGTCTAATCTTCTTTCAAGCAATATTAACAAATTTTCTCCGGTTATACCTTCTGTTTTTTCAGCTAAACGATAAACTTTTTTAAATTGTTTTTCCATAAGACTATATGTTTTTCTTAATTTTTGTTTTTCTCTTAACTGTTCTCCAAATTCGGAAAACTTGCCTCTTCCTCCTTTATGCTGACCCGGACCGTAAGCTTTTCTTTCAATAGCACACTTATCCGTAAGGCATCTCTCACCTTTTAAAAAAAGTTTTAATCCTTCTCTTCTGCATATTCTACATCTGGCTTCAGTATATTTAGCCATTTATCAACCTCTTTATTAAAATTAATGTTATTAACAATGTGTAAAAAAATCCAATATAAATTAAAACATGTTGTCCATGAGCATCACACACGTCTTCTTTTAGACGGTCTGCAACCATTGTGAGGTATCGGCGTAACATCTTTAATAACAGTAATGTTTAAACCGGAACTTTGCAAAGCTCTCAAGGCGCTTTCTCTCCCGCTGCCAGGACCTTTAATATATACTTCGATGTTTGATACTCCATATTCAGAAACTTTTTTTGCGGCATTTTCTGCAGCTATCTGACCGGCGTAAGGAGTACTTTTTCTTGAACCTTTAAAACCCGAACTGCCTGAACTAGCCCAAGCAATAACATTCCCATTTAGATCTGAGATGCTTACTATCGTGTTGTTAAATGTCGATTTTACATGCGCGATTGCATTCTGTATTGTTTTTTTTTCTTTTTTTTTCTTAATAGTCTTTTTCTTCTGTTCAGCCATTTAAACCTCTTAAGTGATTCAAATTATTATAATTTCAATTAATAAAGTTTACTAATTATATATCAGACGCATTTAACTTAAGCTTTTTTTAATGAGCCTATGGATTTTCTCGGTCCTTTTCTGGTTCTTGAATTTGTTTTTGTTCTTTGACCTCTTACCGGCAAACCTTTTTTGTGTCTAAGCCCTCTATATGAAGCAATATCAATCAGCCTCTTAATATTTGTTTGAATTTCCCTTTTAAGGTCCCCTTCAACTTTGAATTTTTGGTCAATAGCTTGACGTATCAAATTAACCTGGTCTTCAGTAAGGTCATTAACTTTGATATTCAAATCAATACCTGCATTAGACAATATTTTTTTTGAGGTAGACCTTCCTATGCCAAAAATATAAGTCAAACCGATCTCAATCCGTTTATTTTTGGGTAAATCAATACCTGATATTCTAGCCATTTATTCCTCCTATTTATCCCTGACGCTGTTTATGTTTTGGATTTTCGCAAATAACTCGCACAACGCCTTTTCTTTTTACAACTTTACATTTATCGCAAATTTTTTTTACTGATGATCTGACTTTCAATTTTCGTACTCCTATCTTATTTATTTTTCTTATTAATTTTATTATTTTGTTCTAAATATTATTCTACCGCGTGTAAGGTCATATGGCGACAGCTCAACAGTAACTTTATCGCCGGGCAATATTCTTATATAGTGCATACGCATCTTACCGGATATATGAGCAAGCACTTTATGACCATTATCTAATTCTACTCTAAACATAGCATTAGGCAATGGTTCTAAAACAACGCCTTCGACTTCAATTAAATCTTCTTTTTTTGCCATATTTTAATTTGATTTCTCATTATAATATATAAATTTAATTGCTCATAATGTGCTTTAAGTTAAAAAAGAACATATCAGGTTAAAATCTCCGGACCATTTTGTGTTATAGCAATAGTGTGTTCAAAGTGGGCAGATAATCCGCCGTCCGCTGTTACAACGGTCCAATGATTTTTTTTTATTTTTACTTTATAATTTTTTTCATTCACCATTGGTTCGATTGCAATCACTAAACCTTCTTCAAGGGTAATATTGTAATTTTTAATAAAATAATTAGGAACCTGAGGCTCTTCATGCAATTCAAATCCTACACCATGTCCGACAAAATCACGAACGACAGAAAAGTTCCTCTCCAAAACATAATTTTCAATTGAGCCGCTTATTTTGCTTAAACTATTACCAAGCTTAGCTTGCTCAATACCTATATACAACGCTTCCTTTGTCGTTTTAATTAATTCCTCGGCTTTTGCGGATACAGCGCCCACACAAACCGTTATGGCGGAATCAGCATAATAACCGTTATATACAACCCCAAAATCTAAACTTACAATATCTCCTTCATGCAGTTTTCGAGCCGATGGAAAACCATGAACAACCTCTTCATTTACAGATACGCATACTGAATGAGGAAAACCGCTATAACCTTTAAATGCACATTTTGCGTTAGAATAATTATGAACTATTTCTTCAGCTTTTATGTCATAGTTTTTTGTAGCGAAGCCGGGTTTAGTAATATCGGCTAGACTATTTAGAACTAAATTTACGATTGCACCAGATTTTCTAATACCTTCTATATCATCTTTGCTTTTTAAACTAATCATCTATCTAACTAATTGATTATCAATATTAAGTAAGATACTCATATACTTTTCATAATAAACTATACTGTATTTAACAGAGCAATTAAACTATTGTTTTGCGCAATTAATTCCGGAAATAATATCTTTTAATACTTCCTCTGCATCTTTATTTCCATTAATCTCAATAACTTTATTTTTCTTTCTGTAATATTCTATTAATGGCTCTGTTAGTTGTTTGTAAACTTCTAATCTTTTTTTTATAACGTCTATTTTATCATCTTCTCTTGTTATCAGTGCAACCTTGCAATCATCGCACAAATTATCAAATTTAGGCGGATTAAATTTTAAATGATAAACCCTATTGCATTTAGGGCATACGCGTCTATTTGTTAATCTTTCATAAACAACATCGTCTTCAATATTTATATATATAACAGCCTTGATAGATAAATTGAGCTGAGCTAATATTTGCTCAAACAGCTTATTTTGTTCTAAGTCTCTTGGAAATCCGTCAAATAAAAAATTATTATCAGATGCGTCTTTTTTTTCTATGGACGATTTAATAACATTTTTAATCATTGAAACGACAATTTGGGCTGGTGCTAAATTTCCGTTATCAATATATTTTTTTGCTTCAAGACCCAAGACAGTTTTATTTTCAACATTTTCTCTGAGTATATCGCCTGTTGATATAAGTTTACATTTAAAGTGGTTTGCAACATTTTTAGCCTGCGTTCCCTTTCCGGCTCCGGGTGCGCCAATAAGAACGCAAATTAAATTGTTTTTCATCTTTTTTTAGATGCTTTTTTTAATAAACTGTCATAATTTCTATACAATAAATGTGATTGTATTTGAACTATGGTATCCATTGCAACGACCACTACAATCAATAGTCCAGTTCCTCCAAAGTAAAATGGTACATGGAATTTATCAATTAAGATAGTAGGCAATAAGCATATCGCAGAAACATAAACAGCGCCAATAAAAGTCACTCTGTTAAGAATTTTGTCTATAAAATTAGCCGTAGACTTTCCGGGTTTAATTCCGGGTACATTTCCGCCGTATTTTCTCAAATCATCTGCTACCTCGTCAACTTTAAATGTTATTGCGGTATAAAAATAGCAAAAGAAAAATATTAGAACAACAAATATTAAATTATATAAAAAGCCGTCCGGATTTAAATATTGCGATATAGACTCGAAAAATGGGTCTTTAATAAAATTAGAAATTGTAGCAGGAAAAAGTAATATTGACATAGCAAAAATTGGAGGAATTACTCCCGGAGTATTGACCTTAATCGGAAGATAACTTACCTGTCCCGAATACAGTTTTCTGCCCACCATTTTTTTAGGATATTGTATAGGGATTCTCCGCTGCGCAGATTCAACGAAAACAATGAACCCGATTACCAGAGCCATCATTATGATAATGAGAATAATCAGCATCGGACTCAACTGTCCTGCGCCAACAAGTTTAAATGTATTTATTGCAGCTGCCGGCAGTGCTGATACTATACCTGCGAAAATAATTAGTGATATTCCATTCCCTATGCCGTGTTCTGATATTTCTTCGCCTATCCACATCACAAAAACTGTACCTGCAGTTAATGCAATTACCGAAACAATCATAAAGGATAGACCGGGGTCTGATACTATTGGCATTCCATTTGGACTTTTCATTGCCTGAATTCCATAACTGATACCGATAGATTGAAGTAATGCCAAACCGACTGTGCCATATCTTATATACTGCATAAGACGTTTTCTTCCTGCCTCACCTTCCTTTTGCAATCTGTCCATTGCAGGAAAAACCATAGGCAGCATTTGGAAAATAATAGACGAACTTATGTACGGCATTATGCCAAGGGAAAAAATAGAGAACCTTGACAAGGCTCCGCCCGTAAACATATTAAACATTCCAAATAAATTACTATTTGCTTTATTAAAAAATGCAGTCAAAGCAACAGCATTAACACCCGGAGTAGTAATATGCACACCAAGCCTGAATACTATGAACATCAATAAAGTATAGAAGATTCTGTTACGCAGTTCAGGAATTTTACCGACATTTTCAAAACTTTGCGCCATTATATTATCTCGATTGTTCCGCCAGCTTTTTCTACTTTATCTTTTGCGCTTTTAGAAATTTTATTACAAGTTATTTTAATTTTTCTCTCTATTTCACCTGCGCCTAATATTTTAAATTTCTTACCTTTTATATTTTTTACTAAACCGGCATCTTTTAACATGTAAATGTTAACATTTTCTTCTTTCAATGATGCAATATCTTTCAAATTAACTATAATATATTCCTCTTTTAAAGGGTTATTAAAACCCCTCTTGGGTACACGGCGAATATATGGCATTTGTCCACCTTCAAACCCAACCCTGACTCCACCACCGGCACGGGCATTTTGACCTTTATTACCCTTACCGGAAGTTTGACCGTGACCGGAGCCCTGACCTCTTCCGAGTCTTTTTTTCCTTTTATTTCCCAACTTGCTGAACTTATTTAAGCTTATCATTTATTTTTCCTTATTTTCAAACCTTCTATTTATTAACTCTTTTTTATAATATAATGAAGATAAACATTTTATAGTAGCCCTTGCAACGTTGTGCGGATTTGCCGAACCTATACTTTTTGCATATACATTTTTAATGCCGCTTAATTCAAAAATTGCTCTCATAGCGCCGCCGGCAATTATCCCTGTGCCTTCAGGAGCCGGTTTCATAAATACATATCCAGCACCGGCTTTTGCATCCTGCTCATGGGGAATAGTGTTTTTAAAAATTTTAACTTTCAATAAATTTTTCTTTGCCTGCTCAGTAGCTTTTCTTATTGCTTCCGGAACTTCTTTTGCTTTGCCGAGACCTATACCGACATATCCAGCACCTTCATCGCCCACGGCAACTAACGCTGAAAAGCCAAATCGCCTGCCTCCTTTAACAACTTTGGCTACCCTAGATATATGTATTACCTTGTCTTTAAAATTTAGATCTTGTTTATTAGATATTTCCAATGTATCCTCCTGAAACTAAAAAATTAAACCGTTTTCTCTTGCAGCATCGGCTAATGCCTTAACTCTGCCATGATATATATATCCGTTTCTATCAAAAGCGACTTCATTTATAGAATTCTTTTTGCAAAGGATGGCAATTTTTGCACCAATTATTTTTGCTGCTCCAACATTTCCTGCATGTCCGCTAATTTCGCTTTTTATGTCATCCGATAACGTCGACACCTGAGCCAAAACTTTATTATCCAAAGAAAAAACCTGTGCATAAATATTATTCAGGCTCTTATATACACACAGTCTAGGTCTTTTACTATTTTGCATAGCTTTTTTAATTTGAACTTTTCTTCTTAACCTTTTCTCTAATTTTGTTTTCATAGGTATGCTTTTCCTTTTAAATTATTTTCCTGAAGCTTTACCAACTTTCCTTTTTATAATTTCATCGCTATATTTTATACCTTTGCCTTTATAAGGCTCTGGTTTTCTGTAGCTTCTGATTTTCGCTGCAACCTGCCCTACAAGGTCTTTATCGATTCCGGTAATTTTTAATAGGGTATTTTTTTCAACATTTATAACAATTGTATCAGGAATATTAAAGATAATAGGATGAGAATAACCTAAGCTTAGGTTTAATGATTTATTTTTTACCTCAGCTTTATACCCCACACCAATAATCTCTAAATTTAAAAAAAATCCGTTAGATACGCCTTCTATGCAATTTGCAATAATCGTACGGGTCAACCCTGTAAATTTTTCGTTATTTTTGTCGTCACCTGCCAGGCTGACGGTAATTACAGAATCATTTATATTTACAGAAGATTTTTCAGGCAATTGTTTTGAAACCGAACCTTTGGGTCCGGTACATGTTAAAATATTATCTTCCAATTTGACCTTTACGCCTGCCGGTATATTAACCGGTTTTTTTCCTATCCTTGACATTATATTTATATCCTATTTTTAATAATATATATTTACATAATTTTTAATATTGACAGACCGCCGACCTTTTTTTCTAAACATTCATAATCTGGAATTACTCCTTTAGAAGTTGTAAAAAGCTCGATTCCAAGACCGTTTTTATACGGTCTAATATCTTTTACGCTCTTATAACGCCTTAGACCCGGTGTGCTGGTCACTTTCATTTCGATAACTAATGGTTTCTTTTTATTAGTATATTTCAAAACTACTTCGAGCGATTTTTTGGCAATATTATCAGAATCAATGATTACAACGGATTCTATAAATCCATTCTTCTGCAAATTCTGACATATCTCTTCCTTAATTTTTGAATACGGGATTAACACGGATTTTTTGCCCGCCGAAGAAGCATTTTTAATTCTAATTACTAAATCTGAAATAGGGTCATGCATTTATTATCTCCCAATATGCAATTTTTGAAAAATTAATCTTTGATAAAAATAAAACAGTTAAAAAATAATTTCAAAGTGATATATTATATTCTAATTTATTTAATTAAACAACCTTTATTGCAATACTTACATAATTTCTAAAAATATAAAAACATAAATAATTTTACCAACTAGATTTGGTAACTCCGGGAATTTCACCTTTACTTGATAATGTTCTAAAACATATCCTGCACATATCAAATTTTCTGTAATATCCTCTAGGTCTTCCGCATATAGGACATCTATTATGCTGCCTCACTTTAAACTTTGGTTTCCTAAAAGCTTTTATGAATAATGATTTTTTTGCCATGCACCGAACCTCTAATTTTTAAAAGGAAATTTAAATGTTTTTAATAAATTATAAGCTTCTTCATCTGTGTGAGCTGTTGTTACTATAGTGATATTGAACCCCTTTAATTTTTCAACAAGTTCATAGCTCACTTCAGGAAAAATAATTTGCTCCTTAATTCCCAATGTATAATTACCCCTGCCGTCAAATGATTTTTTTGAAACGCCTTTAAAGTCTCTAACACGCGGCAAAGCAATATTAATCAATCTATCAAGAAAATCGTACATTTTTTTGTTGCGCAATGTAACGAAACATCCTATTTCTTGTTTTTCTTTAAGTTTGAATGCAGCAATTGATTTTCTGGCTTTTGAAACGACCGGATGCTGTCCTGTTATTTTAGCCAGTTCTTCGGCTGACTTTTCTATGATTTTGGGATTAGATGTAGCTTCTCCTAAACCCATATTGATAACTATTTTTTCTAACCTCGGAATTTGATGTATATTTTTATAGTTATGTTCATTCATAATTTGAGGTATTATTTCTTTACTATACAATTCCATATATCTTGATATCACTTTTTATTTCCCCCAATTAGAGCTCAGTTCCACATTTTTTGCATATGCGTGCTTTTTTATTATCATCTTTTGTCTTAATAGAGTATCTGACGGCTTTCTTACACTTTGGACAATAAATTCCAACATTTGAAATGTTTATAGAACCCTCTTTATCTATTATGCCACCTGGCTCTTGTGCACTTTTAGGCTTAACATGCCTTTTTATCATGTTAACTTTTTCAATTATTACCCTATTGCGTTTTTTATCTATGCGAAGTATTTTGCCTGTTTTATCTTTTTCCTTGCCGGATATTACTTGCACTAAATCATTTTTTTTTAATTTAATAGTCATGTTATAAAACCTCGGGTGCTAAAGAAATAATTCTTGTGAATTTTCTTGCTCTTAATTCCCTGGCAACAGGTCCAAAAATGCGGGTACCTATAGGTTCCTTTTGAGCATTAATTAACACAGCAGAATTATTATCAAATTTGATATATGTACCATCTGAGCGTCTTGTCTCTTTAGCAGTTCTGACAATTACAGCTTTAGCCACATCGCCCTTTTTTACTTTAGAATTGGGAGCGGCTTCCTTGATTGATACAATGATAGTATCGCCAATCGAAGCATATTTCCTTTTTGAACCGCCCAATACTTTAATGCACATCAGCTTTTTAGCTCCGGAATTATCAGCGGATGTCAAAATTGTTTGCATTTGAATCATTTTATATTCCCCTAAATTTATTTTCTATTAAATCATTTTTCCAATACTTTCTTCAGATTCCACTTTTTATCTTTCGAAATAGGTCTTGATTCGCAAATCAATACTTTATCTCCTAATTTTGCAGCATTATTTTCATCATGCACTTTATATTTTTTGGCAGTTTTTATAAATTTTTTGAAAAGAGGATGCATTACTAAATTAGATACTGAAACAACAATAGTTTTATCCATTTTATCAGAAACTACATTGCCGATAAATGTTTTTTTCATTTTTTACCTCTATTTCTTTCGTTTAATGAAGTCTTTATCCAAGCGATTTGTTTTTTTAATAATTTTAATCTATTGGGGTTTTCCAAAGAGCCAATAGATTTTTGTATTCTCAAATTAAACATTTCTTTTTTAATATCATCTTCTTTTACTTGAAGCTCAGATAATCCCATAGTTTTTATTTCTTGATATTTATATTTCATTATTAAAATTCACCTCTTTCAATAAAAATGGTCTTGATTGGCAATTTATGGGATGCAAGCCTTAATGCTTCCTTTGCAACTTCTTTGGAAATCCCGCCCATTTCATACAAGACTAATCCTGGACGCGAAACCACAACCCATTCTTCCACGCTACCTTTACCTTTACCCATTCTAGTTTCAGCTGGTTTTTTCGTTATAGGTTTGTCTGGAAATACCTTTATCCAGATCTTTCCCCCTCTTTTTACAAACCGTGTCATTGCAATTCTGGCGGCTTCTATCTGACGAGCTGTTATATATCCGCATTCTAAAGCTTTTAGTCCATAATCCCCAAAGGCTATAGCATTACCGCGCGTCGCGACACCTTTCATTCGCCCTTTCATCTGTTTTCTAAATTTTGTTTTAGACGGCATTAACATTGTAATTCACCTATTTATTTATTAATCTTAAAACATTAATGTTTTCAATAATTTTTTCCCAATATCGGAGGCTTGTAAAAAGCAGCATAAAAAAATTGGAATTAAAGAATGTCACCTTTATATATCCATACTTTGATGCCTATCTTTCCGTAAGTCGTATTAGCTTCTGCAACACCGTAATCTATATCTGCTCTTAGGGTATGCAGGGGAACTCTTCCTTCCTTATACCATTCTGTTCTAGCGATTTCCGCACCGCCCAGCCTTCCGCCGCACGAAATCTTTATGCCTTTTGCTCCACTTTTCAATGCCAAATTTACACTGCGTTTCATAGCTCTCTTAAAAGCAATCCTTTTCTCAAGCTGAGATGCAATTCCTTCAGCTACTAATACGGAATTAATTTCAGGTTTTTTAATTTCCAGTATATTAATACTTAAATCTTTGTCTTTAACCTTAGCAAAACTGGAAATTGACACTTTTAACGTATCAACTTCTGAACCTTTTTTTCCAATTACCATGCCGGGTCTAGCAGTGAATATATTTAAGATCAGTTTATCAGACTTACGCTCAATATCAATTTTACCGACTCCTGACGAATACAATTTACTTTTAAGGAATTTACGAATTTTGATATCTTCATGTAGATAAGTATGATAATCTTTTTTTTGATACCATTTTGAATCCCATGTCTTATTAATTCCAAGTCGTAGACCTATTGGATTAACTTTTTGGCCCAAATTAACCTCCGATATTATTTTTCATCAAGTATAATTTTTATTGTACTCATTCTTTTTTTAATAGTTGCCGCTCGGCCCATTGCTTTTGGCATAACCCTTTTCAATGAAAATGACATATTTACAAATGCAGTAGAGATAAATAAATTATCAATATCAACTTTACCTGTATTTAATGCATTGGCAATGGCAGACTTTAATAATTTATATATGATACTTGACGATTTCTTATTTGTAAATTTTAAAATATTAAGTGCGTCATATACTTTTTTGCCTCTCACCATATCTATAACTAATCTAGCTTTTTGCGGTGAAACTCTAATATATTTAGCCTCTGCATGAAACTGCATATAAACCTCTCTTATTTTTATTTAGAGCCTGACTTTCCGGCCCCTTGTTTAACTTTCGCTTTTCTATCGCCTGAATGCATGGTAAAAGTCCTTGTACCGGAAAATTCGCCCAATTTATGGCCTACCATATTCTCAGATACGAACACAGGTATGAATTTCCTGCCGTTATGTACCGCAAATGTATGACCGACCATATCTGGAATTACATCAGACCTTCTTGACCAAGTTTTAATAATTTTTTTGTCATTATTAGAATTTGCTTTATCTATTTTTTCGATTAACGATTTATCTACAAATGGACCTTTCTTAACAGACCTTCCCACTATGAACCTCCAAAATTACGGCTTTCTTCTTTTTATTATATATTTAGACGTGGCTTTATTATTTCTAGTTTTATAACCTTTTGTCGGTACACCCCAAGGTGTCACAGGATGTCTTCCTCCGGAAGTCTTGCCTTCACCCCCTCCATGAGGATGGTCGACAGGGTTCATAGCGACACCCCTTACAGAAGGTCTTTTCCCCAGCCATCTTGATCTGCCGGCTTTACCTATACTTATATTTTCATGGTCAATATTGCCAACTTGTCCAATTGTAGCGTAGCATCCTTCCGGAACAATTCTGTATTCGCCGGAAGGCATTTTTAATTGACCATAACCATTGTCTCTTCCGATTAATTGAGCATAAGCTCCTGCGCTGCGAGCTAACTGACCGCCTGAGTTTGGTTTTAACTCAATATTGTGAATCATTGTACCTACAGGAATTTTAGAAAGCGGAAGACTATTACCTATCTGAATGTCTGCTTCTTCCGATGCAATAACCTGCTGTCCTTTTTTAAGTCCATTAGGGCATAGAATATATCTTTTCTCGCCGTCAATATAATTTAACAGAGCTATTCTTGAAGTTCTATTAGGGTCATATTCTATTTCAGCTACAGTGGCAGGAATATTTCTTTTATTTCTTTTAAAATCAATAATCCTATATTTTGTTTTATGTCCTCCGCCTTGATGCCTGACTGTAATACGACCGTAGTTATTTCTTCCCGCCTGCTTTTTATGTGAGGCTGTCAAATTTTTTTCAGGAGTTTCCCTCGTTATTTCAGAAAAATCGGAAACACTTTGAAATCTGCGCCCGCTGGATGTAGGTTTATATTTTTTGATTTGCATAAACTTAATTCTCCTATTATACTTCTAATGCACTGATATGTTGACCTTCTTTTAATTTAACATACGTCTTTTTAGTGTTTGACAATTTTCCGGTATATTTGCCAATCCTTTTAAACTTTCCTCTATTTATCAATGTTTTAATACTTTCGACTTTTACATTAAAAAACTTCTCTATAGCAATTTTTATTTCATTCTTATTAACATTTTTATTAACATTAAAAACATAAACATTCTGTGTTTCTCTTAAACCTAAACTTTTTTCGGAAAGTATTACTTTTTCAATTATTTTATGCAACTCTTTCATTGTAGTAGTTTCACCTCTAATTTGTTAAGCGCTGATTTGCTGATAATAATATTCTCATATTTTAATAAATCTACTATATTAAAATTATCAACCGTTGATACTTTATATTTATATAAATTTCTTGTCGCTCTTATAATCTTGTCGTCATTTTCCGGCAGTATCAACATGCCCTTTTCAATATTCAATGACTTAAAAATATTAACCATCGACTTAGTCTTAATTTCGGATATTTCAAAGTCTTCTATGAATGTTATTTTATTAGCTTTAAATAATTCTGCGAACACTGACTTTAATGCGCCTTTTCTAGCTTTTTTAGGCATATCCATATTGTAGTTCCTTTCAGAATTTGGTCCAAAAATAACACCGCCGCCTTTCCACAACGGAGAACGGCTTGAACCTGCTCTTGCTCTACCTGTACCTTTTTGCTTCCAAGGTTTTTTGCCGCCGCCGGATACTATTTTTCTATTTTTTGTGGAAGCAAGACCGAGTCTTTTATTTGCTTGCGTCAACAAAACATATTGCTTAATAAGAACCTCATTTAAAGGAAAAGAAAAAATTGCCTCATTTAATACGATATCTTCTACTTTTTTATTTTCAATATTGATTAGTTCAGCTGTCTGGGACATTTTACACCCTTTTTTATATGTATAAAAAAATATAAATTATAAAGATAATTTTATTTTTTACTTATTTAGCAAATATTATATATAATAATTTTTTTATATTAATTTATTTAACAATCCTTCTTCCTGATTCATTGGCCACGTATATGTAGATAATATTACCGTTGGCACCCGGAACAGCTCCTTTAACATATAATAAATTATTATCCTTATCTATTTTAACGATTTTCAGATTTAATACGCTTATTTTATCGGTGCCCATATGTCCCGGCATATGCAGCCCCTTAAATACCTTAGAAGGATACGAAGATTGTCCTATTGAACCCGGTGCGCGGTGGAAGTTTGAACCATGTGTGTCCTTACCACCCTTAAATCCCCATCTTTTAACAACTCCTTGAAAACCTTTTCCCTTAGAAGTACCGGAAACACTAACATTTTTAATTCCATCGAAAACAGAGACGTCATAAACCTCTCCGATATTAACGGCAGCGATATCATCTAATATTCTAAATTCTTTTAGTATTCTCATTGGTGTTACATTATTTTTTTTAAAATGACCTAACTCCGGCTTATTAACTTTGTAGGATTTAATTTCTCCATAGCCAATCTGTACGGCATTATAACCATCGTTTTCAACAGTTTTTTTTGTTACTACTGTGCATGGTCCAGCCTTCAGAATAGAAACCGGAACTATTGCTCCGTCTTCATTAAAAACCTGCGTCATTCCGACTTTCTTGCCTATTAGTGCTTTTAACATATTTAGCGCTCCAAATTCAATTATATCTGTTTTATATCGACATCAACGCCTGAAGACAAATCTAATTTCATTAAGGCATCAATTGTAGCCTGAGTTGGCTCAACCAAGTCAATTATTCGCTTATGCGTTCTCATTTCAAATTCTTCTCTAGATTTTTTATCTACATGAGGAGACCTTAATACGCAATATTTATTTATTTTAGTCGGCAAAGGAATAGGACCGCTGACTTTAGAACCTGTTCTTCTCGCTGTGTCAACTATTTCTTCAACCGAATGGTCTAATAATTTATGATCAAATGCTTTTAGCCTTATACGAATTTTTTGAATTTCCATTTTTTATATAGCACCTATAAATAATTAGTTGCTACAACTCCTTTAATATAAATAATAAAGATTAATTATTAAAATGCATCAGTATTTTATTTATTCCACAACCTCTGTTACCACACCGGCGCCTACCGTGTGTCCGCCTTCTCTTATAGCAAATCTCAGTTCTTTTTCGGCAGCTATCGGCGTTATGAGTTCAACCGCCATTGACACGTTATCT
>JAJZJW010000006.1 GCA_021809845.1 bacterium | reverse complement strand
TTTTATTATTTGTATTTTAATTTTATTATTTACATTTAAAATACAAATTTAATAGGAGTTATTTTACACTAAAATACTGGGGAATTTAAACGCTCTTTCCCTGAGGAAATTATATTAACATTAACACTGCATAATATTTACTATATGCTATATGCTATATGCTATATGCTATATGCTATATGCTATATGCTATATGCTATATGTTGCTAAAAGTTATATATTAAATGCCACATAAATCATTCTTTAAAACTGTATTAATAACTTGAAAACCACCCTCAAGTTATTATAAAATAAGGGTTACGACGCGCTTACCATGATAACCAAAAATGAGCTCGATTTAATGCCCGAAGAGATAATACAGAGCTATCATCTTCTCTGGAAGATAGAAGAATTGTTCCGGATTATGAAGACCACTATGGATGATTAATTTTCTAACTTTCACTGTTGCGCAAAAGGCAATAATCCTAACATATGTCCAAAAGATAATAAGCCGAACACGATGGACAATATTACACTTATTACTGCAATTACGTGCGCACGATCAAACCGTTTTTTCTGACTTTCCATAGAACTTTCCATTTCCTCTATGTCGTCTGATAGCTGTTTTAAGGTTGTATAACTTAATTCCTTGTTTCCTAACTCTATAGAATTCTTTAAAGATGATAGAAAATTTGCTGCCTTTGGAGAAAGAGAAATGAAAGGATTTTTTTCCCTAATCTTTTCGGTAATATCCATTATCTTATTTTTAGACTCGCTTTCTATGGTAATTCCATAATGTGAATTAAATTTCTTAATGCCCATAGAATCTATTATAGAAGCCATTTCCTCTAAAAAATCCAGGGGAGTCTCTATTTCTTTTATAGACATTGGATATTTTTCTATCAATTTTTTAAAATCAAGTTCTATTCTGGAAATAATTTTTTCATCATTGTCCGTATCTGATATTATATTTGTCACCATTCTGAAGAATAGCACGTATACCAATTTTCTTTTATTTCTGACAAATATATTAAAAATTGCATAAACATAAAAAGGGACAATAGCTATAATCACAATTAAAAAAAGAGGTGACAAAGTTAAATTCATTTTAACCCTCAAAAATAATTACTTAATTCATTTTTTAATTTTATGTTAAAGAATTTTTAACTGCATACATATTTTATATCATGAATAAAAATGAAAACAAAACAAGTTAATTGTCTATGCTATTTTATTGTATCCGCCCTTACGTGTTGGGAACTATATCGGCAATGTTAGTTAAATATAACATATATTATATATTATACCTTATAAAATAAATAAATTTTATGGTATAATAAAAAGTATCATAAATTTAAAGAATATCAGGAGATAAACTTACATGTCGTCCGCCCGTACTTAAGCCTAAGTTATGTGACAAAAAAGGCAAATGGACTATTGACTATGCAAGAATAAGGATTAAAGCGACAAGGCAGTAGCTTTACAACAATGCAACATGCTGACATCACTTACCTTGAATTTAAGCAAGAATTATTCATAAAGGCTGTAAACTTTATAAATTTATATATTATATATATAATGAAGAATAAAAATTATGGATATTAAAAAAACAATTGAAAAATATGCCAAAGAAGATTTAAGACGAAAAAAAGCAAAATCTTTTAAAAAAGATTTAATGCTTATTTCTCATTTTGATACGCCTAAAAAAAAGATAAATATAGCTGTTAAGATAATTAAAAAATAATTGATATTAAAAATAAGTGTCCGTCCCCAATTAATTCAGTTAATTTAAATTAATCCCCTAATTAATCAGAGTGCCTGATGTAGCCGTCATACGATGAAACAGGAAGAAGCAGCCGCCTCTATGGGCGGGCGCTAGTTCACTAGCTAAACAACTAAATTGCTCAAACTAAATTATTAATAAATAGATAAATTATTTAACCTAATTTTTAAATTTAAAAATATGAAAAATATCGAAGAGCTCTTTTCGTCTTATATTGCATCGTATGCCAATAAACAAAATGAACCTGTAGAAACATATCTTGAATTATGGCAGTGTCTTAGTATTATTTCACAGATTAATTCAAGTAGGCATTCGACTAAAAATAAAACCGATAAAGACAAATTAAATAATTTATTTAAAGATTATGCTAAAGATATACTGGAAGCGCTTCAAGATGCCGAAATTATTTCAAAAATAAAAAATGTTTTATCTTTTACAAATTCTGAGTGTCCTATTCTTGTCACAAAATTTGAAGATTTAGGCGAATATATAAACAATATAAAGATAAAGGAATTATTTGACTTGCAGGCTGAATTATTAAAGTTAAAAGCTGAGTTAAAAATTAATTCTAATTTCTTAGGAAATGTAAACGAAGAAAATACCGGAGGAGCAGAATCATACAAAAGAATTAAACAAATAGAAAAAAAATTGGATTATTTTTTAGAATCTTTAGTCAGTCTGCTGCATCTAGGTAAAAATAAAATGTTTAAATCTATCAAATTGGATTTGTTAGGTGACAATGCATCTGATTATGCGTCAGATAATAATGCATTAAATAGCCATGCATCAGACAATTCAGATATTGCAGATAATAAATTATATAAGCTAAATAAAAGCAATTTGGACGGCAGCAATATTATTCATAAGACTGAGATAAGCTTTGCGAAAAAGATTAAAGATGAATACGCCGCAGAAAGTAATAATAATTTTTCGGATTTTGATATTGAATTTTCAGATAATGCTGCGGATATACTGTATTGCATTATCCTCAGCATATTGAAATTATAACTGTATAACTGATTATGTTATGCTCAAATATTTTTTTTAAATATATTTATGTAAATTTAAGACCGCAGTGTTATTAGTGTTATTTTTATAGAATTATTTTAAGCTTGGGGAAACAAGCTCTCCCTATGGATGACCGAGTGATATTCATAGAATATTGCTCCTAAAAAGTATCTTGTCTATGAACCAAGTGCGGTTTTAAGCCGTCAGTTTTTGGGCGGCTCACCCTCTTTCGCAAGATAGAGGTGCTTCACCATATACTCTAATTACCTAATTCAATGTCTTCAGCATATGACGGAATATAAGCGTTAAAACCAAGATGGGTTATTTTTTCTTTAAAAATTGTCATCTTATCTTCGTCGCCGTGAATTAGATATATTTTTGTTTCTGCCCGGTTTTTTAATGCGCTGAGCCATTCTATAAGCTCGTTTTGGTCGGCATGCGAAGAAAAACCGTTTATTGTATGAACAGAAGCGTTCACGTCTATATGCTCGCCAAAGACCTTGATGGTCTTATCGCCTTCAACAATTCTTCTTCCTAGTGTTCCTCTTGCCTGATAGCCTATGAAAATTATAGAATTTTCTTTTCTCCATAGATTATGTTTAAGATGATGCAGCATTCTTCCGCCGGTAAGCATGCCGCTGCCCGCTATTATAATTGCGCCTTCAGTGAACTTGTTAATTTCTTTTGATTCTTCAACCTCTCTTGTTTCAATGAGATAGGGTATTTCAAAAGGATTATCTTTTTGGAATAATTGCAATTCATCTTCTCTAAAATATTCAGGATTTCTAAGAAATATGTCAGTTATATTTATTGCTAAAGGAGAATCAAGAAATATTTTGCATTTTGGAAGCTTACCGTTTTTGTAGAACCCTTTCAAAATATATAAAATATCTTGCGTTCTTTCCATGGCGTAACTGGGAATTAGGACGTTGCCGCCGTTTTTAAAAGTTGTTTCGATAATATTGAAGAGTTCCGTTTTTGAATCGTCAAAACTTTTATGCAGCCTGTCGCCGTATGTAGTTTCAATATATACGGCATCTGCTTCGTCAGGGTATGAAAAGTTGTTAACTATAGGTTTATTTTTGTTTCCGAGGTCGCCTGAAAATATAATTGAACTGTCGCCGAACATAAGTTTTATAAAGCTTGAACCCAGAATATGCCCGGCATCTTGAATTTCTACAGCAATATTATGTTTTTCATCTATAACAAAAGGCGTGTTATAAGCTAATATAGGGTTAAAATGGTCTAAACTTTCAAACACATCAATTTCATTATATAAGAGTTCCGTATTTGTATTGCTTTCATTTTTACCGCTTTCGTTTGTATTATGTGTATTATGAATATTATGATGCTTATTTTGGTGTGTTTCGTTTTTTATGTGAGCGGAATTAGATTTATTTGAATTTGAAAGATTTTCCTTTATTATTTTTTTAGGATTATACCTGAGCCGTCTTTTTAAATTATGTTTGTAATCTTCAAGCATTATTTTAGCGGTATCAAGCATTATTAGCCTTGCAAGCTGAAATGTCGGTTTTGTGCAGTAAATTTTTCCTTTAAATCCACCTTTTATGAGCATAGGAATTCTGCCGCAATGGTCAAGGTGGGCATGAGTCAGTATTACATAATCAATTTCTGCTGGGTTAAAACCCAATTCCGAATTTTTGTTTTCTTCATCCTTACCTTGAAAAAGCCCGCAGTCTATCATAACTTTAACGCCGTTTTTCTGAACTATGTGACAGCTTCCCGTGACAGTTTTTGCTGCGCCGAATGATTGTATTTTCAATTTTCCTCCAAATTATGATATATTAATAATTATATAATATATAACATAGTAAATAGGCTCGCAATAAAATAAATATAATAAATATAAATAATAAAAAATATAACTAAAATTAACTAAATAAAAAATAATAATTTATTATAATTAATTTTATGGATAACATAATAGACTCAGGTGACGTAAAAGCTCAGATTTTAAAAATTAATAAACCGGAAATAATTGAGCAAATTTTAAATAATGTTTTAATTTCTAAAAAAAATATATTGATTATTTTATATCCGAGTGAAGAATATTTTAAATCTTATTTAATAGAAATTACAAAAAAGTCTATGATAATAGATTCTCTTATGCCTTTTGAAGGTAATAAAAATATTATATCATCAAAATTTTTAAAGATTGGTATCGGAAACGGCGATGATGTTTTCGAAAGATATTTTTTGACTAATTATATAAATATTATACCTATAGATGACAATGATTATAATTTTGAGATTAATAAACCTAAAGAAGTTATATTTATTGAAAAAAGAAAGGCGTTAAGAGTTTCAACCGATGATACCAATACAGTTTATATCAGTTTTTTATACAATAAAAATATTTTGTTCTATAAAGTTTATGATTTAAGTGCGGGAGGTCTTGCTTTTGATAGTGATATTAAATTTGAACAAGACGTTGTTTTTAAAAATGCTTTAATAAAACTTGAAAACTACGATTTCGAATTAGATATAAAAATTATTCATTCAACTTATATAAATATAAATGGGGAATATAGAACAGGCGTCATGTTTTTAGACGTCCCACCAAAAGTTTTAGATAAAATAATAAATTTTATGCTTACTATAGAACGTTCTGAAATTAATAGCAATATTTATTAAAATGCAGCAGTGTAATATACAGCAGTGTAGTTTCTAAAATAAGGTATATACTATAAGTATATTATGTTTTATGAACAACTGTTTTAAAGGTTGACAGAAACCTTTAAAACACGGAGGATAGCTCTCCTCCTCCGCACAAATATGGGAGTGTCCTAGCTATGGATTTATTATAAATTGATGAGTTTTTGTTTTAATAAACTTATAAAAAAATAATATTTACAGGAGGTTAAATTATTATGTTCTATTCAAATAATTCTAAAAAAATAATATATTTTTTTGTTTTTTCTTTTATGCTCATCATTGTCTCCATTTTTTTATCAGGCTGCGCAGCCAAGCCAAAACCTAAGCATATATATTCGTTAAAATATTACAAGTCTCATATAAAAAAAGCAAAAGCCGAAGTATTTAGCTGTAACCAAGCACTTGTTGCCGCTGTCGCTCCCCATATTCCGAAAAGACCGCTCCGCTGGAAAAAAAATATTGGAGATAATTTTAGGCACCTGGCCGATTTATACGGAACTCTCCTTGAACCTGTTCAAACGTATAGAAATATTATAACAGGCGGCGGATATAGTTTTAAAAATTGTATAAATGCTTTATCGGTGCTTTATCATAAAAGCAAAAAAATATATAAAAAACAGCATCCTTCAATGTTTTAAGATGCTAACCCAACATAATTAAGAGATAGTTTCAAAAGGGAATAATCCGAAAAGGGATAATCGGGAATGTTTATGAATAATAATCTAGACAAAAACTTGAATAAGTCAATGCAGATATTATGCGCATTGATGATTGTAATTTTTATAGGTTTTGCAAAGGTTTTTTTTAATGCAGTTCCAGCATACGCCTATTCTGCCAAATTAGTCGAGAAAATCAAATTAAAAGCTGAAGCCGACAATAATACAGACAACAATACACGTTTAAACAAATCGGTTATTAATAAAAGCGGCAGTATTTATTCAAGTCGGCAGGAGCCTTTTTTATTCGTTCTTGTTTCGGGCAAATCGCTTGCTCATTCTGTTGTTCATAACGGCAGCAAAGTTAAATCGGCTGAACAGCACTATATTAATCTAAATGCAAAGTTGTATTCTGTAAATTATTTTAAGAAGCATAAAAAAAAATATAAAGCCGCTCTTAAAGAATGCAAGCAGCTTAATTATCAATTTGCATCATTGACGGCAAAAAATAATTGCAGCAAAGCTATAATGCTGAAGTTTTTTAAAGTGATTAAGATTAAAAAAAGTAATTAATATATATATTCTATCAGTTAACGGCATGTTACATAACATATTAGCAATTAATTTTACACGTGGTACGAACATAATCTCGCGGTCTTTTATATTAACAATATTTACAGCCTGGTAAGTATGTTCATACCTTGCATACTACATGTAGTATTGTAAAAAAATAATAATATTAATTAGATGTACCCCTCTACCACCCTTAGAAATTAATTTTTTGTTGACATTAATTTTTCGGGTGTGTATACTATGAAAATATTTATATATAATTTTTTATAAATTATACGGTTTTCGCATTGTTTTGAAGTCTTTATAAGAAAAGTAAAGCAAAAACAATGCGTTGAAGCTTTTACAAGAAAAAGCAAAACAATTTATACAAAAAGCAATGGGGTTCTGCTTATAATGCCTGCAGGTTGGTTAACGTCTTTTTGGCTAAATCTTTGGGCTAATGACTCCTACATTATTAATTTTTTTGTAGTCGTTTGAATGTAAATTTATTTAACTTAATTAAATTGGTTAATTAAGTACAATTAAGTACTTAGTTAAATTAATCTAATGAGTTAAATAGTTAATCAATCGATTAATGAAATAATCAGTTAATTAATCGGTGACGGTTAATTCAATTTATTATAATAATTAATTGAAATTAATTAATTTACATTTCTAAAAAACAACAATAATAATGTAGATGCAGAATGGAGCTGTGACCCCCTATATGAATATCTATATCACTTCGGCAGTTTTTCAAATATTTCAAATTATCACCGTTCTTGCATTTTCTCCGCTTATCGCCGGATTTATTAACAAAATAGAAGAGATTATTCAGGGTAAGAGAGGACCGTCCATACTTCAGCCGTATTACGACCTGTATAAGCTTTTTCATAAAGAGGTTATAATTTCCGAAGATTCGTCTTTTGTTTTTCGTTTTGCCCCCTTTGTTGCCTTTATATCAATGATACTTATCACCATGCTTATACCTGTTTTAACTGCGTATCCTCTACCTCTGGGATTTATGGGAGATATGCTAGGCGGGGCTTTTCTGTTTTCACTGTCATCTTTTTTTATAAACATAGCTTCGCTTGATAAAGGGACAAGTTATGGCGGACTCGGTTCTTCAAGAGCTACGGTTCTTGCCATCCTTTCAGAGCCTACATTGATTTTGGTGTTTGTGGGCGTTGCTTTAATTGCAAAATCGACACTGCCTTATGTAATGCTGAATACTATAATTTCTCATTTGCCTTTATACTTCAGTTCATCGCACTTTTTAATAATAACCGCATTTTTTCTGTTATTTCTTGCTGATACGGACAGAAGACCAATTAACGCTTCTACGCATGTTGAAATGAGCATGATTGAAGAAGCACGAATATTGGATTATTCCGGACCTTATTTGGCGCTGTTAAAATGGAGCAGCTATATGAAGCAATTTTTATTGCTTGTTATTTTTTTGAATGTTTTGGTTTTTCCGTGGGGTCTTGCGATAACTCATAGCCCTTTATCGCTGGTCATTGCTGTTGTTACTTTAATATTTAAAATGTTTATAATAGGCATAATTGCTGCTATTATTGACACATCTATTTCAAGATTGAGATTCTTCAGATACCAGGAATATTTTGCAGCAGCTTTTGTATTAAGCGTATTAGCTATAATGACTTTTCAATATAAAGGATTTTAAAAATATTTAAAAATAATATAAATAATATAGAGGTTAAATTATGCTGGGACTTGTGCTGCCAGTTTATTTGAATGTGGCAATAGATTTATTAACAGCCTTCATACTTCTTTTGTCCTTCGTAATGCTAAGTTCAAAATGGATATCGTTTTATATCCATGCCTACGGCATTCAATCTTTTTTAATTTTCATATTGACGCTTATTTTAGGTATCGAGACACATAGCGTTGATTTATATTTGGTTGCATTGCTTACATTAATAGTAAGGTGTTTGATAGTTCCTTATATGCTTTTAAATATGATGAAGAAGTTTAATATAAAAGAAGAGATAAATTTAAGCATAAAAATTCCGGCATCGATTATTATGGGGCTTATTTTGACAGTATTCGGCTATTTTTTAATATTCAAACTAATTCATAATTTTGTGCCTGATATAATTATTAATTCTGCAGCAATTGCGTTAAGCTTAATATTTATCGGTTTTTTTATGATTATTTCAAGATATACTACTATAACTCAAATTCTGGGTTTGCTTGTGATTGAAAACGGTATTTTCTTATTTTCCGTTATATTAACGCCGACTTTGCCTTTAATAGTCGAGTTGGTTGTTCTTTTTGATATTCTTGTTACGGTTGTTGCGATGCTAATTCTTTCAATGGTAATGAAAATAAAAACGGACTCATTTTCTACAGGTATGTTAAACAGATTAGTTGGATAAGTTTAATAATAATAAGCAAAATTGTTTATTCAGAACAAAATTTTAATTAAGATATTTTATAATATCATCATAACTATTATTGCTCATTAAATTATATAACTATCATCATAACTATTATTGCTCATTAAATTATATAACTATCATCATAACTATTATTGCTCATTAAATTATAGTATAAATTAAAGTATATTTAGGATAGATAACTAATGAAAATTATTGTATTAATTTTTTTATTGCTGCCTTTAATATCGGGCATAGCCGCTTTAGTTTTTAGAAATAAAAGATTCGCTGAATATATAACTTTTATTTCTTCGGCGGGTACTCTTGCGATTTCAATTTACTATTTATTATTTTTATTGCATTTTCATTCTATAACGCTTTTAAACAATGCAATAATTATCGATAAATTTAGCGCTTATATTATTTTATTGGTAGCTGTTGTTTATTTTCTATCTTCAATGTATTCAATTTCATATATGAAGTTTGCGATAAAAAACGAAGGGCTCACAGATAATGAGTTTTTTCGTTATTATTTATTAATAAATTTATTTGCCCTTACCATGCTCGTGGCGCCGATACTGAATAATATGGCGCTTTATTTAATTGATATAGAATTAACCACCGTAACAAGTTCTTTTTTGGTTATAACCGAAGTTACAGAGAAATCTATTGAAGCCGCATGGAAATATATTGTTATAGTTTCAAGCGGCATATCTATAGCGCTATTAGGAACTGTGCTGTTTTATTTAGCAGGGAATATTCATGGTATTCATCATGGTGTTTATAGCATAATATCTTCCTTAGACTGGACGGTTTTAAGCGCCCACGCTGCATATTTAAATAAGGATTTGGTTAAAATAGCGTTTGTTTTAATAGTAATTGGTTTGGGTACTAAGGTTGGTCTTGCTCCTATGCACACATGGCTTCCGGATGCCCATTCCGAAGCTCCGGCTCCAATTTCAACCATGCTTTCGGCATCACTTTTAAATACTGCAATGTATGGCATAATGAGATATTTTAATATCGCAGGTAAAAATCTGGGATTTAACTATCCGCAGGAGATAATGATTATAATAGGTCTTTTTACGATATTTATCGGAGTAATGGGAATTATTAATCAAAAAACGACAAAAAGACTTTTTGCATATTCAAGCATTGAGCATATGGGCATTATTAGTTTGGGTTTTGGTTTAGGGGGACTTTTTGGTACTTTCGGCGCCCTTTTTCAAATGTTAGCTCATAGTTTATCAAAGCCGATAATGTTTTACGGTTCCGGAAATTTGCTGCATAAATATAAAACAAAAGATATTAAAGCTATAAAAGGTGCTATCTACACTATGCCCAAAACTGCTTTTCTGTATGTCGCAGGAGCCTTAACGCTTGTAGGCGCTCCGCCGTCAGCCGTGTTTATAGGCGAGTTTATGATACTTCTTGAAAGTTTTAAAAGGAGCGATTATCTTATATCAGTTATATTAATAATATTATTAATATCTGCTTTTATTGCAATATTGGCTAAGATAAATTCGATGATTTTTGGAGTCTCAAAAGATGAAAGCATATATGATGCAAATAGATTAAAAATCACAAAAGACGATTTCAGTATAACTTCACTAATGCCTATGGCAGTTCCCTTAATATTGACCATAATTTTAGGATTGTATATTCCGTCGCCTTTAAAGTTATTTTTAAATGGGATAGTAAGGATAATAATTAAATAAAAAAATAAAATAACAATATTATCAGGTGCAAAGCAGTGTTTAAAAAATTTCTTGGGGATTATGAATTTATTTGGGGTCCTGTTAAAAAAGGCGTATGCGAATCTTCCTATTATCACTTTTTAACTTCAAGCGAAGAACTTCATGAGCTTGATATCACTCTGGGATATAAAACAAGAAAAGCGATAAAAATAGCAAAAGAGAAAAAAAATTTATATGAACAGATTTTAGTTATTGAAAGGATTGCAGGAATGCATGCATTTTCCGCTTCTTTAAGTTATTGTCTTGCAGTTGAAGACTATTTTGATTTGACTGATAAAATACCTGAATATATTAAATTAATAAGAATATTTTTTGCTGAATTAGAAAGACTTAGGAATCATGTGGAAAATTTATCCGAAATATCAGGTTCAACGTATTTAGAGGTACCGTCTTCATTGTATGCCTATTATGCAGAAAAAATAAAACAAATTTCATCTGAGGTTAATTTTTCAAGATATCTTATGGGAATAAACACAGTAGGGGGCATAAGATTAAATAATTTAAATTATTGTTGTATTGGTAATGATGCCGATAATATTACAATCAATTATGAGCTCAATATTAATATTTCTAAAGATGAATATACCAACGCTGACATTTATTCTAATTTTAACTCTTCTAATGCCAATGAACATAGTAAGGACATTTTAAAATGTTTTGAATATATAATTAAAGAAATAAGCTTATATATCGATAATGTTGAAAAAATTATAAAGCAAAATTCAGAAACTAAATCGCATATCGATAGGTTAAAAACAACTGGGAAAATTAATTTAAAAATTGCCGAGAAATTTCATGCGGAAGGTATCATCGCTAAAAGCGTAGGTATCAATAAAGATTTAAGATTAAAATATCCTTATTTATCATATAAAGATATTAAATTAGAGCCCGTATCATATAAGGACGGGGATGCTCTTTCAAGATATTTAGTCAGGATTGCGGAAATAAGGCAATCTTTTAATATTATTAAAATTTGTTTTGAAAAATTGGCAAAAAATTTTCCAGATAATATATTTAATTCGATAAAAAATTCATCTTCAAGTTTAAATTCGAGTTCATATTTAAATTTAAAAGAAGAAAATAATAATGAAAATAATGAAACAGATAATAACGATAAACAATTTTTTAATGAAAATTTTAAAAATAAAAATAATTTTTATGAATTAAATGCCGCCGCGCATAGAAATAATAAATACGGCTTTGGTTTTTCGGAGTCTTCGGAAGGACCTATATTTTGTATAGTAGGGGGATTTAACGGCAAGATATTTAAAAAATTAAATATTAAATATCCTTTTAACAATAATTATAAAGTATTCAGCTATTTTACCAAAAATACAATGATGATGGATTTTAATATAAATGAAACAAGTTATAATTTTTCGGTAGCAGCATGTGATAAATAATATTAAATAATAAAAAAAAATGATATGAATATTTTCTATATTAGCAATATAAAATAATCCGACAAAATAATATTATACTAATAAAATATAAGATTTATTAATCAATAATTTTCTATCGGTAATTTTGTATTAAGAACAATTGCTGAGAATATTATTAATAATAACAACAACTGCGAGGAAAATAAAATTATTTGATAAATATTACAATATAAATATAAATATCATAATTAATTAATAATTAAGAGTGAAACAATTATGGCGATATGGACATTTGATGGATTAAAATTTGGCATAAAATCAGTTAAATTTCCTAAAGAAAATGATTTTTATGACGGTTTTTATTCATATATAAAATTTGATGCCGATAAATGCTTAAATTCTATAAGAAACGACGAAGACACTTTAGATAAAAATAATGTTTTCAACGCAAATAACGATAAATTATCAAAATTAAAATGTTCAAAATGTCGGGAAGTATGCCCAACATCTGCTATTGATTTATTATGTTATTATAAAGCTAAAGATATAAACAATAAAGATATTGATAGCAATAAATATAATAATAACGAGACAAATAAAGATAATAGTGGCAATAAATATAATAATAATAAAGATATAAATATAAATAAAGATATTGATAGTATTAAATATAATAATGATGATGACAATAATATAGATTATATAAATGGTAATGACAATATAACCGTAAATATTTCTAACGCAGGTATTAATAATGCAAATATTAATATTATTGATATAAAAAAATGTATATATTGCGGTTTATGCGTTTCTGAATGTTTAAATATATCAAAAGCAATCAGTTTTGGCAATTATATAGACAAAGATAATGTTGGCAGCGATATTATAAACAATTTAAAGTTTAATGCTATTATTGAGAATTTTAATAAAGGCAAAAATAACATAGACAAAGAAAATGAAGAGAATAAAAATAATAAAGATAAAAAAAATGATTCAGGTAATAATTTTAGCAATGTTAATAAAAATAGGGGAAAATTTAATTTTTTTAAAAAATCGTTATTTGTAAAACATATTGACACAGGTTCTTGCGGAGCATGCGAATTGGAAATAGTAGCTTTAAATAACCCATATTATAATATGCACAGATTAGGAATATTTATAACCCCAAGTCCCAGATTTGCCGATGTAATTTTATTAACGGGAGTTTTTACGGATAAAATGTCGGATATTTTTTATAATGTATTGGATAATACTCCAAAACCGAGATTTATTCTGCTTGCGGGCGCATGTCCTCTTTCAGGAGGCATCTGGAGCGAATATAATTTGGGATTTCTCAATAATAAAAAAAATTCAGATATTTTAAAATCGGAAAATATAATATTAGTGCCAGGATGTCCGCCAAATCCTTTTATGATATTAAATGCCTTGTTATTTATAAAAGCTGGTGTTTTAATATAATTTATTTTATTTAATATAATGCAATTATATTTATAAATTGTTTTTAGAGTCTTTTATAATAAATATTAAATGCTTTATTATGCTTTGTCATTCATGAAATTTGGCGCTTCAATATAATTTAATTTAATATAATGCAACCGTATTTATAAATAATTTTAGAGCCTTAGGAGCAGTTATGTATTTTTTATATTATTATTTGTTTTTATTTTTTTCAATTGCAGGTATTGCCCTTTCATTTTCAGGGATGCTTTCTAAAAAATTTAGCAAGGCTTATATTGTCGGAAATATTTTATATATGGCTGCGTCCTTATTTGCTGTTATATTTGCGTTATCTTTTTTTATAAAGCCTCTTGCGGATTTTGCCGGTTATTATAATTATACGGGCAAAAGCGCAGGCGGACACGATATTTTATTCAGTATCGGCAAATATTTTCCTGCAGGTAATCTATTAATGTGTTTAGACCCGTTAAGCGCGTTTTTTATTTTGTTTTCATTTGCTGTATTTTTTTATATTTCTTTATATCAGATAAAATATATTGAAAAATTTAAGGAAAAAATTAATCCTCCAAATTTTACTTTTTTATTCGGCGTTATGCTTCTAAGTGTTTACTTTACTTTGCTTTCATTTAACGCTTTTATTTTTATGCTCAGTTGGGAAGTAATGGCTGTGTCTTCTTATCTCCTTGTTCTCGGAAAACATTATATTAAAGGCACTGTCAAAGCCAGTTTTTTAATGTCGACTATCATGGAATTCGGCGGAATGTTTATAATGGCGGCTATTATGCTTTTGTATGTCCATTCAGGCAGTTTTAATTTATTTGATATGAAAGATATTGTTATTTCTCCTGCTCTTAAAGAAGTTGTATTTTTATTATTTTTATTTGGTTTTGGAGCAAAAATAGGTGTAGTTCCTCTGCATATATGGCTTCCCGAAGCCCATCCAGCGTCTTTATCCGGAGTTTCCGCAATTTTGAGCGGAGTTTTAACTTCTGCAGGCATTTATGGTTTAATGCGGTTCGGTCTTTATATCTTGCATCCCGTAAATACGGCTTTATTTTTAGGTACGGTAGTAATTATCATAGCGGTATTAACAATGTTTTTCGGTGTGTTATATATGGCGCAGACCCATGACCTAAAGGTTTTGCTTTCTTACTCCACAGTTGAAAATATGGGGCTTATTTTAACAGGCATAGGAGCATCGTTGTATTACAGGTATTTTAATCTTGACGGTCTTGCCGCATTGGCGTTATTAGCGTCTTTATATGCTTTAATAAATCATGCTTTCTTTAAAAGTCTTCTTTTTATGGGCGCAGGTAATATTGAATATCAGACAGACAGTCATGATATGGATAAATTCGGGGGATTATTACACGCGATGCCGCTGACAGGAGTTTTAGTTTTTATCGGAGTAATGGCTGCTGCTGCAATGCCGCCTTTAAACGGATTTGTTTCAGAGTGGCTAAATATAGAAGTGGTTTTTTTAGGTTTTAATATACACAGTGTACTGCCGAGAATAATGCTTTTTTCTGCAGGCGCTATTTTAGCTTTGAGTGCAGCCATGGCGATAGCAAACTATGTCAAACTTTACGGCATCACATTTCTGAGTTCTGCAAGGTCGAAAAAGGCAATGAAAGCAAAAGAAGTTCCTATGCTAATGAATATAGCAATTTTAATACCTGTACTTCTTAGTATTTCTTTATCCGCTTTTATGTTTTTTTATACGCCTTTTATGTCTAAAGTATCGGATTTGATTTATCATATAAATATAAATGATAAAATAATGCATAATTATATTTTCATCCCGTATTACAATACTTTTTCAGCGTCAAGCCCAGTTTATCTGTTTTTTGTTTCAATAATTCTGATAGTTATTTTATATTTGATTTATCGTTTTATCATAAAACCTAAAAAAAGATTTGTGAAATTAGCATGGATTGGAGGAACGGAAAGTTTAAATCCTCATGCGCAAATTTCTACTTTAGGTTTTTCAAATGCCATAAGAATAATGTTTAATATTGTTTATAAATCAAGGCAAAGAATTGAAACGAGAAAGATAAAAACTTTATATACCGGTATAAATTCATATTCGGATGCAGATGCTGATAATAAGGACAATGCTGAATTACAGGCGGGAAAAAGAAATCCTTTCCCCTATGCTTCTTTTTACCACGATTCGAGCGGATACGGTTCTTATATATTTCCTCTGTTGGAATATTATCTTTATATGCCTGTTATAAAATTTTTTAACCGTCTAAGTTCGTTGACTTCAAGGCTGCAGAACGGTTCGTTAAACGTATATATATTTTATATATTTTTTGTATTTCTTGTTGCTCTGTTTATAGTGGTAATTTAGTTCTTACAATGTATAATATTGAAATAAATATCCATAATTTCCCTGCTGTTTAAATTTCTTTTTATATCTATAGATTTTTGTCTGACGACAGATAAAATTTCTTTGGCTTCTGTTTCATTTATGCCGATTCCCATTTTTTTTAATTTGAATTTAATAATAGATGTGCCGCTGTGTTTTCCTGCCAATAATTTTCTTTTAAGTCCGACTTCTTCAGGGGGATATGGTTCATAATTTATCGGATTTTTAATAATGCCGTCCGTATGAATACCCGCTTCATGATGAAAAATATTTTTTCCTAGAATCGGCTTATTTACCGAAATAGGTCTTTTAGTAATTTTTGCTATAATTTCAGCAAGTTTTTTCATTTTTTTAAAATCAAAATTTATTTCTTTTTTTTCTATAAATTTAAAATATGCAATAACTTCTTCTAAAGCACAATTACCGGTTCTTTCTCCTATACCTGCAATGCTCCCGGAGACGAAGTCAGCTCCGGCTTCCAGAGCTGCTACCGAGTTTCCTGTTGCCATGCCTAAGTCATTATGGGCATGTATTTCAATGGCGATTTGTTTAAACTTAGACTTTATAAGTTTTATATTTTTATAGATTTCAAGAGGATTTAAAATGCCGACGGTATCGGAATATCTGTATTTATAAGCACCTTCGCCTTCTGCAATATTTATTATTTCGTAAAGATTGTCTTTATTTGCTCTTGACGAATCTTCGCCCCCTATTGAAAATACTACTTGTTCTTTTATCAAAATGCGGCAAATACTAATTAAAGTCTTTTTTACATAATCAAAATCTTTATTAATTTTATACTGCATATGGATATTTGATATAGGTATAGAAATATGAAGGCAGCGTATTCCGATATTAAGCGATGCTTTAACATCATCTATATTAGCTCTGTTCCATGATATGATTTTTGCATTTAACCCCGAGGAATTAATAGTTTTTACGGCATCTTTTTCTTCCCCGCCCATTATAGGAATGCCTGCTTCTATTTCATTTACACCGATTTCATCAAGCATTTTTGCAATCATTATTTTTTCATTATATGAAAATATAACCCCGGCAGTTTGCTCCCCATCCCTGAGCGTTGTGTCGTTTATCAGAAAATTGTCATATTTTTTATGTTTTAATTTTTTCATATAATTTTGTGCAATAAAATTATGATGTATTGTAATATAATATGTATATATATGCTTTAGGATATTATATAACATTTATAATTATAATAAACAGCAATGCTTTAGGATATTATGTAACAGTTATAATATAATAAACAGCATAAAATATAGCATATATAGCATAAAAACATAGCATAAAATATGCCAGCGCATATATCTAGGTTAAATATCTTTCCTTTCTTTTATAATAAATTATAAATTATATATTGATATAAAATTAATCATTAAAAAAAATTATGCACAAAAAATAGGCATATTATTTGTTAATTTTGTAATAATAACAATACATTTTATGCTTTGTATTTATTTTTTTATTCCATTCACCTCCTTTTTCTCTTCTCTTTCCATTTCTCTTAACAAACAAAGCTAACAAAGTAAATTATATAAGTAATGATTTTCTAATTTATGATTATTATTTTATTTGGCATAGTTTATGCATCATAATAAATAACAATAATAAATAGAATACAAGAACATTAAATATTTTTTAAAATTTATTTGTATTTATTATTTAACACATTTATAACACATAACGCATGGTCAAAAATTAAAAAACTAATTATTTTTTTGGAGGGAAACAAACATGAGACAGATTGCAATTTACGGAAAAGGCGGCATAGGCAAATCAACAACAACTCAGAATACTTTAGCAGCTTTAGCCGAACGAGGCAAAAAAATAATGCTTGTAGGATGCGATCCTAAGGCTGATTCGACAAGACTTTTATTAGGAGGCGCGAGTCAAGAAACTGTTTTAAATTCTGTTAAAGATGTAGGTCAAGAAAACGTTACGGAAGGGGATGTTTTCAAAATAGGATTTGGCGGGGTCAGATGTGTTGAATCCGGCGGACCGGAACCAGGCGTTGGATGCGCAGGCAGAGGCATTATAACTTCTATTACAACGTTAGAACAGCTTGGAGCATACGAAAAAGAACTTGATTATGTGTTTTATGATGTTCTTGGCGACGTTGTCTGTGGCGGTTTTGCAATGCCTATAAGAGAAGGATATGCAAAAGAAATATATATAGTATGCAGCGGCGAACTCATGGCTTTATATGCGGCAAACAACATAGCTAAAGGCGTTTTAAAATTTGCAAATTCGGGTGGAGTCAGGGTAGGAGGATTAATTTGTAATTCAAGAAATGTTGATAACGAAAAGGATATGGTTGAAGCTTTTGCAAAGAAGCTAGGAACTCAATTGTTACATTTTATTCCAAGGGATAACGTTGTTCAAAGAGCGGAAATAAAAAAGAAAACCGTCATAGAACATGAAACAGGTGCAAAGCAGGCGGATGTTTACAGGGAATTAGCAAGAAAAATAGAGGAAAATAAGATGTTTGTTATTCCTACACCTATGGCTATGCAGGAACTGGAAGATTTAATGATGGACTACGGCTTTATGGAAGAATATGAAAGAACTACAGAAGCAGCAGCCGCCGCCGCCGCCGCTGCAAAATAAATTGTTTAATTATTTTTTATTATTTTATCGGTTTAGTATTTTACCTGTCATGACAATAAAACGGCAGAATTATTTAAAAAAGGCAAATTATCATGAAAACAGACAACAATAAAACTATTAACAATATATGTAATATAAAAAAAGATGGGAATAGCAATGCCTTAGATTATAATAAAAGCGATGACATTAAAAGGCATCCGTGTTTTAGCGCAGAAGCATCAAGAGCTTACGGCAGAATACATTTGCCTGTTGCCAAAAGCTGCAATATTTCGTGCAATTATTGTCATAGAGATTATGATTGCCCAAATGAATCAAGACCGGGGGTCACAAGCAGGCTTTTAGCTCCTGAAGAAGCGGTGGAGAGGATATATGAGGTAAAATCTCTTTATAATGAAATAAGCGTTGTTGCAGTGGCAGGTCCGGGAGACAGCCTTGCAGAACCGGAGAACACCCTTAAGACATTTGAATTAGTAAGAAAAGAGTTTCCTGAATTAATATTTTGCATGAGCACAAACGGTCTTAATTTAAAAGAAAATATAAGCAATCTCAAAGACGCAGATATAAAATTTATTACGGTAACATTAAATGCAACAGATGTGGCTATTGCTTCTAAAATTTATCGATTTGTTAATTATAAAGGTATTTGCTATAAAGGTAATGAAGCGGCAGAACTGTTGCTGGAAAAACAGTTGGAAGGCATAAGAACGGCTGTTTCAAAAGGACTTATCGTTAAAATAAATTCAGTATTAATACCCGGAATTAACGCTCAACATATAAAAGAAATGTCGCAAAGCATTAAAAAAATGGGTGTATATCTTTTTAATGTAATGCCTATGATACCGGCAGAGAAATCATTTTTTCAAAAAATTGGCGTTTCGGCTGCCACAAGGCAAGATATAGTTGATGTAACAAGCGGCATTACAGGAATTAACATTATGAAGCATTGCCGGCAATGCAGGTCTGATGCCGCGGGTCTGCTCGGAAACGATATAAGCAGCAAGTTGAATAATAATAAGGAGAAATATCATGATAACAAAAAATGCTGTTCAGGGGTGTAAACTGCAGAAAAGTTTAAACTTTTCACAGGATGAAGAATTATATATAGCAACTTCCGACACTAAAGTAAAAATGGAAAATGATTATAAACCATTTGTAAATAAAATTTTGAACAGCATTCCATTTACACCTGATTCGGTTCTCGATCTTGGCTGCGGTCCCGGTTATATTGCACGAAGGTTTAGCGAAGTTCTTCCCGATGCTAATATTGTGGGCGTTGATATTTCTGAGATTATGATTAGTCACGCTTTAAAAAGTTCTGCTAAGCTCATGGATGAAGCAAATTCAAATTTTAGCAAAAGAAATATGCAGGCTGCGGGCGCGGGGTTTATAAATAACTACAATGTTCATTATGAACATAAAATTAAAAATAATATGTATGGCGTAAGGGCTGCAGAACAAATGGCGGCTGCAGGCAGTCTGAATGTTATTAATGCCTATGATTTAAACGACGGTTATTTTCATCAAAAGCTGCAGTATTTAATTGCCAACAGCGAATGTCTGCCTTTTAGCGATAATTATTTTGACGTTATTATTTTGAAAGGAACATTTAAATGTTTGGAAAGAAAAGCCGAATCTCTTGAAGAAATGCATAGGATATTGAACAGCCGCGGAGAGATATTAATATTCGAATTTAGGAAAGATATACCTGAAGATGAGTTTTTGATTCTTACAAAAGATATGCAGCCGCAAAAAGTTAGGTCATTAAGAAATAAATTAAATTGTTCGCCTGATTTAGCAGAATATAAATATTGTCTGTCTAAATCAAATCTGTCAAAATTCGCCGAAATAACGAGCGACGGACTTGATTTAAAAATACGGATAGTTAAATAGTTAAATTGTGAAATTGTTAAATAGTTAGCTGGTTAAGTTAAATAGTTAAGTTAATAAGTTAACTAATTAGAAAATAAGTTAAATAGTTAAGTTAATAAGTTAAATAATTAGCTCGTTAAGTTAAATAGTAGCTAGTTAGCTATTTTAATAACAAAAAATAGATACATATAAATAAAGACATATAAAGATGTATAAAGATAGAATAAACAAATAGAAAATTGCTATATAAATATAAAATAGGTAAATATAAATAAAATAAATATATAAAAATTAAAAAAAATTAAAAAAACAGGAGAGAATTTTTATGAGTATTATGGACGGTTTTAGCGGAAATATTGAAGAATATATTGTAGCTCCGAGAAAATCAGGTTCAAAATGGGTACCGCATTTTTTAGTAGCTTTTGACCAGGAAAGCTGCATTTCATGCGGCAGATGCATCAAAGTATGCCCAGGAGGAGTTTACGTTTTTGAAGATGAAGGCGACAAGATGGTGGTTAGAATTGAAAATATGGATGATTGTCTCGGAGATATGTCATGCGAAAAGGTTTGTCCGAAGAACAAGACGATGCATCTGCATAAATTTGAGCCGCTGCAAAAACAGCAAACTGTTTAATTAAATTATATAAATACATAACCTGCGTAAACTATAAATAAATTTAGTCTAACAGCAGTCTAACAGCAAAATATAAACCGAAAGCATGAAGGGTAAGAAACGTAAACCTGTATAAACTATAAATAAATATAGTCTGAGAGCAAAATATAAACCGAAAGCATGAAAAGTATGAAAAATGCGCAAAATATGAAAGGTATGAAAGGTATGAAAGGTATGAAAAACATGAAAAACAAGAAATCTTAAATGGTGCGATGTTAATTTAGTTAACTTTAATTGTGTATAAAAGCATAAATTAAGCATAAATCTATGGAGGAATTAAAATGGCCATTAATATTAAAGAAAACGAAGAGATAGTTGAAGATGTGCTGAGCATCTATCCCGAAAAACCAAGAAAAAACAGACAAGAACATATAGGCGTCAATAAAAAAGATGCCTGCGGGTCTTGCATAGCTAAATCTAATTTGAAATCTCTGCCGGGCGTTATGACTCCGAGAGGCTGTGCGTATGCCGGTTCTAAAGGTGTTGTGTGGGGTGCCGTAAAAGACGTTATTAACATTAGTCACGGTCCCATAGGATGCGGACATTACAGCTGGTCAACACGAAGGAATTTAGCTAATGGAGTCCTTGGCGTGGAAAATTTTGTGCCTTTTCAGTTTACTACCGATTTTAGGGAGCGCGATATTGTTTTTGGCGGCGATAAAAAATTGGAACAGGCAATACACGAATTAAAAGGGCTTTTCCCAACTACCAAAGGATTTGTTGTGGAATCGGAATGCCCCATAGGTCTTATAGGTGACGATATTGAGGCTGTAGCTAAAAAGGCATCCGCTGACTTAAATACAGCCGTAATTCCCGTAAGATGCGAGGGTTTCAGAGGCGTCAGTCAATCTTTAGGACATCATATCGCTAACGATTCGATAAGAGATTATGTTGTCGGTACCGGCAAATTGGATGACAGTAAAAAAACTAAGTATGATGTTGCAATTTTAGGCGATTACAATATAGGCGGAGATGTCTGGGCTTCAATGAAGGTTATTTCCGAAATGGGTTTGAATGTGATTGCCCACTGGAGCGGGGACGGCTCAATCGAAGAGATGAAAATTACGCATGAAGTTAATTATATACTTCTTCATTGTTATCGTTCGATGAATTATATTTCAAATTACTATAATGAAAAATACGGGATTCCATGGATTGAATACAATTTCTTCGGTCCCACGAAAATAAAAGAAAGCATCAGGAAAATAGCTGCCTTATTTGACGAACATATACAGGAGCAGTCGGAAAAAGTTATTAAAAAGTACGAACCAAAGATGCAGGCGGTCATAGACAAATACAGACCTAGATTAGAAGGTAAAAAAGTTATGATACTTGTGGGAGGGCTTAGACCGAGGCATATAGTGGGGGCATATGAAGACTTGGGAATGCAGGTTGTCAGCTCTGCTTACGAGTTTGCTCATAGCGATGATTACGAAAGAACTACTAACGAATTAGAAGACGGGGCTATTATAGCAGACGATTTAAACGAACACGAGTTTATCGAACTTGCGCACAGATTGAAACCGGATTTAGTTGCATCTGGTATAAAAGAAAAATATGTTTTTCAGAAAATGGGCATACCTTTCAGACAGATGCATTCATGGGATTATTCCGGTCCTTATCATGGATATGACGGTTTTGAAATATTTGCAAAAGATATGGACCTTGCAATTAACAGCCCGTCATGGAAATTTGTAAAGCCGTCATGGAAAAAATAAATCAATAATATAAATAAATAATGATGATTACATGTTAACTTAATATTTAATTTAATTGATATTAAATCAAGGATTAATAGGGTTAATAGCATAAGTATAAAAAGGCCAGGCACCGGCATATTATTGAGGTTAATAGATTTAATAAGGTTAAACAGCATCTCGGTTTGCAAATTTTGAGAAACATATTGCAGTTGTAATAAATAATTATTAAGTAAATAATGATAAGTAATTATAATTATAATAAGTTATATATAAGTTGTGTATTATCTGCGGCGTTAATACCGGCATTATTATTATTTTTAAATACAAATAAAATTTGAGGAGGCTATTCAAATGGCTAAGATGACAAAAGAAGAAGTCCGGCAAACTAAGGACTGGATGAAAACTGAAGAATATAAAGAATTAAATTTTAAAAGAAAATCTATTGTAATTAATCCTGAAAGGGCTTGCCAGCCGCTAGGAGCCGTTCTTTGTTCCGCTGGATTTGAAGGGACTATGCCATTTGTCCACGGTTCACACGGCTGTGTTGCTTATTACAGAAATAATTTATCAAGGCATTTCAGAGAGCCTATAGCGGCAGTATCTACTTCTCTTACTGAAGACGGTGCAGTTTTTGGAGGACAGGCAAACGGGTTCGAAGGTTTTAAAAATTGTCTGAATCTATATAAACCCAAAATGTTTGCAATATCCACAACCTGTATGACTGAGGTAATAGGCGATGATTTGGGAGCGATAGTAAATAATGCCAGAGCAAAGGGATTTCTGCCTGAAGATGTACCTGCACCTTATGCGAATACCCCAAGCTTTGTTGGTTCTCATATAGACGGCTATGATAATATGCTTGCTGCAATTATAGAGACGTTAGGTGTTAAAAGCGAAGCTGTTTCGGATACTATAAATATAATACCCGGTTTTGATACGACTACCGGCAATATTAATGAAATAAAAAGACTTTTAACAATCATGAAGGTACCTTACCTTGTTATTGCGGATTACTCTAACACCTTAGATTCTCCTCTGAACGGCGAGTATAAGCTTTACAATGCTGGTGCTACGACTTTGGAAGATACCAAAAATTGTGTTAATAACAAAGCGACTATTGCGCTTCAGAAATTTAGCACTAAAAAGACGCTCGCTTTATTGGCAGATAAATTCAAACAGGAAGCAAAAGCCGTTAAAAGTCCGGTTGGGATAAAATTCACAGACGAATTTCTGATGAGCGTTTCTGAACTTACCGGAAAAGAAATTCCAAAAGAAATTGAGGATGAAAGAGGCAGAGCAGTTGACTCAATGACAGATGCGCAGCAGTATATTCACGGCAAAAAATTTGCAATATTCGGCGACCCGGATATATTAATGGGACTGACAAGTTATTTGCTGGAAATGGGCGGTATTCCTAAATATGTGTTATGTTCTAACGGTAATGAAGAATTCAAAAACGATGTTGAAGCATTACTGGAAGAATACGGATGCGATGAAGGAGAAGTTTATATAGACAAAGATCTGTGGCACCTGCACTCTCTTGTAATGACAGGACCTGTGGATATGCTTATAGGGCCAAGCCATGGAAAATTTGTAGCAAAAGAAGCCGGCGTTCCTCATATCAGATTGGGATACCCTATTTTTGACAGGGTCAATATTCATCGTTATCCTTTTTACGCCTATTCAGGGGTAATTAATTTAACGACATGGATCGTCAACAAATTCATTGATATAGTAGATGATACATGTGATGATGCTCATTTTGAGCTTTTAAGATAAAAATTTTAAAAATTAAATTAATGCACACGTGCATACAGAATAAAATTTTAAAAAGGAGGCGATTAAAATGCAGCTTAGGGTTAAAGAAGAGTTGTTTGATGAGCCGACATGCAAACACAATATACAAAAGAAAGAAAAAAAAGCATGTAAAACGGCTGTTCCCGGTTCTTCAACCGGAGGATGCGCTCTTGACGGCGCGTATATTGTACTTAGTCCGATACGTGATGCCCTTCATGTTGTTCATGGACCGATTAATTGCCTCGGCAACAGTTATAATCAAAGAACATCGGAATCAAAGGGCAATGAAACATTTTATATGTATGGAATGACTTCCTCAATTAATGAAAATGACTTAATTTTCGGTTCCGAAGAGAAATTAAAAAAAGGAATCATTTATGCGGCAAACAAGTTTAAGCCAAAGGGTGTTTTTATCTATAATACCTGCGTGCCTGCATTGACAGGGGAAGATATAGGAGGCGCAGCAAGAGAATTGACTGCAAAACTTAATATTCCGGTGATTCCTGTGCAAAGTCAGGGATTTTCGGGCGGCAAAAATCTTGGAAATAAAATTGCCGGAGATGCGCTTTTTGAATATGTTATAGGGAAAAAAGAACCAAATATTGATATTTTAACAGATTATAATATTAACTTAATAGGCGAGTACAACATAAAAGGCGAATTGTTTTTAATTAAAAAAGCTCTTAGCGACAACGGCATTAATTTACTTTCAAATATAACAGGCAACGCAACTATGGAAGAAATAATGTATTCGCATAAAGCGGGGTTAAATGTCGTTGTATGCTCTAAAGCTTTAGTATATTTAGCAAGAAAAATGGAAGAAAAATATGGAATACCTTTTATAGAAGAATCATTTTTTGGATTATCTTCGACGAATAATGCAATGCTGCACATAGCAGAAAGTTTTAAAGATGCTAAACTGATAGCAAAGGTTAAAAAAAATATTGAATCAAAGACTAGAACAATACAGAAAGGGATTGAACCGTATAAAAAATTTTTAACCGGCAAAAGAGTTCTTTTATACACAGGCGGGGTTAAAAGCTGGTCTCTAATTTCCGCATTAAACGACCTTGGAATGAAAGTTATAGCGACAGGGGTTAAAAAAAGTACGGAAGAAGATAAAAACAGAATCAAGGAATTTGATTCAAACGGAAATATTATAATGTTGGATAACGGAAACCCTGTTAATCTGATAAAAATGATAAAAGAGGAGCAAGCCGATATTTTGCTTGCAGGCGGAAGAAATCAATATACGGCTATAAAATCTTTAATACCGTTCTTAGACGTTAATCAAGAGAGAAGCAATTCTTATACGTCTTATGAGGGAATAGTTCATCTCGGAAGGCAGATTTATCTTGAGCTTAACAGTCCAGTTTATGAAGTTATCAGAAAAGCAAATTAAACTTAAGAAAGTTAAGATAAATTAGGTTTATTTTAATATAAATAAAAATATTATGGAAAATTTAAAAAACATTGAGATAAACCCGTTAAAAACAAGTTCATCTCTCGGGGCGGTTATTGTTTTTCTCGGTATTAAAAATGCGGTTGTTCTCATGCACGGGTCTCAGGGATGCGCCAGTTTTGACAAGGTTACTTTGACAAAGCATTATAGAGAAAATATACCTGTTTATACGACTGCCTTAAATGAACTGGGAGCAATTTTAGGAGGAAGCAGCTATTTAAAAGCGGGGGTTAAGAATATCGCCGATAAAATTAATCCCGCTTTTATAGGTGTTACATCTACAGGTTTAAGCGAGGTAAACGGCGAAGATATTTGTGCGACTTTTAACGAGTTAAAAAAAGAATTAAAAGAAAGTGCATCGTATGATGGACTGAATGTGGCTTATGTCAGCACTCCAGATTATGACGGAAATTTTGAAGAGGGATATAAAAATGCCATTCTTTCATTGTTGCAAACATTTTGCATAGATGATGCCGAAGAAACTGCAGATGCGGAAGAGGGCAACAATACAAATATTGCAAAGATAAAATACAAAGAACAAAACGAAGAGCAAAATAATGAACAAAACGAAGAGCAAAATACAGTGTCAAATAAAGATAATGGGAACAGCAGAGCAAATAGTTTATCATGCATAGCTGAAGCGGAAAAGCGTTGTAAAACAATTGATAAAAATAACATCGGGAATATTAGGAATATAAGCGATTATAAAAGTGACGATAAAAATAAAAATAACGGCGCTAACGATATTAAAAATATACGTGCCAATGTGTTTTGCCCGTTTTCTTTTACGGCTATGGATTTTTTAGAACTTAGAGAGTTATTAGAAGATTTTGGTATAACGCCTGTTATGCTACCCGATTTAGGGACATCAATGGACGGACATCTTGATGAAAACGGCTATCTGCAGACGACATCGGGCGGGACGGATATTGAAGATTTAAAAAAAGCGGGTTTAAATAATTTAAATATAATTATAGGCAACAGTTTAAAAAGTTTAATTGCACCCGTCAAAAAAATTACCGGATTAAATACTTATTATTTTTCCAATGTCAGCGGATTAAAAAATACGGATTTATTTTTTAAATTTCTCGAAGAAATATCTTTAAAAAATACTCCTGAAAGATATAAAAGGCAGAAAAGGCAATTAATGGATGCATATTTAGATACACATTTTTACTTTTTAGGTAAAAATATCGCGATAGCAGAGGGTATTGACATATTAGACTCGTTTTCTGAAGTGCTGTGTGAAGTTGGAGCAAATATTAAAATAGGAGTTACAACATCAAAAGCTTATGAAAATTTAAAAAACAGATTTGAAATTTTAGCGGAAGGCGATATTGATTTATTTAGCGAACTTATTAAAAGTGACGACGATGGTATAGACCTTGTAATTTCCAACTCTAATGCCGGATATACCGCTGAAAAAATAGGCGCGCCTATTTTAAAAGTCGGTTTCCCTCTAATAGACCGGATAGGGCACAATTTTAAACACTATATATTGTATAAGGGCAGTGCTAATCTGGTATATGAGTCTGCAAATTTGTTAATGTCTGTTAAAGAAAAAATCATGAAGGAGGTATAAAGAATATGAAAGTAGGGTTTACGACAACCGATAATGTTTTTATTAATGACCATTTTGGATGGGCAAAAAAAATTGCAATTTATGATGTTACAGAATCAGGTTTTGATTTTATTGAATTAAGGGAATTTGAGACAGAAGAGGAAGAGATTGAAAAAATAGAAAAAAAAATTGCAAAATTGAGAGATTTAAAAATAATATTTGTTGAAAGTATAGGCGGCACGGCTGCGGCAAAAGTAGTCAGTTCGGGTATTCATCCCGTTAAATCCAAACCAGATGATAAAATAGTAAATGTTCTTGAAAATTTAAAAGTGGTTTTATCAACGAATCCGCCGCCATGGCTAAAAAAAATTATGATGAAAGATAAAATGGCAAATATTGCGTAATTATTAACTAATATTTTAACAACAATTTAAGAAGGAGAAGAAAATTATGGAATCTATGGAAATGATTAGGGCAATAATCAGACCTGAAAAAGAGAAAGATGTTTTAAAAGGTCTTGAAGCAGGCGGTTTTATATCAGTCACCAAGATGCATGTTTTTGGAAGGGGTAAACAAAAAGGCATAAAAGTGGGGCAGGTTGTTTACGATGAATTGCCAAAACTGGAACTTATGATGGTTGTGAGTAAAAACGATGCAGAAAAAGTATGCGATATTATACAGGAAAATGCATATACAGGAAATATAGGCGATGGTAAAATATTCGTGATACCGGTTAGTCATACTTATACTGTGAGAACAGGCGCGGAGGGACTTTAATATGGAATCAAAATTTGAAGAAAAAGCGGTTGAGGTATTGGCAATAATTAGAAGACATAAATTTCAAGAAACAAAAGAAATGCTCTCAAACGCCGGCTATGACCAAATGACATTTTATTCCGTACACGGGAGAGGTAAACAGAAAGGACATGGTGGCTTAGCTAATGAGCTGGATCCGGGATTAGATTCAATAAGCAAAAATAAAAATAATATGGAAATAGCAGATAACGATTATTATTTTTTGCCGAAAAGAATGCTTTCCATAGTAGTGCCGGAAGGCGAAATGCCAAAAGTATTGAAAATCATAATGGACATTAATAAGACAGGATTCTACGGGGATGGAAAAATATTCATTGTACCCATTGGATTTGTTGAAAGAATAAGAACTTCGGAAGAAGGATTGTACGCTCTTGTCTAAATATTAAAATTTTTAAAAGTTCCTTAATTCTGCATACAATTTTAATCATAATTATTTTACAATTAATCGGTAATCAAAAATAATTTTTAGCCGATTTACAAGATTGATTTAATTATTGATTTAATTAATTGTAATATTTAATAATTATTTTTTTAATTTTCTCCAGTATTAAGGAACTTTTAGTTATTTCTTTTTTGTTGATGGTTTTTTAGTTTCTTTTTTTATCGGTTTATTTGCCATAGTTAAACTCACCCCCCATTTTTAAACGATGTATAATTCGTTTTTTAAAATATCAGCATTATTTTATATTATATATTATATTATATATAAAAAAATAAATGATGTAGTAGTATTAAATTATTTTGCAATATATCTTATATATTTAATGTTATGATATTTATTATATATAAAAAATAAATGATACGATAGTATTAAATTATTTTGTTTAATATTTATTTTTTTGCAGAATCTGCGGCGGCGCAAGACCCGCCCGTTCCGCAAGAACATGACGAGGCTGCCGTAGAAACTGCCGCGCTGCTCCCTGCTGTATTGTGATGACGTTCGGCTGCGGGTGTTGTTGATGATTTAGTGCTGCTTCCGTAGTCGGTTTTATACCATCCGGAACCTTTTAGAACAAAACTAGAATTTGAAATTAATTTTTCAAGCTTTCCTCCGCATTTAACGCATGTTTCTAAAGGTTTTTCATTTATTTTTTGAATTACTTCCGTCGTATCACCGCATTTAGTGCATTTATATTCTCTTATAGGCATATTAAAACCTCCGTTAATATATGATATAATTGTGTCCTTTATTAATAATAGAATAGCTTATTTTTAATATGATATGCATCATAATATATTGTATTATTATATCATAATATCATAATGAAATTAAATATAAAATATTTGAGTTATACGATTTACAAGAGATCGCAAAAATTTTATCAAAGTTTACTGCCTTGTTTTAGTGAAATTTGCGTTTAAACGCTTGGGGGGGGGTATTTCATACGGAGCAGGCTATACACAGTTTCAAGCCTGGTATAATGTTCACCGTATTATCGTGAACATAATTTGTTAATTTATTTAATTTTTTTAAATCTTGTAAATTTGTAAAATTAAATTAAATCTAACTTCGAAAAACATTCTTCTTATTGTGTCTTTTTCTTTCATTGTAAGCATCTCCCTTTAATTACCCCCTGTAAGTTTATAATTTTGTTTAGTTGAATTTAAATTAATTATTTATTTAAATTATTTTCGGATATAATCTGAATTTATAAGTTTTTATCATTTTGCGACTCTACATATTTTTTTAATATATCAAGCGTTACCTGCCCAGTCGTAGCAAGAAAATAAGATGGGCTCCATAAATGCCCATTCCATAATTGTTTCTTAATCTCAGGAAATTCCCGAAATAATAATCTTGCCGAAACAGACTTTAAGCTATTTACAAATTTGCTGAGTTCTATACGGAAGGGGACTTCTCTGCAATGTAAGTTAAAATCAATAAATTTTTGTTCCCGCTTTTTTGGCAGCTTTAGTCAAATCCTCATCTAAGGTGGCTAACGGAAGGTTGCCCCTTAAGGCCAACTCAAGATAAGAAGCATCGTAGGCCGACAATCCATATCGCCTGGCTAAATAGAGAATGTCATCCAGTGAACGGGCGTAAGTTTGAATATCGGCTTCAATATCGAATTCTTTTAATATTTCAAGAAATACTGTGCTTCTATCCTCTGTCACTAATCCTTTAGCTTCCGCTCTGGCAATGACATTAGATACCTCAAGCCCCCATATCGCCGGCACTAATGCCGTATTATATTTCATAGCCTCAAGCACGTCTTTTGCGTAATTCAATTCTTCAGGTTTTCCGTCTCCAAAAAACCATCGCATTGTTACAGAATTATCAAGTACGAATTTCACGGTCTGCCCTCGGAAATTATATCTTTTATATTTACACCGCTTACAGGATTATTTAACATAAGGGTTTTAATTTTTTCGACGGCCAGATCTTTATTTTTTTTATTTGCATTCAAACTGGGTATAAGCTCTGCCACATTTTCCCCCCGGTTAGTAATGGTATAAGACTGCCCGGCTTTAACATTGCGCAATATCTCGGGAAGTTTTGTTTTGGCTTCATATGCCCCGATTTTAATTTTCACGATAATAACCCCCCCCCCTTCATCTTAAAATTATATTATTATTTTAGGTATCTTTGTTATATTTTTAGTTTATATAGACTAGTATATAGTATGGTCTATATAATGTAAAGCATAAAATTGTAAAATTGTAAATTGTTAATGTTAATATAATTTCCTCAGGGAAAGAGCGTTTAAATTCCCCAGTATTTTAGTGTAAAATAACTCCTATTAAATTTGTATTTTAAATGTAAATAATAAAATTAAAATATAAATAATAAGTGTTAAAGTCAACTAAAATTCCCACCTAATGGCGGATTAAATTCCCCACTTTCAAAATGAGTTAAACTACTATTTTAATTATTTATCGTATATTTTTAAAATATCCCTTCCTGTTTTTAGGGTTAATCTCCTTTTTCTTTTCATTTTGCTGCTCCTTAATTAATATTAATAAGGAGCAGTTTATAATAAAACTGCAATGAATAAAAAGGATTAACCGAAAAATCATTTTTGATATTTATTTAATAAAATTAATAAAAAAATAAATTAATAAATAATTAATTTAATAATTTAATAATTTAATAAAAAACTAATCGTTTTTTATTAAACAAATATCAAATTAATTGCAAAACGGGTGTCCAGTAATTTCCGTAACGGGTGTCCAGTTGAAAACGTAATCGCTGTCCAGTTAAAAACGTAAAGTGTGTTCAGTTTGATGCGGAATATACACATTGATATTTAATCAAAAAAAATTATTGCCGGTTATTGAAAATTTTTAAAATTGAGATATACTTAAAATAAAGAGAGTTAAATAGCAAAGTTTTGAACTAACAAGTGACGAACTTTCGATGCCGTTCAGCTGACAAGTGTATGTGTTGGTTGAATGGCTATCTAAACTGATTAATTATGAACATTTGTTAGAAACGCCAAAAAAGGAGTATCGGTACAAGTTGTAAATTTTTTTACAACGGTATTTAATATATTAATTTTTTTGGGGGTGTTTTATCATGGCAAACGTTTCATTGTGGGATCCAATGAACAGTATGAAAAATGATGTTGAGAGAATGTTCTCCGAATTTATTCCTTCAAGCATGAAAAGATTTTGGGGCATGAACCCCGGAATAGGTGAGCCGGCAGTTGACATCATTGAAAAAGATGATTCGATTATCGTGAAAGCTTCCGTTCCCGGTGTTAATAAAGAAGACGTAAAACTTGAAGTGCATGAAAATGTTCTGATTATTAAAGGGGAGCATAAAGAAGAAAAAGAAGAAAAAAAAGAAGATTATTATAGGAAGGAGATTCAAGTAGGGTCTTTTTACAGAAGTGTTGAGCTGCCATCCGATGTTGAAAGTGAATCTGCTGAAGCTACATTAAAAGACGGCATTTTAGAGATTGCTTTAAAAAAAGTAAAACCGACCAAGCCGATTAAGATTGAAATAAAATAAATTCATTAATTTCATTATTTTATCGTATTATTATATGGTTGGTGTTTTGAAATATTGTAAGTGAGAGAGGGGCGGTTTCTTTGGAGCTTTGGCTATTCCAAACCTTTTTTATTGCTTAATTATAAGCATATTAAGCCTAATGGCATTATATGTGTCCATTTAAGCTTTTTATAAAGTCAAGGTTTGGAATAGCCATTTTTTTATTTTGGATTTATTTTTGCCAGAATATTCTTCCAAATTCGAGTGGCACTACGACTTCTTTATGGTGTGGTATTACCCTTAACGTATAATTGTTAGGCGGAATTTCCGAGGAGACTTGAGCTTCGTAAATAAAACCGTTTATAGCTCCCGGTATGCTTTTAGTTATTTTCATATCGGTAATATTGGGTTTTCCGTTTAATATGGTGTACAGTTGAACTTTTATTTCTTCCGGTTCTATTATGCCTAGCCATATCATGCATTTTACATTATGCACAGCGTTATTCGCTTCGAAAGACGGATTCGCAAAATGTATCCCATCCCAATTTTTATTTAATTTATCTCTCCAATTTACTATTTCAAGGGCAATTTGTCCATTATTTGCATTGCGTCTTTCATAATTTTCGGACATAGGTATGTATGCTTTTTCTATGTATTCTTTCATCATTCTGTAAGTGGAAAAAGCAGGGGTCAGTGTTGCCATGCTCTGCTTAATTTTTTGCACCCATGCTACAGGAATACCGTCTTTATCCCTATTAAAAAATGCCGGTATTATATCATTTTCAAGCAAATTATAAAGAGATTGGGCATCTGCTTTATCATCATTAAAATATTGAACTTTTTCCGATTTACTTCCTATTGCCCAGCCTACATTTTCATTGTATGCTTCGCCCCACCAGCCGTCTAAAATAGAGCAGTTGAGTCCTCCGTTGGATAAAATCTTCATTCCGCTGGTACCGCTTGCTTCTAGCGGTCTTTCCATGCAATTTAGCCAGACGTCAATTCCGCCCGTGAGTTTTTGCGCAATATCCATATCGTAATCTAACAAGAAAAATACTTTGTCGTTTAATTCCGAAACAGATGCAAATTCAATCCACTCCCTAATGTATTCCTTGCCTTTTATATCGCTTGGATGAGCCTTGCCGCCTATTAGAATCCTGACAGGATAGCTGGGGTTAGTTAAAATCTTTTTTAATCTATTTTTATCATTCAGCAGCAAATTCAATCTTTTATATTCTGTAAATCTTCTGGCAAGCCCGATATATAAAGCATTTGGGTCAAGAAAAACAGTTCTTTGCGTTAAATTGCAGCATACTTGCATTTTATTCATATGCTTTTGAATTTCGTTAATCATATAAAGTCTATTTTTCATTTCAAAATCCCATATTTCAGAATCAGAAACTTTTAAAGCAAATTTGGAATTTTCGGGTGAAAATTTCTTATGTTCGGGAAGACCGTCGCAATATCTCATCCAAAATTTGTCAGATTCCTCTGAAATCCACGTTGGTGTATGTATGCCATTTGTAATATAATCAACGGGAACTTCTTCTATCGGCCATCTGTCAAATAAATGAGAAAATAAATCTTTACTAACATCTTGATGTATTTTGCTTACAGCATTGATAAAATTGCTCCCTCTTATCGCTAAATATGCCATATTAAAAGGTTCATTTAAATTTTTGCCTGGTGTTTTTTGTCCAAGGTTGACGAAATCTTCCACGCTTATATTACATCTTGTAATATAATGTGACAAATAATGTCTTATAAGCGAAGGGTCAAAAAGGTCAAATCCTGCGGCAATAGGAGTATGAGTCGTAAATATATTTCCGGCTCTTGTTGAGGTTAAAGCTTCATAAAAATTTCCGCAATTATTACTTATCATCCAGTCGTATATCCTTTCAAGTACCACGAAGGCAGCATGTCCTTCATTCATGTGGCATAGATTGAAATCTATTTTTAAACTTTTCAAAAGTTTAAAGCCGCCTATGCCGAGTATCATTTCCTGAATTAGTCTAATTTCTTTGCCAGCTTCGTATAAGTCCCCAGTTATACCTCTGTCTATAGGTAAATTAACAGGGTCGTTTGAATCTAAAAAAAACAGCTGGGTATTGCCGATTTTGGCAAACCAAACTCTGAGGGTTATTATCCTTTCAGGAAGAGTAATAGTAATTCTAAGCCATTCGCCGGATTTGTCTCTTAATGGAGCTATTGGTAAAGAATGCGGGTCATTATACGGGTATACTTCATTTTGCATTCCGGAGCTGTCAACAATTTGATGAAAATAGCCTTTTTGATATAATAGTCCCACTCCTATTACCGGAACGCCTAAATCTTCAGCCGTTTTAAGATAATCTCCTGCCAGAATTCCAAGTCCGCCTGCATATAAAGGCAAGGACTCGTCTATTCCAAATTCCATGCTGAAATATGCAATGTTCTTAATTTTTGTATCAGTGTAATTTTTGGCAAACCAGGTAGAAGAAGAGTCAAAGTTCTTCCATTCATCTCTAATATTGTTAAGATTATTTATAAATGTTTTATCTTTGGCAAGGTTGTTCAAGTGGTCTAACGAAACCGTCTGGATTATAAGATATGGATTATGAGTTAGCTCCCAGAGGTACGGGTCAAGAGTTTTAAAAAGTTCATCGGCTTTATGATTATACGTCCATCTGAGGTCGAATGACAATTCAGCCAGAAATTCTAATCCTGAAGGTAATACCCTAGTAGAAAAATGTTGAAGCATTCGGTTTCTCCATAAAATTTAACAAACATTAATTAATTTATTAATGTTTTAATTATTTTTATTAATAATTAATATTATTTATAAAAATAAATCTATAAAATTACGGCAGCTGCAATAAAATAAGTAGGTAAATTAATAAACCCTAAAAACGGACTTAGTTAACGATTTATTTCTTATTGCGCCGCCGTATAATATTTATATTATTATATTGATTATAGAATAACCGAAAATGTTAAATAATTCAATATTTATTAATTTTAATTCTATTCTAAGAATAAAAAATATCAATCTTATTAATTAATTAAATTAATAAGATTGATAAATCGACAAACAAAATTCAATTATATATAATATACGCCTAAATTATTTCAAAATAATTGAAGAAAAACGAGATTTCAAATTTTGCGGATTCCGGTGAATCCGAGCCATGAACAATGTTTCTTTCAATGCTTTCGGCGTACATTTTTCTAATAGTTCCTTCCGCAGCATCTTTAGGGTTAGTAGCACCCATAATTTCACGATTCTTTAAAATAGCGTTTTCTCTTGATAAAACCATCGGGATTATTGCTCCTTCCGTCATAAAATCAACTAAACTTTTAAAAAAAGGTCTTTCTTTATGAACATAGTAAAAACTCTCCGCATTTTTTTTGGTAAGAATCAGTTTTTTTATTGCCTTAATTTCAAATCCATTATTTTCAAATAGCTGGATAATATTGCCAGTTAAATTTTTTGCTACACCGTCGGGTTTAATTATTGATAAAGTTTGTTCAAACATTTACTCTCCAAATTTTATAAAATTTTATAAACTTTTTATTTTTTAATTTTTCTTTGCTTCGCTTCCCAATCTAAAACCAATTTCTAACGCCTTTTTATTGTAATCTTCAAATCCTTTAGGCACCCTTTTCATAAGAGCTTTTTCAATAGAATCTTTAGATACGATGCCTGATATTTCAACTAAAGCTCCGAGAGCTATAACATTAAGCCCCAATAGTTTACCCAGCTCTTCCCTCGCCGATTTTTCCATATCTATAACATAAAGTTTACCTTTAGCTTCGGAAAAATCTGTCACGAGTTCTTTATCTGTTATTATTGTACCGGTACCTTTTAAATCCTTGGCATATTTGGAAAAAGAAACCTGCGTCAAGGCAACCATATAATCTAAGGAAGTTGCTTTAGGATAAGCAATAGGTTCAGTTGATATCAGAACTTCTGATTTAGATGCGCCGCCCCGGGCTTCAGGACCGTAATTCTGAGTCTGAACGGCATTTTTATTTTCATAAATTGCTGCGGCTTCGGTTAAAATTATTCCTGCTAGAATTAACCCCTGTCCCCCCGAACCGGCAAATCTTATTTCAGTTATATTATCCATTTGCCTTCTCCTAATTATGTTATTGTTTAAGTAATGCTAATTTTTTGTAATTTTCTTCAGCAAATTCTAAAGAGTCTTTTTTTTCATAGATAAGACCGGTTTTAAATCTTCCCGCGAGTTCTTCCGTCGTCATATTCTGGGCAGACCTGTTTGGAACGGCTTTTTCTTTCTGATATTTAATCATTTCGACGGGAGACTTCATTTTGTTTCTTCTTCCGTATGATATATGGCAGTTAGTTATAACCTCCAGTACAGAAAAACCTTTATGAGTCATAGCGTCCGCTATCAGTTTTTCAAGCTGGACGGCATGATAGGAAGTTGATCTCGCAACCCATGTGGCGCCGGCAGCTTTTGCAAGTTCACATGCATCGAAAGGCGGTTCAACGCTTCCGTAAGGAGTTGTGGTAGCATAAGACCCGTAAGGCTGGGTAGGAGAAGATTGTCCGCCTGTCATTCCGTAAGTATAATTATTAAATATAATGAGAGTTATATCTATGTTTCTTCGTGCGGCATGTATAAAATGATTTCCGCCTATTGCAAGAGCGTCACCGTCTCCTGAGACAGTTATAACTTTTAATTTCGGTTTATACATTTTCATTCCTATCGCAAATGTTAGGGCTCTTCCATGAGTTGTATGAATAGTATTAAAGTCAACATATCCGGGAAGTCTTGAAGCGCAGCCAATTCCGGATGTTATAACTATATCGTCTTTCTTATACTGAAGCCCGTCTATAGCTCTTAAAAGAGATTTTAGTATTATTCCGTCTCCGCATCCCGGGCACCATATATGAGGAAGAGTGTTTTTTCTTAAGTATTTATTATAATCAAATTTAGTCTTAGTTTTAGGCATATTTACCTCCTGGTATAATGTTCATTGTAATTATCGTGAACATAATTTATTAATTTGATTAGTTTTTCTGAATCTTCTAAATTTGTAAAATAAAATTAAACAAAATTAAATTAAATTAAACAAGCTTATCTAAAAGCAAAAAAGACGGTTTGTTGCCTCTCCGACAGACGGGGCGGATAACAAGATTGCTAAACCATTTCTTTAATTTTTGAATATATCTTGTCAGGCGTTATAGGTTCACCGTTAACTATATTAAGTCCCTTTACGGTACTATTGCATGCTGCTCTCTGGATTTCCAATATTATCTGACCCATATTCATTTCCGGAACAAGTATTTTTTTTATTTTTTTAGATAACTCTTTAATTCTTTCTTCCGGAAATGGCCATATTGTAATCGGTCTAAATAATCCAGCCTTTATACCCGCCGCTCTTGCCATAGATAAAGCCGCTTTTGCGGAACGTGAAACCGAACCGTAAGCAACTATTAATATATCTGCATCTTCGGTCATGGTTTCTTCATATTTTTCAATGTCTTTTATGTTCTTGTAAATCTTGTCTATCAGCCAGTTTTGCATATCTTGTAGAACTTCCATTTTTGCCGTAGGAAAACCTGTTTCTCCGTGGCTCAGCCCTGTTACGTGGTAGCGGTAGCCTTCCCCCATAGGGGCTAAAGGGGTAACCTTGCCGCTGGTATAATTGTACGGGTTATATTCTGAAGGCGGCATATCCGGTAATTTTACGTCAATTATCTCTAAAGTATCTTTTTCAGGTATTACGACCTTTTCTCTCATATGTCCGATAATTTCATCGGTTAATATCAATACCGGTGTTCTATATTTAACGGCAAGATTTAAAGCTCTTATAGTTTCATAAAAAGATTCATTAACGCTTGAAGGAGTGATGGCTATTATAGCATGGTCTCCATGTGTTCCCCATTTTGCCTGCATAATATCAGCCTGAGAAGGCAGTGTAGGATTACCCGTAGATGGACCTCCCCTCATAACATTAACTATAACGCATGGAATTTCACACATGGAGGCGTAGCCTATGTGCTCCGATTTTAAGGACATCCCTGGTCCGGAAGTAGCCGTTAAAGCTTTTGCTCCTCCCAGCGCTGCTCCCAGAACGGCTCCTAGCGCTGCTATTTCATCTTCCATTTGAATTACTATATGACCTTTTTTAGTAAGTCTTTCCGATAATATTTCTGAAACCTCGGATGACGGAGTTATGGGATATCCTGCAAAGAAATCGCATCCTGCAATCATAGCTCCTTCGGCAATGGCTTCGTTACCCTGCATTAATTTAATATTTTCGCTCATAATTTGTTTCCTCCTATTCTACAGATATAGAAAAATCCGGACAAAGATATTCGCAGATATTACACTTTGTACATCTGGAAATATTTATCACTTCCGCAATTTCTTTATTCATAACTAGAACTTCTTCAGGGCAGAATGCGACGCATAATTCGCATCCTTTGCAATAGTTAACCACTATGTCTATCTGCACTTTTTCTTTTTTACCCATACCTGTATATTGCTTAATTGTGAGCTTACTTTCAGGTTTGACGGTAATTTCAATTGAGTCGCAAGACCTGTAGTTGGGAATAGTTGCATCTGCGGATTGATTTAACTTTAAGTTATTGGGGTTATTGTTAGCGTTATGTTGATTGTCCTGTTCAGGCATACATGCCTCCTTAAATTTATAAATTAATTAAACGAATTTATCTTTTATCTTAACGCTTTTATCATGGTTTCAGCGATAACGGACGGATTTTCTGCAATATGAATTCTATTTTCTTTCATTACTTTCAATTTTTCCGAGGCTGTTCCTTTTCCTCCTGAAATTATTGCGCCTGCATGCCCCATTCTTTTTCCTTCAGGAGCTGTTTTCCCGGCAATAAATCCAACAACAGGCTTTTTCATATAATTTTTTACATATTCAGAGGCTTCTTCCTCCTGCGTTCCGCCAATTTCCCCGATTAAAACAACGCCTTCTGTCTCAGGATCGCCTTCGAACATTTTTAGAAATGTTAGGAAAGAAGAACCGATTATGGGGTCTCCGCCTATACCTATACAGGTGGTTTCCCCAAGCCCCGCCTTCGTCAGCTGGTTAACAGCTTCATATGTTAAGGTTCCGCTTCGCGATAACACCGCAATTTTACCCTTTTTGTGAATGAAACCGGGCATAATTCCAATTTTGCACTCGTTTGCCGTTATTATTCCCGGGCAATTAGGACCTATCATAACCGAGCTTGAACCCCTCAATGCAGATTTAACATTCATCATATCTATAGTAGGTATACCTTCAGTTATGCATACGATAAGCGGAATTTCCGATTCTATCGCCTCAATTACGCTTGAAGATGCAAACACTGCCGGAACAAAAATAACGGTCGCATCGATTTTAATATTAGACTTAGCTTCTGCTACCGTATTAAATACCGGAATAGAATCGTTGAATAATGAACCGCCTTTAAAGGGAGTTACGCCTGCTGCGATTTTAGTGCCGTATTCTAAACATTTCAAAGTATGAAAAGAACCTTCCTTGCCCGTAATACCTTGAACAAGAACTGACGTTTCTTTGTTAATCAGAATGCTCATAAATTTTATACCTTGCCTTATAATAATAATTTATTTAAATTAGGGACAGACACCATTTATATTTATAATTATATTATGCAGATTATATAATTAAGGTTTAGCTGTTTACAATTTTTGATACTTTCTGTGCGCCGTCGGCTAAAGAATTTCCCACAATAAAATTCAAGCCCGAAGTTTCTAAAAGCTCAGATGCTTTGTCAGCATTTGTACCTTCAAGCCTTATAACGACTGGTAGTTTCAGTCCTATATTTTTTGCGGCTGTAATTACACCGTCCGCTACCATATCGCATTTTACTATACCGCCGAAAATATTAATAAAAATAGCTTTTACGTTTTTATCGGATAATAAAATATTAAAAGCCGTTTCAACCCTTTTGCTGTCAGCCGTACCGCCTACGTCAAGAAAGTTTGCGGGCGCTGCGCCAAATTCTTTTATAGTGTCCATAGTGGCCATGGCGAGTCCGGCTCCGTTTACCATGCAGCCGACATTTCCGTCAAGTCTTATGTAATTAAGCCCCACACTTTTAGCTTTGGTTTCAAGGGGGTCTTCTTCGTCTTCGTCGATGAAGTCGTTATAATAAGGATGCCTGAATGATGCGTTGTCATCAAGGGCTATTTTTGCGTCAAGAGGTATTAGATTGCCATTTCCTGTTATAATAAGCGGATTAATTTCAAGCATAGACATGTCTTCCGCTAAAAAAGCACTGTATAATAAATTTACAAAATTATTAAATTCGTTATAAATGGGTTTATCCAGCCCTAAAAATAAAAACATTTTTAAAACGTGGTATGATTTAATGCCGTTAGAAGGATTTATTAAAACAGTAAGAATTTTTTCAGGCGAATTTTTTGATATTTCTTCTATCTCCATTCCACCTTCGGCGCTGGCGACAAACGCAATATTAGAAGTTTTTCTGTCTATAGTTACAGATAAATATAGTTCTTTTTTAATATCCGCACCTTCTTCTATAAGCACCTTATGTACCACTTTACCATCTTTACCTGTTTGGGCGGTTACAAGCGTCATCCCCAGCATTTGTTCGGTTATATTTTTTGCTTCCTCTGGTGTTTTGGCAATTTTGACGCCGCCTGCTTTGCCTCTGCCGCCTGCATGCACCTGAGCTTTTATGACAACAACGGGTGTATTTAAACTAACGGTCGCATTATAAGCTTCGTCTCCGCTATGACACAAAATAGAATGTAAAATTTTGACATTATTTTTTGTAAGTAATTCCTTAGCTTGATATTCATGTATATCCATAGATTAACCCTTATTAAGATTATAATAGTATTTATAGAAAAATATCATATAAACCAAGTCAATTTATTAAAACATAAAACATAAAAGCTACTTAAACTTACCTGCAAATTTTAATTTGCCTTCGTTGTACAGATCTCCTCCAAAAATATCGTTTATGACTATTGCCGGAAAGTCTTCGACAGTTAACTCTCTTACCGCTTCGGAAAGCAGCTCTTCATAGGCAATAATCTTGGAAGATTTAATGGATTTAGCTATCAAGGCTCCTGCTCCGCCTATTGCGCCAAAATATACTGCTTTGTACTTTTCTATTGCGTTTTTAACTTCATCTGAGCGTTTACCTTTGCCAATCATTCCCTTAAGTCCATGTTCCATAAGGGTGGGAGCATATTTATCCATGCGATAGCTTGTTGTAGGACCTGCCGAACCTATAACTTCACCAGGTTTTGCAGGAGAAGGACCAACATAATAAATAATTTGTCCTTTTATATCGAAAGGCAGCTGCTTATTTTCGGCGATAAGAAGCGTTAGTCTTCTATGCGCTTCATCTCTTGCAGTATAAATAGTACCACTTATTAATACTTCATCGCCTGTTCTAAGCGTTGCAATTAGAGCTTCGCTTAAAGGGGTATTTATTTTTTTAAAATCCATTTTTTATTATTTAAATATTTTTATAATTATAATTATAATATAATAACTGTATTGAAATATTTAATCAAAAGGTTGTCCGGCAACTGCCAAATAGCGCTTTCGGCGGACTTTCTTAATTCATCCGCATATGTTTCTATTAATAATATATATTAATATAATAATATAATTTAAATTTAGTTGCAGATAACGCCATTAAATTTATTATAAAATAAATAGTTTATAAAACGACAGACTCATGCCTATGAGAATGACATTCGATATTTATAGCCACAGGCATACTGGCGATATGGCATGGTTCTTTAATTATGTGTACCGCTAAGGCTGTGCAGACGCCTCCGAATCCCATTGGTCCAGTACCTATCTTATTGATTTTATTATATATGGTTTGTTCAATTTGTGCAAGTTCTTTATCCGGATTAATTGTTCCGATATTTCTAAAAAGAGCCTTTTTAGCTATAATAGCCGATCTTTCAAAATTTCCGCCTATTCCAATGCCGATAATATTGGGCGGACACGGATTAGGTCCGGCTATTTCCATTGTTTCAACGGCAAAATCGATGATTCCTTGAATTCCGTCCGACGGCTTCATCATTTTTATTCTGCTCATATTTTCACTGCCGCCGCCTTTGGCAGCGTAAGATATTTTTAGTTTATCACCGTAAACAAATTCATAATGTATTATAGCAGGTGTATTGTCGCCCATGTTTTTTCTAGTCAGAGGGTCGCACGTTGATTTTCTCAAATAGGCTTTTTCATAACCTTTTCGTGTTCCTTGATTAATGCCTTCGGTTATGGTTCCGTCTTTCACGACGACATCGCTGCCTATTTCTATAAAGAAAATGGCAAGTCCTGTATCCTGACATAAAGGTCTGTTTTCACTTTTTGCTATTTCTGCATTTTTAATTATTTTATTTAAAACGCTTTTCCCGTATTCAGAAATTTCAATATCTGATGAATTATTCAGACTTTTAATAACATCTTCGGAAAGATTGGATGCGGCGTGTGTTATTAAATCTATAACAGCGTTTGAAATTTGGTCAAGTTTAATTATTTTCATAATAATAATATTCCTTAAGAATCAATGTTCTTATTATTTTACACATTTAAAAAATAATTTCAAGAAAAAAATAAATAAAAGAATAATTTTTTATTTTTGAGCAAATTATCATTAATTAATTGACGTCATCGGATATAAAATATGGATATAAATGTGTAGATATAAATGCTGGTCGGCTATAATTTATTTTCATTAAAATACTATATGTGATATAATACTCTACAATTTTAGTGGCAAATTATTTTAGCAGCAAATTGTAATTAATATAGCATAATATAAAAACACTAAATCAGATTACGTCACTATATAATTATAATTATAAATATAAGATTATAAATAATTATTGTAAGGGAAAAATATTAATCAAAAAAAATTGATATACTAATATATACTAATTAGGAGAAACTTGTTATGGGGCTTAAAATAGGTTTTATCGGAGCAGGAAATATGGCGTTCGGTTTAATAAAGGGCATAATTAATAATAATAAAAATACCAAAGATATTGGCGTAGCAATATACGACCCGTCGTTAGAAAGACAGGCGTTTATGAAAGATAGTTTTGCTGTTGCAATTTTAAACAGCGTGGGTGAAATAATTGAAAATTCGGATATTATTTTTATAGCGGTAAAGCCTAATGTAGTAGCAGATGTCTTAAATATTGCGGCAGATACTATTTTGCATATGTCTCATAAAATTTTTGGCGGTAACGAAAATAACAAGAAAGTGAATACGATAAATATATCTGATAATAATATAGCTGATAATAATTTAGCTCAAAATTTTGAACTAGGAAACAATGGGGCTCACGAGAATGACCGGAATAACGAGAATAATAAAAATAAAGATAAAAATTCTGATAATTTTTCAGCCCACAAAACTAAAGATATTATTTTTGTTTCAATAGCGGGCGGCGTGAAGATTGAAACCATTGACAAATTATTTTATGAAAAATTCCACGGCAAATATAATCCTAAAATTATAAGAATTATGCCGAATATAAATTCACTTGTCGGAAAAGGTATGAGCGCCGTTTGCTATAATGATGCCGTGAACGAAGGGGATTATAACAAAGTGAAGAATATTCTTGAAATGTCTTCAAAAGTCTTAACTATTGAAGAAAAATATTTTGATGCAGTGACTGCTGTCAGCGGAAGCGGTCCTGCCTATTTATTTTTAATCGCCGAAGGTTTTATTGAAGCTGCCGTTAAATTGGGTTTGCCTCGAAATACAGCATCTATTTTAGCTATACAAACGATACTTGGCTCAGGGGAGCTTTTGAATTCTGAAGAATTCAGCAAATACTCTACTAAAGACCTTAAGGATTTAGTGACTTCTCCCGGCGGCACTACCGCATACGGTCTAAGCAAACTGGAAGAGGGAAGAATTAAATATGTTATAGATTCCGCAGTTAATGCCGCTTATTTGCGTTCTAAAGAACTTGGAAATTAAAAATGTTTAAACCGTGCATAATTTTAGCATCATCTTCGCCACGCCGCATAAATATTTTAAAAGAATATAAAATTGATTTTATACCCGTAGAACATAAAATTATCAATGAACCGGAATATTCAGGGAATACCCAGCCTTTTGAATTTGCTAAAAATCTTGCGCTTGACAAAGCTAAAAGTATTGAAGACCTCTATCCCGACTATTTTATTATAGGGTCGGATACTATTGTTATATTTAATGATTTAGGTGTAAACGTTTCCCATCCTTCATTAATATCATCCCTTCCGCTTTCTTCATCTTTGTCTGAGTCTGATACTTGGGAGCAGAGAGCTTGCCAAGGCTTATCTTTAGGTAAACCAAAAGATGCCGCTTCCGCTTTTAGTATTATCAAGACGCTTTCAGGCAATACCCACAATGTTTACACCGGCATAGCGTTAATTAATAAAAATATGCAGCTTTATGAGTCAGCATATGATAAGACAGAAGTTAAAATAAAAAAATTATCCTATGAAGAAATATATAGCTATATATACGAAAGTAAGCCTTACGATAAAGCAGGTGCATACGGTATTCAGGATTCAACAAACAACATAGTAGAATCATATTCAGGGTCATATAAAAACGTAGAGGGGCTATGTATAGAAAAATTAATCCCTCTGCTGCAAAAGTATAACTTAATATAATTTTTAGCGCAATAACATCATTTTATTATTAATTATTTTTGTTTTTCCTTAAGCATTTCCATTGCTTTCTTTAGGCTTATTGCCATTCTGCCGAATGATTTAGCCAATTTTCCTATTTCATCGTTTCTTATATGCGGAATTTCCTGTTCAAGATTACCTTTTGATATATTATCTGCAGCTTTTGATAATTTTATGGTAGGATTGATTATCGCATTTTTAATTATAAGATAAAGAACTATAATAATTAAAACAATAGATATCAGAGCTATGATTATAGAATATTTGATAAAATATGACTGCGCAGCATCTAATGCTTTTAAAGAATAAATAATTTTTATTCCGCCTAACACATCGCCGTTTACTGCGTTTGTATGACAAGCTAAGCAATTAATCCCCCTTGAGTTTGTTTTTGCAACAAAAGGAATACCAACCATTAAATATGCATGATGTTCATTTTTATATATTTCTTTGGTTATAGGAACAGAAGAGGAAAGGATTTTCCTGTCAAAACTGGAATTTGGTTCTTCTTCTTTCAGACCAGGACCAAACTTTTTATTAAACTCTTCATTTACAAGATTGCCGCGTATAACCTGAAAACCTTTTATTCCTTTAATTCGTTTATATATTTTTATCAGAGTTCTTCTGTATGATTTATTTTGTATAGTATGGGTCAGCATCATTGTGTTAAGGGTTGAAAGAGCTGTTTTTGCCGTAACCTCCGCATCATGTTTTGTTAATGAAATAGTGAGCTGTTTTTGAAGATTAAAAGAAATATAAGAAATTAAAATAATCGGTATTAAAATTAATATAACGAGAGGAACGATGATTTTTGTTTTAATAGAAACATCTCTTATCCAGCTAAACATTTTAGCCTCCGGGTGATAATAAAAAAAGATGGATTAAGTTATTTTTTTATATAGTTTTCACATATTATTGCATAAATCTTATCAATATTATAATTATATGTTATAATATAAATCTAATATAATATTATTATAAATACAACGTTATAGTAATATTGCTACAATAACAATCACTCTGTTTTCGGTAATTTCCATGTTGTATAATTACATTTAGGATAATTTGAACATCCGTAGAACCTTTTGCCGCTTTTTGTTTTTTTTATAGCAAGATATCCGCCGCATCCGTTTGGGCAAGGTGTATTGGATTTTAGAGGTACAGGTTTTGTATTTTTGCATTCCGGGTAACCGCTGCATGCAAGAAACTTTCCGAATCTGCCTGATTTAAGCACCATAGGTTTTCCGCATTTTTCGCAAAGTACTGCAGGTTCTTCTGCTTGTAATATTTGACCTGAATTCTCATCGTTTTTAGAGCCGCCGGTGTTGTTTAAATTTTGTGCTCCGGTCATATTGCTATTTTCAGCGCTTGAAGAAAGCTCCCTTGTATTTTTGCATTCCGGGTAACCGCTGCATGCAAGAAACTTTCCGAATCTGCCGAATTTTACGACCATAGGTTTCCCGCATTTATCACAAACTATATCTGTGGGAATAGACGTGCCTTTTATACTTGCAATATCTTTTCCTGCAATTTCTAATCTTTCAATGAGTTTATCGTAAAATTCTCTTAGCAGCGTATTTTTGTCCAAAGTCCCGTTTTCTATTTCATCAAGTTTATTTTCCATATTTGCAGTAAATTTTATATCTAAAATATCAGGAAACCCTTCTTTTAAAATATCGGATACGACAACACCAAGCTCTGTCGGTTTAAATTTAGCCACGGAACTTGTTTCGGTTTCTGTTTCAACATAATCTTTGTTTTTAATATTTGATATAATTGTCTGGTAAGTGGACGGCCTCCCTACACCATTTTCATCCAAGGCTTTAACAAGGGAGGCTTCAGTATACCTTGACGGCGGTGCCGTGAAATGCTGCGTAAGATTTAAATCTTGAATAAAAGCAGGGTCATTTTCTTTTAACATCTCAAATATTTTTGAAATATATTTTAAATCCGGCTCTTTATAGCCGGTTTTATTATTATTGTTTTTCGATTTTCTATTATTATCTATGCTATTTGCAGAATTGTCCGTATTTAAATTTGGCTCGGTGCCGGAATCTGACCCTGAGTCGGGGTTTAAGTCTGAGTTTTCTTTGCGTTGTTCATGTAATTGGTTAAGAACTTTTAAATATCCTTCAAATTTAAGTACGCTTTCCGCAGTTTTAAATAAATATTCGTTTTCTTCTGTAGCGATGTTTTTGGTATTACTGTCTGTACCAGTTTTGCTTAACTTTTCGTCTTTGGTTCTGCCGTTAGTCCCGTCTTTTTTATTTTTAATTTTTTTAATGTTCTCGGTATGAGCTGCGCTGTTTGCAATGCGGTTTTTGCCGTAACTTGCGCCTTTACCGCTTATTATTATAGAATATTGGTCATAAATGCTCTGGGACATTTGCGAAGCAACAAAATATGTCCATATGAGTTTATAAAGTTTATACTCGTCGGCAGATAAATAATTTTTTATTTTTTCGGGTGTTAAAAAAACATTTGAAGGTCTTATAGCTTCATGAGCATCCTGGATTTTTTTTGTTTTTTGTTTTTTTGAGATAACCGCTGTCCCGTCTTTTGCAAAATCTTTCCCAAATTCCTTAATGATAAAATCATTTGCGGCTTTGGCTGCGACATCGGATATTCTTGTAGAATCTGTTCTCATATAAGTTATAAGGCCTGTAAGTCCCAGCTTGCCCTTTCCAATATCTTCCACTTTCCCCAGTTCAATTCCTTCATAAAGTTTCTGTGCGACATTCATTGTTTTTTTAACGGAGAATCTTATTGTTTTAAAAGCTTCTTGCTGCATAGTGCTTGTAATTAAAGGCGCAGGAGAATTTCTTTTAACGGTTTTCTTGCCGATACTGTAAATTTTGTATTCCGTTATATTTAATAGTGAATTCTTAATATCTTCAGCTGTTTCCGCATTTTTTATTTCGGGCTCTTTGTTATTTATCTTTGCAAGTTCGGATGCAATAGTAAATGAATTGCCTGCGGTGTTTTTAATTAAAAAAACTGCCGAAAGCGTCCAGTATTCTTCTTTGACAAAATTATTAATTTCCTTTTCCCGTTCAACTATTAAATATAATGCAACGGATTGGACCCTTCCTGCCGAAAGCCCCCTGCCTACTTTTTTCCATAAAAAAGGGCTTAAATTATAACCGACTAATCTGTCTAATATTCGTCTGGCTTTTTGGGATTCAAACATGGATTTGTTAAGGTCTATCGGGTTTTCAATCGCTTCGTTAATGGCATTTTTTGTTATCTCGTTAAATAGAACTCTTTTAACAGCGGGTTTTTTACCTTTTATGGTATCTATAATTTCTTTTACATTCCACGCTATTGCCTCTCCTTCTCTGTCAGGGTCGGCGGCAAGAAAAACTGTATCCGCGGCTTTAGCATATTTTTTTATTTCTTCCGTAACCTTTTCTTTGCCTTTTATAATTTCGTAAAACGGTTCAAATCCATGTTCAATATCCACGCCTATTTTACTTTTAGGTAAATCTTTTATATGCCCCATCGTGGCTTTGACGGAGTAATTTGCGCCGAGGTACTTATTTATTGTATTGGCTTTTGAAGGCGATTCCACTATAACTAAATTTTTCATATTTTTTTTATTACCCCTGAGGGTTCTCTTTTAATAATACCCTTAATTTCCATTAAAGAAATTGATTGAAGAATATTTTTTTTGATTTGATTGAGCTCATTATTCGTATCTGTATCTGTATTTATCTGCCGAACAATTTTTATTAGTTCATTAATTATATCGTCGACCGTTATATTAATATTGTCTGATATTTTATCGCTAAAATATAGAAAATTTAATATTTCTTTTTCAATATACTGCAAGTTATAGATATTTTCATTTCTGTTTATTTTATCCGCGTTTGTATCTGTATCGGCATCAGAATTTAAAATATTTATTGTTTTAGCGTCTTTTATATTTACAATATTGTTTGTATTTTTACCAGCTGCGGCAATTTTATTATTTTCAATAAAGTTTTCTATGATATTAACATTTTTATCTAATTTTTTAAATTTTTTAATAAGATTGTTTAATGAGCTGTTTTTTGATAAATATAGTACAATTATTTCCGATGTTATATTTGATATTAAATTATTTCTGTAATTATAACAATGTTTAAAATTTGTTTCAAAAGGATTTATCGCAGAAATAGCCGAAAACTCTGAATATTGCGGATAATTTTCTAAAAAATAGGTCATTGGATAGTGAGGAGCTAATATAATTTTTTTTTTATATTTGAAAATTTTATCATAATTTTTTATAAGACCATTTTCTGCTTCGCTGGCAGTTCCTATAAAATATAAAGTGTCTGTAAATTGCGTTGTCGTGTTTTCTTTTGCATTATGATTTTCGTTCAGCTCATTGAAATCGAGACAATTATTTAAACGGTGTGCCAACTCATCGTTAAATTTGAATATGCCTGCATTTTTATATCTTGAAGATGTAATAAATACAAATTTAGCGTTGCATATTTTACTGCTGTATATTTTTTCACGTATATAATTTATATTTAAGTATGAAGATAGGTCTGATAATGTTTTTTTATAAGTATTTTCCTTTTTATCTGCGTTATAATAATAAAAAAAAATTGGCGTCATATTGTTATTGCCGAGATTTAAAAAGCGTGCAATATTTAATTTATCCAGTATGTTGATTTCGTTTTCGGCAATTTTTTTTAATTTATCAAAATTATTTTTATCAATTTTAAATGTTTCTGCCGCCTTAGTGTTTAAAATTTCGGTAATTTCGGTAATATCACGGTAATTATTATCAGTTATGCATAATTTAATAAGTTTTTGAAATATTTTTTTTATATCACTTTGTTTAATATTTTTAAGCTGCGAAAAAATTCTGCTATAAGAATAGAACAAATTAATTAAATTATTATCGGAATAAATACCTCCGGTCGCGCCGATTATTTGATTTTTCATCCTGTTTCTTTTTGTTTCTTTAAATATTTTTAATTGTATGATAAAATTGTCAGTATAAATATTATATATTATATCAATTTTAATTATTGAGATTTGTGCGCAGCAAAATTTAAAATACTTAAATATGCCGCAGCTCTTCTTTTAATTTACTTTTTAGTATTTATTATATGATAATTTCAACGCATAAAATAATTTTTTATCAATTTTGATAATATTATAACTATAATATAACACAATATAAAACACGCATATTAATTTTTAATGAAATATTTTAATGGCAGTTTAAAATGCAGTTTTATCCGAGGCAATAAATATAAGGAAGTTTTGTCTTTAATTATTATTTTACTGCTCAGCAGTTTTGCGCTACTTGCAGCGGGTTTTAATAATTTTGGCAAATGCTACGGCGCAGGTTTATTTAATAATGCAGGCGGCATAGACAAAATAAATAATAAAGTGAACTTAGCTGCCCATAAAAATAATGAAGTTAAAAATAATCCGACAGATATCGCAGTTGTAGTACCGACTACAGGCAGATACAAATATTTCGGAAAACAATTTTTAAATGGAATTTTCTTTTCTGTGCAGAGCAATAAGAAAACAGATGTCAAATTTATTGTTATAAGTCTTCCAGCTCATGCAGGAAACGGCTCTGTTGAAAATTTATTTAAAAGCATTACCAAAAAAAATATCAGTGCTGTTATCGGTCCATTGTTTGCCGGACAACTTAAATATTTTTCAGAATATTCTTCAATATATAAAATTCCTGTGTTTACACCTGCTCCGTTAAATTTTTCAAAGTATAGCTCTCCATATTTGTTTCATTATGGAATGACAGTAAAAAATGAGGTGCTAAACGATTTGCGGTATGCTAAAAGTCATGGGATTACCAAAATATCGGCTATATATCCCGATAACGCGTATGGCAGAAAAACAATTCAATATGTAAATGCCATAGGAAGCAAATTAGGAATAAGTGTCGTTAATGAAACATCCTACGAAAGCCGCATGGTCGACTTTTTTTATAATTTTAATTCGCTCGTCAGATTTCAGGATACTGGACATGGGCACATGACAAAAAGCGAAGAAGCGCAATTAGGAGTGACGCCGTACGATCTTATGCACGGCATTACGAAAGCAAAACCTTATATCCCGTTCAAAGGTCTTTTTATAATCGGGTCTATCAGAAAATTAAAATTAATATTGACGCAGCTTGCCTATTATAATATTACCGGCATTAAACTCTTTGGATTAAGTCAGGTTGACAATAAAACATTTTTGAATAAGTATAGTTTTTATATGCAGGGCATAGTTTATCCAAACGGGTTTTTCCCGAATAGCAGAAATAAGCTAGTTAAAAATTTTGTGAAATCTTATAGAAGCTACTATAATGAAAAACCAAACATATTGTCGGCGGAAGGATACGATATGGGGAATATTGTAATAAAGTCGGCTATTATGCATAACAGCAAAATGCAAATTAACGACGGCATTAATAGTATTGCAGTTACGTACAGAAATTCGTTATACCGCAATCTGCTCAATATCAAATCTTTTAAAGGTGTATGCGGTATCAGTTATGTTAGAAACAGAGATTTTATAAAAAGGCTTTATCTTTTTCAATTGAAGAATAACAAAATATATATAATTAAAAGCCCTTTTTAATGCATCCATTTTTTATAAATATTTATAAATTATAAATAAATTAAAATTAAATAAATTAAATAAATTGAATAGATTAAATTAAATAGATTAAAATGAATTAAAATTAAACAAATTAAAATTAAGGATAACTTAATTATAACCATCGCATTACACATTATAAATAAAATAATATTTTTTATGCATGTGATGAGGCAGGAAAATCTTAATTATGAGTAATAGAAGTAAAACTGGTACAAAAAACGAAACTGAAAACAAAAAAACAAAAAAAAAGAAAAGTCTGCTTAAAATAATTATAATTGCAGTATCTGTAATTATAATTGCACCTGTCGCAATATTAACCGTATTGTATTTTTTGCTTGCATCTACGGTTCCCAATATTACTTCCCTTAAAGATTATCATCCGCAGCAGGTTAATTATATATATTCGTCAACTGGCAAACTCGTTGGGTATCTTGGTCCTGTCAACAGAGAAGTAGTACCTTTTTCGAATATACCGGTTCAGGTAAGAGAGGCTTTTTTAGCCGCTGAAGATAAAAATTTTTATAATCAGGGACCGCTTGATTTTAAGGCAATTTTAAGAGCTTTTATCGTAAATTTGATGGCGGGACATATTGTAGAAGGCGGTTCTACAATAACACAACAGGTTGCTAAAACAATACTTGTTCCATATCAAAGAACTTATATATGGAAATTAAGAGAGGCGATACTTGCATACCGCGTAGCCGGCCATTTATCAAAAAATGACATCTTAGATATATATTTAAATCAGATTTATTTAGGAAACGGTTCATATGGAATAGAGGCAGCATCTTTGAGCTACTTCGGCAAGCCGGTCTGGAAACTTAATCTGGCTGAAGCGGCTATGCTTGGCGGATTGCCGCAAGCCCCGTCTTTTCTTAACCCCTTTATTCATTTTAAAGACATGAAGAGGCGGCAAAAGTACGTTTTAAACCAGATGTATAGGGACGGTTTTATAACCAAACAGCAGGCTATTCAAGCCTACAATACGCCTATTAGATTAAACGACTATTTTAAATATACAGGTGTAGCTCCATATTATGTTGCTTTAATAAAACAGCTAATAATTTCTAAGTATGGGAAACAGATATATAAAGAAGGCGGATTAAAAATTTATTCTGCTTTAAGCGCCAGAGCTCAGGAATATGCCGATAAATCGGTGAAATCGCATTTAAAGATTTTATCCCATGAATACGGTTATACCGGTCCGCTGAAGGTTCTTTCCTATTCACAGATGAAAAATGCCATCAAAAAGGACAGAAACAACATAAAAAGTCTTTATAAAGGATATACCTACAAAGCTTTTGTGACCGGCATGTCAAAAAATGGACAAGCCGCTTATATTTCAGTGGGTAAATATAACGGTATTATTCCTGTAAGCAATATGAGATGGGCGTCTAAATTTCAGCGTTATGTTTATTTTGCTTATAGACAAATAAATAATGCAGGGCAGGCGTTGAAGCCCGGATATGAAATTCTGGCAAAATTTGACGGTTTTAACAAAAATCATATTCCCATATTTTCGCTTGAAGAAAAAGACGTAATAGAAGGGGCGTTGGTATCAATAGACCCGAAAAACGGCTATGTAAGAGCTATGGTTGGCGGATATAGCTATAAAGATACTGAATTTAACCGTGCTCTTTACTCTAAAAGGCAGACGGGTTCGGCATTTAAACCCTTTGTTTATGCTGAAGCATTAACATTGGGATATACGCCATCTTCAATTATCAACAATACGCCAGTAATTTATCCGACGGGTGTCCCCGGGAAATACTATAAACCGCATAATTTTTCAAGAAGATTTACAGGACCGACAACCCTTTTGATTGGGCTGGCTCATTCTATAGATGTTATCGCAGTTAAGCTTTTACATAAAATCGGTGTTAGTAAAGTCGTAGCGCTTGCTAATAAAATGGGGCTGCATCACCTTGTGCATAATTTGACAATGGCTTTGGGTTCATCAAGCGTGAGGCTTGTGGATTTAGCCGACGGATATACGGCATTTGCTAACAATGGCACCGAGTGTAAACCTGTTTTCATAACAAAAATATCAACCCCTCAAGGTAAAATTTTATATTACAAAAAACCGGAATGCAAACAGGTATTATCACCTCAGGTTTCTTTTGTGCTGACAAATATGCTTGAGCGCGTTATTACAAACGGAACAGGGGTTACGATATCGAAAATAAGAAACATTACTCCATATGTAGCCGGCAAAACGGGCTCTTCAAGCCAGTATAGAGACGGGGTCTTTGTCGGATACACCTCTTCACTTGTGACGGCTGTGTGGACGGGACTGGATGATTTTCATTCCATGGGTAGATTTATGGTAGGTGCTATAACGGCGGCTCCAATATGGTACGGATATATGTCAAAAGCATTAATGATTTTTAAGCCCAAACCGTTTAAAATACCTTCAGGGATTGTTTTTGCAGAAATAAATCCGCATACCGGGCTGCTTGCTGATTCAAGTTATCAAGACCCTATTTTAATGCCCTATATTGCAGGAACTGAACCGAAATCTACGGCGAAAGCGAGTAAGATATCAAATCCCCAGTCTTTTTTTGAGATGCCTTAATTATGGATATTAATGATATTGGTATTGATAATAATGAAGCGGCTCAACTTTTAGTTGACGGTTTCGGAAGGCAGATTACCTATTTAAGAATTTCTTTGACCGACAGGTGCAACTTAAGATGCGTATATTGTATGCCGAAAGAGGGGGTGCAATTGCTCAGCCATAGCGAGATGCTGTCCTATGAAGAAATATTAAAATTTGTCAATGCACTGGTTAGCCGCGGTGTAAATAAAATAAGAATTACCGGCGGGGAGCCTCTTGTCAGAAAAGGTGTCGTCAATTTTATTGAAAAATTGAACAATATTGACGGCATAAAAGATATGGCTATGACCACTAACGGCGTCCTTCTGGGTAAATATGCACGCGATTTATATAATGCAGGACTTAAAAGAATAAATATAAGTCTTGATTCATTAAATAATGAGATTTTCAGCAAATTAACGCGAGGCGGCAACCTTGATTCCGTTCTTAAGGGTATTGATATTGCAAAAACGGTGGGTTTTGAGCCTATTAAAATAAATACGGTGCTGATGCGCGGCGATAACGACAAAGAATTGATGAATTTTATAAATTTTGCAGTAAAAAACGAGTTTAATTTAAGATTTATAGAATATATGCCTATAGGGCAAAATATAAGTCAAGCAATTACTTCAAAAGAACTTATAGATAAAATCAAGACGGAATACAAAGATTTTGAACCTAAAAAGATTGATGAGCGTTCTGTAAGCAAAGAATATTATTTTTCAGCTCAAAAAAATAATAAGGCTGTCATTGGTTTTATCAGCCCGTTATCAGAACATTTTTGCAATGATTGCAATAGACTAAGAATAACTGCGTCAGGCAAATTGCGGCTTTGTCTTTTTTATGATGAAGAATATGATATAAAGGAAATTTTAAACAGCAATGCATCTGATGAAAATATCTATAAATATTTATTGGATGTATTACAAAAAAAACGGCAGACGCATTTATTCAATAATAAAAATAATAAAAACGAAACCGATAATCTTCAAAACAACAACAATATTACAACAGACGGTAATATTTATATGAATAAAATAGGGGGATAATTGTAATTAATGTTTGAAAAATGCAAACCTATACATTTTTTTCATAATTTGTTTACTTAGTTTATTTATTTAATAATTAATTAATGCAAATGCTAATGGCAAGATATAAATTATTGTATGTTAAAAATCAAATGCTAACGGCAAAATATAAATTATTGTATATTAAAAATCAATCGGAGGTTAAAGCTGTAGATGGAGCAGAATAATATTATCGATATTAACATTGAAGATGAAATGAGGCAGTCTTATCTTGACTATGCTATGAGCGTTATTATCGGAAGGGCGCTGCCTGAAATCAAAGACGGATTAAAGCCGGTTCATAGAAGAATTTTATTTGCTATGAACGAAATAGGCAATGATTATAATAAACCATACAAAAAATCCGCAAGAATAGTCGGAGATGTTATAGGTAAATATCATCCGCACGGAGACTCGGCAGTTTACGACTCGATAGTTAGAATGGCGCAGGACATTTCATTAAGATATCCGTTAGTCGACGGGCAGGGCAATTTCGGTTCCATTGACGGAGACCCTCCGGCTGCCATGAGATATACCGAAATCAGAATGACAAAACTGTCTTCTTTCATGCTTGATGATATAGACAATGAAACGGTTGATTTTATTCCAAACTATGACGGTTCATTAAAAGAACCGACAATCTTACCCGCCAAATTCCCAAATCTGCTTATTAACGGGTCTTCAGGAATTGCGGTAGGCATGGCTTCAAATATACCGCCTCATAATTTAAGCGAAACTATAGATGCATTACTGTATTTTATGGACAATCCTGATTGTCTGATAAATGACCTTATGAAATTTATGAAAGGGCCTGATTTTCCCACCGGCGGCATAGTTTACGGCTATTCCGGCATAATAAACTATTTTAACACCGGAAGGGGCATTGTTAAAGTAAGAGCTAAATATCATACCGAAAAAGATAAAATAATTATAACCGAAGTTCCTTATATGGTTAACAAAGCTAAAATACTTGAAAAAATTGCAGAACTTGTCAGAGACAAGAGAGTGGAAGGCATATCAGATTTAAGAGATGAATCCGACAGGGAAGGACTCAGGGTTGTTATCGAGCTTAAAAGAGATGCAAATGAAACTATTTTGATGAATAAACTTTTTTCGCATACGCAGCTTGAAGAAACATTCGGGGTCATTATGCTCGCGATTGTAAACAATCAGCCTAAGGTGCTTAATTTAAAATCAGTACTTTCGCATTTTATTGATTTTAGAAAAGAAGTAGTAGTCAAAAGAACACTGTTTGAATTAAAAAAAGCGCAGGCAAGACTTCATATATTAGAAGCTTTGAGAATAGCGGCTCAAAATATAGACGATGTTATTGAATTAATCAAAATGTCCGCATCTCCGAAAGAAGCCAAGGCAGCTCTTATTAAAAAATACAACTTTTCAGATATTCAGGCGCAAGCTATTCTTGATATGAAACTTGAAAAAATAACCAACCTAGAAAGAGAACAGCTTATAAAAGAATATGAAGAAATATTAAATAAGGTCAACAAACTAAAGGAAATATTAGCCAATGAAAATCTTATTGTAAAAATTATAAAGGATGAACTGATTTTTATAAAAGAAAAATTTGGGGATCCAAGAAAAACCAAAATAGTTGTCGAAGAAGCCGAGGTAAATGAAATAGATTTTATTCCCAATGATGAAATGATTGTTATGATGACCGGAAGCGGATACATAAAAAGAATTAAACTTGACTCTTTTCAATCTCAGCATAGAGGCGGACGCGGACATATAGGTATAAAATCAAAAGAAGATGATTTTGTAACGGATTCTTTTTGCGCAATGGCTCACGACAGCATACTATTCCTGACTAACTTAGGGATAGCATATAAACTTAAAGTTTACGATATTCCTGAAACGCAGAAACAGTCAAAAGGAAAACCGGTAGTTAATCTTCTTAATTTAAGAGAAAATGAAAAAATATCATTTTTTGTACCGGTTAAAAATTTTGACGAAGGCTATTCATTAATTATTGCAACAAAAAAAGGACAAATTATAAAAACCTCCTTGGTCCATTTTGCAAATGTAAGAAAGGGCGGATTAATAGCCGTGAAACTTAGAGAAGGAGATGAAGTTATAAGCGTTAAGATTGTTGATAACTCTTTAAAGGATACCTTAATAACAATAGCGACAAAATTAGGCAAATCAATTTGCTCCGACATTAATGATTATAGGCTTCTTGCAAGAGGCGCTATGGGAGTAAGAGGAATAAAACTTTTAAAAGACGATGCGGTTGTTTCTATGGATATTCTAACGTCTAAAGAAGATTTTCTTGTGGGTATTACAGAGAATGGCTACGGCAAAAAGACGACTATGACGGAGTTTCGCAAGCAAAATAGGGGCGGAAGCGGGCTCATAGCTATCAAAACTGGCAAAAGAAACGGCAACGTTATAGCCGTTCTAAAAGTAAAAGAAGATAATGATATAATTTTAATAACTTCTTCGGGTCGAATTATAAGAATTAAAGCGTCTAATCTTCGCAGCATAGGAAGGAATACAATGGGGGTAAGACTTGTAGGGCTAAATGAAGGAGAAAAAGTTTCTAACGCCATTGTAGCATCTGCATCCGACGAGGCAGAAGAAATGACGGATTAATTCTTATTATTATAATATAATTTCCAAATTTTACTTTAGGTGTATTTTATGAAAAAAAATAATAGCGGTGATTTTGTGCCGGGAATTATAGGGGCAGGAAGTTTCGGAACCGCATTAGCAGTTAATTTTGCTAAATATACGGATAAAGTCTACCTGAAATGCAGGAACCCGGAATTTGCCAAAAAATTAAAACAATATAGGCAAAACTTTGATTACCTGCCAGGAATAGTTTTAGAAGAAAATATTATTATAGAAGATACGTTTGAACCTGTTTTTAATAATGCGAACATAATATTTTTAGTTGTTCCGTCATTAGCTTTAAAAAGTACGCTTGAGGAAATCAGGCGGCATGATGCCCAGTTTGATTTTAGCAAACATATTTTTATAAATACAGCAAAAGGGGTCGGACTGAATACTTTGGAAATGCCGCACGAGGTTTTTTCTGACATATTTGGAAAGAAAATGCTTGAAAGGTATGCTATGCTGAGCGGACCGAGTTTTGCCGCCGAAGTGGCTGCAGGTTTTCCCACAGCTGTTTGCATAGCATCCTCAAATGATTTATTGCTTGCAGATATTAAAAACTTTTTTAGAAACAACCAAAATTTCAGAATATACACGCTAAATGACGTAAAAGGTTTAGAGCTAGGAGGTGCGCTTAAAAATATTATCGCGCTTGCGTCCGGTATATCAGATGGCTTAAAATTGGGCTATAATGCGAGAGCGGCGCTAATAACCCGCGGCATAGTCGAAATTACAAGATTCGGCGAAGCTATGGGGGCAGACAGGCAAACCTTTGCGGGATTATCCGGTTTAGGCGATTTAATTTTAACTTCCACATCTGATTTAAGCAGGAACAGAGCGGTAGGATTAAAAATTGCTCAAGGAATGAGTCTCGAATCAATAACCCACGGTATGAAAATGATTGCAGAAGGCGTTACTACTACTAAATCGGTACATATATTGGCAAAACAAAAAAATATTTATATGCCTATAACCGAAATTGTATATTTAGTGCTTTACGAAGGATTGAAGCCGAATGATGCTATAAAAATGCTTCTTAAAAGAGATATTAAAAATGAATTTGACTAACCGACTTAATTCAATTAGTTAAATTTAATTTTAAATAAAAAACGCAAAGAAAGTATCAAGCAAATATCAAAAAATATAAAATAAATAAACAAAATTTAATAAATAGCAGATATATAAAATAAATAAAAAATAACTGATAGCTACCGGCTAAATATATGTAAATTTATATAGTTCGATTTACCGGTAGATAATAAAAGATGATGGAAGGGGATTAGCTATTATGCCAAATGCAATGGAGATAAAGATTAATCATATAAAAAATCTGCAATTTGAAGCATACTCTTCGTCTAATCCGGATTATAAAATAATCATGGATACATCAAAAGATGTAGGCGGCGATGACGGAGGTATAAAACCTACGGAGCTCCTTCTTGTGAGTCTTGCAGGCTGCAGTTCCATGGATATCATATCTATTTTAAATAAGAAAAGACAGGTTATCGAATCCTTTGATGTGACAGTCAAAGGGTTAAGAGCAGAATCCCACCCTATGATTTTTACTAAAATAAGTATTATTTATAATTTTAAAGGTGTAAACATAGATAAAGAAGCGGTAGATAGGGCAATTCATCTTTCAAAAGACAAATACTGCAGTGTCTGGGCAATGCTTCAGAAGGCTGCCGATATTGAATTTTCTTATAATATCGCATGAAACACGTTGATATAAAATCTGTTGGAGCTAAATAAAACCAAATAAATTTTTAAAATATTTTTAAATATACTATAATACTAAATAGAGCATAAGCATTTGCGCATTATTATGATTATTATAAATAGCTTAAAATAGATTTTTTAAATATTTTTTAAATATATTTTAAATATATTTTAAATATATTAAATACATTAAAACAGGTATGCAATTATGGAATTCAATTTAAACGATGCTCAAAAAAAACAGTTGATTAAAATTGCTCGGAAATCTATAGAAGATTCTTTAAACGGAAAAAAAGACGGATACTTGAATTCCGATGAACTTTTAAATTCTCTGACGGACAATTTGAGGAGAAAAGCAGGAGTTTTTGTAACCTTAAAACTGAACGGCGAACAGTTAAGAGGATGTATAGGAAATTTTGTTTCAAATGAGTCAATTTACAAAAATATATATAATATGGCATACGAAGCTGCATTTAATGACCCGAGATTCGTGCCTCTTGAGCCTTCTGAGCTTAGTAAAATCCGCATAGAAATATCCGTTTTAAGCCCTTTAGAAAAAATCGGCAGCCTTGATGAAATTATAATAGGAAAGCATGGCTTATATATAATGAAAGGACCGTATCACGGTGTTTTGTTGCCTCAGGTGGCAACTGAATATCATATGAATAAAACGCAATTTTTAGAAGCGGTATCTCAAAAAGCAGGATTGCCAAGTGATGCATATAAAGAAAATGCAGATATTTATATATTTTCGGCGGAAATTTTTGGGGAATGAGTTTATAACTTGTTGCAGCAACTAATTATTATATTTAATTTATTAATATAATAAGTGATAAATATTATTTCAACATAAATCCTGAAAAATAGAAGCTTAAACAATGGGTAATGGTAAGTAATTAAGCAATCATACAATTTTTTGAATTCAACAAAATACATAAGATTAAAAATTTTTTATGAAATATTATCCAATAGGTTTAAATATTTTTGAAAAAAAAGTGCTTGTTATCGGCGGAGGAAATGTAGCATCAAGAAAAGTAGAGCGGCTTATTGAAAAAGGTGCTATAATCACGGTCATTTCACCGGAGATTACAGAAGAAATTTATAATATAGCGAAAAAAGCAAAAATTAAATGGATTAAAAGCATATATAAAATTGGCGATGAGGAGGGTTTTTTTGCAGTTTTTTGTGCTATTTCTTCCACCGAAGCAAATAAAAAAACGGAAGAAAAATTATATAAACGATGTATAAAGAAAAATATTTTGATAAACGTGGCCGATAAACCGGCTTTATGCACATTCACGCTTCCAGCCTTAGTTTCAAGAGGAGAATTTGAAATAGCCGTGTTTACCGGCGGACTTAGCCCTCTTTTTGCAAGAAAAATCAGAGAAAGTTTAGAAAAAATATACGGAGAAGAATATACGATTTTTGTAAAGTTCCTAGGTTTAGTCAGAAAAGAAGTAAAAAAGAAGAATTTGCCACAGAAAAAAAATCAGGAAATATTCGGCAAACTTCTTTCTTCCGAACTTTTTGTTTTGGTGAAGGAAAAAAAATATAATGATATAAGTTTATTTTTAAGCAATTTCCTTGAGGAAGTATGCAGATGATTTTTAAAAACTATTATTTTATCCCGATTTTATTATTTCTTTTATCCTATGCAGTTCTTTATCTCAAGAAAAATAATCCTTATAATTCCTTTATTTTTTTAATCTATTTCACTTTTTTTATCCAGAGTATAATTGTTATTGCAGGTTTAGCCAAATACCATTTTACCATGGTTATACCTACCTATCTGATGATTTTTTTTAATTCATGGATACTTATGCTTATAGTTATCCTTTTTGAACTTTTATACAAAGCTAAATATATTGTTATTTACGCAACCCCAATAGTTATTGCGGCATTATTAATATCTTATTTTGCCCCTTCCGTGGATATTAAAACTATATTAAAAGTAGATTCATGGCTTTTAATAGCGCATATTGTTCTTATATTAATAGGTGATTCGCTGTTCGCCCTTGCATTTATTTTATCTTTAATATATATTCTTCAGGAAAGAAAACTGAAGCTTAAAAAGAATTTAAAAATTATTAATAGCGGTAATAAAAAAAGCAGCGGCAAAAATGAAGGCAGATTGTTTAATTTTCGCAAGAATTTTAATTATTTTAATTTAGGTAATGGATACAATTTGGAATTGTTGGATAATATGAATTATCAGTGTCTGAAATTAGGATTTCCTGCTCTAACCGTAGGCATAGCAATCGGCATATATCTTTCAAGCGCTTTGTTTAAATCCGCGCTTTCGGTCAGACCCATTGAAATCATCTCACTGTTCACATGGCTTATATACGCAATTTTGCTGCACGAACGTGTCGCAAAAGGTTTAAGGGGTAATAAGGCGGCTATGCTTAGCATAGCAGGTTTTGTTATGATTATATTGACCGTAGGTTTTTCCTTTTATTTATTTCCTGAATTTCACGGATTAAAATAAACGGAACAAAATGAACCTGCAGGAAACATGATGTTTATTTTAATGCTATATATGTAACAGTCATGATTGTTTCAATTTTTATATCGGTGAACGATATTTAATTATTTAATTCATATTATAGAGCTATATTAAGTATATTATATTTTCATTTAATATCTAATTAATCTCTAAATATTTAAACTTTACTTATAATTGCTTTTATAATTAATTTAATTAAACTAACTTAATATGGAAATTATTATTGTTGGATTAAACCATAAATCTTCGGACATAATTCACAGAGAAGAAGTGTCAAAGAAAATTCTTACAAAAGAATTGCGTAATGGATTTATACTTGATATCAAACGTTTATTTAATGAAGAAATCGGAAAACAGTTAATTCAGGAATGCGCAGTAATTTCTACATGCAACAGAGCTGAATTTATATTCGCGGTATCTGCTAATTCTTCCGGCGGCAATAAAAATACCGACTATGCATTAATCATAAAAAATATTATAATCAAACATTTATTCGGTGATGATTCTGGAAGTGAAGAATTGCAGAATATGTTTTATACATATAAAAATTTTGAAGCTGTACTTCATTTTTTTAAAGTTGCATCAAGCTTAGATTCCATGATAATAGGTGAACCGCAAATTTTAGGCCAGATTAAAGAATCATATAATGAAGCCTGCGAGTTTAAAAATACCGGTTTAATTTTAAATAAACTTTTCCATAAGTCTTTTTACTGTGCTAAAAGGGTAAGGACAGAAACAAAAATAGCAGCAGCGCCGGTTTCTATAAGCTATGCCGCTGTGGAACTTGCCAAAAAAATATTTAACGATATAAGCAATAAAAAGGTTTTACTGCTTGGAATAGGAGAGATGGGGAAAATTGCAGCCAAACATTTTATAAAGCAGGGGGTTAGTGAAATATTTATCACAAACAGAACAAGAGAAAAGGCTGTTAAACTCGCAGAAGAACTGGATGGATACGATTCTAAAACAATTGTTGATTTTAGCGAATATTATAAAATATTGACGGTAGCTGATATAGTATTATGTTCAACCGGAGCAGATTCATATATTATAAAATACGAAGATATTCAGCCTATCATTAAAATGCGCAAACAGAGGCCGATTTTTTTTATAGATATATCTGTTCCGCGCAATATTGACCCTGAAATAAATAAAATTTCCAATGTGTATCTTTTTGACATTGACGATATTGGCAAAATTATTGAGAATAATCTTGATGTAAGGCAACAGGAGGCGGATTTTGCAGAAAAGCTCATAGACGAAGAAGTGGAAGACTTTATAAATTGGAAAAATTCCCTTAACGCTGTTCCGATAATTGTAAATTTAAGGAACAAAGTTAACGGTATTCTTTCGGCTGAATTATGTAAATATATTAATGGTAAAGATGAGAATCTAGAAGCAATAGTAAACTCTATAACAAATAAGATTCTTCACGAACCCATCACCAAAATTAAAAGATCCGGGGTTGATTTTAACGGATTAAATCTTATGGAAGCAGCTAAAATACTTTTCGATTTAGATATAAATCTCAGCAGCGGCACATCTCAAAAGAACAAAACGATTGAAAAAGAAGCTTTTAGCGCAAAAGACTGTGAAACAGGCGGCGATGATGCGGATAACGCAACCGATGGACATTTTTACAACAATAAAATTATTCAATTAAATAAATAATAAATCTGAATAATTAAATAATTAAATAATTAAATAATTAAATAATTAAAGTTATTTTATCCAACAGAATAATATTAATGAATTATAATAAGGCTAAATAATTAAATTAAATAATAAAAATTATGTTATTCAACAACAGTAGAAAATATATTGTAAAATTAGGAACTCGCGGCAGTAACCTTGCGCTTTTTCAGGCAAATACCGTTAGGAACAAATTATTAAATGTTTTTAAAGGGCAAAACATTGATGCAGATGTAGAAATTATACCAATTAAAACATCAGGCGATAAAATAACGCATGCCTCATTAAGTTCTTTCGGCGGAAAAGGTCTATTTGTAAAAGAGATAGAAGAAGCTTTGCTTGCAGAAAAAATAGATATAGCTGTGCACAGTTTGAAAGATGTGCCGCAGGTTATACCGGATGAATTAGTTATAGGATGTACGCTTAAAAGGGATGACCCTAGGGATTGTCTTATATTAAAAGACGGAAATAAAGATACGGCTGATATTAAAATTGCTACAAATAATAATGTAATTTCAGAAAAGAACGTAATTGCATGTGCCGCTGCGAACGGTCTGCTTAAAGGCAATGCCGTAGTCGGCACATCAAGCCTCAGAAGAAGAATTCTTATGCAAAGATTAAGAGATGATTTAATTTTTGAGCCTTTAAGAGGCAACATTGACACAAGAATTCAAAAGGTAAAAGACGGTGTATTTGATGCTATTATACTTTCTTCAAGCGGACTGATAAGATTGGGACTCGACCGCCTAATAGATTTCTATCTCGACCCGCTTGTTTTTATTCCTCAGTGCGGTCAGGGTGTTATAGCGATTGAATTTTCAAAAAATAATAGAGAATTAGCCGAGGTTTTGCAATTTATTAATGATGATGATACCTTTGTTTCAACCTACGCCGAAAGAGATTTCATCAGAATATTAGATTGCGGCTGCGCTTCGCCCGTTGGGGTTTATTCTTATTTATCCGGTAATGACATATGCGGTGAAAGCAAAATTTATATCAAAGGATTTGTTTCTAATATAAACGGAGAATATTTAGAAGAAGACTTGAGCGGAAGTAAAACAGAATACAAAGAATTGGGTAAAAAATTGGCACATAAAATTATAGAAAACGGCGGACTGGAAATTTTGTCTAAAAATAAATAATATTGCAATAACTTAGCGCAATAATAAATATTATATAAAATATAAACTGCATGAAGACGCAAACGAATTTAATATCAAAATTTAATATAAAAAAAAAGCATAAAAAAAATAACATATACAAAATAACATAAAAAAATACAATAAAAATAAGGAAAATTTTCATGAATAAACCTTTAGTTTATCTCACTGGGGCAGGACCCGGAGACCCGGAACTTCTTACCCTCAAAGCGAAAAGGGTTTTAGGAGAAGCAGATGTAATAGTTTACGACAGTCTTATTTCTACAGACCTGCTGAAATATGCGCGGCAAGACTGCGAAATAATTTACGCCGGCAAACGTTCTTCCAATCATACGCTTCCGCAGTATTCTATAAATGAGCTGCTGGCTAAAAAAGCTAAAGAAAATAAAATAGTGGTAAGACTTAAAGGAGGAGACCCTTTTTTGTACGGAAGAGGCGGAGAAGAAGCTGAAAAATTACATGAGGAAGGTATAGATTTTGAAATTATACCTGGTATTTCGTCTTCTTTTGCAGTTCCCGCATATGCAGGTATTCCTCTGACTCACAGAGATTATTCATCTACTGTTGCCATAGTAACAGGACATGAAGGGGAGAACAAAGAAGAAACTGCTATAAATTGGGATAATATAGCGGGCGCTTCTACTATCGTTGTTTTGATGGGCTATAAAAATATTAGCAATATTATAAATGAAATTATAAAAGCGGGGAAAAATGAAAATACCCCTGCGGCGGTTATTCAGGAAGGAACCACCGCACATCAGAAAGTTGCCGTCGGGACACTTAAAACCATTGAAAAAGAAATGCGCAGCGAGGGTTTAAAAAGCCCTTTGATATTTATAGTAGGAGAGGTAGTCCGCTTAAGACAAAAAATAAAATGGTTTGAAAAAAGACCGCTGCATGGCGTCAAAGTTTTAATAACACGTTCGACAGGAAAAGCCTCGGCACTTGCTGCCAATTTAAAAAAATATGGAGCGGAGACTATAGAACTTCCATTAATTGAAATTATACAAAAAAGCAAAAATATTGACGAACATGCAATTTTGAAGTCCATTGAAGAAATTAACTGCTATGATTTTTTAATATTCACAAGCGCCAATGCGGTAGAAGGATACTTTGAAAGAATATTTTCCGAAGGCAAAGATATAAGAATATTAAATAATTCTAAAATTATTTCTGTGGGTTCGGCAACATCAGCTGAGCTAAGAAAATATGGTATAATAGCAGATATAGCACCTTCGTCGTCTGAAATGTTTTCACAGGACGGAATTATAAAAGAACTAGAGATGTTATATGGCGGTACAGATAATAGAAATATTAAAGGAAATAATTTTTTATTTCCGCAGGCTTTAAACATAAACAGTATGCTGCCTGAATATATTGTTTCTTCCGGAGGCATGTTAAATAATATTCCGGTTTACGAAACCGTCTTGCCGACTGAATCAATTGAAAATATAACAAATTTATTTAATGATTTTAATGCCGCAAATCCTCCTGTAAATCTCATAACCTTTACAAGCTATTCAACGGTTGAAAATTTTGTAAAATGTATTGAGTCGGCTCAAGAAGGTTTATTGGATATTATATTGCAGAGAACTAATACTGATGGACACGGCGGCATCTATTTTGCATCGATAGGCAAAAAAACAGCTGAATATGCTTTCAGGTTTGGCATAAAATCTGATATAATAGCAAAGGATGTTAATATTAATTCTTTAACTGAAGAAATAGTAAATTTTTATAAGGAGCTTAAGGCATTATAATGGCATTACGATATTATATATACGATATTATATAATTTTCAAAAAATTAATAATATAAATAATTAAATTAAATAAACGAGGTTAAATAAAAAAATGATTGGAATTTCAAAACTTTATTGCGGAGGAGTGCATGCTTCGGACGCGTTGCGGTATGGAAGAATGTCGCAAAAATTGCCATCTCATCTTTTGCAGTTTTCGGAAGATAAAAAACCGGTTATAGTATGGAATATGACCAAAACCTGCAATCTGAACTGCGTGCATTGCTATTCGCAGTCTAAAAATCTTCAATATAATAATGAATTGACATTAGAAGAAGGAAAGGCGTTTATAGATGATATATCTTCTTTTGGCTCCCCCGTTGTGCTTTTTTCAGGCGGCGAGCCCTTAATGCATCCTCACTTTCTTGACCTTGCATTTTATGCAAAAGCAAAAGGAATGAGGGCGGTAATATCGACAAACGGAACATTAATTACAAGAGAACTTGCGCAGGAACTCAAAAAAGTCGGACTATCTTATGTCGGAATCAGCCTTGACGGACTTTCAGAAGTTCACGACAGGTTCAGAGGCAAAAAAGGAGCTTTTACTGAAGCGATAAACGGGATAAATTATGCTAAAGAAGCAGGAATTAAGGTTGGTTTAAGATTTACGATAAATAAAAGAAACGCTCAGGAAATACCGGGAATTTTTAAACTCTTAGAGGAAGAAAATATACCGCGGGTTTGTTTTTATCATCTTGTTTATGCCGGAAGAGGAACAAAACTCATGGAAGAAGACCTTACACATGAAGAAGCAAGGCAGACAGTAGATACGATTCTTGAACTCACAAAAGAAATATATTCTAAAGATAATACTAAAGAGGTCTTGACGGTAGATAATCATGCCGATGGACCTTATATTTATATGAAATTATTAGAAGAAGGGCAGACGGAGTCCGCCGAAAATGTTATGCAGCTTCTTAAAATGAACGGCGGAAACAGCTCCGGAGTCGGTATAGGTTCTGTCAGCTGGGATGGAGAAGTTTATGCCGACCAATTCTGGAGGCATTATTCATTTGGCAATGTGAGAGAAAGGAAATTTAGTGAAATTTGGACGGATACTTCAAATCCCTTAATGAAGCAGCTAAAACATAAGCAAGAATATGTTAAAGGAAGATGCGCTAACTGCAAATGGCTTGACATATGCAACGGTAATTTCAGAGTCAGATCAGAAGCTGCTTCTGGAGATTTATGGTCTCCTGACCCCGCGTGTTATTTAACCGATGAAGAAATAGGACTATAAATGCTATATATAATAAATATAAATAAAATAGGATTATAACGTTATGATGAACGATAAAGTAATGCCTACTAATGCCGCCATGGCGGCTCATGGAGCTATGGGGGCTGGTGCTATGCAGGGTAGTAAAAAAAATGAATTGAGGCTTGTCTTCTGGGAGCTTACTGCAAGGTGTAACCTTAAATGCATCCATTGCAGGGCGGAAGCCCAAGAAGAAAAGCAGGAAAATGAACTGTCGACCGAAGAATGTTTTTCAGTAATAGATAATCTAAGCAGTTTTTCCAGACCTATTTTGATATTAACCGGCGGTGAACCGTTATATAGGGATGATATCTTTGAAATTGCCTCTTACGCTTCTCGCAAAGGATTAAGAGTTGCACTGGCTACCAACGGAACTATGATTGATAAAGAAACCGCAAAAAAAATTAAAGAGTGCGGAGTAAAGAGAGTGGCAATAAGTTTGGACGGTTCCAACGCCAAAACTCACGATTCATTTAGAATGATACCGGGGTCGTTCGACGCGGCTTTTAACGGAATTAAAAATTTACAGAATGAAGGTCTTGAAGTTCAGGTGAATACGACCATTGCCAAACATAATGAAAATGAAATCAAAGATATACTGGAACTTGTTTTAAAGAATAATTTGAAAGCGCTGCATATTTTTATGCTTGTGCCTGTTGGATGCGGTGTGCAAATAGCAAATACACAGATGTTAGATAAAGAGAAATATGAAGACATACTGTCATGGTTTTATGATAAAACAATGGAACTTAAAGATGTGCTTGAATTAAAAGCGACATGCGCTCCGCATTATTTTAGAATAATGCATAAAAGGGCTAAAGACGGCGGAATAACTATTACTCCAAAAACGCATGGTATGGCTGCGGTAACCAGAGGCTGTTTGGCAGGAAGTTCCGTAATGTTTATTTCAAGAAAAGGCGATGTGCAGCCATGCGGGTATCTTCCGGCATTTGCAGGTAATGTTCTTAAAGAATCGGCTGAAAAAATTTGGGAGTCCTCCGAAGTCTTTGCAAATTTGCGCGATTTAAGTTTATTAAAGGGAAAATGCGGTATATGCGAATATAAAAAAGTCTGCGAAGGGTGTAGGGCAAGAGCCTATTATGAAACAGGGGATTATTTGGCTGAGGAGCCTTACTGTATTTATGAGCCGTCATTAATTGCAGAGCGTTGATTTAAATTTAATAAATTAATCAGTCAAGAATTATCAAGAATCATTTAACTTATTTAGCTTATCTAACTTAGCGAAAAACTGATTTACTACCAAGTAATAACAAGTAATAATACTAAAAAGATAATACAAAGAAGACAATAAAATAATAATAATTAAGAAGAGGGCACTAAGAAGACGAAGGCAACAATAAATAAATAGATAAATAAAAAAAATATATTAAACTTTAGCATTTTAATTCTAATTATGGAACAAGCCGCAAGCAAACTTAACAGATTTATAGCAAAAGCGATTGATTTACTAATTGTAGGTTTTTTTAGTAAAGTATTTTATCCGTACGGTTTCATGGCAGGTCTTTTATATTTGCTGATAGGAGACGGTTTTTTTGATGGGCAGAGTTTGGGAAAAAAATTGATTGGGCTTAAAGTTATAACGGTGCCCGGCGAAAAAAAAATTGAGTTTAAAGATTCAATTATTAGAAATATGTTTCTTGTTATTGCCCTTGCGTTTGCATTTATACCGCTGTTTGGGCTGTTTTTGATGTTTACGGCGGGACTTCTTATATACGGTATTGAAATATATTATATTATAACCAACCCTATAGGAGAACGGCTCGGCGACAGATTGGCATTTACAAAGGTTATCGACAATACGCGCCGGCATAGCGATGCGGCTACAACGCTAGTAGATTAGATAGCCGGCATCATTTCAGTTTGATACCTTAAAGCATTTTTAATAATTATTGCGATATTGCTAATGTTAAAACCGCCTAATATAGAAAGCGACATTTTTCTCATAGATTCCAGTTCATATTTTTATAGAGCTTTTTACGCTCTGCCTCCTCTTGTCAATTCTAAAGGATTTCCTACCGGAGCCATTCTGGGTTATACCCGTATGCTTATTAAACTTAAAACAAAATTTAATATAAAATACGGCGCATGTATATTCGATTCTAGAAAAAGTTTAAGAAAAGAATTGTATAAAGACTATAAAGCTAATAGAGCCGAAATGCCGGAAGATTTAGTAAAACAAGTTGATTACATCACCTTAATATCTTATTTCCTCGGTTTTAAAACCTTCAAATTAGAAGGATACGAGGCCGATGATTTAATTGCTTGTATAACTGGTAAATTTTCAAAAACAAGCAAAACAGCCTGCATTGTAACAAGCGATAAAGATCTTAAGCAGCTGTTGTCGCCTAAAGTTTGTATATACGATGCGCAGAAAGATGTTCTTGTAACTGATGAGTTATTTGAAAAAACATACGGCATCAAGCCGGAAGAATTTAAATATATTCTTGCATTAATGGGTGATGCATCGGATAATATACCCGGGATTAAAGGGATAGGCGAAAAAACAGCCTTAAGTCTAATAAGAACTTATGGCAGCTTAGACGGCATATATAATAGCTTAGACCTAATCAAGCAGTCAAAAATGAAAGAATTGCTCACAGCTCACAAAGAAGATGCTTACGATTCTTTAAAATTAGCTTCTTTTTATAAAGACTTGCCGTTTGAAGAATCATATTTTGTTCCGCAATTATCTTTAAATACGGCTGAAAATGACAATATTAATAACAATAATATTATTAATGGCGGCAATATTGACAAAGATTTAACCATCCAAAATTATATAGAAAATTCGAAAAATTCAAATTCAGACGGGACTGCCAATTGTTACAACAGCGGTGTATATAAAATATGTTATATATACAACAAGGATAAAAAAATTGAAGAGTTAGAAGATTTTGCATTAGAACGGCAGAATTATGAGGCTCTTTATAAAATATTTAAAGAATTTGAATTTTATTCCCTGATAAAACAACTCAAATTAAACAATATAGAAAGTCTCAACAAGGAGCATAGCGAAAATAATACTAATGACGGCAACGGCAATCACGCTCATGATGAAAATAAATCTATATATTTAGATATATCAAAGAATGCAGGTTTAAATAATAATATTGATATTAAAAACAGAAAAATCAAAGAAAATGGGTCAGATTCTGCAGATAATAAATATAAAGCGGAGGATAACAATGATGATAGCGAAGCCGCCTGCAATATTAAAAAATTATCTGAAATATGCGATAATGAGCTTGCAATTTATATCGATTGTGCAGACATTACAAACAGCATCGGTTCGGTTAGTTGCGAAAGTGACGTAAAGCAATTAAAATTAAAAAAGCGCGGTCAAAATAATAATGCAGATAATAGCGAAGATTTATTCGCTCATAAAGATAAAATGGAAGAAAAAATATATTTATTTTCAAATAAAAATGGATGTTTTAATATTAATTTGGAAGATTTTTTAAAGAATAAAGATATAATTGCAGAATTATCAGCTCAAACCGTTAAAAAAATAGGATTTGATATTAATTCTATGCGCAGATATTTAACATATTATAATATTAACCTCAATAACGGATTTTTTGATATAGCGATAGCTTCATATCTATTAAATCCTGTAATCCATAGTCATACTTTCGAAGATTTAATTAATGAATTTTCTGGAAACTTGGACGGGCTAAGAGAAATTACCGCAGCTGCTAAAGAGAACAAGGCTTTTTTATCATATTTTATTTTTCGTCTTCAACTTAAAGAGTTTGATAAAGATGATGAACTGAAGAAGATTTTTTTTGGCGTAGATATGCCGCTTGCCTCCATTCTTGCAGATATCGAAGAGACCGGATTTATGGTGGACAAAGATAAATTATTTGTTTTATCTGCTGAGTTAGAGCTTGAAGCCCGAAAGATGGCGGGCACAATATATAAAATTGCGGGGAGAGAATTTAATATAAATTCTCCCAAACAGTTAAGCGAGGTTATGTTTGACGAACTTAAGTTTCAAAGAATAAAAAAAAATAGTACAGATATAGAAGTTCTTTTAAAATTGAAGAATGACGTGGAATTGTTATTTGAAAATGCAAAGAAAACCAATGCTCATGATAGCAGCGTCAATAGTAATGTTGAAAATCCGGCTGCTGAAATAAAACAGGCTAATGCGGATGCCTATTTAAAATACGAAAATGGGTTTGCACATAAAGATTATTTATTATTTTTAGACAGCATAATTTCGTACAGAAATAAAATAAAGCTGAAGACATCTTTTACAGATGTTCTTTTAAGAAAATTAGACAGGAACAGCAGAATCCATACATCTTTCAGTCAGATAAAAACCTCCACCGGAAGGCTTGCAAGTAAAGACCCTAATCTCCAGAATATTCCCATTGCAGGCATTGAAGGAAGAAAAATAAGGCAGGCTTTTATAGCACCTGACGGCAAGTTATTAATTAGCGCCGATTATTCGCAGATAGATTTGCGTGTTATGGCGTCTATCTCAAAAGACCCTTCTTTTATCGAAAGTTTTAAAAATAATGAAGATATACATCTGAAGACGGCTTCGGAAGTTTTTGGAGTTAAACCGGAAGATATTGACGCAGACATGCGACGAAGAGCAAAGGTAATAAATTTTGGAATAATTTACGGCATGAGCCCTTATGGACTATCGAAAGAATTAAATATAACTCAAAAAGAAGCAAAAATATATATAGATTCGTTCTTCGAGAAGCATTTTGCCGTAAAATATTACATGGAAAATATAGTAAAAGAAGCCAAAAAAAACGGTTATGTGAAAACATTGTTAGGCAGAAGATGCTATATTAAGGATATAAATTCTTCTGTAAAAAATGGTTCTTCCTTTGCAGAAAGAGCCGCTATTAATGCCCCTATTCAGGGAACAGCCGCCGATATTATAAAGATTGCAATGATTAATATTTATAACGAACTTAAAAACAGGCAGCTTAAAACTAAGATGATACTTCAGATACATGATGAACTTATATTTGAAGCTGAAATGAGCGAAGTTGAAGTTTTGGAAGATATAATTAAATCAAAGATGACCGATAAGACCTTGCTTGGCGAAGTTCCTTTAGTCATAAATATAGGCAAAGGTAAAAACTGGGACGAGGCACATTAATTTGTAGCCGATTGAAGTTATGGAAGAAATAAAAAGATTAGAGCGTGGAAACATCGGGGTTCTGGGGGCTGTCGCTCAGGAAATCGCAGCTATGGCTCCTGCATGCGATACAGTTGCTTTTATGACCGCTGCCGCAATTTACGCTTATGTGTTGACGCCTCTTTCTTTCCTTCTCGCAATGGCGGTTATGTATCTTGAGGTAAATACACTTTACCATTTATCAAAAAGACATGCGAGCGCAGGAGGCTATTATGGTTATGTTGCAACGGCATACGGACCGTCTCCCGCGGTTTTAACGGGCTTTTTATATATTATGTACCAGGTGGCAAGTACTGCCGCTATACCTACTTATATCGGCGGCGTTGTTTTGCCGGGCGCCCTGAAGTACTTTTTTAATATCAATATAGCTGGTTGGCTGTGGATGCCGCTGATTCTAATTTTTATTATAATTCCGATTATGCTTGCTATATTAGGCATAAAAATTCAGATGAAATATATAAAAGCGGCAGCACTGTTTGAAATCAGTTTTTTATTTGTCCTATCGCTAATTATTATCCTAAAAGCTCCGGATAACACACTTAATGTGTTTAACCCATTTGCATGGCCAAATTATAAAAGCTATTTTGACCCTAACGGCGGACCTGTTTCTTCAGTCGGTCTCGGTATGATTTTTGCCATAACCAGTTTTATCGGATACGGCGGCTCAGCACCTTTAGGAGAAGAGGTAAAATCTCACAGGTCGATAACCAAAGCTTTAGTTATCGGATTATTGGTAACAGGCGGAGTTTTGACCGAGGTTTCATATTCTCTTGTAGTAGGCTGGGGTGTCAATAATATGGCTGGTTTTGCTCACAGCGCGATACCCGGCATATTGGTGGCTACTTTTTATACAGGCATTGCCGGCGGCTTGATGCTTTCATTGGTTGCTCTAAATTCAGCATTTTCAGATTCTGTGGCAATGCAGTCTAACGCAGCCAGGGTTTATTTTGCAATGGCAAGAGACCACATACTGCCAGATTTTTTTTCAGATATTCATAAGAGATTTAAAACGCCTTATAAGTCTTTGCTCTTTATAGGTGCATCAGCATCAATTTTGGCGTTGTCGACCGGTTTCATTATGCTTCATATAGAAGGCATAGGTTTCAGCAGGATGTTTTCTGTTTCGGCGGCAAATCCTAAATTACAGAAAGGACTGACTGAAACATTTGCATTTTTAACTACGATTGCGCTATATGGTTTAATAATAACGCATTTTTTGTTAAATACATCAATTATGGTTCTATATAAAAGATTGAAAGAAAAACATCAAGGTTTGCTGAGAAACATTATTCATCCCATTGAGCATTATGTTATGCCCGCTTTAGCAACATTAATATTTATGTTTGTATTATATGAATCTGTTATTCCGCCGCTGTTCCCTATTTTTCAGGCGAGTGTGGCATCAATCCTTTCTATATGCGTTATAATAATTTATATAATGTATCTTAAAAAATACAGAAAAGAAATATTGGCTAAAGTGAGTGTAACAGTAAATCTAATAGAAGAAGAAGGCTGCGCAAGCGAAAACTCTGCCGTCTCGTCGGACAATAGACATACACAACACGGACCTTAAGTTCTTAAACCTCATCCTTATTTTTCTAATTTAAAGCTGACATAAGTTTTTAAAATATGTTAGAATCTTATTCTTATAATTAAAAATCTAAAAAATAGGAAAAATATGAATTCCGAAGGATTGAAAAATTTTTGCGAAAGCAATCCCATGAAAGCGTTAGGTTTAGTTTTTGGGGATATCGGAACAAGCCCAATCTATACTTTAGCAGTAATATTTGCATATCTCAGACCCACTATTTTTAATATATTAGGCGTTCTATCACTTATTATATGGACTTTAATAGTTATAGTCTCGGTGCAGTACGTCTGGTTTGCAATGAATATCAGCGAAAATAATGAAGGCGGTACAATTATTCTCAGAACTGTATTGCGAAAAGTAGTGAAATCGGCAAGAGAAATGGCATTTATTACTATAATTTCTTATATTGCACTGTCTTTATTAATAGGGGATAGCGTAATAACGCCGGCTATCAGTATCCTTAGCGCTGTAGAAGGTATTGCTTTAATCCCTGCGTTCAGCACTATCTCTACATCTTTAGTAGTTTTTATATCGGTTGTAATAGCGATATTTTTATTTTGGTTTCAGCATAAAGGTACTGATAAAATAGGTAAAACGTTTGGTCCAATTATGTTTGTGTGGTTTATAACGCTTGGTATAACAGGAATTATATCAATAATTTACAATCCTGTTATTTTAAAAGCAATAAACCCGTACTATGCCATGGTTTTTATGTTCCATATTAATATGAATGTAAGGAGCGTTGCAGGACATGGACTCGTAAGCTTTTTTGTGCTTTCCGACGTTATTTTGTCTGCTACCGGCGGCGAGGCATTGTACGCAGATATGGGGCATATAGGCAGAGAGCCTATAAGAAAAGCATGGTACTTTGTATTCGGCACATTGGTGCTGAGTTATATAGGGCAGGGTTCTTTTATGGTAGACCATTTAAAATCAAGCAATGTATTTTTTCAAATGATATACGAAGAATCGCACCTGCTTTATATTCCATTTTTACTTTTGAGCATAATAGCCACTGTTATAGCGTCGCAAGCTGTAATAAGCGGTATATTTTCCATTATTTATCAGGGAATTACTACCAGAATTCTGCCGCTTTTAAAAGTTCAATATACTTCAGATAAAATGCAGTCGCAAATTTATATAAACCTTGCAAACTGGTTTTTATTTATCTGCGTTATTTTAATAATGACAGCATTCAGAACATCGGATAATATAGCTATGGCTTATGGTCTTGCCGTCAGCGGCACCATGACGTTTACCGGTATAATGATAAGCATATATTTTTATCATGAACGAAGATTCATTTTGTTTGTGTCTTCCATATTTATAATATTTGTCGATATTTCTTTTTTAATGTCTAATCTTTTATTTAAAACCCTAAAAGGCGGGTATGTTGCACTTCTCATAGCGTTAGTCCCATTTTTAATAATCATGATATATACCAAAGGACAAGAAAAATTATATAAAGCATATAAACTAACGGATATTGATAAATTTCTTAAAGAATATAATGAGTTATATAAAAGCATGCCAAAAATTAAAGGTTCGGCTTTATTTTTTGCACGTGATATAAATAAAATTCCATATTATATTACCACTACACTTTTTGAAAACAATATAATATACGAAAACAACATAATAGTTTCAATTTATACGAAAAATGTTCCATACGGAATAGAAAGCAAGTTTGAAAATGATATAGCCCCCGGGTTAAAACATTTTATTATTAAAGCGGGTTACCTTGAGATATTAAATATAGAAAATATACTTCGTGTTTATAATGTAAATGAAAAGGTAATATTTTATGGTATAGAAGAAGTGATAAGTAATAATATTATCTGGAAAATATTTGCTCTAATAAAAAAACTATCCCCTTCTTTCGTCAGATTTTACAATCTGCCCGCCGAAAAAATTCACGGTATATTAATGAGAATAGAAATTTAATTAGTTTAATTAACCGTCCCTTAATTATAAGATTAACTGACAAGAAATAAATTGTCTTGGCGAACTAATAATAATCTATTTTAATAATAATTAAACCAATTAAAATTATCAATTATCATTTATTTGCATAAAATCTTTCGCCAAAAATAATAGTTCCCAACCTAACGATTGTTGCACCTTCTTCAATTGCAACTGTAAAATCGTTTGAAGTTCCCATGGAAAGTTCTGTGAGTTCATTTTTGTACATATTTTTTTGATTGGCAAAATCGAGAAAATCTTTTAGTGCTTTAAAATAAATTCTGTTCTGTTCGGGATTTTCTGCATAAGGAGGCATGGTCATAAACCCTCTTAGTTCAATATTATTTAAGCTGTTTAAATTATACATCAATTCCTTTGCATCGTCTAAATCGTCTAACCTGATGCCAGACTTAGTTGATTCGTCCGCAATATTAATTTCAATAAGAATTTGAACTTTATTTCCGAGAAGAGCATCATTTACCGAGAATTTATCTATAAGTTTCGCAAGTTCAAAACTGTCAACGGAATGAATCATGCTTATTTTTTTTGCTACATATTTAACTTTATTTTTTTGCAGTTTGCCTATTAAATGCCATTTTAAATTCTTAAAAATGCAGGTAGATGCAATGTTATGAAAGGCGATATTATTACCTTCGCTTCGGCTTTTTAAATTACCGCTCGCAGTAATATCGTTATCGTCTTTATAGTAAGAACTACCACTACGGTAGTTTGAATTATTTATAGAAGAAATGTTTTTAAAATAATCGTATTTTCCCAGAAATTCCTGAACGTAATTTTCTCCGAAAACAGTTATTCCGGACTGGCAAGCTTTAATTATTTCGTCTACATTTCTGGTTTTTGAGGCGGCAAGAATAGTAATGTCTTGATAATTTCTGCCGCTTTTGGCTGCGGATAGTCTCACGGCATTATTTATTTTTAATATGTTTTCGTTGAGCATAACCGGTTAAATCAAAATAATATAATATTATATTAATAATATATAGATAATATATAGTTGTGCGCATTAGTTAATATATTGCACACGTGATTAGCCTTATCGCTGTTTTTTTGATTTTTGTTCAGCATTTATAATATAATTTTAGCATATATTCGTCAAAAATGCTTTGTAATTCTTATTCTATCATTAATTATACTGCAATTTATTAGTTTGCGTCTTCTATTCCATAATTTTAAAATTTATTATTATATTTATGCTATAATTATTTAATAATATATAATATGAAAATTGTAAAAATGGAAAAGAATCGCTACATAAATAAAAAGTAAAAAATAGCGTCTGTTTCTAGTTTTGCCATAATAAAACGTAAAAAATAGGGTCCGTTTCTAATTTTCCTAATTTTTTAATATAAAAATAATATAGCAATATAATAATATAAAAATGTATCAAGTATTAGCCAGAAAATACAGACCAAAAACATTTGACGAAGTTATAGGGCAGGATGATATTGTTAAAACGCTTAAAAATGCTGTTGATTCCGACAGAGTAGCTCATGCCTACATTTTTTCAGGAACCAGAGGTGTAGGAAAAACTTCCATAGCGAGAATACTTGCAAGGTCTATAAACTGCGAGAAAGGTCCTACTTCCCATCCTTGCGGCGTCTGTCAAGCATGCACCGAAATGCTTGGAGGCAATTCTGTTGATGTTATTGAGATAGACGGAGCATCAAATACCGGGGTAGACGATATACGAGAGCTTAAAGAAAATATTATGTATTCCCCGCAAAGCTTAAAATATAAGATATATATAATAGACGAAGTGCATATGCTTTCGAAAAGTGCTTTTAATGCGCTTTTAAAAACCCTTGAAGAACCGCCTGAACATGTTAAATTTATTTTTGCAACCACTGAAATTTATAAAGTTCCCGAAACAATACTGTCAAGATGCCAGAGATTTACCTTCAAAAGAATTGCTCCCACTGTTATTTATTCAAAATTAAGAGAAATTGCCGGAGAAGAAAATATCGAGATTTCAGACGAAAATCTCATGACTATAGCCTCTTTAAGCGACGGTTCGCTCAGAGATGCTCTTTCCACTTTTGATACGGTTATATCTTATTATGGCAAAGAAATAAAAGATGATGTCGGCAGTATTCTTGGTGTAACAGGAAAGGAAACTATAAAAAAAATTACCGAATATATTTTTAAAAAAGATTATGAAAATTCCATAAAAATAATAAACGATATTTATATATCTGGAACGGATATAAGGCAATTTATAAGACAGCTGGCATTTTTTCTAAGAAATATTCTTGTATTGAAATTAAACTATAAAAGCATAATAAGCGATATACTTGAAGCTGATGTTGCTTCGCTTATTCCTCTCACAGGGCTCAAGGGAGAGGCTGAAATATTAGATATGATAGACATTCTTCTTGAGGCAGACGGCAGATACCAGCGTGTCTCTTCGCCGCTTCTCATGATGGAGCTTATTATATTCAGGCTTATAAGCACACCGTCTAAAATGGAAATAAAGGCGGTACTGGAAAAATTAGACAAATTGGAAAGATTAGAAAAAATTAATACAATAACCAAACTGGCAGATACGGAAAGAAAATCTTTGCAGAAAGATGCGTGCAGCGATGCTGTAAATGTTAATGATATTATTAACAATAATAAAATCATAAATGATGATGCCCATATTTTACCGGAAAATCAAAATATTAAGGAATGCAATTTTAACCATAAAACAAGCAAGGCAAATAAGAATATCAGCGAAGAACGCAGGTTAGATAATGAAATACAGAGCGGCATCGTTGCTGACGGGGAAGATTTTCTTGAGCATATCGATTCTATTACTAATAATATAGACGATAAATTTTCGGTAAGGCTTAATAATACACAAACAGATTCTGCTTTTAATTATAAAAATAAAGGCAAGGCTGCTCAGCATGAAAAGATAATTAACAAAGAAGCTCATAATAATGATAAAGATAATAACAATAATAAGAAGAAGAATGATAGCGACAACGGCAATATTGATAATAATGATAATATTAAAAGCGATGATGACAATATTATTAATGCGGATATCAATAGCGACATTATGCGTAATTTATTTGAAGAAGTTTTTGACGGATTTATAGAGAATATTAAAGAGTAAAAAATATATTTGTAAATTTTTGTTGATAAAAAATTAATAATACATTAAATTAATAATATAATAGTACATGATGCGCAATGAAAATAGTTTTTTATATGTTTATTTTGCACAAATTGGAACAAGTGCAAAACATATATAAAAAGCATATATAATTTGTATTAAACAGATTATTTATATAAATGGAGGTTAAAATGTCAAAAAATATTTCAGGAATGCTTAAACAGGCTCAGAAACTTCAATCCGATATGCTAAAAATGCAGGAAGAACTTGCCGAGAAAGTAGTAGAAGCCAGTTCAGGCGGAGGTATGATAACTTCTAAGGTTAACGGTAAACAGGAATTGATTTCTATAACTATAGATAAAACAGTGGTAAATCCGGATGATGTGGAAATGCTGCAGGATTTAATAGTGGCTTCTGTTAATGAAGCATTAAATAAATCTAAAGACCTTATTTCCGGTGAAATGTCCAAACTTACCGGAGGTTTGAACATTCCAGGTTTATTTTAATTTAATTTAATTAACTTAACTAAATATTAAACATGCCTAATGAACATAATGATTATGTCAGGGATTTAGTTTTTGCGCTAAAAAAACTTCCTGGAATAGGTGAGCGCAGTGCAAGAAGATTGGCTTTTCATATACTCTCGCAGAATGATGCTGCTGCTTTCGGTCTTGCTGATTCCATAATAAATGCTAAAAAACATGTGAATCTCTGCAAAATCTGTTTTAATCTGTCAAGCGAAGAACTGTGCCCTATATGCTCCAACAGCTCCAGAAATTCTAAAATGCTCTGTATCGTAGAAAATCCTGAAATTATTTATGTTTTTGAAAAGAGCGGAAATTACAATGGTTATTATCATGTTCTTCACGGGTTAATTAATCCGCTTGAAGGCGTCGGCATAGATGACATCAGAATTGAAGAACTGGTTGACAGAGTCGCAAACGGCAGTTTTGAAGAAATAGTTATTGCTTTGAATCCAAATTCAAACGGAGAAGCAACGTCTTTTTATATCCAAAAAATATTAGCGCCATATAATGTTAACATAACAGCATTAGCCCGCGGCATACCTGTTGGCTCCGATCTTGAGTACGTTGATAAAAATACGTTAGCCGAGGCAATCTTGGGCAGAAAAAAATTTTAAAATGATAAACACGATAAGCATATTGCAAAGATAGTTTGATTTTTATCAAAAAAATTGATAGACTTATAAAACTATGCAAAAAACCAATTTTACAGACTTCCCCAAAAATTATGATTATAAATCGGCGGAAAAAAAAATTGCTGAATACTGGGAAAGCAATAATATATATAAATTTAAAAATGAAAATAAAGAGCACAAAGAGCACAATGACGACGGCTGCTCATCCGACGACTTTTCACAAAATACCGCATCCCCAGTTCCGCATAAATTCTTTCGTATATTTTCTCGCATATTTTCTATAGACACGCCGCCTCCTTACGTATCCTCCGCCCATCTTCATGTTGGTCATGCAATGAGCTATTCGCAGGCGGAGTTTATAATCAGGTACAAGAGAATGAAAGGTTTTAATGTTTTTTATCCTATGGGGTTTGACGACAACGGTCTTCCTACCGAAAGATATGTTGAAAAAAAATACAAAATAAATAAGTCTAAAATTACAAGAGGCGAGTTTATCGATTTATGTTTGAAAGAAACAAAAATTGGTATTAGTACGTATAAAGAATTATGGCAGGCACTTGGTATAAGCGTAGATTGGAGTTTAACTTATTCTACAATAGATGCTAAATGCAGAAAAACTTCTCAAAAATCATTTATAGAACTTTATGATAAAAAATTGGTAGAAAGACGCGATGAACCTATTATATGGTGTCCTTCCTGCAGGACTTCGCTTGCGCAGGCTGATATTACAATCGAAGAATTTGATGGGATTTTATTTGATATTGAATTTAGCTCATTTTCCGGAGAAAAACTGATTATATCAACTACCAGACCAGAACTCCTCGGTGCATGTGTTGCAATTTATGCCAATCCGTCTGATTCAAGATATTCGCATTTGAAAGACGAATTGATTAAAATACCGATTTATGAACATGCGGTTCCCGTCAGGTTTGACGAATCGGTAGAAATGAATTACGGCACAGGTCTTATGATGGTATGCACATGGGGTGATGCCGAGGACGTAAAAAAGTGGAAAGAACATAAATTAGACACCGCGATAATTATTGAACCGTCAGGTAGATTAAATGAGAAAGCACGTGCTTACGCAGGACTGAATGTTAAGGATGCTAAAAAAAATATAGTAGAAGATTTAAAAAAATTATCGTTGATTAAAAATGAAAAAAAATTGCGGCACAATGTAGGTATTCATGACAGGTGCAGCACTGCGGTAGAATTTGTTCAAACGCCCCAGTGGTTTATCACGATACTAAACAATAAAGGTAAATTTATTGAAGCCGGAAATAAGATTAATTGGTATCCGGCTTTTATGCAAACAAGGTATGATGAATGGGTCCAAAATATTAAGTGGGACTGGAATATTTCAAGGCAGAGATTTTACGGTGTGCCGTTCCCTGTTTGGTATTGTTCCGAATGCGGCGAGCCTGTTATAGCTGAAGAAGATGAGCTGCCGGTTGACCCGGTTGTTTCAAAACCGAAGCATGTCAGCGTATGCCGTGTTTGCGGAAACAATAAATTTATTCCGGAAAATGATGTGATGGATACATGGATGACATCTTCCATGACGCCTTTTATAAACTCAAACTGGGCTAATTTCAATTCTGCTTCGCACGTAAATAATGCAAATAATACGAATAACAAAAATAAAGAAATAGAAATAATGCCCATGACTTTAAGACCTCAGGCACAGGAAATAATTCGGACATGGCTTTTTTATACGGTTGTTAAATCAATTTACCATACAGGCAATATTCCTTTTGAAAATGTTATGATAAGCGGCTGGGGTCTTGATAAAAGCGGAAAAAAAATGTCAAAAAGCCTCGGTAATTTTGTTGCGCCGGAAGAAATAATAGAAAAATATTCCGCCGATGCTTTAAGATACTGGGCTGCAAAAGCAAATCTGGGTCAGGATTTAAGATTCAGCGAAGAAGATGTTGCTAATGGCAGAAGATTATTGATAAAATTATGGAATGCCGTTAGATTTTTTATTACTAATATTGACAGCATCAAATCTTGTGAAGATTTTAAGCCGATGATTGGGGAAGCAAATATTGGCAAATTAAATTTGGCTGATTTATCCGTTGTTGACGGCTGGCTGATTAGCGACTTTCAAAAAACATTGAAAGCGTGCGGAGAATATTTTGAATCCTACGAATATTCTTCTGCGTTGAGGGTTGTAAGCGATTTTTTTTATAATATATACTGCGATAATTATCTTGAAATAGTTAAAAATATTTTCTGGGAGGAAGATTCTTCATTTAATGAAAGAAAAGTTCAATCTTTAAACACGATGTATTATGTCTCGTTTAATATGCTGAAACTTTTTGCGCCATTTTTACCTTTTATAACAGAAGAATTATATCTTTCATTTTACAAAAATTTTGAAACCGAAAAAAGCATTCATCTATGCGCCTGGCCTGAATACAGGTCTGAACTAATTAACGAAAGCGCTTCTAAAGATGTAACTGTTTTGCTTGCTGTTTTAGATTTATCCAGAAAATTAAGAACCAATTTAAATCTTCATCAGAATCATAAAGTAAAAAGAATATATGTCTATTCGCCGGATGCACAAATAATGGAAACAATTAGGAATTTTTCTATTGATATAATGTCTGCATGCAGGGCGGAAAACATAACTATATCTGAAAAAGCCGATTTTGGAGCAGGCGGCGATTCTAAAATTTATATATCTTTTGAAAGTTAACGGAACTTAGAGAATTAATGCATCTTAAAAGATATATGAATAATAACAATAAGTTATAAAAATAAATGATATTTAATATAATTACACCATATAGAACAGCTAATAATAAAAAGCTGCACAGTAGGCAAAGAATACGAAAAAATATAGAATAATAGAATTTTAAAATTGAAGGTTGACAATTTCGAAATTTAATTTAATAATATATTGTCATTTTTTATTTTTTTATTTATTATTTTGATTAAATATGTTTGTTAATTTAAAAAAACTAGATAAAAGTTCCAATAAATATTTTATTAAATTATCCGACCGTAATTTTATTCGTATATTATCGGAAAATAATATAACATTAAATAGCGATTATGATTTTTTAGCTGAAATTGCATTGAGCTTAAAAGGCTTGAGACTTACTGCACAGGTCAAATTAAAAACATCCGTGATTTTAGAATGCGGGAGATGTTTAAATACTTATAATTATAATATTAATGAAACTTTAAATCTTATATACGTTCCTTCGGAATCTGATAAAGATGCCGGTGCCTCTGGTGGCAAGAAGAATATTGAATTAAAAGAAGAAGAAATGGATATAGGCTATTACGACGACAATTCGGTTGATTTATATAATATTTTTATCGAAGCAGTGAATTTACTTATTCCGCTTAATCCGCTGTGTTCGCATGATTGCAAGGGACTTTGTCCGTCATGCGGCGCAGATTTAAATAAAAAAAAATGCACATGCACCGGCAGGAATACTATCATATATAACTATAACTGATAACAAACAATATATGTATAATGAGAATGCGGTTTATATATTGCTGCGCAGTCTGACCTATACAGTTTTTATATAATTATATAAATATAAAATAACAATAATAATGCAATATAATAAATTAACTCAAATACAGTTTTTATATAATTATATAAATATAAAATAACAATAATAATGCAATATAATAAATTAACTCAAATTTAAATTAAATTAATACAGTTCACAAGACCAAAACAATCAGGAGATATTGATTATGGCAAATCCTAAAAAAAGACATAGCAAATGTAGAAGGGATAAAAGAAGAACGCATGACAGTCTAACGCCGGTTAATTATGTAAAATGTCCAACCTGCGGCGAATCCACGCTGCCTCATAGGATGTGTTCAAATTGCAATACATATAACGGCAAAAAAATCATCATAGACAAGGTTGAGAAATCTGCAAGCTAATATTATTTATTATTTAAAATAAACTTCAGGTGAGCCTAAACTTATTATGGTTAAAATAGCTCTAGATGCTTTTGGTTCAGACAATGCTCCAAATCCGGAGATTTTAGGGGCGGTAGAGGAGCTTAAATCAGACAACAATTTAGAGGTTATTCTTGTAGGTGACGAAAAGATACTTTCGGAAACTATAGGCAAATTAGATTGTTCCGACGCAGTTCTAAAAAGATTAAAAATCTCAAATGCATCCGAACAGATAACTATGAAGGATTCTCCTTCCTCTATTGTAAGAAATAAAAGGGATTCTTCTTTGAGAATTGCTTACGAACTTGTTCACAGTAAAGAAGCAGATGCCGTACTAAGCGCAGGTAATACCGGAGCTTCCTTGGCTATAGCCATGTTTGTGCTTAAAAGGCTAAAAGGCATAGACAGACCTGCCATTGCCACTGTTATGCCATCTGTAGGCGGGCATACAGTACTGTTAGATGCAGGAGCTAATGTTGATGTTAAACCATATCATCTGGCACAGTTTGCGATTATGGGTTCCGAATACGCTTCATTTATTAAGCGCATCGATACCCCTATTGTCGGACTTTTAAGCAATGGTGAGGAAGAATCTAAAGGAAATGAATTAACAAGAGAGGCATTTAAGATAATTAAAAAAATAGATATAAATTTTCTTGGTTATGTAGAAGGCAGAGAAATTTTTAACGGTAAAGCGGATGTTGTTGTATGCGACGGATTTACAGGGAACGTTATACTAAAATCTTCCGAAACACTCGCAGAAACCATATTTAAACTATTGAGAGAAGAAGTAAACAAAAGTATAATGGCTAAGCTGGGCGTATTACTTGCCTCAAAAGCATTAAAAAATTTCAAGAAATTAGTTGACCATAATGAATATGGCGGAGCGCCTCTTCTTGGAATTAACGGCGTAGGGTTTATTGCCCATGGCGGTGCTTCTCCAAAAGCAATTGCAAGCGGAATAAGGATGGCAAAAAGGTTTGTAGAACAGGAAATAAATTTAAAGATAAGCGAAAAAATTGAATTAAATGTTGAAGCTATTAATAATAATAAAGAGGCGAAGATTGCATAGCTATATTTTTAATATCTTATATTTGCTTCAACTGACTATTGATTAATTAATTTGATTAGTTAATTGTTCAATTATTTATTAATTATTTATTTAGTTAACTGATTATTTGATTTACCATTTATTAGTTATATTTAATTAATAAATTTTTTTATTTTTTAATTTCACAAATCATTAATTGCGGACTGAAAATTGCTACGTTCAATCATAAAAGGCGTTGGTTCTTGTGTACCAGATAAAATTCTTTCTAATGAAGATTTACTTAAAATAGTTGATACTTCGGACGATTGGATAGTATCACGCACAGGCATAAAAGAACGTAGAATAGCCGATAAAAATACTAAAACTTCAGATATTGCCACAGAGGCATCCAAGAAAGCTCTTGAAATGGCAAATATGGAACCGTGCGATATTGACCTGATTATTATCGGAACAGTGACACCCGATATGATTTTCCCAGCTACATCATGCATAGTGCAAAATAATCTTGGTATCAAAAAAGCAGCAGCATTTGATATTAGCGCAGGATGCGCAGGATTTATATATTCTCTTTCAGTTGCCGATTCTTTTATTAAATCAGGACAGTTTAAAAACGCTCTTGTTATAGGCGTAGATGTTCTTTCAAGAATCACAGATTATACAGACAGGTCGACATGTGTCTTGTTCGGCGATGGCGGAGGTGCTCTTGTTTTATCGGCAGACAATGGCGAATCGGGCAGAGGTATATTGTCAACGCATATACATTCCGAAGGCGGACATGATGATATACTAAAACTACCGGCAGGAGGCTCTAACATTCCTGCTTCAGCGGAGTCTGTGAATAATAGGGAACATTATATTAAAATGAAAGGTTCGGAACTTTTTAAATATGCTGTTAATTATCTTAAAGATGTTGCGCAAGAGGCCATAAAATATAATAATTTGAATTCTGAAGATATTGATTTATTTGTACCCCATCAGGCTAATACAAGAATAATAGAAGCAACTGCTAAAAAATTAGGTTTTCCAATGGAAAAGGTTTTTGTCGATGTTTATAAATATGGCAACACTTCAAGCGGTTCTATACCCCTTGCTTTAGATGAAGCGTATAGAAGCGGCAGAATTAAACAAGGAGATATTGTTCTTGTTGATGCCATAGGCGCGGGTTTGACATGGGCTTCAGCTATGATAAAATGGTGAACAAATTATATAATTATTATAAATAGAAATAGACGCCATTTATTCCTTATTTTTATATTTATATATAGCTATACATAGTTGCCTTCGTTTTTAAGCGGCAAGTTTTTTGAGTTAAGATGCTGCAAAGCTAAATAGCAAAGTTAATCAGGTTTTATTTTTAATAAATATTAAAATATAATAGCTGTGTTAGGAAAACTAAAATAAAATGTTGAAATCTCCCGTATGTGAATTATTAGGTATAAAATATCCTATATTTCAAGGCGGTATGGCATGGGCGTCCGATTATAACCTCGCTTCAGCTGTATCAAACGCAGGCGGTCTAGGTATAATAGGAGCTGGTCAGATGCCGCCGGATTTGTTAGTCAAACAGATTAGGCTTGCTAAGGAGAATACTGATAAACCGTTTGGAGTTAACCTAATATTATATCTTTCATATATAAACGAACTTGTAGATGCCGTTATTAGCGAAGGGGTATCGGTTGTTACAACCGGCGCGGGAAACGCAGGACCTTTTATTAAAAAATTTCATGATGCCGGTATAAAAGTTATTCCGGTTATTCCGGCAGTGGCTTTAGCTAAAAGAATGGAGAAAGCTGGCGCAGATGGCTTAATTGCTGAAGGCATGGAGTCAGGAGGGCATATTGGTGAATCTACAACAATGACTTTAGTTCCGCAGGTTGCTGATAATGTCAGTATCCCGGTAATTGCCGCCGGAGGCATTGCTGATTTTAGGGGTTTTGCCGCGGCTTTGTGTCTTGGAGCTTCAGGCATCCAAATGGGTACTAGATTCATAGCTACAAAAGAATGCAATGTTCATCAGAACTGGAAAAATATGATAATAAAGGCTTCAGACAGGGATACGGTGGTTACCGGAAGACCTACTGGGCATCCTGTAAGGGTTCTTAAAAATAAGTTATCAAAACAGTTTTTAGAGCTGGAAGAAAAGTGCGCCAATATTAAAGAATATGAAGAATTGGGAATAGGTAAGCTCAAAGCGGCGGCAATCGACGGTGATTCAGATTACGGCTCAATGATGAGCGGTCAGATAGCCGGTATTATTAAAGAAGAAAAATCGGTCAAAGACGTTATTGAAGAAATTATGCAGCAGACCGAAGAATTTATAAATAGTTTTTTAAAATTAGTTTTATGAATATTATGAATGAAATAGGCAAAATGCAATATAAAAATATAGCATTTGTTTTTCCGGGACAGGGCTCACAGCATATAAAAATGGGCAGAGATTTTTATGATAATTTCCCGGAATACAAAATTGTTCTGGAAGAGGCTTCGGATACTTTAAAAATAGATATGAAAAAGTTGGTATTCGGGGATGATGAAAATATGCTTAATCTGACCGAAAATACGCAGCCGGCAATATTAACTATGAGTGTTGCTATTTTAAATATTATTAAAAATGAATTTGATATAAATATTTCAGTTGCTTCCGGTCACAGTCTGGGCGAATACAGCGCAAATGTTTTTGCAGGCATTTTAAAATTTAAAAATGCATTACTTATAACAAGAAAAAGAGGGGAATTAATGCAGAGCGCATGTCCCGTCGGTTTTGGAAAAATGGCGGCAATAATAGGTTTGTCCGCTGAAATTATAGAAGATACCCTGAATGAAATAAATAATAATTCAGACAGCCCAGGTAACAGCGATAGAAAAGGTAGAGCAGTGAAAGGAACCGTTTTTATCGCAAATTATAATTCTCCTGTTCAGTCGGTAATTTCCGGAAAAGCTGAAGATATTGAAAAAACTTGCGAATTACTGAAAGAAAAAGGAGCAAAAAAAATTGTTTATTTGCCCGTAAGCGCTCCTTTTCATACGCCTTACATGGAAGATGCAGCAATCGGTCTGAAAAATTTTATGGATCCTGAATGGTATAACGATTCCGAAAATAATATAGAAATTTTTTCAAATGTTGACGGGAAAAACTATTCGAAAAAAAATGACGCCATAAACTATCTTCTTCTTCAGATAACGTCGCCGGTGAGATGGATTGACTGTGTTATTAATATGAAAAAAAATAAAAACGTTAATACAATAATAGAAGTTGGTCCTGCGAATGTTTTGACAGGACTTATAAAAAGGATAGATAAAGAAATTTTATCATATTCAGTTAATTCTGTAGAATCTTTTAAAGGTTTAAAAACAATAATTTCAGATTGCTAATAATAATAATTAAAATATAAACTGCTTAATATGTCTTTCTGTATTGACCTGAAAGGAAAAAATGCTATTGTTACCGGCGGCTATGCAGGCATAGGGCTGTCTATTACTAAAACTTTGCTGACGGCAGGAGCTAAAGTTGCTATAATAGGAAGAAACTATGCAAAATTTTCCGCAATTTCGGGCGAACTGGGGAAAATAAAAGACAATCCAGGATTTTCTTTTTATGAAGCAGACATATCAAGTAGTATCGGCATCGCAAAAACTATTGCCGATATTATGCTGCAATATGGTAAAATTGATATTTTGGTTAATAATGCAGGTATTACAAAAGACGCGATTTTAATTAAAATGAGCGATGAGGACTGGAATGAAGTTATTAATGTAAATTTAAACGGTTTGTTTTATGTTGTAAAAAATGTTATAAAATATATGATTAAGGCTAAAGCAGGAAAAATTATAAATATTTCGTCTGTTATAGGCGAGTACGGAAATGCCGGGCAGGCTAATTATGCAGCTGCTAAAGCCGGAATGGTAGCATTTACTAAGTCCGTCGCAAAGGAATATGCTTCAAGAAATATATATGTGAATGCGATAGCTCCGGGATTTATAAGCACCGAGATGACCGACAAATTAAACGAGGTTGTTCAAGCTCATATAAAAAAAGGAATTCCGCTAAATAAGTTCGGTGTTCCTGAAGACGTGAGTAATGCGGTTCTTTTTCTGGCTTCCGAACTTTCGGATTATATAACAGGCGCTACGATAGATGTAAATGGTGGAATGCACATGAGATAAATTAAATGCAAATATTTATAAAACAAGCTGATGGGGTAATCGGATAAATATTCGAGCAAGCAATTATCGCCATTGGTTGAATATGGTACATTGATATCTGAGTATGTTAATAACACGTTAATAATCAGTTCGATAATATTATATTATATATTACGCAGTATGGTCATTGAACGGCCCATTGTCACTAAAAAATAAGGAGGTGATTATATAATGTCGGTTGCAGAAAAAGTTAAAGAAACAATAGTTGAACAACTCGGAGTTACACCGGATGAAGCAACAGATGACGCTTCTTTTGTTGAGGATTTAGGAGCAGATTCTTTGGATACCGTTGAGTTAGTTATGGCATTTGAAGAAGAGTTCGGTATTGAGATTTCCGATGAAGATGCGGAAAAAATTAAGACTGTAAAAGATGCTGTGTCTTATATAGAAGAGCATACGAAATAGTATTGCTAAGTTTAGCAATTTCGCAGTAAAGTGTATTTTAAATATTTATAAAGGTGTTTTTCAATGGAAAAAACTAATTGCGATAGAAGAGTGGTAATTACGGGTATGTCCATGATTTCTCCTTTAGGAAATGACCTCAATACCTCATGGGAAGGAATGATTAGCGGCAGAAGCGGAATAGGACCGATTACCGCTTTTGATACGACTGAATACACAACTAAGATTGCAGGAGAAGTTAAAAATTTTGATCCGGAAAACTTTATTGATAAAAAAGAAGTTAAAAAGATGGATAGATTTATCCATTATGCCGTTGCGTGCTCAAAAATGGCATTAGAAGAATCCGGTCTTAAAATTAGCGAATCTAATGCTCATAGAGTGGGTGTTTGGATAGGCGCAGGTATAGGCGGGCTAATGACCATCGAAAAATATCACACGTTTTTATTAGAAAATGGACCCAAAAAAATTTCTCCTTTTTTCATCCCAATGCTATTAATAAATTTAGCACCGGGGCAGGTTTCCATTATGACTGGCGCAAAAGGACCTAATGCGAGCACTGTTTCGGCGTGTTCTACGGGAACCAACTCCATAGGAGATGCTTACAAAATAATTGCAAGAGGAGATGCCGATGTCATGATAGCAGGGGGGGCAGAATCTACAATAACTCCCTTATGTATATCAGGTTTTAATGCTATGAAAGCGCTGTCAACCAGAAATAGTGAACCAGAAAAAGCTTCCAGACCTTTTGATAAAAATAGAGATGGATTTGTCGTAAGCGAAGGTTCAGGCATAGTTATATTAGAAGAATTGACTAATGCACGGCATAGAGGCGCCAAAATATATGCAGAGGTTGTCGGCTATGGATTTTCTTCCGACGCTTATCATCTGTCCACCCCTGACCCGAATGCGCAGGGCGCGTTTTATTGTATGAAAAATGCAATAGAAGATGCCGGCATAACTCCTGAAGATGTTGATTATATTAATGCCCATGGTACATCTACATATTATAACGACTTAAACGAGACCAAGGCTATTAAACAGCTCTTTAAAGAACATAGCAAGAAACTTATGGTGAGTTCAATAAAGTCAATGATAGGGCATGCATTAGGGGCTGCGGGAGGCATAGAAGCCGTAGCGACGGCTATGACTTTATACTCGGGAAAAGTGCCGCCCACCATAAATTTTGAAGAAGCGGATGAGGAGTGCGACCTGGACTATGTGCCTAATATCATGAGGAAAGCTGATATAAAATATGCAATATCAAATTCTTTCGGATTTGGCGGGACAAATGCTACCCTAGTTTTAAAAAAATGGGAAGGTAAATAATTAATAATAGGAAAATTATAATGAAAGTATATATAGGTTCGGATCACGCCGGATTTGATCTGAAAGAGTCGATTAAAAACTATTTGAAAGAAAAAAAAATTGAACTTATTGATTTAGGTACGAACTCCGCAACCAAAAGCGTTGATTATCCTGATTACGCTAAGAAAGTTGCCGAAAAAACGGCAAAAGACGCAGATTCTATTGGTATTTTAGCATGCGGAACCGGAATAGGTATGTCAATAGCCGCAAATAAAGTTAAGGGTATCAGGGCTGCATTGATTTACGATGAGTATACTGCGGAGGTTGCTAAAAAACATAATAATGCAAATGTGATAACTTTTGGCGGCAGAACTATGACACCTCTTGAAGTAGAAAGATATTTAGATAATTTTTTAAATACGGAATTTGAAGGCGGCAGGCACCAGCATAGAATAGATGAAATCAATAAGCTCTGACAAATTTATAAAATAAATAATAATAAATATAAATTATAAACTATACAGGTGAACAAAATTGAATGGACAAAATTTAAAAAGTTATGATGCGGAAGTTTACGGATTCTTGCAGAGCGAACTTAAAAGGCAGCAATATTCTATTGAGCTTATTGCATCGGAAAATTTTGTGTCACAAGCAGTTATGGATGCCCAAGGTTCTATTTTAACGAATAAATACGCCGAGGGGTACCCCGGCAAAAGATATTATGGCGGCTGCGCCAATGTTGACAGCATTGAGCAGCTGGCTATAGACAGACTAAAAAAAATCTTTAATGCCGAATATGCCAATGTGCAGCCACACTCCGGCTCTCAGGCTAATATGGCTATTTTTTATGCATTTTTAAACCCGGGAGATACGGTTCTTGGTATGGATTTATCTCAAGGGGGTCACTTAACTCACGGCAGTCATGTTAACTTTTCAGGAAAATATTATAAAGTAATTTCTTACGGCGTAAATAAAACGACTGAAGTAATAGATTACGACGAATTAAGAAAAATTGCTAAATCCTGTTCTCCTAAGCTTATCATCGCAGGAGCAAGCGCTTATCCAAGAATAATAGATTTTGAAAAATTCAGAGAAATTGCGGATGAAACAGGAGCATACCTCATGGTTGATATGGCTCATATCGCCGGACTAGTTGCAGCAGAACTTCACCCTAATCCCGTGCCATATGCCGATTTTGTGACATCTACTACGCACAAAACTTTAAGAGGACCGAGAGGAGGCATAATATTGGCAAAAGAGAAGTACGCAAAACAGATTAATTCAGCTATTTTTCCCGGAATTCAGGGGGGACCGCTTGAACACGTTATAGCAGCTAAAGCAGTTTGTTTTAAAGAAGCTCTTTCTATTGAATTTAAAGAATATCAGAGGCAGATTGTTTTTAATGCAGCAGCCCTTGCAGATACTCTTAAAAATAACGGTTTCAGCTTAATTTCCGGCGGCACCGATAATCATTTGCTCTTAGTTGATTTTAGAAAATCGGAAATGACAGGAAAAGACGCCGAAAATTTATTAGATGAGGTCGGAATCACGGTTAATAAAAATAAAATTCCATATGATGAAAGAACACCTTTTATTACAAGTGGCATACGAATAGGTACGCCTGCGGTTACCACAAGAGGCATGAAAGAGGGTGAAATGGTGAAAATAGGGGAACTAATCTCTGAAATTCTGCTGAACCCATGTGATAACACTATAAAGCAAAATATAAAAAATGAAGTGATAAATCTTTGCGGGAGGTTTCCGCTGTATCAAGGGTATTATGGGTAAAAGTTGAACAAACGCGAGCACGCTTCCCTGTTTTCAGGTGCGTATACTTTTATCATATAATTCTATAAGATGTCTCACCGGAATTTCATTGTTGCCGTTTCTTATGTTTTTTTGGTCTTTTAAGGAAAGCATACAGCCGGAACACGAAGTCAATATAACTTCGGGCGAGGCATCGTTTATTTCTTTGAATTTTCTTCTCGTAATATCTTTTGACATATTATAATGCCGCATGTTAAACATTCCGCCGTTTCCGCAGCAGTAATTATATTTTAGCGGTTTCAGATTCAATCCCTTTATATCATCTATAATGCTGCCCGCTTCGCCGATAAGATTCTCATTTCTGGAAACAGGAATAAAATTTGCTGAATTTTTTAAATGGCATGGTATATGAAATACCGCATCTAATTTTTCACTCAACACGCCCTGCTTTATATTTATACCCTTTTTTTTAAGAATACTGAAAAATTCCCAGATATCTACTAATTTTTTAGAAAAGTTTAAAATATCGGTTCTATCATTTTCTTTTGTTTTATTTTTTTCTTCAGCGCTAAAATATAAAGGGTATAATTTATTAATAGAGAATGAACAGGAAGCACATGAAGTTATGATATATTCCAGTTTCTTTTCTTTAAAACTCAAGGCATTATTTAAAGCAAGTTCCTTAAAGGAGGCGATATCCCCGCTTGATATATGCGGCAAACCGCAGCAAGACTGTGAAGAAGGAACAATGACGGATATATTATTTTTATTCAATGCGCTTACGGTGCTTCTGGATATTTCTGGATAAATGCTGTTAAATACGCATCCGCTGAAGTAACCTACCGTAATATTTTTAATAATATTGATTGTATTATGTTGAGTGTCGATACGAACGGATTTTAAATTTTTACCATAAGTATTATTTTCTTCAGTATTGTTTTTATCTAAAGAATTTTTTTCAGCAATAAACCTTAAATCTTTATGTAAAATAAATGGTCTTCCGGAAGGTTTCGGAATATTTAAATTTTTGAATTTAAAAATATTTGAAAGTCGCAGACCGGAAGAAAGCATAAATCGGTTATTACTTTTCAAGGCATTAAGAGCGAAATCGTCTAGAGAAAATTTTTCATTTTTAATTCTGTTGAATTTATTCTTTTCTTCTATGACTAACGGACCTGTTTTTACCCCGTTTGGACAAATATCAGCGCACCTGCCGCAAAGAAGGCATGTGGACATGGATTGCCCAAATTTTGAGAGCCGCATTGGCAGCTCATCTTTAACTTCAGATGCAATTAAACGAATACGACCTCTAGGACTGAAAAATTCATTGAAAGTGGAATTATATGACGGACAGACAGACAGACATTTTCCGCATTTTACACAATTTTCAAAACTTTTTAGGGATTTATTTAAAATATTATCCAATTTTTTTATATATAGTTATTATTTAATAACCAAACTTGTTTATTGATTTTATTTTATTAGCCGATTGAAAATAAAAATAAATTGATTAATTTTATAGTGCAGATATTAGATTATTAATATCAGACTAATATTTTAATCGAATATTTTTCCTGGATTTAAAATATTATTAGGGTCAAATGATTTTTTGATATTACGCATTAAATTGATGTAGTACGGGTCAAATTTTAGATTCATAAATTCTTTTTTCATAGTTCCTATCCCATGCTCCCCTGATATAGTGCCGCCTGACTCAACTGTTTTTTTCATAATTTCATACTTGGCTTTTTCGCCGCGCTCAAGCATTGCCGCATCGCTTTTATTTAGCATTATATTAACGTGAATATTGCCATCTCCGAAATGGCCGAAATTAATAATAGGGACATTATATTTATCAGATATGTTCCCGATATCATGCAAAATTTGTATTATTTTATTTATAGGCACAGCAATATCATTGTTTATTTTGAAATCTCCAAATGCCCTTAATGAAGGAGAAATAGACTTTCTTGCGTCCATAATTGCTTTTTTTTCTTCATCATTTCCAGCGGCAAAAAGCAGAACCGGAGAAAATTTATTTAGCTTATCTTTGTACAGTTCAATTGCAGCTTTAACCTCATCTGCAGCTCCGTCAGCTTCAATTATAAATAAAAAATCCCCCTTAATGTCAATCAACCTGTTGCTAAAGTAATCTTTAACTGCTTTTATAGACGAATTATCCATAAACTCAAGCATTGAAGGTTTGCTGCTAAGTTTTAGCAAGGATAGGGCGGCATTAAAACCGTCGGTGGAGTTGTCAAAAGAAACGATTAGAAGATTAGATGTTTCCGGCTTAGGCAAAAATTTCAGTATTATTTTTGAAAAAAGACCTAAAGTGCCCTCCGAACCGACTAAAAGCTGCGTCAAATTATAGCCGGCAACATCTTTTATAGTTTTAGAACCTGTATTAATAATTTCCCCGATTCCGGTTATCACTCCTAGTCCATACACGTAATTTTTTGTGACGCCGTATTTAACCGCCCTTGGTCCTCCTGCGCATTCCGCTACATTGCCGCCTATGGTGCAAAATTCAAAGCTTGCCGGATCAGGAGGGTAAAAATACCCTTTGTCTGAAAGATAATTTTTTAAATCGGAGTTGATAATACCCGGAGCTACAGTGACAAACATGTTTTCTTCATCTAATTCTAAAATGCTGTTCATTTTGGTAAACGAGACTACCGCGCCGCCGCCAATTGGAATGCTTCCGCCGGAAAACCCGCTTCCAGCACCTCTTCCGACAACGGGCATATTAAATTTGTTGCATGCTTTCACAATAGCCGATATCTCAACCTCATTTAAAGGGAAAAGAACAAAATCAGGCATAGACTCTTTTATTGTAGCATCATACGCATAGCATAAAAGTTCTTCAGGCTCGGTTAAAACCCGTTCGCTGCCTAAAATATTTTTAAATTCGGTATATATAAGTTTCTTATCCATATTATTATATTATTATAGCATAATTTCGCCGTCAGGCGATATAAGTAATGTAACGGCATTACAGACTTTTATTATTTCAACAGGGAGAGTGCCAAAGAATTCGCCGTCGCACTGGCAGTAAACCATGCTGTTTTTTGCAGGAACTGAAGCGTTTATAGTTATTTTTTTTGCTTTCATAAAAAACTCGCTATTTTTTATGTACTGTTTGCTTAACATTATGGATTTAACCATGCACAATAATGCGTTGAAACTATTATTTATATTTTTAATCAATCTAACATTAATATTATCGTCAAAACACGAACTGTTCGGAAAAACTTTGAACGGTCCGCCGTAATATTTTAGATTGGAAGCAATAACCTGTTTGGCAATTATGTTTTTTTCAGATAAATTTTTAGTAGCAGATAGATTTTTAATGCTGCATTTTTCAAAATCAGACTCTGCTCTATCAATAAAATCTTGTTTGTTGTTTGCAGCATTATTTTTTGATGATACGGCATATTCTGTTAAATTAGTAAGTTTGTTGTCATTATAAAGTATATTAACCTTAAGGTCGATAAATTCGTATTTTTTTAAAGTTGTTATAACGCTGCCTATGTAGTTAATATATTTGAAGATATTATTTTTTTTAGAGATTTTTGATTTTTCATTAGTCTTATGCAGTTTGTTTTCAAATTCTTTTACTACATATGCGTCAAAGCCGACACCTGCCATTATTAAAAAAAATCTATCGTTGATTTTTCCTAAATTAATCTTCTTAGGTTCATATTTATTGATTATATCATCCAATGCTTTTTTTATATTAAACGGCGTTTTGTTTTCAAGCGCAAACAGATTAACCGTCCCCATAGGCACGTGAGCAATAGGAACATCGGTAAAAACTAATTTATTAATTATATGATTAAGGCTTCCGTCTCCTCCTGCAAGAAATACAGCATCATAATGCAAAAGAAAATCATTATGCGAATTATTTAATTTGTCGTAAAACTCTTTCTCGGTAATATTAAGTATTGTTGTTTTTATGTTCAGACTATTTAAATAATATTTAATAAAATTAAGTTTTTTAAATGAAAAACGTCCAGAAAACGGATTGTATAGTACAATAATATTATGAAATTTCATCTTGTAAGTTTTGTTTATATTTAAATGCGGTATAATAATAATTAGAATGATAATGCCATTGTTGCTTAAAGTTTAATAAATTTTAAATAACAAGCTCTGAGATTTAAGCCCCATTGTCAAGATTATATCAAATTATTATATCAAATTATATCAAATGGTTATGTTAAATTTTCTATATTACATCTTTGTTAATAGAAAATTAATGAAGATTGAGTTTACTCAAATAAAATAAAAATGAAAAAGGTTTATGTCTCAAATTAAAATAAAATAAAAATAAAAAAGGGTTATGTTTCGAATCAAAATAATTAGTAAATATTATTAAATAATTATTACTATTATTAATTTGACTTTATAAATGGGATATAGTATATATGAAAGAAGAGTGATAACTTTTTTGCGATAGAAGCGGTTAAAGAGATAGAAGAGATAATAGAGATTTAGATTATTAATAATAAATTAACTAAAAAATAAAAAAATAAAATAATAATATTTTTTAAGAGGGTTTTAATATGCATCATACTAATGCTTCGGTATTTGACAAGAAGGTATATATTCCATATATGTCCGATGCGGCATACGCATTAAGCGGCGCTTTCAGAAGATGCGGAGTAGATTCCGAGGTTATGGAAGCTCCTGACAATTCAACTATTGATTGCGGCTTAAAATATACGAACGGCAACGAGTGTATGCCCTGTTTTGTTACAACAGGCGATATAATAAAAGTCATTGAAAAACCCGGGTTTGACCCTAAGAAGTCGGCTTTTTTTATGCCGACGTCGCCCGGTCCCTGCAAATTTGGACAATATAACAGATTGCATGAACTTGTGCTTGATAGCATGGGATATAATGAAGTAGAGTTTTTAGTTCCGAGCGCAGGCAAATCATACACGGATTTTGTTGGGGATAAAGCGACTTTATTCAGGAAGGTCGCATGGCAGGGCTGTCTTGCGATAGATATTTTAGAAAAAGCATTATATAGAGTACGGCCGTATGAAATTAATAAAGGCGAGACAGAAAAAGTCTATGGGCAGTGCAAAGATATTGTAGTCGATGCAATAGAGAAAGGGAAAGAGATATACAGCGCAATGGAAGCATGCGCTAAAAAATTTGAGTCTGTTCCGATTAAAGACGAAAAAAGACCTATAATAGGTATTGTAGGAGAAATATTTTTAAGGCTTAATAAATTTACAAATAATTTTACGATAGAAAAAATTGAAGCGCTTGGAGCAGAAGTTTCTGTTGTTCCCACGTACAAATGGATAACTTTCACAACTCATCAATATACTACTAAAGCTTTTAGAAACAAAAAATTTAAAGACATATTTCTAAGTTTTCTTGTAAATTATTATCAAAAGAAAGACGAATCAAATATGTTTAAACCTTTTTCCAAATTACTCAGGAATCAAAAAGAAACCAGTATTAAAGAAGTGTTAGAATATGCAAAAGAATATATAGATATAGCAATAGGCGGAGAGGCTATTTTAACGGTTGGCGAATCCATAGATTTTGCAAAAAGAGGATATTCAGGGGTTATTGCTATACATCCTTTTCATTGCATGCCAGGCTCGGTGGTTCAAGCTATTTCAAAAAAATTTAGAGAAGATTTAAATAATTTTCCATGGATAAATTTATGGTTTGACGGACAGGAAAGTACAAATTTAATGCTTAGACTTGAAGCTTTTATTCATCAGGCGAAGCAATGGAGCGGAGGTTCTAATGTTTTTTCAGAGGCGGCATAGTGCAGACGGCGGTTATAAAAATAACAGATGCGGTAAGGCATTTGGCGGTAAAACTAAATCTAAATTTAAAATAAAAACAATTATATCGGTTTTTTCCATAGCATCCTTAATATTTGCATTTGCAGCCTCTAGCATCTATGCATTTAGCGCCGTGAATAAAAGTAACAGTTCAATTGTTGAAAAACTATTCCATGAATTGCAGCCCAGCGTTGTGCACATTCAGGTGCTGGGATTTGCCAGATTAAAAAACGGTGCAATAATGCCGGAAGAAGATATAGGCACAGGGTTTTTTATAAATAATAACGGAGATATATTAACCAATTTTCATGTCATAGGAAATGCGAGCAAAATTGACGTCAGTTTTTTAAAATATAAAAATGTAAAAGCTAACATAATCGGTACTGACCCTTCATCAGATATAGCGATTATCCACATTAACCCTAAAGGCAGGAAAATAATACATGTTGTTTTAGGTAACTCTAATAACTTAAAAGTCGGTGAAAGGGTTATGGCGATAGGAAACCCCTACAATTTATATCAAACCGTCACTACAGGCATAATAAGCGGACTTAAACGGTCATTAGTTTTTCCTACCGCAAGATTTTATGGAAATATCATACAGACGGATGCGGCAATTAATTTTGGCAATTCTGGCGGACCATTGGTTAATTACAGGGGACACGTCATTGGTATTAATACCGCTAAATTGGCAGGGCAAGCCCAAAATATCGGTTTCGCGATACCTATTAATCTTGCAGAAAGAGCAGTACCCGAGTTAATAAAATATGGCCGGATAATAAAACCGTGGCTGGGAATAGAAGCTATAAAAGTAACGAAAAGTTTCAGCAGGCTTTTCGGAATTAAAAATGTAAATAAAGGTCTTTTAGTTGAAAAAGTTTTTCCCAGGAGTCCTGCTTACAAGGCTGGCATAAGAGCAGGGAAAAGAATAATACAGATGAAGGCTATGGCTTATGTTTTAGGCGGAGATATTATAACAAGAATAAACAATAAAAAGGTTGATTCTTTTTCTAGCCTCGAAAGAATGATTAATTCGTTCATTCCGGGGCAGGTTGTAGTTCTCAAAATACATATAAATAATAAAATTAAATTCATTAAAGTAAAACTTGGCGCTCAGCCATCTTAAAGAGAGATAATAAAATATGTTTCTGACCACGAAAAAAGATATTAAAGAGCTCGTAAATGCCGCGGAAAAATTTCAAAATATAGGTATTGTCGGCTGCGCATCGTGCGCGTCTATATGCTTGACCGGCGGTTCCGTGCAGGTTAGGGAAATGGCGCAATCATTAAAGTCAGAAGGTAAAAATATAACTTTTACCATCTCCATCGATGAGCCGTGCGATATGAGAGTGCTAAAAGAGGATATGCGTTTTGTTGAGGATAAACTTGAAAATACCGAAGCTATCGTTGTGCTTTCATGCGGAACAGGTGTTCAAACCATAAGCGGACTTACCAAAAAAAAGGTGATTACCGGAACAAATAGTAAATATATAGCCAAGACCGAGCATATAGGCGAATATAGTCCTTTGTGCCGAGGATGCGACGAATGCAGACTAAATTTTACAGGGGGGGTATGTACAATAACGCTTTGCCCCAAAGGACTGCTAAATGGTCCATGCGAAGGACATGGTGGTATTAAATGCGAAGTTGACGAAGAAGCAAATTGCATATTTATGACTTCGTATGTAAATATGAAAAATTTTGGAGAAGAAGAAAATATAGCCCGTATTTTTCCTCCAAGAGACTATAGTATAAAGACTACTAAAAAAAATATTTAAGGATTTACTATATGAATATTATACCTGAAATAGAATCCCCTTTAAGTGAAAATTATATTGATTTTTTGAAAGAATTAAAAATCTTATTAAATGGACTTAGCAGTAATAGAGTTATTAATATTAAAAATATAATTATTGAACAAAATTTCGGTTTTAACGCAATTTTGCTCAGCAAGTTCGTTTCTGATGAAAATCCTGACTTAGCAATAACGTATTCGTTTAATATGAGAGATAAAAATAGGATTGCGCTATTTTCCGATATTATTACCTTAGAGCAGCTCGGGTTGAAAAATATTATAATATCTGAAGGACTGCATCCTATGAAAACGGTATTTCATTCTGCCAAACCTGTTTATGATATAGATGTAGTTACATTTAGTTCTATCATTAAAAAATCTAAGTCAATTAATCATTTAATAGAAAACAATTTAAATAACGATTTATTAAACGATGTTCATGTTGTTTGCAGCGAAGATGCTGCCTATAATATCGGAAATTTTAATCTTGGTGTTAAGATAGCCGCATCAACCCCTGCTGATATGGTAAAAATAAAAAAACTTATATCAGTTGGCGCAGATAATTTTATAATTAATTCTTTTACAGATAATGTATGTGCAATTGAATATATTAAAAAAGAACATAAAAATGTTTTTATACATATTAATGAACTAGAAATAGGAAAAACCTTTAATTCATTGGATGAAGCTTATGCCAAAACCTTAAATCTTAAAGCAGACGGATTAATTATAAAAATTATAAGCCCAAAAATAAACATATTAAAAAAGTTGCAATAAAATTATATATGGCAAATTTGTTCGTTGACGGAAAATATGGCGATAGGGGTATAATCCTTGGGAACGAGGCAATTGCAAGAGGTGCACTTGAAGCTGGGATAGGCTATGCATCAATGTATCCTGGAACCCCGGCCTCCGAAATTATTATTGCGTTAGACAAAAATAAAAAAAATATAAAAAATATTTATACCGAATTCAGCTTAAATGAACATATTTCCCTGCACGGAGCAATAGGCGCTTCATGGTCGGGCATAAGGTCTTTGTGCGCAATGAAGAATGTTGGGTTAAATGTTGCCAGCGAACCGGCGCACTTTTTGGCATATACAGGGGTTAAAGCAGGACTTGTTCTTGCTATAGGTTCAGACCCTGGCGCTCCCAGCAGTTCTAATGAGCAGGACGACAGGTGGTATAGTCTGCATACGTACATGCCTATTATAGAGCCTTCAAATATACAGGAAGCTAAAGATTTTACAAAAAAAGCTTTTGATATTTCGGAACAATTTTCTTTCGGAATTGTACTAATGGCTCCTTCGAGGTTGTGCCATAATGCAGGTATATTGCATTTTGGCGATTGTTTGAACAGAGATTTAATATCGGGAAATTTTAAAAGAGATCCGGAAAACTATCTTAATCTTTTTAATCTTGCCGTTAAGAATCATAAAAAATATCTTAAACGTAACGAACTCCTTAAAAAATATGTCTATAATTCTGAGTTAAATATGATTATAGATGCGCAAATTAGTTCAATAAAAAGTTCCAGAATAGGCTTTGTTTCATCGGGGGTTATATACTCCCATTTGGTAGAGGCGTTGAATTTTATTAATGCAGATGATTATAAAATTTTAAAGTTGGGGATTACTTTTCCTTTGTCAGAAGAACTTATAGGTAAATTTTTAGATAACGTAGACGAAGTTGTTATTGTTGAAGAAGCGGAAGGTTTTTTAGAATTTCAAATTAAAAAAATAGCTTTTGAAATAGGCTATCATGGAAAAATCCACGGTAAAAATATATTTAAAGCCTATGGAGAACTAACCATAGACGATGTTATTAAGGGCGTGGCAGGTTTTTTAAGAAAAGCTGTTCCCGAGCATTTCAGCGCAGCAATTAATAAGTCGGAAATTCTTTCTGATAAAATTCCGCAGAGGATGGGAACTTTTTGCGTAGGATGTCCTCATCGCGCTACCATCTATTCAATTTTAAAAGCATCTGGATATTCAAACACCGACTCTAAAGACAGAGATGTTATTATAGCAGGCGATATAGGATGTTATACTCTCGGATTATTGCCGCCGTATAATGCCATGGATTGGCTTACCTGCATGAATTCAGGATTAAGCATAGGTCAGGCAATCAGCATAGCTGACAAGAGCAAAAAAATAATAGCATTAGTCGGAGACTCCACCTTTTATCATTCCGGAATACCCGTTCTTATGAATGCAATTCAAAACAATTCAAATATTTTATATATTATTCTTGATAACAGTTGGACCGCAATGACAGGGCATCAGAAAACACCCTCAACCAAAACGGAAATCGATGGAACTCCCATTCCTAATTCTGTTAATTTAAAAGATTTGCTTAAATCGCTTGGCGTTTCATATATTAAAACACTTGACCCCAACAGTGTAAAAAGATTCAGCGTTATTATAAAAGAAGCTCTGAAAGAAAAAGGGCTCAGGGTAATAATTGCTAAGCGTGAATGTATTTTGCAGGAAGAAAGAAGAAAAAAAATAAAAAATATTAAATTTAAATTAGAAAATAATCCTGAAATTATATATGAATTACAAAAAGAACGTTGCGTTAAGTGCGATGAATGCTTTGTTGAATTGGCATGCCCCGCAATTCAGTCTGCAAAGGAAAATGGTATTAATAATGGCAAAGAATATTATTTTATAGACCCTGTTTCATGCGTTAAATGCGGTGTGTGTTATGAGGTGTGCCCTAACAGCGCTATAAGGAAAGTGGAATTCAATTTACATCCATCAATAAATTCTGAATCACAATTATGCTTTCTTAATAATAAATAAAATAAAACGAAGTAAAAATATCTATAATTATAGGATATAATATACATTATGTATAAAATAAGTTATAATAATAAATAATAAATATAATAATGAAAAAGTTTAATATAGCTATTACAGGTCTTGGCGGGCAAGGGATTATAACCGCCGGCACTATACTAAAAAATGCTGTTCTTGATTCCGTTATGCAGGATGTTTCAGGTTCAGAAAGAAGAGGCGGAGCGCAAAGAGAGGGTTACGTGGAAGCATTTGTCAAATATATTTTTTATGACTCCATTGCAGAGCTGCAAAATTCAAGAAAAAATATGCACTCTCCTATGATAGCTTCAGGTGACGCCGATGCTCTTATTTCATTGGAACCGCTAGAGACGTTAAGGGCTGTTTCTTATATTAACAAAAATTCCGTCATTATTTTCAATACAAATACGCATATTCCTATAAGTGTGCGAATGGGAAAAGATAAATATCCTGAGTTAGACGATATATTAGAGAGTCTTTACGGCATAACGAACAGAGTTTTTTATTATGATTTTAATAAGTTATCTTTAGAAAATTTTGGTTCTATAATATCCTGCAATGTTATTTCCCTCGGGGTTTTATTTGCGAAAACAAATATACCCGTATCCAAAAACGTAATAGAAAATATACTTCTAAAAGGTTCAAAAGCTGAGGATAATTTGAAAGCTTTTAACATCGGACTTAATTTATAACGTCACAAAATATCATTATTGTTGTAATAGTAATAAAATGCAGATATATTAATAAAATTATATACACCATAACATACATAACATACCAGAAATATAAGATAATGATTATAAAATATGAGCAGAAAGCTTAAAAAATCGGTAGCACAATATAAAGACAGTTTCGCATTTAATACGGCAATAAATGAGTTTTACAGCGACAAAGCCGGTGAGGAAAAGCATGCGGAGTCCGCAGTCGCAGCGCGGCAACGTGCAGCCGGAGCTCTGCGGGATGTTTCGCTCCCGCCGCTGTTTAAAAGCGTGGAAAATTCAGAAAAAGATAAAGCGCTAAAAAAACTCAGAGATGTTCAAATAAATAATTGTATAAAATGCGGGTTAGCTAAAAAAAGAAATTTAATAGTGTTCGGCGAGGGCAGTTCCGATTCAGATTTAATGTTTATAGGAGAAGCACCTGGAGCAGAAGAAGATGAAACAGGAAGACCTTTTGTAGGAAGAGCCGGTCAATTATTAACCAAAATTATTGAATCTATTAATCTTAAACGGGAGTACGTTTACATTGCAAATATAATAAAATGCAGACCTCCTGGCAATAGAAATCCTGAGCAGAGCGAAATCGAAAGCTGCAGTTCATTTTTAAGGGAACAGATTGATATAATAAAGCCTAAAATTATATGCACCTTGGGAAAATTTTCATCTATGTTTATTTTTAATGAAATTAGCAATTCTGTCGACGGAGAAAGTATTGAATTTGAAAAAATGGGCGTTCACAGAGGTAAAATTTATAACTATAAAAGTATAAAAGTTGTACCTACTTATCATCCCTCTTATCTGCTTAGAAATCCGTCTGCAAAAAAAGATGTCTGGGAAGATATGAAATTGATACGCAGCATGCTCTCGTAACATATATAAGAGATTTTTATTATTATTTATTTCTTGCAAAATTTGATTCAGGTGTACCTACAGACGAATAGGGGTATATTTGATTTTTATATGTTTTTTTGGAGCGCATGATTTATTAAATTAACATTAAAAATAACAACAGATAAAATCATGATAATGGCAGCCTACATTCTTGTAATATTTGCATTTGCACTCATAATGTCGGACTTTTTTATATTCTCGTTTGGCGTTTTAACCTCGCTCAGCGCTATTTTATTCGTTATAGCTTCAGTTATTATTTTTACATTTTCGCCAATGTTTCCAATTTTTTTTGTAGAGATTATTTTACCTGCTTATGTTGCATTATTTATTTTCATAGTCATATTTATAATCTTGGGATATAAAGCGAATAAAACAAAGGTCAAATCATCAATAGATAGTGTTGTGGGCGCTGCTGCATTTGTTACAAAGGATATTCCTGCCGGCGGTTTCGGGCAGGTTGATTTAAACGGCGAGATATGGACTGCTTATGCAGATGTTGCTATCGCTAAAGGTCAAAAAGTAATTGTGCTTGAATCACCTCATTCATCATCTATTTCTGTAAAAGATTCCTTAAAATTGAAGGTAAAACCTTTTAGCTAAAAATATTTTCGTATACATATACCTATTATGCAGGCTTATCTTTTATGTATATTTGTGTACATTTCAAACTTTTATGTATATCTCAAATATGTGAGTTCTTATTAAATCTGGAGGATTTATGCAAGGTTTCGGAGTTTTATTTATATCTGTAATCATAATTGTTGCAATTATGATTGTTTTGTATGCTGTGAGAATCATAACAGAATATGACAGGGCGGTCATATTTAGACTTGGCAGAGCGGTAGCTGTCAAAGGTCCGGGAATAATCTTATTATGGCCGATAATAGACAGAATGGTTAGGGTCACTTTAAGGATACTTACCTTTGAGGTTCCTTCCCAGGACGTAATAACAAAAGACAACGTTACGCTAAAGATATCGGCAGTAGTTTATTTTAAAATAGTTGACCCGCTTAATGCAGTAGTGCAGGTAGCCGATTATTACAATGCTATTTCTCAGCTTGCTCAAACCACGTTAAGAAGCATCTGCGGCGAAGCCGAACTTGATAAACTTTTGGCAGAACGGGAAAAGATAAATGCAGAAATGCAGGATATATTGGATAAACATACAGGACCATGGGGAATTAAAATTACTATAGTAGAACTAAAACAAATCGATATGCCTCAAGATATGCAAAGAGCCATGGCGAGACAGGCGGAGGCCGAAAGAGACAGAAGAGCAAAAATAATCAATGCCGACGGAGAATTTCAGGCGGCTCAAAGGTTAAGCGACGCTGCTAAAATCATAGCGGAAAATCCGATGGCACTGCAGTTAAGATATTTGCAGACGCTAAATGAAATCTCTTCCACAAATAATACTACAATGATAATGCCTATCCCTTTAGATATTATACGAGAGGTAGGAAGAAGTTTCGGTTCGGGTAATTCGTCTAATGATGCACACAGTACCATTAATTCAGGCGTTAAATAACTAAACGTCCAATTAATAATAAGTAAGCAAATCAATAAAAATAAAAAACATAACATAGAATAAGGGGGTGCCAAATATGGAACTAGGTATGGTAGGTTTAGGAAAAATGGGTATTAATATGGTATTCAGACTTTTAGAAGGCGGGCATAAAGTAGTTGTATTTAATAGAACAAGGTCTAAAGAAGAACCTGTTAAAAATAAAGGTGCTATCGGGTCAGATTCTATAGAAGAATTAGTTTCAAAATTATCAGCTCCCAGGATTGTCTGGCTTATGGTGCCTGCAGGTGATACTACGGATTTAATGCTCGAAGAAGTCTCGAAGTATGTTGAAAAAGGCGACATAGTAATTGACGGGGGCAACTCATATTATAAAGATTCTATAAAAAGACATGATTTACTTAAAGAAAAAGGTATTAATTTTCTTGATGCCGGGACGAGCGGGGGAATATGGGGGCTTAAAGAAGGTTACTGTTCTATGGTAGGCGGCGAAAAAGAAATTTTTGAATATTGCGAACCTATATTTAAAACTTTAGCGCCTGAAAAAGGCTATCTTTATACCGGAAAATCAGGTGCGGGACACTACGTTAAGATGGTTCATAATGCTATAGAATACGGAATGATGGAATCATATGCCGAAGGTTTTGAAATTTTAAAAACAAGCGATTTTAATGTAAATCTGACCGAAGTTACTGAACTATGGATGCATGGGTCGGTTGTCAGGTCGTGGCTTTTGGAGTTAGCTAATAATGCATTTAAATTAGACCCCGAGCTTAAAAATCTCGGTCCTACCGTTGATGATTCAGGCGAGGGAAGATGGACATTAAAAGAAGCTATAGATAATGCCGTTCCTGCTCCTGTGCTTGCGGAATCGGTGTTTGCAAGATTCAGATCCAGACAGGAAAATTCTTTCGCAAACAGAGTCCTTGCAGCGCTAAGGCATCAGTTTGGCGGACACCCCGTTCATTAAAATATATCATCAAAATATATAAATAAATATAGTTGCTAATTTATTTTATTTGCCTTAGACCAGTTATTTATATTTATTATATATTATATATAATTATATATAGCCGAATTGCAGATCTTATTTAAAATTATTAGGGTAAACATATTATGTATATTGATGTAAGTTTAACGGTTGAAGATGGGATGGTTCATTGGCCGAATGACCCTGAAGTTATTATAAAACAATTTTCAAGTATTAAAAAAGGCGATACTGCCAATAATACGCATCTTTCTTTTGGAACCCATACCGGAACGCATATAGATGCCCCGCATCATTTTTATGAAGAGGGGATTGGAATAGATAAATTAAAATTGGAAAGTTTAATAGGAGAATGTCTTGTTATAGAAGTCCCTGAAACATATGGAGCTATAACGGAAGATTTTCTTAAAACGCAAAATATTAACAGCGGCGGCAGGATATTATTTAAAACAAAAAATTCTAAAATTATATCGCTCGATAAAAATTTTCATGAGGATTATGTGTACATTGCCAATGACGCCGCTCAGTATTTGGTTGATAAAGGCGTAATACTCGTGGGGGTAGATTATCTCTCGGTAGAGGGTTACGGTAAAGGGCATGAAACCCACAGGGTTTTGCTTGGCGCAGGGATTATCATAATTGAAAGTCTCTATCTTGAACACGTTACGCCCGGGAGTTGTAAACTCATAGCGCTTCCCGTCAAAATAAAAGATTCTGACGGTGCACCTGCAAGGGTTATATTAGAAAAATGAAATCATTAAAATAAAAAAGTTAAATTAGTAAGTACCGGTTAATTAACCAAATTGTTATTAACTTATATAAGTTAATAATGAGCAATTAATAATTATTATTATAATAAATTATAATAATCTTGCAACTCTTGAAAATATCAATATATAATAAACGATGAATAAGCGAGGAATGCAAATATGAAAGGACTTGAGCCGTGCGGCATTATAATATTTGGCGCAAGCGGGGATTTGGCGCATGTTAAAATTTTTCCCGCTTTATATAATCTATGGGACGAGGGTTTTTTGCCGGATAATTTTTTTATTACCGGTTTTGCAAGAACTAAAATGGACGACGAGAAATTTAGAAAAACAATTTATGACTCTATGAATATATATTGCAGAAAAAAACCCGTGGATGCTAAACATTTTAACGATTTTTCTAAACATATAAATTATCTTGCCACGAGCTATAGCGATATTAAAAGTTATGGAGTACTGAAGACATTTATCGAAGAGAAGTCCAAAGAATACGGCATGCAAAAAAACTTAATATTTTATCTTTCAACCCCGCCAAGTGTTTATCAGGATGTTGTCACAGGTTTAAATAATTCGGGTCTGGCTTCAAACAATGAACAAAAAGACGGCTTTTCCAGAATAGTTATAGAAAAGCCTTTCGGCAGCGATTACGAAAGCGCAAATGAATTAAACAGTAAAATTTTATCTGCATTCTGCGAACGGCAGGTTTACAGAATAGACCATTATCTTGGAAAAGAAACCGTACAGAATATACTGGCTTTTCGGTTTGCAAACGCAATATTTGAACCGTTTTGGAACAATAAATATATTGACCATATCCAGATTTCCGCATTAGAATCTATAGGTGTCGGTTCGCGCGCAGGCTATTTTGATAATGCCGGCATAATAAGAGACATGATGCAAAATCACATGATGCAGCTGTTGTCTTTAGTTGCTATTGAACCGCCTGCCCTGTTTGATGCAGATGATTTAAGTAATGAAAAAGCTAAATTACTTAAGAGCGTGAGAAGATTGACGGTAAACGATGTTAAAAATAATGTCGTGCGCGGTCAGTATGATAGAGGTATGATAGACGATAACGAAGAAGCGCTAAGCTATAGAGAAGAAAAAGGCATTCCGGTTGATTCGGACACCGATACATTCGTTGCTCTGAAGCTCTATATAGACAATTACAGATGGGCAGGTGTTCCATTTTATATAAGGTCAGGAAAAAGAATAAAAGAACATAAAACAGAAATTGCGATTTATCTAAAAAAATTACCGCATAGCCTTTTTGGTAAAAATTCCGTTGAAAATATTGAGCAGAATATTATCACGATAACCATTCAGCCAAATGAAGGTATAGAGCTAAAAATAGGAGCAAAAACGCCGGGGTTTAAAATGGAAATAGAACCTGTGGAACTTTCCTTTTTTTATAAATCTTCATTTAAAGGCAGCCCGCCTGAAGCGTATGAAAGATTGCTGTATGATATAATGGAAGGAGACAAAACATTATTTTACAGAACGGATAATATGCTTATTTCGTGGAAATTAATCGGGGATATTGTCAATGGCTGGAAAAGTTTGCCTGCGCCGATGTTTCCAAATTACGAATCCGGTTCATGGGGACCTAAGGAAGCGGATGAATTAATTAATAAAGACGGAAGAGCTTGGCATGATGAAATATAAATATAAATAATTTAAATAATTGCAATATAAAAATTGATTCTTCGTGATATTGGAGCCCTAAAAAATTCAGAAAATGCTGCATTATGGCATACAATATAATGTATGTAATTTTATTAAAAAATATCTGAAAAATAGTTAAATATAACTAAGTCTGTTCTAAATTTTGCAGTTTCTAAAATATAATTTTGCAGCTTCGTTCAATAATATAATACAATACAATTAATTAGTTAATTAATGGATAAAATTTTTGTTATACATGAACATCATGCAAGTCATCTGCACTGGGATTTAAGATTTGAAGATGATAATGTTCTGATTTCATTCGCATTACCGAAAGAGCCACCTTTGTCCAGAGGCATAAAGCATCTTGCGATAAAAGTTGCAGACCATCCTCTTGAATATGCAGATTTTGAAGGCGCAATACCGCAAGGCAATTATGGAGCCGGAACAGTAAAGATATGGGACAAAGGAACTTATGATTTATTAAAGAAAGACAACAGCAAATATATTTTATATTTTAAAGGAAAAAAAATTACCGGTGAATATACCCTGCTGAAGTTCGCAAAGGCAGGCGAGAATCAATGGCTTTTTTTTAAAAATTAAATTTTTATTATAATTAAAAAATAAGATTAATTTTAATGCGGAGGACCGCTCTTATGAACGTAGATTTATTAATATCTAACAAAAAAAAATTTGAAGAGCTTATTGGATGCGGACAAAGTCCATGGTTAGATAATATATCCAGATGTATGATAGGTTCAGGCGAACTAAAATTATTGGTTGATAATAATATAATTACAGGAATTACCTCAAATCCCTCAATATTTGAAAAGGCAATTGATTCCGGCAAATGCAATTATCCGGACACAATAAGAAAAATGTCGTCCCAAGGTCTTAGCACTTTTGAAGTATATGACGCCATTACTCAGAGAGATATAAAAGATGCCGCTAAAATACTTTATCCTATTTATAAAAAAACGGGCGGTAAAGACGGCTTTGTCAGCATAGAAGTTCCGCCGGATATTGCAGCAGACACGGAAACCTCAATTAAAGAGGCAGCTCGTATTTTTCATTCAATAAACGAACCGAACCTGTTGATTAAAATCCCTGCTACAAAAGAAGGTTTATCGGCTATAACGCGAATTATCGGCAAAGGAATTAATGTAAATGTTACGCTGATGTTTTCCGTAACACACTACATAAATGTTGCCGATGCTTATATGGAAGGCTTGGAAATGGCGCATAAAAATGGTTTAGATATAACTAAAATTCATAGTGTAGCCAGTGTTTTTATAAGCAGGCTTGATACGATGGTAGACACACTATTGGACAATATGCTTAATAAAGCCGCCGGGGATGTCAAAAACAGTATAAGTTCCTTAAAAGGTTTAGCTGCGGTTGCCAATGCAAAGATTATATATAATAAATTTCTTGATATATTTAGCGCAGAAAGATTTAAAAAATTAGAATCTATGGGCGCCAATATTCAAAGACCTTTGTGGGCTAGTACCAGCACGAAAAATCCGGATTATTATGATTTAAAATATGTAGAACCTTTAGTTGCAAAAAATACTGTAAATACACTGCCCGAACAGACTATAGAAAGCATTGCGGAGAACGGAAATATTAGACCTGATACGGCTGAGCTTGATATTGCCGGTTCTGTAAATATTTTAGATGAACTAAAAAAAATAGGTATTGATACTGAGCACGCAGGAGAAATTTTACAGAAAGAAGGTGTTAAATCATTTGAAGAATCATATAATAAACTTTTAGATTCAATTAAAAATGTTTGATTTTTATTATCGGGAGGGGGAAACAAAAATGGAATTTAAAAAAGGATTTGACGCAGACGGATTATCTAACGAAGAAATATTATTCTTAAAAAATTTTGCTAAAAAATGCAGAGGCGATATATTAAAAATGACCACTGTTGCATCCTCCGGTCACCCGGGGGGTTCCATGTCCTCTATTGACATTTATTCTGTTTTATACGGCTGCGGCTTTGTTTTTAACGAAGACCCGTTTAAAGAAGACAGAGATATTATTCTTGTAAGCCACGGACATACATCACCCGGGGTTTATTCGGCCTTGGGAAACTACGGCTTTTTTGATGTGGATGATGCTATCGCATGGTTTAGATATGCGGGGTCGCCTTTTGAAGGGCATATTGAAAAATGTGTTCCGGGCGTGGAATGGGATACCGGAAATCTTGGGCAGGGTCTTTCCGCCGCCTGCGGATTTGCGCTTGCATCCAGACTGCACGGCTATAATAATCATATTTACTGCATTATGGGCGATGGGGAACAAACAAAAGGGCAGATATCGGAAGCCCGCAGATTCGCCGTTAAATATAAAATAAATAATCTGACAGTAATAGTTGACCATAACGGCTTGCAAATAGGCGGAAAAATATCAGACGTTATGCCAGATAATATAAAACAAAATTTTGAAGCTGACGGATTTTATACGTTTGAAATTGACGGTCACAATTTTAATGACATATACAGAGCAGTTAAAAAAGCACATTCAATTGATGCTCCCGTCGCGATTATTGCAAATACGGTAATGGGAAAAGGTGTTTCTTTTATGGAAAATAATGCTAAATTTCACGGTTCTACTTTGAACGAAGAAGACTGCAGAAAAGCTCTGAGAGAACTTGCTGAACCGGATAATTTAGCCGAATATATCGGCAGAAGAAAACAGGAATTTTCAATTAAACCATTGGTTATGCGCAAAAATAATTATATTTTGCTTCAAAACGCGCAAAGTACGATTACTTATACCAGAGAAAAAAATGTAGATAACCGTTCTGCTTTTGGTAATGCATTGGCAGATATTGCAAAGAAATATAAGGAAGAAACAGGAGTGCAAAGATTGCCTATTGCAGTTTTTGATTGCGACCTTGAGGGTTCGGTCAAAACCGGAAGTTTCAAGTCGCTGTTTCCTGAGAATTTTTTTGAATCCGGCATAGAAGAACATAACACTGCTACGATATCCGGCGCAATATCAACTGCCGGCATTATGTCATTCTTCGCAGATTTTGGCGTATTCGGTATCGATGAAGTTTACAATCAGCAAAGATTAAATGATATAAATCATACAAACCTTAAAGTAGTCTGTACGCACAGCGGTATAGACGTAGGCGAAGACGGAAAAACGCATCAGTGCATCGATTATTTTGGTCTGTTAAATTCTACATTTGGATTTAAAGTAATATTGCCTGCCGACCCAAATCAAACCGACAGGGCTATAAGATACATAGCTTCGCATGAAGGTAATTTTGCCGTTATAATGGGACGTTCAATCATACCGGTTATTTTAAACGATAAGAATGCTCCCGCATTTGGAAGTAATTATGAATTTAAATATGGTAAAATGGATAAAATAATAGACGGCGGTGACCTCTGTATCATCTCTGCGGGCAATATGACGGTACATGCTATCGAAGGAGCGAAAATGCTTCAGAAAGACGGAATAAAACCAATGCTTTTAAATCTGTCATGCCCTTCGGATGTAGACATTGAAGACTTGAAAACAGCAGCTAAGACCGGTTTGATAATTACAATTGAGGACCACAACGTAAAAACAGGAATAGGTACCGCTATAGGTTCCTTGCTCGCTGAAAATAATATTCAAACAAAATTTAAAAAATTAGGCGCTGCTTTTTATTCTTCTTCCGGCAAACCCGCTGACTTATACAGGATTGCAGGCCTTTCACCCGAAAATATATATAATGCGGTTAAAGAAATTTTATAAACCGAATTGATTATTTTAAAATGCTAATCTACTCTGGAAAATATGTATAATACGGTTGAAGAAATTTTATAAATCTGCGGTATGCTTAGTTATACCTTTGATTAGTCAGTTGTTTATTTATTTTGAACATGTTAGTTATTTATTTTTAATTTTAATTTATAACTTTACAATTAATAATTAAAATTTTATATGAGTGTAAAAAATAGCAATATATGGATAGGAGTGCTCAGAATTTATATAGGCTTGTTTTTTTTATACGCGGTTCATTTTAAACTTGACCCATATTTTTTTTCTTCCTTCCATGACAAAATAGTTTATTATGCAGGACACGATCCCCTGGTATTTTATGCTGACTTTTTAAACAATTATGTAATTCCGAATTCGTTTTTGTTTGCTTTAATGGTCGTTATAGGTGAGCTTGCTGCTGGACTTTTGCTGTCAGTCGGCTTTTTAACGCGCACTGCTGCAGCCATTGGGATTTTCCTAAATTTAAATTATTTATTGGCTATGTACTGGATTTCGCCGGCAAGTCTTGGCATTAATCTGACGTTTATAATATGCGAATTTGTAATTATGTTTTCAGACGCCGGCAAGTCGCTCGGATTGGACGGCTTCAGTTTTTTTTGAACGAATATTTTTTAAAATGATGTTAGCTAAATTTTAAAACCGAACTATTTCACGTGTTTTAAATTTTAAATAACAATATTTTTTAAAAGATTGACTTAAATTTCAATAAATATTAAAATTGTATTACTCAACTCTAAAATATAAAAAAATGCCTTATCATATGGTGGATGTAACTCAGTTGGTAGAGTCCCGGATTGTGACTCCGGTTGTCGCAGGTTCAAGCCCTGTCATCCACCCCACTTATAAAAAATAATTTACAATCGGTTTTACTTACACCGCACCGCATGACGCATGACGCTTGAATATTAAAATTTCCTCAATATAATAAAAAAATATATTGACAATATCATAATATTTTTGGTACTATTAAAATTTCATTAATAATTCATTAATAATTTATTATTTATTTAAATATTTTGAAAATTGACCTAAAAAGTTTTGTACAAAAAAAAGTTTATACCCAATTTATAAGCTGCTTTTTTTAAGGTAAGGCTGGCGTAGCTCAATGGTAGAGCAGCTGATTTGTAATCAGCAGGCTGCGGGTTCGATTCCCATCGCCAGCTCCAAAATAATTAATAATTGCAAAAGCAGGAGAGGTGCCCGAGCGGCTAAAGGGAACAGACTGTAAATCTGTCGGCGCAAGTCTACGGAGGTTCGAATCCTCCCCTCTCCACCAGTTATAATTTTGAGTGCGAATATTTATTATTTATTTTTGGAATGCGGCTTACTAAATTACTAAAGAAGTGCGAAAATGACCGGAAGTGCAAATGCTGGAACTGTAAATGATAGCCGGGCGACTAACTAAAGCATTTGCTAATAATAAAAAATTTATTTTGATAATCAAATATTAATTTAATTGTTTATTCTATAGGCGGGAATAGCTCAGTTGGTAGAGCGTCAGCCTTCCAAGCTGAATGTCGCGGGTTCGAACCCCGTTTCCCGCTCCATTTATATAATATTATCTGCCCATGTAGCTCAGTGGTGGAGCACTTCCTTGGTAAGGAAGAGGCCATCGGTTCAATCCCGATCATGGGCTCCAAAGAATTTAATAGACAATATATATATTAATTTAAATATAATTCAGATTATTTTCCAGGAGGATTAGATGTCCAAAGAAAAATTTGACAGATCAAAGCCGCATGTCAATATAGGCACAATAGGTCACGTAGATCACGGCAAAA
>JAJZJW010000016.1:36965-42573 GCA_021809845.1 bacterium | reverse complement strand
TTGTAAAAAATGTTTTTTAAAATCAAGCCGCTGATTTTTTATAACTAAAAAATCAGCATTGTTTGGAAAAAATACCAAAATAGACAAGGCGACGGGATTAAAAATTTCCTATCGGCAAATTGGGGTGATTTTGATTTATTGCCAATATTATAAATCTTTTGTTATAATAGAAACTATTTATTAATTTTATATTAATGTTTTATATTGTTTTATATTAAGAAGGTTAAATATCTTGAAAGCTTTTTTAAACAGAGAACGGGTATTTATTAAATTGCGTTTAATATCTTATATAGGTATTGCTGTAAACGTTTTTTTAACAGTACTAAAATTTATTGTTGGAATTACAGGGCAATCGGAAGCTCTTGTTGCGGATGGGTTTAATTCTCTTGCGGATATTTTTGCCGGTTTTGTTGTATATATATCTTTTAAAATTTCAAAAAAACCGCAGGATAAGGAACATCCATACGGTCATGCAAAAGCTGAAATGATTGCCACCTTTATAGTAGCATTAATTTTATTTGGTTTTGGTTTTTTTGTTGTTGCCCTATCTGCATTAAAGTTATATTTCGGTGTTTCGGAAAAGCCCGCTATTGATACGTTATTCGTTGCGTTAGCAACTATTATTATAAAAGAGATACTTTATTTATGGACGTTAAAATGGGGCAATTTACTTAAATCAACAGGGCTTATTGCAACTGCCTATGACCACAAAAGCGATGTAATGGCATCTGCCGCGGTTGTAATTGGTATTGTGTCGGCAAGATTTGGCTACACTTTTATGGACCCCGTTGCCGGTTTAATAGTGAGCATATTTATTTTCAGATTAGCTATAAAATTAATTAAAGAATCTGTTGGAAATCTTATGGATGAAAGTCCTCCTGCTTCGGTTGTCGCAAGAATTCGGAAAGTTATAAAAAACATTAAAGGAATTGAAGAAATAACAGATCTCAGAGTAAGAAAATCAGGCCCGTATATATATGTTGACGTAAACATAGAGGTTGATTCGGCGTTAACCGTAAAAATGGCGCATGATATTGCCGAGACGGCGAAAGACGAACTTATTATGTCAAATCCTTATATAAATGATGTCATGGTTCACATTAACCCTTACGACAAAAAAAAATATAGGCATAAATTTTTAAAAGTATAATTTATAAATTTAATTTTATAGGCATAAATTTTTAAAAGTATAATTTATAAATTTAATTTTGATGATAAAAATCATATTTTATTTATTAAAGTTGTTATAATATTAAAAAAATATGTTATTAATATCAAATCAATATCAAATCACAATATCAATTGGATTGAATTGAGCTGCATTGAATTGAATTTAATTTAATTATGATAATTTTGAAAAAATTAAAATAGGACAATATATAAAATATATAAATATAATATATATAAAATGATAAAAGAGAGGTGTAAGAATGGATATTTATCTGCAGATAAAAAATAAAAGGGGAGAAATGTTCAAGATTGTTAATTTTAGCAGAGAAGAATATTTTTTATCCTATAAAGAACATCTTAGAAAAATAATAAATGAGAGCGATTACCCTGTTTTTTTTAACAATTTTAAAGCCGGGAATTATCTGGACACCAAACAGATTAAATTATTAATTGATGAAGTTAAAAATATTGCAAAAAAATTAGGTAAAGACCTCAAAAATTATAAAACCATGATTGAAAAAAGAAGTCAAATTGAAAATAATATTTTTAACCATTCATCAATCAAAAATATTATGCTAATAGGAAAAAAAAGATTGAAAGAGGCTAAAGATGAATTTGATGAGCAGGAGCTAAAGGAACAGCTTGATTATATAGATGAAAATATAAAAAAACTTAATGAAGCGGAAGAACGCTTAAATATTGAAAGAGGTAAATTAAAATTTTTATTTGATATAGAACTTTTATTTGATACTCTAATGGAAGCTAAAAATTGCTCATCAGGAATTTATCTAAAAACAAGCGGGACAGACTAAGTATAACTCTTGAGTAAATAAGATGCTATAATATTAAGAATGAGCTATTATGTAGCAGTAATGCAGTCTGAAGCATACGCTATTTTTTAAATGTTATATATGGTGTATTATAATCAGTCTATTATTATATTGTTATTGCAATATGGTATCAGGTCCGACCTTTTATTATATTAATGTTGCTCGGTTCAAATAATTTTTTTTGAAATGTTAAATTCTTTTATTTTTTTTCTTAAGGTGTTTCTATTTATACCTAATAAATTAGCAGCTTTTATCTGGTTATTTTTTGATAAAATAAGAATTTCTTCTATAACTATTTTTTCTGTCGTTCCTATTATTGTTTTATAAACATCGGTTAAATTTGTATCTTTAATTTTTTCAAGATAATTTTTTATTCTTTGTCTTATTATATCTTCAAATGGGGTAGAATCATTATTCCTTTTGTCTGAAAATTTTGAATTGCTTATATTTTCAGGTTTAATTATATCATAGAAATCTTCAGGCGTAAGCGTTGAATGGTGAGACATTATTACCGCCCTTCTTATTGCGTTTTCCAGTTCTCTGATATTGCCGGGAAAATTATGGGATTGTAAGAAAGAAAGAGATTCTTCATTTAATTGTTTTCCTGAAATGCCTAATTCTTTTGCAAATTTTTCTATAAAAAAACCAGCGAGAACGGGAATATCTGATTTTCTGTCTCTCAGAGGGGGAAGGGTAATTTCTATAACATTAAGTCTATAATATAGGTCTTCCCTGAACTTAGATTCTTTTATCATTGATTTTAGGTTTTTGTTTGTCGCTGCAATAATTCTTACATCTATTTTGATTGATTTATTTGAGCCGACAGGTTCTACTTCTTTTTCTTGTATCACCCTTAATAATTTTGCCTGCAGGTCAAGAGGCATGTCGCCTATTTCATCAAGAAAAATTGTTCCGCCGTTTGCCTGCAGGAATTTCCCTTCTCTTTTTTCATTTGCGCCGGTAAACGACCCTTTTTCGTGACCAAAAAGTTCGGATTCTAATAAATCAAATGGAACCGAAGGGGTATTGACGACAATAAACGGTTTTTTATTGCGCAAACTGTTTAAATGTATTGCCCGCGCGACTAATTCTTTTCCCGTTCCGGATTCTCCAAGAATCAAAACAGTCAGGCTGTTATGTGATAATTTCCCTATAGTTTTAAATATTTCCTGCATCACCTTAGATTTTCCGACCAATAAAGAATCAAGAATATCAATATTTTTTTTACCAGTATTATGTTGCGGTAATGCATCCGTTTCATCTTTTCTTATTTTTTTGATTATGCCTACTATCTCTTCCACGTCGAATGGCTTGGTTATATAATCGTACGCACCTTTTTTCATAGCATCTATAGCATTTATCATGGTATTTTGAGCAGTCATTATGATGACGTTGGGGGGATTTGCAAGTTCTCTTGAATAAGATAATATTTCCATACCATTAATCTTAGGTATTCTTATATCAAGAAAAACGGCGAAATAATTGTGTTCGTTTATAAGCTGAAGCGCAGCTTGTCCTTCTGATGCCGTATCAATGACAAATTCATCTTCTAATAATTTCTTTAATACGAAAACTATACTTTCTTCGTCATCTGCAATTAAAATTCTTTTTTCTCTTTTAGTCATATAAATATAAATCAATATAAATAAATTAAGTGTTGATTATCCGTATCTACAATTAAAATTCTTTTTGCTCTTTTAGTTATATAAATATAAATCAATATAAATAAATTAAGTGTTGATTATCCGTATCTACAATTAAAATTCTTTTTGCTCTTTTAGTTATATAAATATAAATCAATATAAATAAATTAAGTGTTGACCATCCAATTGGTGTGAATGGTTATCGAATTAATTAAATAAAATATATATTAACATCTTCAAATGCCTTAATTTCAGTAGTTTCTTCAGGTATGGATATAATAGAATTAATATTGCCAAAAGAGCTAATCATTGCGGGACCTATTTTTTTATATACCTCAGAAAATAAGCATCCATTTTCAATAAATGTTCTTGCGGGTATAAATTCTCTTCTGTTGTGTTTTTTATGGAAAACTGAATTTATTTTAGAAATTGCCCCGGAGTCAAACAAATCTTTTGGATTATTAAAATGTAGCTGTTTTTCTATAAAAGGTTTTATAAAAATGATTAAACAAATAAAAAATGCAACGGGATTTCCAGGTACCATAAAAATGGGGATTTTGTCTATCAGACCAAAAGAAAAAGGTTTTGCGGGTTTTATTGCTACCTGTCTGAATTTAATTTTCAAACCCAGTTCCATTAAAGCTTTTTCGGTGAAATCTTTTTCTCCGAAGGAAGCCCCTGCAGATGTAATTATAATTTTGCTTGTAATAAGGGCGGATTCTATTTCTTTTTTTATTGCGGATAATCTATCTTTGCATATTACATTTTTTAATATTCGACAGCCGTTATTTGACATAAAAGATTCTGCAAGTATTCCGTTAGAATTAATTACTTTACCGTATTTATATGTTTTGTCTATAGATATAATTTCATTGCCGGTTGAAATTATGGATGCCGGAATATTTTCGTATGCCCTGATTTTTTTAACATTGCAGGCGGCAATCAATGCTGCCTGAGTATATGACAATTTTGTATTTTTTGGGATGATAACATCGTCTCTTTTAATATCTTCGCCTTTCAATCTTACGTTCAAACCCTTTTTTACAGGTGTGTCCAAAAGTAAAAAATTATTCTGAGTTTTTGTTTTTTCCAACGGAATTACTGCATCAAAACCAACGGGTATATGTCCGCCGGTCATAATTTTTACTGCCTCGTCCGTTCCAATTTTATGTTTGTTTAAACTTCCGGCGTATATTGTGTTTTTATTTATTTTTAATTTTATTACAGATTTTGGATATGCTCCTTCGGCAGCATTGGACTTCAGTGCATATCCGTCCATAGCAGAATTGTTTTCAGAAGGAAAATCTATTTTTGATCTAATATCCGATGAACAAATGCGCCCGGCACTTTCTGAAGATGGGATTAAAGAAGTATTAACTTTAATTTTAGTTGATAATATAATATTTAAGGCATCGTCAAAATTAATCATATAATTTATTTATTATAGTGTATATGTATATATTTTAGTTTATTTTTAAAACTTGACCAGGATAAATTGAATTTTGGTTTTTTATATTGTTATAAGCCATTATAGATTTCACCGACGAATGATATTTAGCCGCTATAGAATACAGAGAATCGCCGAATTTTACTTTATATTCGATAAGTTTTTTATTAATATTAGTATGTTTAGTATAAAGTTTAGTATTGGCATTAAGGTTGTTATTATAATTACTTGTAAGATATATTTTCTCTCCAATATGTATATTAGAATTATTAATATTGTTTATATTTTTAATTGTTTGCAATGATATATTATAAGTTTTTGCAATACTCCATAATGTCATGCCCGGTTTGACCGTTATATATTTTTTTTGCAAATTTACAGGTTTCACAAAATTATTATTGCCGCTGCCCGGAATAAGCAATTTTTCACCAACATTAATTAAAGAATAGGAACTTAAGTGATTGTCTTCTTCTAATGTAGTAAGTGAAACCCCATACTTTAAAGCGATAGAATCCAGA
>JAJZJW010000016.1:21179-36955 GCA_021809845.1 bacterium | reverse complement strand
ATTATTATTGCCGCTGCCCGGAATAAGCAATTTTTCACCAACATTAATTAAAGAATAGGAACTTAAGTGATTGTCTTCTTCTAATGTAGTAAGTGAAACCCCATACTTTAAAGCGATAGAATCCAGAGTATCGCCGGGCTGTACAGTGTAATAAAAGCTTGAATGGTCTTGATTTGAATTATAATTATTATTATTGCCGCTGCCCGGAATAAGCAATTTTTCACCAACATTAATTAAAGAATAGGAACTTAAGTGATTGTCTTCTTCTAATGTAGTAAGTGAAACCCCATACTTTAAAGCGATAGAATCCAGAGTATCGCCGGGCTGTACAGTGTAGTACCAGCTATTTTGCGGTTTATTATAAGATACATTGACGACCTTGATGGTCTTAGTAATATATTGTTTTATATCTTTAAAATTATGTTTAAAAATTCGTAATTTATCTGCAGGAATATTTAATAAAAAATGGGGATCATTTGGAGGTGTCACTCCCCTTAATATGTCAGGGTTCAGCTTCCACAAACTGTTTTCGGATATATCGGCACATTTGGCAAGCGCAAATAAACTAACTGAGAACGGCACTTTTACCTGTGCAAATTTTATAGGCTTCCTATATTTCAAATTTTTAAATCCAAAATTTTGCGGGTCTTTTGCGATTATCGCTGCAGCTACTATTTTTGGAACGTATCTTCTTGTTTGTCCAGGCAGCAGATAAGGTTTGTTTTGAGATATTGTCCAAAAATTGCCTCCCGGATAAAGAGACAATGCTCTTTCAATTGTCATTTGACCTGAATTATATGCAGCAGCCGCTAAATACCACGAGCCGAATGTGTTGAATAAATTTTTTAAATATTTCCCTGCCGCATAAGTTGATTCTATAGGATTTCTTCTTTCGTCAACCCACCAGTTAATCGTCAAGCCGAATATTCTAGCTGTTGAAGGAATAAATTGCCACATGCCGCTTGCGCCTGCATAAGAATAAGCCGTTGGAGAAAACCCGCTTTCCACCATTGCAAGATATGCAAGATCATTAGGCAAGCCGAGTTTTCTAAAAACTGATTTTATCATAGGAACATATCTTTCCGACCTTTCCAACATTCTTTTAAAGACACTTCTGCCCGTATTTTGATAAAAGTGAATATAATGGACAATTTCTTTGTTGATAATCATTGGGAAAATATGAGAAGCATTAGAGAAAACTTTATCGTCGGCATTCAAAAGCCCGGAGCGGCTCAATACGGTATTTTTAATTTTTTTAGCATTAATTTTGCGTTGATGAACTTTTTTGTGCTTGCCGGTTACCTTTTTTTTAATATTATTATATGCAACTTTTAGTTTGCCGGGGGTAACGGTCAGCAGAACAGATTGGTTTTTATGCTTAAGTTTATTATTTTTTTTGGAAGCGGTAATTTTAGAGGCGTTGCCAAAATTAACCTGGATAATATTTGATGCAGTAGTTTGGATTTTTACTACCGCACCGTAAGAAGAATTATTGAAAATAAAAAAAAGATAAAAAACAATGACAAAGAATGCGGACATAAACAATGTGATATTAAAGATGGCTTTTTTTAATATTAACATTGATATACAGTTTAATTTTAAATTCATAAGAAAATCTCCTGACGATTTCAATTTAAAAATAAAAAATATGTCTTTACTCTGCAATTACATGCGGCAGATGTTTTTTAATATTTTTTACAATTTTACAATATTCTTTATTTTTTTATTGTTATAAGGGGTTGTATACCAGTACAGTTTATAGATTATATAACAATAATATATAAAGTCAAAGTTAAATTATATAAAAATATAGAATATTTTAAAATATGCGTTCCTTAATTCTTGACAATTCAAGAGAAATTTGATTTAGTAATATTGTAATAGCAATGTAATTATGTTGTTCACAATTATGTTTATTTCTTTATTTCCAATATTATAATATATTATAATTTTTTAAATCAAATTAAAATATATATCTATATAAAATTATAGTTAACAAACAAAAAATAATCATTAAAAATGAGGGGTTTTCAAAGATGCAGAAAAAATATCTATTAGCACCAGGACCTACGCCTGTTCCGGAGCGCGTACTGGCGGAGATGTCGCTCCCGATTATTCATCACAGGGCACCGGAATATTCCGTTATATTGCAAGAAGTGAGAGACAATTTAAAGTATTTGTTCCAGACAAAAAATGAAGTTTTAATTTTTACATCAAGCGGTACCGGTGCAATGGAAGGGTGTATATCAAATTTGCTTTCTAAAGGCGACCATGCTATAGCCGTAAGAGCCGGAAAATTTGGGGAAAGATGGTTTGATATTTGCAAAGCATATTCTGTTAATGTTCAGGCAGTTGACGCTGAATGGGGGCATGCTGTTTCTCCAAAGGCTGTAGAAGATGCGCTGAATAATGACCCCGAAATCAAAGCTGTATATATTCAGGCTTCTGAAACATCCACAGGAGTGTATCATCCTGTAAAAGAAATAGCTGAAATAGTGAAAAAAAGACCTGACACAATACTTGTGGTCGATGCTATAACAGCTCTAGGAGTGGTTAATGTTCCTCAGGACGAATGGGGCATAGATGTTGTGGTTACAGGTTCTCAAAAGGCTCTTATGCTTCCTCCAGGGCTCGCTTTTGCTTCATTAAGCGACAAAGCATGGTCTTTTGTTGAAAAATCTGATTTGCCAAAATACTATTTTAATTTTAAAAAAGAAAAAAAATCTTTAGAAAAGAATCAAAATGCATATACGCCCAATGTCCAACTTATTGTCGGGCTGAGGGAAGTTTTAAAAGAAATAAAAGAAGAAGGATTAGAACATGTATTTAAGAGACATGCAAGTTTAGCTAATGCTACAAAAAAAGCAGTGCAGGCTTTAGGTTTAAAATTATACCCTGTGGATGAACCTTCTAATGCACTAACGGCTGTCTGGGCGCCTGAAGGTATAGATGCGGGAAAAATTACCAAATTGATTAGAGAAAAATATGGCATAACTATAGCAGGCGGGCAGGATGCAGCTAAAGGCAAAATATTTAGAATTGCGCATTTAGGCTATGCCGGCTGTTTTGATGTTATAACGGCTATTTCAGCATTAGAAGCGGTATTAAAAGAACTTGGTTATAAATTTGAAACAGGCGCCGGACTGAAAGCAGCTCAAGAGGCTCTTTTTGGCGCATAATTAATCATAATTATATTTATTTAATTTATTTTATTAAACAAATAATATAACATATAACATAAATATAAGCGCAGGAATGCAGCGTTCCTGCGTTACGTTGTTTTTTATATATACGTGTGTATGCTGAAAATAATAAAATAAACAGATTTTCATATTCATTTCTCATTGATGCAATTTTATTTTTATCGTAATAAATAAATTCGGAGGAGGCATTAATATGCTTAAAGTTCTTGTCAGTGATAAACTATCTAAAGAAGGTATCGATATATTATCCAAAACCGGTAAGATTCAGGTTGATGTCAAAGTGGGATTAAAGCCGGAAGAGCTTAAATCAATAATACATGAATATCACGGGATAGTTATCAGGAGCGCAACAAAACTTACTAAAGATATAATTGAAGCTGCTAAAAATCTTAAAGTTATCGGTAGAGCCGGCAGCGGATTAGACAATGTTGATAAAGTAGCCGCAACTGCTGCAGGCATTGTTGTAATGAATACACCCGGCGGCAATACGGTTACGACGGCGGAACTTACTTTTGGTATGCTTCTTGCCATGTCAAGACATATCCCTCAGTCTTTTTTATCTATTAAAGAAGGCAAATGGGAGAAAAGCAAATTTCAAGGCGTTGAGGTATATGGCAAAACATTAGGTATAATCGGTTTGGGAAATATAGGGCAGACATTAAATAAAAGAGCAAAATGTTTTGGTATGAATGTTATAGGATATGACCCTTTTCTTTCTAAAGAAAAAGCTCAGGAACTTGAAATTAACTATGTCAGCTTAGATGAAATTTATGCAAAATCGGATTATATAAGCGTGCATACCCCGCTTTCCAAAGACACGAAAGGCATGATAAACAAAGAAACTATTGCAAAAATGAAAGACGGTGTGAGGCTGCTTAATATTGCAAGAGGCGGCATAATAAACGAAGCTGACCTATATGAAGCATTGAAGTCTAAAAAGGTAGCATCCTGTGCGTTAGATGTTTTTGAGGTTGAACCCCCTGTTAATAACCCTCTGCTCACGTTAGACAACTTAATTGTCACCCCGCATCTCGGAGCGTCTACCGAGGAGGCACAGATAAATGTTGCAGTGGCTGTTTGTAATCAGCTCGTTGATTATTTACTTAATGGAACCATAAAAAATGCCGTAAATGTACCTTCAGTTACAAAAGAAGAATTGGAAATAGTCGGACCTTATTTAACACTGGGTGAAAAATTAGGCAAACTCACCGGAAATTTAGTTTCCGGCGCTATTAAATCTGTTAAGCTCGATTATAACGGTACAGTTGCTAATCATAACGTTTCTGCAATTACCCCAAATATTGTAAAAGGTTTACTCTATCCGCTTCTTGGCGAAGACGTAAATTATATAAATGCAAATGAAACTGCAAAAAAACGCGGCATAACCATAGTGGAGGCTAAATCAGATTCTAATCTCGACTATACCAGCACAATTACCGTTTCGGTAACAACAGATGCAGAAACTTTTGTTATAACAGGCGCAATATTCGGCAAAAAAAATCCGTGGATCGTCAAAATTAATAATTATACAATAGAAGCCATTCCGGAAGGTCATATCTTGGCAATATTTAATCTTGATAAATCCGGTGTTATTGCTTCTATAGGTAAAGTTTTAGGAAAAAATAATATAAATATAGCAAGAATGCACTTAGGAAGAGATAAAGAACAGGCTATTTCGATATTACAGCTTGATTCAAAAGCCGATAGCAATGTTATCAATGAATTATTAGCAGAGCCTAACATTTTACGTGCGCAATATCTTGAATTATAATTAATACAATAAATAAGAGTGAATAAAAATAATATAAAATTAGGAACGCAGCCGCCTGCCGGCACCAAGGATTTTTTGCCGTTTGAAGCTGCGGTAATTACAGAATCGTCCAATATATTGCTCAACGAATTTTCTAAATGGGGATACAAAAGAGTCATAACCCCGAGTGTTGAACTGGTTGATACATTGAGAATAAGTTCCGATGTCAACAATTTATTTAAAGTTGTTGATGTAGGGTCGGGAGAACTTTTATCGTTCCGAAGCGATTTTACAGTACAAATTGGAAGATTGAGTTCCGCTGCGATAAACTCCGGTATTTTGCCTTTTAAATTTTCTTATTGCGGTCCTGTATTAAGAAATATAGACATAGTAAGCGGCAAACACAGAGAAATATGGCAGGCAGGCGTTGAGCTTATAGGACCTGATTCGCCGGAAAGCGATGCGGAACTTATAGTTATGGCTATAGAATCTCTAAAGAAATTAACGCTCAAAGATTTTAACTTTGATATAGGCAATGTTGAATTTTTTAAAGGCATAATTTCAGATTTAGATGAAGATATAAGTAAAAAAATAGAATATTGCGTTGTAAGAAAAGACGTTTCATCTTTGACGGGTATTCTTGAAAATGTAAATTTAAGCGATAAAAAAAAAGATATTATCAAGGAACTGCCTTTTATGTTCGGCGAAGAAGATATTATAAAAAAGGCATGGAAGATGGCGGATAATGACAGGTCAAAAAAAGCAATAGAAAATATTGAAAGAATAATATCTTACATTAAAACGTATAAATTAAACGACTATGTTACAGTTGACCTCGGTGAGGTTCGCAGGTTGCATTATTATACGGGGACAATTTTTGAATGTTATGCGTCAGGTATCGGCTATGAATTGCTGGGTGGGGGGAGGTATAATAATCTGTCAAAATCATTTGGTCAAAGTTTTGCCGGCGCCGGATTTGCCATAAATTTAGATATAATTTCAGAATTACTCAGTATAAACAGAATAAATGCAAAGCATAACGAGTTTGTGGTAGCAAATAAAACAGCTGATTATGTAATTTCGGTTGAGCTAAACAACTTCTTGAAAGAAACAGGATATAAATCGGAAATTAATTATATGGATTACGGTTATATTGAACATATTGAATACATGAAGAAAAATAACATTAATAACTTAGTTTATATATATAACGATAAAAATCATACCGAAAAAGAAAAAAATATTATCTCTTATCAAAACGTAAAAGACTTGAATAAAATTAATTTTTATTCCCTTGAAGAATTTAAAAAGTATATAATAAATATGCAGAATGGGCATACATCATAAACACAATACTATAAGTTCGGCAGTTTAGCACTTAAAATAGGTAAATTAAAGGTTTAAAATTAAATTATTGTATATATATCAATCTTAACTAACAAAATTATGAGAAAAAAAAATATTATAGTTGTAGGTCTTCAATGGGGAGATGAAGGAAAAGGCAAAATCGTAGACCTTTTGTCTAAGAACGCGGACATTGTTGCAAGGTATCAAGGCGGCAATAATGCGGGACATACTGTGGTCGCAGGCGACATTAGCTTAGTTTTTAGGCTTGTACCTTCTGGTATACTTAACGAAGATAAGATTTGCATTCTAGGTAACGGCGTAGTAATAGACCCTATTGTTTTATTTGAAGAATTAGAAGCACTGCAAAAAATTAATATAAAGATTAAAGAAAGATTTTATATTTCGCATAAATGTCATATTATCATGCCATACCATAAAAGATTAGATATAGCCCGCGAAAGACTAAGGGGTGCGGGAATGATAGGCACGACGGGAAGGGGAATAGGTCCTGCCTATGAAGATAAAGTGGCAAGAATAGGGATTAGGGCTATAGACCTAACTAAAAAAGATGTGTTATATGAAAAAATAATCCTTAGTCTTAAGGAAAAGAATTATCTGTTTGAAAATGTTTTATGCGAAAATATATTTAATCCGGATGAGTTGATAAATGAATACTTTGAGTATGGAAATAAACTTAAGGATTATTTAGTAGATTCCTCAGAATTTATAAATAAAAGCATAGACGCAGGGAAAAACATTATGCTTGAAGGTGCGCAAGGAACTTTTTTAGATGTTGACCACGGCACATATCCTTACGTCACTTCTTCAAATACTGTTGCCGGCGGCTCTTTGGCAGGGGTAGGAATAGGTCCTACAAAAATAGATGAAGTTATCGGTATAACTAAAGCTTATACTACAAGGGTCGGCGAAGGATATTTTCCTACGGAGCTAAAAGAAGGACTTGGGGATGCCATAAGAGATAAAGGCGAAGAATACGGTTCTGTTACCGGAAGACCTCGAAGATGCGGCTGGTTCGACGCTAATATGATAAAAACTGCAAAATATCTTAACGGTATTACAGGTATGGTTGTCACTAAACTTGACGTACTTTCCGGTTTAAAAAAAATTAATATTTGCACAGGTTATCTTTTTAAGGGTTCAATTATAAATCATCTTCCGTATTTATCAGATGATTTCAAAGATATAACGCCTGTTTATGAGGAAGCCGAAGGTTGGAACGAAGAAATCGGTACCATAAAAACATTTAAGGATTTGCCGGTGAATGCGCAAAAGTATCTTATAAGACTTGAACAGATAACCGAGATACCTATAAACATACTATCAATAGGAAAAGATAGAATGCAGACGGTTACTCTTAAAGAAATATTCTAATCAGATTTTATTTCCTATGTTTACTTATCATTTGTCATTTGCCCCCATTTCTCATTGCCAAAAGTTAAACATCTGACTATTATTATGTTTGTATAAATATATTGTTAAAAAAAATAAATTGCTATCAATAATAAAAAAGTTTAGAGCAATATATAATAAAAAGGACCTTCCTGAAAATTTACGCTTTTTAGCGCTTCAGTCCTGCTATACAGCTAATTTTCTGTTGCATGAACTAAATAGCATCGCATATCCCGAAAATTGTAATGGCGGCACTATGATAGACGTGGGGACGGGTCTCGGTATAATTCCGCTAATTTTAAACTCGCAAAGGAAATATAGTAATTATATTTGCATAGATTTAGACAATAAAGGTTTAACGACAGCTAAAAGACTATTTGAAGAAAATAATTTTAATCCAATATGCGCGGATGCATATGCAATGCCTTTAAAAAATTCTATTGCAGATATTTTATTTGCGCGGTATGTGCTGCAGCATGTGAGTTCTATAGAACTATTTTTATTAGAATTAAAAAAAATAATGAAAAGTAATTCTAAAATAGTTATCATAGACGTTGAAGATGACATGAATATTTTTTATCCGGAATTGCCTCCTGAAACTAAAAAGGTTTTTGAAAGTTATGAAAAATTTCAAAAGCAGCGCGGCGGCGATAGAAATGTTTCAAAAAAATTGCCCTACTTTTTATTTAAAACAGGATTTAAAAATGTTGAAATAAAACCTTTTACTTCAACATTTTTTGTTTCAAAAAAAGATTGCTCCGATTACTTTCGACAGACAAAGGAGGCTTTCTTAGTATTAAGTGCAGAACTTGAACTTGTAAAAGATGAATTGATTGCACATAAATATATAAGCCCTTCAGATTTTCATAGAGGACTTAACAATTGCTTAGTCTATCTGAATTCTTCAGACGGTATATTTATGTCCAAAACAGAATTTTTAATAACGGCGACAAAATAATTCTAATGCACATAAATTATTATGTAATATTTAATTTTAAGTAAATTTTATTAGATTATTGCTATATTATATATAAAGGATTTAATATTAATAAATCAATAAATAAATTGCCTATTATAATGAGTTTTAATTAAAAGACAAAACCGAATTATGCTAAAAAGCGAATTAAAAGCATTTTATGCTATAAATAAGCGCGAATTGTTAAAGTTTGCAAGACAGAAATCAAGGCTCATAACTGACCTCTCGAGACCGATAATATGGCTGCTGTTTGTAGGCTACGGCATTTCGACCTTAGTTAAACTCAAACATGGTTCTTATATCGATTTTATATTTCCGGGAATTCTTGTGATGACCGTTCTTTTTAGGTCAATTTTCTCTGCAATTTCGATTATATGGGACCGTCAGTTCGGTGTTTTAAAGGAAATTTTGGTTTCTCCGGTTTCAAGGAAAACATTTGTCTATGCAAAAATTACCTCAGGAAGCATAATAAGCACATCCCAAGCTTTGCTCATCTTAATTTTTGCTCCGTTTTTCGGTATAAATTTAACTATTGGTATGTTTTTGCTAACGCTTGTTGCTCTTTTTTTAATTTCATCATCCATTACGGCTTTTGGGATTTTAATAGCATCAAGAATGACATCGTTTGAAGGATTTAACTCAATTATTAACTTAATTGTCCAGCCTATGTTTTTTGTTAGCGGTGCATTATATCCAATAAAAAAGTTTCCTTTATTCCTAAAAATTTTAGCTTATGTAAACCCGATAACATATTCTGTAGATTTATTAAAATATATATTTTTTTACAATAAGGCAAAAAGTATATTTGTACCTGAAATTTCAATATTGATAAGTTTAATATTTTTAATTTTGTTTTTAGTGAGTATGGTTATATCGGCGAATTATTTTTTTGAAAAAGAAGAAAATTAATATGAAAATTAATTTAAAGATATTTAATAAATCTATAAGAAAGATAAAAATAACAAAGCCCCTAAATGAAAAGGGTTTCGTTATTTTTCAGATAGACGGTCTTTCTAAGAAAGCTTTGGATAAAGCATTTGCGCATAATTTAATGCCGTTTTTAAAAAAAATGATTTTTAAAAAGGATTATTTATTAACAGATTATTTGACAGGGGTCCCCAGTGATACTCCATTTTTCCAAGCTGGATTGCTATATGGAGACAATAAAAATATTCCTGGATTCAGATGGATTGAAAAAGATACCGGAAGTGAAATTATTTTTAAAAAACCGGACAGCGCAGGGCACATTGAATCGATACTTTCTAAAAATCATAATGGACTTCTAAAAGGAGGCTCAAGCTATGTTAATTTGTTTTCAGGAGGTGCCTCCCGTTCAACATTTACATTGTCAACATTTTCGGTTAGATATCTTTTTAAAAAAAAAGTAAGACATTTTGATATTTTTATTATATTCATATTTCATATTTTTACTTTATTAAAAACAATTTTTTATGTTATATTTGAATTTTTTTTTGAATTATATGAAAAAATATTAGATGTTATAAAAAAAAGGGTTGTCAGACCAGAAGGCATGTTTCCTTTTGCAAGAGCGATATCTAACGTTATATTTAAAGAAATAGAAACATTTGGTGCGATTATGGATATTTCAAGAGGCGTACCTTTTATTTATATGAATTTTACAGGATACGACGAACTTTCCCATCACAGAGGACCATACTCTATAAGTGCGATGAGAACACTTAAAGCGATAGACCGCAAAATAAAATATATTTTTAAGGAATTAGAAAGAGCAGAAAGAAAGTATGATTTTTTTATTATATCTGACCATGGACACACACCGTCGGTTCCGTTTGTTCATTTAAATAATAATGAAAAACTTAAAACAGTTATTAATGAATTTTTAAATGAAAACAATGGGGCTGTCCCCGATATAAAAAAAAATTACATGGTATATGAGTTCGATACGGGCTACAATGTCATTTTCAAACGATTATTTTTATATATAGACGATTTATTTAAGAAAAACAGCTGCGAAAAAATATACCATAAATTATTTAATAAAATTAAATATGATTATGAAACAAAAAAAAATATTAATAGCAAGGATGTTGTAGATTGGAAAAATAAAAATGCAATATATATAATGAACTCAGGACCTATGTCAAATATTTATTTTTCTGATAAAAAAATTAAAATGAATACGGAAGAAATTGAATTTTTTTATCCCGGTCTAATCAAACGACTATCCGGTATCAAACATATCGGATTTATTATGGGCAAAAATAAAAAAAACGACATTGTAATATCATATAAAGGTTCGGAAGGTTTTAAGCCCTTTTTTAAACACGATATCGCTGGAGATGAAAAATTATTAAATATTTATCTTAAAAATCTTTCTAATGATACTTTGCGAAATATTATAGAATATCTTAAACCGTTTAATAAAGAAAAATTAATAATAGATTCTATTAAAGATTTTTGCAGGTTTAAAAATTCAGGAGACCTAATAGTTTTTGGAACATATAATAAGGAATATGTAGTTAATTTTGAAAATCAGCTTGGGGCGCACGGCGGTGCAGGCGGGGAACAAAATATTCCATTTGCCGTATATCCGGAATCATTAAATTTCGATTTTTCAAGCGTAAATAATTCCTGCCAGATATATGATTTTCTTTATAAAAATTATGTTGTATAATAAAATAAATGTGCCTGTTATAGCTTTTAATATTTCTGCAAAATTATATTAACTTACAACAAATATAAATATAAATAAAAAAAATTTAGTTATGTCGGAACTTAGACAAAATCCTACAACCCGCGAGTGGGTTATTATTGCCACCGAAAGACGAAGAAGACCGCATGAGTTTGAAAAATCGTCTAAAGAAAAAGAAGAACGCAGCAATTTGCCGGTATATATGGAAGATTGCCCATTTTGCTCCGGCAACGAAGGTTTTTCGCCTCATGAAATACAATCATACAGAACGCCTGGAACTGCTCCAAATTCTAAAGGCTGGTGGATAAGGGTGATTCCTAATAAATTTGCGGCTCTTTCGCCGGACCCGGAACCGCAGACCTCTGGTTTAGCATCAAAAGCTAATATATTTAATGCTTTGGGAGATTATTTTTATCCTAGAGCTATGTACCTATTTAGAGTAGAACCGGGAATAGGAGCGCATGAAGTAGTAATAGACGCTCCAAAACACAATGAAGTTTTACCTTTTTTTTCAGATAAGCAGGCGCAAGAATTATTTCTTATGTATAGGGACAGATATATTGATTTACATAAAGATTCAAGATTTAAATATATAATTATATTCAAAAATTACGGCCCTAACGCAGGCACTTCTATAATTCATTCGCACTCCCAAATAATTGCAACGCCTGTTATACCGCTTACCCTGCGAAATAATATATCGCAGGCCAGATTTTATTATGATGAAGCAGGCAGATGCATATTTTGCGACATGATTCAGGCAGAAATTGTTGACGGCAGAAGAATAATATTACAAACAAACAATTTCATCGTTTTTCATCCGTTTGCATCGGAAAGCCCTTTTGAAACATGGGTTATGCCTTTAAAACATGAAACTTGTTTCAGCAATGCTTCATTAGATAATATAAAAGAACTTGGGGTTATTGTTAAAAAAATTTTGAATGCGATGTATAATGCGTTGGGAGACCCTGATTATAATTATGTTATCAATAATGCCCCTGTTGCGGATGAAAATGAAGATTATTATCACTGGAGTTTGAGGATTATTCCGCGGCTTACTATGAAAGCAGGTTTTGAAATCGGCACCGGCATGTCTATTAATACTGCAATACCTGAAGAGACGGCAGATTTTATGAAAAATTTTCTAAAATAACGCAAAGCGACAATATAGTATAATAAAAATTTTTTAATAAACTAAAAACCTGAAAATTAAAAATAGTTTAATTTATATATATATTGGTTAATTATAATATTTAATTATGACGGTAAGTTTTGCAGATAATACAAACAAATAATAACGAATAAATAACAATAAACAAGTAATAACAAACAAAATATATTTTTAATTTAATAAAGGCACGGTAAGTAAAATGACCGCAGATATAAATAAATATAATTGTATAATATTTGATTTAGACGGAACGCTTATAGATTCTTTTCAGGCTATAAACGATGCGTTTGATGCCGTATTTTTAAAATTTGAAGAAAGGGTGCTGTCTGACAGTGAATCTAAGTCCTATGTTGGCGTTCCGCTAGAAGATTTGCTTGGTGAAATGTTTGGCAAAGAAAATCAGGATGAAGCAATAAAGATATTCAGAAATAGATATAAAGAGGTTTGTTTTGAAAAGACTGTATTAATTAAAGGCGTGAAGGAGCTTCTCGTGTACCTGAAGGATAAAGGCAAATCGCTGAATATTGCCACAAACAAAACAGGCGATATTTCAAGGGATATTTTAAAGTATTTAAACATAGACAAATTGTTTGACTATGTATATGGTGTTTATGACGGCATGGAAGGCAAACCCTCCCCTGAAATGCTTAATAAAATATTAGAAAATACAGGCTACAAAAAATCTGATGCCGCTTTTATAGGAGATTCTCCAATTGATATAATGACTGCAAAAAAAGCTGGGGTATCGATGCTGAGTGTGGCATCGGGAAATCACAAGTATGACGAATTGAGGTCTTTTAATCCAGATTTTTTATATGAACATATTGCAAATATAATTTCTTAACGTAACTATGATTAAAATAGGCGAAATTAACTATCTTAATGTATATCCGATATTTTATTTCCTTAGAAAAGAAGCAGCGAAAAAAGGGACTAAATTAAATTTTCTAATGTTTAAACAGGGAACGCCGGCTTTTTTAAATGAGAGTCTTAAAAACGGCGCTATAGATTTAAGTCCTTCATCATCTTTTTATTATATTGAACATTATAATAATTCTATTTTATGCAAAGATGTTTCAATTAGTTCAAAAAAAAAAGTTAATAGTATTTTTCTATTTTCTCCAAAAAAAATTGAAGACTTTTCAGATGCAGAAACTATATATATAACACCTGAAACGCTTACTTCCGTTAATCTGCTAAAAGTATTACTTGCTGAATTTTATAGATTAGATATAAATAAAATTAATTTTTTAATTATGCCGTCGAATGAAAATATTGAATTAATGGAAGATGTTAGGTTAGACGAACGCAAAATTTATTTGCAAATAGGCGATAAAGCTATAAAATATAAAAAAACTTATGAAAATGTCTTTAGATATTCGTACGACCTTGCGACAATTTGGTATAGTTTTACATCATTGCCGTTTATTTTTGCTTTATTCATAATAAGAAAAGATTCATATGAAAATAATAAAAATGAATTTAATATTTTCTATGAATATCTGATAAAAGCTAAGGAAAAAGCTGTTACGCATTTGGACGAAATTGCGCAAGGACTGCTTAAAAATAATTCTTTTAAATTTATTACATATGACGAATTGATTGATTACTGGACAAATTGTTTAAATTTTGATTTGGGAGAAAAAGAATTAGAAGGATTTAAGCTATATTGCTATTTATTATATAAGCATAAAATAATCAAAAATATTCCGACGTTTAATTTTATGCCTGCATAATATTATTGTTTTTGCCGCTTACGCTGTTTATGCCAATTTGAGGTATTAAAACAGTGAAAGTGAATCCGTTGCCAAGGCTGCTTTGCAATATTGCCGTTCCGTTAAGTAATTTAAGAGTATGTTTAATTATTGCAAGCCCTAATCCAGTTCCTCCCGGGTCTGCCGAATGAGAACTGTCAACTCTGAAAAATCGCTCGCCTAGACGCAGCAGATTAGGATAGCTGACGCCTATGCCAGTGTCTTCAACGGAGATATATAAAAAATTATCTGCATTAGAATCTATTGTTCCCCAAACTATGGAGGTTTCGCTTAAATCCGCTATAATATTATTTGCGCCTGAATTTGTTTCAAAATATAAATCAATTGAAATTTTTCCATTATGTTCGGTATATTTAACTGAATTTTGAAGCATATTGATAATTATTTGATTAATTTTGGAAAAATCAGAAAAAAAAGTAGTGCAGTCTAAATTTTTAATAATTTTTAAATTTTTTGTTCTTATTTCGTTTTGAAATAATTGCAAAGAATTCTCAATTATATTTATTAGATTTATTTCTTCAAATTTTAGAGAAGCACCGCCAGTTTCAATATTTGTCAGAACTATAAGGTCGTCAATAAGTGAATTAAGACGTTTTGCGTGATGGTCGATAATATTAAAAAATTTTATTGCAGTTTCCTTGTTGTTCAATGCGCCATTTTTTAACGTTTCAATGAAACCGGCAATAGCGGTTATCGGAGTTTTAATTTCATGAGAAATATTTTGTATAAATGCCGATTTTATATTTTCAATTTTTTGAATATATGTAATATCTCGTATTATTACTGCATAATATTTAGTTTCATCAATTTTAAAAATTTTGCATAAAACTATTTTTTCATCAGCTTTATCAAAATAAGAAATTTTTTTTTCTATTATAGTTGAATCATTATTTTCTATAATTTTATTTATAGTGTTATTTAATTCGTAATTTCTTGTCAAAAGTTCAAATTTGTTTACGTTATCAGATAAACCGGAGCGGATATTTTTTCTAAATGCATTGTTAACAAAAATAATATTTTTATTTTCATCAACAACTGCAATGCCGTCCGTGACTTTTTGCAAGATACTCTTATAAATTTTTAAAAAATTTTCATTTTCTTTAATCTTATTATTAATGGACGCACCAGAAAACCTTAAAAAAATTTTTTTATTTTTAAATAAAAAATAATATAAAAAAATTGCAATTAATGTTATTATTAAAATAAAAAACAAGATTGTAGATAAATATATCATAAGTTGCTTTTTCTCTATTACAGGTGATTATAGGTAGTTATTATGTACTAAGTGCTTAATTTAAATTAATTTTTATTTTGTCTATTTAATTTATACTTATTTTAGATTAATAGATTAATTATAATATTTAATTATTTGCAAGTTTATAATATATTATATATAGATTAATTATAATATTTAATTATTTGCAAGTTTATAATATATTATATATAGATTAATTATAATATTTAATTATT
>JAJZJW010000016.1:0-21169 GCA_021809845.1 bacterium | reverse complement strand
ATAGATTAATTATAATATTTAATTATTTGCAAGTTTATAATATATTATATATAGATTAATTATAATATTTAATTATTTGCAAGTTTATAATATATTATATATAGATTAATTATAATATTTAATTATTTGCAAGTTTATAATATATTATATATAGATTAATTATAATATTTAATTATTTGCAAGTTTATAATTTGTATATTATACGAAAATTCATGATTAATAAATACAAATTAGTTTTTTCTGTTATTTTTTCAATTATTTTCTCTTGTTTTATTTTTATAAAGCATGCGCATGGGCAATCTTATAATCATTTAAATAAAAAATTAAGTTATCATACATCGGGAAAATTAAAAGCCGCTTATTCGGCTAACAATAGATATGCTTATAAAAATGCGGAGTTGTTTGATGAAATTATAGTTTCTGTTGATGGCAAACCCGTAACATTAAACGATATATATTTTTTAGGAAATTTTAGAAGAATATTATACGGAAGCAAAAAAACTTTTTATGATAAATTTTCCACCAAAAAAATAGCTAAATTATTAAATATTTATATTAATAGATTTTTAATATTAAGAGAAGAGCATAAAATTGATATAATAAATATAAATGATGCTTTCTTAAATTCTTATATAAAAAAGTTTATGCAAAAATATAAAAGAAAATATAAAAGTTTGAAATTCTCACATTTTTTGGATATATTCGGGTATAATTATTTGAAATTTAAAAATTTTATTAAAGATATGTTAGTTGAAAGAGAATTCATAATAGAACATTTAAAGCTTTTTTTTAACATATCTAAAAAAAATGCTGTTATCCTAAAAAGATTAGAAAACAAAAAAAATTTTGAAAATAATTTCAATAAAAATAAAATAATTTCAATAAAACACGTGTCAGGCAAAAATATTATTCTAGATTTAAAAGCTTGGCTCCGCAGACTTAGAAATAAAGCAAAGATTGATATTATTAGCAGTAAATATTGAAGCCGGTTAACTAATGCAGGCTATATTATTTATAAAAATAGATTAAATTTTGCTGCTGTATCAATTTTATTTCTATTAGTGAATATTATTAAATACTATAGATATATAAATACTGTAAATATAATAAAAATAAAATAATAAATTATTCTGCAAAATTTAATTTAAACGGTATTAAATATTACAATGTATGAATTAAAAATATCATCTATGTTCTCGTCTGCGCATAATTTGCGTGGATATAACGGCAAATGCGAAAACATTCACGGGCATAATTGGCAGATTGAAGTTGTAGTATGCGCTGAATTATTAAATGGCATAGGGATTGCCGTTGATTTTAAAATCCTTAAAAATTATTTAAAATTAATTATGGAAAAATTAGACCATAAATATATTAACGAGCTAGCCTATTTTGAAAATATTAATCCTTCTGCGGAGAATATTGCTAAATATATTTTTAAGGAATTTAATATTTTATTGCAGAGCGATAGAGAAAATCAAAATGAAGCTCAAAACAGCAATGTCAAAGTTAAAAAAGTCAATGTTTATGAAACTCCAACATCTATGGCTTCTTACTATGAATGATATTTCAAATAGCTTGGAATTAAAATATTTTATCAAAAATTAATAAATAATTTGACTTATTGTTTTATATATATTAAAAATATTAAAAGATTATATTATATATTATAATGTAATAGTTTTTTTTGTAGTTTTTGGCATGTTCTTGCTTATATTATACTTATACTATACTTATGTAGTATAAGTATAATAGCTATCAATAAATAAAATAACTGCAAGTAATGCGTGTTTATCTAATATTATTAATTTTTTTATCATATGCTGCAGAAATTAAAAAAAAGTATTAATTTAATTTTTATACTTATTATATTGTTTTCTTTAATATTTTTTTATCTATTCTATAATACTTCTGCTAACAAAGAAAAACATGCCATAACAAGAATACACAGCAAAGAATTATTGCTGAAAAATATAAAACTGCATATTAGAAATAAAGAAACAGGTTTAAAAAAAATAAATATTAGGCATTTAATCTTTAATTATTTTTCTAAAGAAAATAATTATTTTTTCAGTTCACAAATTTCAAGAACTGCCATTAATTCCAATCTGCATTTAAGTCACATTAGCTATAAAGGTTTAAGAAAATATCCATACGGAAAAATATATCTGTTTAGTATGGCAGGCAATGGCAATTTTATAAACATATATAATTTTATTAAAGCATTAGAATATAGATATAAAATAATAATAAGTAATTTCATACTTAAGAATGATAAAAAAAGCCATTTTTTGTCATTCTATTCTAAAATAAAAATATATGAGATAAAGAAAAATTACTTGGTATCGCCGGTTTCCTTTTCCCGGATTAATAAATTAAACCCGCCTTTTATTTATCAAAAAAATATCAATCCCTTTAATTTTAGCGCTAATATTAAAAAAAAGAAAATTAAATTAGCCAAAAAAATGGAAATCCAACATAATTTTACTAAGTCTTTAAAAAAATTATATCATAAGATTTATATTGCTAAAGCAATAAAAAAAGCAAATAGCGAAGCTTTGCATTACGCTTTCGAATTAAAGAAAAAACATAAAATAAATATTATCAATAAATACAAAAAATCTGAAAGATATAACAAAGATGGAATAACATTATTTAAAAATAAAAGGTATAATGCGGCATTAAATAAATTTAAAAAATCAATATTATTTAATCCGAGAAATTATATTGCTTTATCAAACACTGCGCTTGATTATTATATTAAAAAGAATTACAATAAAGCAAAATTTTATATTAAAAAGGCAATAAAAATAAAAAATAATAAGTGGCAATTTTATTTCATTCTCGGTCTTATACATCTTAAGTATAATCAATTAAAGCTATCTAGAAGTAATTTTAAAAAAGCTTATTGGTTAGACCCTAAAAATAAAAAGCTGCTATATTACATTAATCGTTATTAATAATTACTTAATTTATGATTTAAAAGTATAAAAATTTTGCTTTAAATTTTAAATCTTAGAGGAATTTATTATGAAATTGTTCCAAAAATATTTCATTTTTATCTGTTTATCTATTTTGATGTTAGTTATATTTAACGCTGCAGATTCTTATGCTTTTTTGACTATTACCATCACGCCGGGCAGGCTTAATAGGTATAAAATTATAACCCCTCACAGCGTTAGAGCCGGTAAAAATTTTACTGTTAAGATTATAGCTCTTGACGACTTCGGCAATGTTATAACTAATTTTGCCGCTAAAAATATCGGCTCCGATATAATGGTTAAATACGGCAGACATTTAGGCAGGAAAATAAGCCTGCCTGCTTCCGAGTTTAAAAAAGGAGAAGTCAAATTTAATATTTCCTACAAAAAAGAAGGACGAATATTTGTAGAATCTTCATTTGAAGGCGTAAATGGCAAAAGTGCCCCGATAAAAATTTACCCCGGCTCTTTTAACAGTTTGAAAATAAAATCGCCTTCGGAAGTAACGGCAGGAAAGCCTTTTGACGTTAAAGTATATGCCGAGGATAGGTACGGTAATCCTGTTGATATTCCCAAGAACAGTATAATTAAGGTATTTCTTACAGGTGACAATTTTAAAGTTCATCCGCGCATATTACCGCCGGAATCAATTAAGAATGGCTTCGGAAGTTATAATTTTATTTCTGACCGCTCAGGAATGAGCCAATTAAATTTTGAAATTCAACACGATGGTAAAAATCCTGTATTCTCAGGCAAAAGGATTAAAATAAACCCCGCAAGTCTATATAAATTTCATATTTCTCTGAATGTTTCTCACATTTCTGCCGGTAAGCCATTTATGATAAAACTTGTTCCGGTAGATAAGTATGGTAATGTAATTCAGAATATAAATAAAATGAAAGGGAAAGTTAAGCTGAGTTTAATCTCTAATTCAGGTATAGAACGAAGCAGTATAATTAATTTTAAAGACTTTGTAAATGGGGTTGCATTGATTAAAACAATTTTTAATAAAATAGGCACTTTTTCTATACATGCAAAACCAATAGGCCTTGTTATAAAACAAAAAATAAAACACAGTTCTGCTAAAATTAAAAATATAATACCGCCTAATAGTTTACTTTTATCAAAATAAAAATTATATTGAATAATTTTTTTTAAATTGTTATTATATATAATATACGGTATATATATATAATTATATATAAATAATATGAAATGCTCAATTAAAGCAAGAATTATCACAAGAATTATCACCTATCAAAATTTAAGGCCATTAAAATGGGCGGCATAGCCAAGCGGTAAGGCAGAGGTCTGCAAAACCTTTATCCCCGGTTCAAATCCGGGTGCCGCCTCCACATGACTCAAATTTTTTAAAAAATACAACAATGATAAAACAAAAGTTAAATAAATAAAGAGGTTGCTTTATGTATGAAATTATAGAAAATAAAAGCATTGGAGAAGGTGTCAATGTTTATAAAATAAATGCTCCGGATATAGCAGTCAAAGCACTCCCGGGTCAGTTTATCATACTTCGCGTACATAAAAAAGGGGAGCGTATTCCTATAACTATCGCAGATATTGATAAAAACGCGGGTTGTATTACTATACTTGTTCAGACCTTGGGCAAAACAACGCATTTATTAAGCGAATTAAAAGCAGGGGACGAACTGGCGGACCTTGTAGGTCCACTGGGTATTCCTTCCGAAATTGAAAACTTCGGTACGGTAGTTTGTATAGGCGGGGGGTTCGGCATTGCCGCAGTCCATCCCATCGCAAAGGCTCTGAAAAATGCAGGAAATGATGTTATATCGATAATAGGGGCTAGAAGGAAAGACCTTTTGCTGATGGAAAACGAAATGCGGAGCGCAAGTTCAGGGCTCTTAATAGCCACTGATGACGGCAGTTATGGAACAAAAGGATTTGTTACCGATATATTAAAAAGATTAATAGTTGACGATAAAAAAAATATTATCAGGGTTATAGCGATAGGTCCTGTTCCCATGATGAAGGCGGTTAGCGATTTTACCAAAAAATACAATATAAAAACTATTGTAAGTCTGAATCCAATTATGATAGACGGAACCGGAATGTGTGGAGCATGCCGCGTCTTAATCGGCGGACAGACAAAATTTGCATGCGTTGACGGTCCTGATTTTGATGCGCATCAGGTTGATTTTGAGAATTTAGTAAATAGACAGAAATTTTATGAAGACGAAGAAAAATCATCTTATGAATGTCACAGAAAAGAACATCATAATTTTTAATATAAATATTAAATTGTAAATATTATAAGACAACTAAAATTAAAATATGGAAAATAAAAATAAAGAGCAGCTCATTCTTGATACTAAGGAAAGACTAAAAATAAAACGGCATGATATGCCTGCGCAAAATTCTGCAAAAAGAGTGCAAAATTTTAAAGAGGTTTCCATAGGATATTTAATAGAAGATGCAATTGAAGAAGCAAAAAGATGTATTGATTGCAAAGTTCCATATTGTATTCAAGGATGCCCTGTCAGCATTGATATCCCTGCCTTTATAAAATTGATAGAAAAAGGCGATTTTCTTGGCGCTGCAAAAAAAATTAGAGAGAAAAGCTCGTTGCCTGCTATATGCGGCAGGGTTTGTCCTCAGGAAGACCAGTGTGAAAAGGTTTGTACCATTGGGAGAAGAAAGGATTCAACCTCGGTCGCTATCGGTAATTTAGAAAGATTTGCTGCAGATTATGAGGCTGAACACGGCAAAAATAATAATATTTCTTACGGCAAAAATTTATATGATAAAAAAATTGCAATAGTAGGTGCGGGTCCCTCCGGTCTGGCAGCGGCAGGAGAGTTGCGGCAAAAAGGTTATCGTGTGTCGATATTTGAAGCGCTGCACGAGGTCGGCGGCGTCCTTATATATGGAGTTCCCGAATTCAGGCTTCCTAAGTCGATTCTTCTAAGGGAAGTACAGATTTTGAAGGATATGGGAGTAGAAATATTTACAAATGTTGTTATAGGCAAAACAATAACTGTCGATGAATTATTAAACGAAAAAGGTTATAGTGCCGTTTTTATCGGAACTGGCGCAGGTACGCCGAAGTTTTTGAATATTCCGGGAGAAGAACTAAACGGTGTGTATTCCGCTAATGAGTTTCTTACCAGAGTAAATCTCATGCGGGCATATGATATGAATGAGTATGATACGCCGATGAAATGCGGTAAAACATTAGTAGTTTTTGGGGCAGGCAATACTGCTATGGATGCGGTTAGAACAGGACTAAGATTAGGTTACAGCGATGCAAGAATATTTTACAGAAGGTCGCGCAATGAAATGACAGCAAGACTTGAAGAAATACACCATGCAGAGCAGGAAGGAATTAGATTTGATTTTTTAATTAATCCTGTAAGATTTATAGGTGACGAAAAGCAGAATCTGAAACAAGTTGAATGCGAAAGAATGGAATTAGGCGAACCTGATGAAAGCGGACGCAGAAGACCGGTGCCGATTAAGGGCTCAGAATTCATTGCCGATGTCGATGCTGCGGTTATTGCTATAGGCACTAATGTAAATCCGATTGTGCCGTCTAGCACTTCAGGTATGGATTTAAATAAGTGGGGATATATTATAGCTGACGAAAAGACAGGAAAAACAACCAAGAAGGGTGTATTTGCCGGCGGCGACATAGTTACAGGTGCTGCAACCGTCATTCTTGCAATGGGAGCCGGCAAAAATGCAGCAGATGCTATAGAGCAATATTTAAAAACAAATATCTGGTAAATAAAGCTAAAGGACGAAGTATTATTGTTAATATGCGCGCAAAGCGCAGGTATATTTTATATATTGATTTGTCAGCTGCAATTATAATTTAATTCTAACCAATGGTTCGGTTTAAAAATTTAAATCGTTTAAAAACGGTTCGGCTTTAAAATTTAAATGACTTTATTAAAAAATAATATTGACAATATATTAAGATTTACTATAATATTAGGATGTTAATTTTGTTTATAACTGCCGGGGTGGCGGAAGTGGTAGACGCAAGGGACTTAAAATCCCTCGGAACTTAGTTCCGTGCCGGTTCGATTCCGGCCCTCGGCACCATAGAAAACGACTTTTCCAGCCGGTTTACATTAATTTGCGAAAGAAGCTATAATAGTTCATCGCTTAATATAGAAAACAACCTTATTGCTCTTTAGCAATCATCCTAATCACATTGGAAGCTATAATAGTTCATCGCTTAATATAGAAAACAACCCCTGTTCTGCCAGTTTACATTAAGTATAAAGGTGCTATAAGGCAGACATAAGAGTATGCAAATTCCAAAAATTTGTCAAAAGCGGTTAAAAACCCCGAAAAAACGTTCAACCTCACATTATATTTCTCCTGCGTTTTAATTTGTTATTTTAATGTTATATAATTTATTTGTATTGTCTTTTTGGAGGGGGTCTAAGGTTATTTTCCCCTGCCTTCCTTATATCGGTATTTAACTATATACTATATTATAAAATTTTCACCCTTTTGAATTTAAATTTATATAATAACCCAATTGCATCTTGAATAAACCTCGACCAGTTAGTATTTGTTTGAAATTTTTTTGATTATGAGTAAATTATTATATAGTTAGATTATTATATAATAATATTTATATTTATTTTTTATATAAAGATTAATATTAAAAAAATAGTTTTATGTTAATTTTTTTATTGACATTTAAAACACAAAGTGATAACTATAATGTATTGTATCAAAATTGCATTAATAACGCGCATTCAAACACAAATAATACACGGTTTACGTTCCAATATAAAATTAGTTCGAGAAAATCAAATTAACTTTTAGGAGGCAAGAATTATGAACGAAAGTTCAAAAAAGTTTTACAAACTTTTAGGCGTTGTTATGGCTTTTGTTTTTGTGATTTCTATGACGATGTCTAACAATTCGTTTGCTATGGGGATTAAAAGGATATTTCCTCCATGGTGCAAACAGGGCGACCCCGCTCTTCATCAGGGCTACAAGTTTAATGCAATTACAGTTGACAATAACCCAGATTATCACGGAAATATTACTACTGTTACATTGCATCCAAAATCCAGTTTAGTGCTCTACATCGGCGGAAACATATTCTTCGTTCTTCCGCGTTTAGTTAAAGCGTTTTTGAAAGAATATCCAAACGTTAAACATGTGTTTTATATTACCATTCCTCCTGGAATTCTAATTAGAATGTGGAAGCACGGGGATACAATTACTCTGGGCAACTTAACAATGCATGTTGTGCCTGATGTTTACATGGCAGGAGCAAAAAAATTAAATTACACCAAAAAAATCGGCATGACTGTAGGTAAAAAAGTGACCTATGTTACAAACGACCTTGAAATCATGACTGACAAAGGAAATCCTTACCATATTACCGGTTTAAAAAGCTTTTTGAATCCGAAATTAAAGCTGTCTATGCCGAATCCTGAATGGGAAGGTATTGCAAAACAGATTAAAATGTCTTTAATAAAAGCAGGCGGCAAAAAATTAGAACAGGCTGTTTATAACTATGGTGTTAAATCTGGAAGAGTATATTTGACACATATTCATCACCGCCAGACGCCTATAAGAATTATGCAGCATAAATCTGATGCAGGTGTAAATTGGTATTCCGAAGTGAAGTTCCAGGAAATGATAGGCAATCCTATAACAGGGGTTAAGATTCCTGCAAGTCAAAATACAACAGCTTTATACGGCGCAGCTATGACAAAAGGCGCACCGAATAAAGTTGCCGCAAAAGAATGGTTAAATTTTTTAAAAACAAAGACTAGCTTAAAAATATTTGAAAGATACGGTTTTAAAGCTCCTTGATATAGTTGTATTAAAATATAGCTTATTTGCAGGTGTGTTTTACTTTTAACTACAAACAAAATAAAGCACATTTGCAAATAAGCACATTGCGTATTAGGTTGTGTTTTATTTATTTACAAAAAAATAATTCAAGGATATATAAAAGTTAATTAAAGTAAAGAATAATTTAAAATTCTTAAAAAGAATTGTAAGATTCTAAAATATGTCAGAACAACCTATTAGGCGATGTAATTTAAGCAAATGTAACATGTAATTAAATGGGGTAAAGAAAATGGCAAACAATTTTGATGTTAAAGACAGTACTTTTTACCGGTATTTAGCTTATGCTGCCATTCCGCTGAGAATTACACTTGGCTGGATGTTCTTTTCGGCTGCATGGAGAAGGGTTGTATTATCTGCAGGGAAATTAGAGCCTAACTCGCCGTTGTGGGTGGGTCATAAGTTTAATACTTTTATTCCCCACGCTAGCGGATTTATGGGTGTTCATCCTTTGATTCACACATTATTGTTAAATCCCGGCGCATTGGCTGTGTTTCTTGACATATTTACGGTAATTGAATTTTTAGTCGGACTTTCATTAATGTTCGGGTTGTTTTCAAGACTCGGTGCATTCGGCGCAGTTTGTTTAGCATTTGGGATACTATTCGGCTCTGGCTGGTTAGGCGCGACATGTCTTGATGAATGGCAAGTAGGCTCGGTTGAAATGGTGATAGGGCTTCTAATTTTGTTTGTCGGAAGCGCTTGGTCGTTAGACGACTTGGTGAGGAACGCCTGGCCAAATTTTGCTAATTCATTTGGTTATAGATTAATCGGAAATGGTCCGCTATGGGGAAACGGATATGTAACATGGGTAATAATATTCACCATTTTCGGCACATTAGTAACATTGGGCTCAAATCAATTATTCGACGGTGGAGTTTGGGGAAAATTACATAATTTTGGTGCAAAAGTCGTAGTTTCGGTATCTCATACTAAAATTACACCTAAAAACGTTAAATTTCTTGCATACAGAATTGGCGGAAGCGGCGGCGCACTGGCAAATATTATGAAAATAAAATTAGTTAATGCTGCCGGTAAAACGGTGTATTTGTGGAATAACAAAGCTGTAGTATCACTTCCAAAATCAGATATACATAATATTTACGTTAATAAAATGACTGTTAACAAATTCAGTCTTGAAATGCCTCTTGGCGCTAAAGCGTTTATAACTTTGCCTTTTGCTAAAAAAATTAAGGCGTTGAAAGCAGGAAGCTATAAATTAGAGTTAGAGAATGTCGGCGGACAGGTATTTTCAGGTGCTGCGCAATATAACGGATAATTTAAATAGTTATTTAATTTAATTGTCATTTAAATAGTAACAAATATAAAATTAACTAAAAAAAGGAGAAGAAAATGAAAAAGAAAAGCTCTTTATTAAGCATTGCAATTATGGCATTTGCAATCGCCGTATTTTCAATGACGTCTAATGCTTATGCAAATTGGAGAGGGACAGCTCCTACGATTCACCCTGCCGGATGGTATGGCTGGCACAATGTTAACGGAGTCAGAAAATATTTCCCTAACTTATCAATAAGCCCTGCTTTCACAATGGGTGCTCCGATGGTTCCAGGAAAAATTTATCATGCAATTTATGTAATTAGTGCAAATAACAAAGTAAAAATGAATAAGATTATCGACAATATTCACAATGCTTTAAACGACCCAAGATTAAAAGGTCATATTGTAGTCGAATTACAGGCATTTAGCGCAGGAACACATTTATATTTTAAAGGTAACGGGTATAAAAAAGCTTTATTGACTTTAAAAAAAGACGGCGTAGAGTTAGTACAATGCGCAAACAGCTTATATGAATTACATATTCCTGTTTCAAAAATATATTCATTCGTGAAAGTTGTTCCATCAGCTCAGGGAGAAATTATTTTAAGAGAAGCAGAAGGATATGCATATTTAAAACCATAATAAATCAGCATTCATAGTATATTGTATATATATAATATGCTTCAGATGATTTAAAAGTCTGTTATAAAATTAAAAAATTTTATAACAGACTTTTTTTTTTGAGCGGACAGTAAAATTTGGCAGCTTCAATATATAAAATCAATGATTATTTTGCAAAGAAATTTGCAAAATAATCATTGCTAAAAAATTTAAAAATGATAATATATACACTATTATGAATAGTGAAGAAATATTAAAAAAAATTGAACAGGCATTGAACAAAGCTAAAGTTGAGTTCAATGAAAAAATTAACGAAAAGAATTTAGATGAGATATATAAAAATTATCTAGGTAAAAACAGCTTATTAAATAATATTCTGCGCGGCATATCCGACTACGAACCTGAAATTCGTAAAAACGTCGGCTTGTCCGTCAATGCAGCTAAATCACAAATCGAAGAAATTTATAAAAATTTAAAAGAGCAATTAAAAGCTGATAATAATCCTGCAGGTAGCTCTTTAAGAATCGACATGTCCCTTCCGGGTGTTAAAATAGAACCGTTTCATACGCACCCTATTACGGCAGTGCTGAACGATACGGTAGATTTTTTTAGTTCAATGGGATTTGAAGTTGTTGAAGGACCTGAAATTGAAACAACCCATTATAATTTTGATGCGTTAAATATTCCCGATAACCATCCCGCTAGAGATATTTGGGATACTTTTTATTTGAAAAACGGATTCATTCCAAGAACTCATACATCAAGCGTACAGGTGAGAACAATGGAAACAAGGAAACCGCCTCTGAGGGTTATTGCCCCTGGAAGATGTTACAGATATGAATCTGTGGATGCAACGCATTTATTTATGTTTAATCAGGTTGAAGGTCTTTTTATCGATAAAAATGCAAGATTAAGCGATTTGAAAGGGATATTGGAAGCTACGGTTAAACATCTTCTGGGTGCAAAAAAAACAAGATTTAGACCTGCTTTTTATCCTTTTGTAGAACCAGGTTTAGATTTAGATATTGAATGTGTTTTTTGCCATGGTAAAGGCTGCAGCGTTTGTAAATCTTCAGGATGGATTGAAGTAATCCCATGCGGCATGGTACATCCTAAAGTATTTGAATATGCCGGAATAAATCCTGCTGAGTATAAGGGTTTTGCGTTTGGAATGGGATTTGATAGATTAGTTATGCTAAAATATAATGTGAATGATTTACGATTATTATATTCAGGCAATATGGACGTTTTAAATCAGTTCTGAGTATTATCAAAAATCTAAGAACGAAGATTTGTCCTTAGTGTAAGTAATAAAAATAAAATCTCTAGCCCTTGTAGTTCCCACGTAGAATAACCTGCGTTCATCGTCTATGGTATTTTTACAATTCGCGGCTGGTACATTATAAAAAATACTAAAAGGATGGACATTTTTTATATTATTGTTTTCGTTATTTACCTTTGGAAAATTTGAGTTTGAAAGATTGCTTAAAATTACAAAACTAAATTCCATACCTTTTGCTTTGTGAATTGTTCCGATAAAGGCATTTTTTGTATATTTTAATTTAAAAATATTGTACTGAGATAAGCTTGCATAATAATTAAAAAGAGTCTTATATTCAAGTTCTTCTTTAGCAGTTCTGGTCAGAATCGCAGCTTTAACGCCGCTTTCTAACAAAGAGATAAATAAATTAATATTAAATGCGGTTTCATCAGAATAGTTTTCGAAGTTAATAAGCCTTATCGCATTTAATTTAATGCCATTGATAGCCCCTTGTATTTTATTTGAATATTTATTGCAAAGTAACCAACTGTTTGTATTAAAATCAAATAGATAAGAGTCGCAAGCATATTTCTTCATTAAAATCAGAAAAGTATCTTTTAATTTTAAGTTATTAATCTTTTTCGCATTGTTTCCATTTTTAAAATCATTTATATTATTTACTGATAACATATATTTCGGATATCTGAAGTCTATTTGTTGAATAATTTTATTAGAAAAATTTATTATAGACGTATTACATCTGTAATTAGACTGCAATAAAAATGCCTTACCAGACGGATAAAATAAATCAAAACTAAGTAAATTAATAGAGTCCCCGCCGTTAAATCGATATATAGACTGGTCGTCATCGCCTGCATAGGTGATGTGGCCTCTTCCATAATCAATTTTTTTAATTATTATATCGCTTAATAAATTAAGGTCCTGGTATTCATCAATTAAAATATATTTGTACATTTTTGCTATTTCAAGTAAAATTAATTCATTTTTAAATAATTTTAAAACATATTGTAAAATGTCGTCAAAATTATTTATTCCGTCTATTTCAGAAACAAATGCATCAGTCTTGCGGTTATTTCCTGCATAAATTTTTGGAGGATTCTTAAAACCTAAATATCTATAATAAATTTTAATGATGGAGTAAAAAAAACTATGATAAGTATAAATTTTTAAATTATTTTTAATAAATGATATATTGCCGTCCAAATTTAGAGCTTTTAATATTCTGGCTTTAATCTCATCGGCAGCATTATTAGTAAAAGTTAAAATTAAAATTTCATATGGAGATAAATAATTTAAAAGATATAGGAATTTATTAACGATGACACTGGTTTTCCCTGAGCCGGCTCCCGCAATTATAATAACTGGGCTATTAATTTCGTTTGAAGCTAAATATTGAACCTTGCTTAAATTTTTCTTAATATAAGGGTTGCATTTGAGCTTATTTATATTTAAGTTTGTTACATCTTCCGAATTATTTTTAATAAATGCTATATAAGCTATAATTTTATAAATTAAAGCGGAAGGATTAAAATAAATTTCATAAATATTAGAATAAACAGTCAGCTGAACAAAATTATTATTCTTTATATATGCGAATTTATTAAAATTAAATTTTTCTAAAAAATTTAATTTAATAATTATTTGGAAGTTACTTAAATAATGAAGAATTAAATTTTCGGCAGCTACTCCAGCAACTTTCTTAATGTAAAAATTATTATGCAAGGCTAAATCCAAAAATTTTTTTATACTTTCAGGATAAATTTCATGAGCAGATAAAAGTCTTGTCATGCACAATAATTTTAGTCTTAGCTTAAATATCTCAATATAATTAGATTGCGAAAATGAGCAGTTGGCTGCAAGGTTGTCATAAATATTTAAAACGGAAGTATCCGAAGATGCAAAACATGGTATAAAAATTGCGTTATGAGAATTTAAGAAAAAATCTATAATAGAATTAAAAAGTACAGCATCGTTTAAATTACAAATGCAAATATTTTTAACAAATAAAAAATCAAAATTTTTATAATCAGCCAAAAATTTATCTAAACAAAAATTTAATGGGTTTTGATTATGATTAATTATCAAATTATTTCTATAAACTTCAAAATCTAATATTTTGTGAGAAGGACGTGCGTTTAACCTATTTAGACAATTAATAAAATAACCTAGTTCATAAGAGCTATAAAGTTCCGTACCTATAAGCTCATTACGATAAAATGCTATATTTTTAAAGAAATTTAGATTCATGTTGTGATAAAATAAAATGACAAATTAAGTTTTTTGTTTATTGCAAGAATTTTATATCGGCTTTAATAATAAAAGAAGCAACGCATGATTTGTATTTTGTTATTATATTATGTTTATCTGCAATAAGTAAGAAGAAAAAAGAAGTCTTAATTTTAACATTTATATTTTTTTAAAGATGAATAATTGATTATATCATGCAATCAAAAAAATTTTTTCTAATCATATATTAATCTTATAACAAAATATAATATCATATACAGGCATTTACTGCAGAATGACATATAGACCAGACAACAAAATCAGAAAATCCGATATGCAGCACATAAAAATAGAATATAGCGAAAAAGATAATTATTTTTATTTGGGTAATTATTTTCCAAAACGCAAAAACAGCAGAGATAAATTTTCTAATTTAATTATCCAATATAAAAAAGGCAACAATTTTGCTATAAAATATTTCGAAAATAAAATTGTAAATATTATATTTAATTATTTCTGGTTTTGTGATTTAATTATTCCTGTTCCCGCAAGTTCTTCTATGTTAGATGTTTATCCAAATAAAATAATATGCATGTCGTTAAATGCTTTAAATATAATTAAATATAAAGATGACATATTAAAAAAAACAAAGGGATATACGCCTTCGCATATCACAAACAGGAGAAATAAGGCAGATATTGCAAATTCTGTGAAAATAATAAACGAAGGTTACATTAAAAATAAAAAAATTATTTTATTTGATGATATAATAACAACCGGAAATACATCAAGTATAATCAGGAATATGCTGTTCTCAAAAGGGGCAAATTCAGTTATAATGCTATTTATAGGAAGAACCGTAAATTAAAATATTAAATTAATATGGATGATATTATTTGCACGCTGGCATTAAAGAAAATTCCGGGTTTAAGCAACGCTCATATATTTATTTTACTTTCCCATTTTGCAAATCCGTGCGATATATTTAACACAAATAAAACTGAATTTTTAAAAATTGGTTTAAGAAACGATATTATAGAAATATTGATGAATTCAAGAATCGTAAGAACCTCGTTTATGCACGCAATAGATGAAATAGAAGAAGCTGCAAAAAATAATATTAAAATAATTACGTTTCAATCGCTTGAATACCCCGCTAATCTGTTATTTGTCAAAAATAAGCCGCCTATTTTGTATTATAAGGGAAATATCAAAGAAAATCTCAGATTTGCGGTTGCTATTATAGGACAAAGAAAACCGCCGGATTATTCCTGCGACGTTACGGCAGATATAACAAAAAAAATAGGTCATGCCGGATTTTCCGTGATAAGCGGCTTGGCGGCGGGGATAGACACCGTCGCACACAAAACGTCAGTAGATAATAATATTAGTACAATTGCCTATATCGGCTCCGGCTTGCTGGAGCCCGTCTATCCATCCCAAAATGAAGAGCTGTATCAGGACATAATTTTAAAAAAAGGGGCTGTTATTTCAGAATTGCCGCTGCATGAAAAATTATCACCTAAAAATTTAGTTGCACGGGACAGGCTACAGAGCGGGTCAAGTTTAGCTGTATTTGCGATGTCTTCTCCGCTATCAAGCGGAACATTAAAGACATGCAATTTTGCATTTAAGCAAAAAAGACCGATATTTATTCCTGCTTATAAACCAGTTCTTATGGATAATTATTCAAATATGGGACTTAAATCGCTGCTGAATAAAAAAGGTGTTATTAATTTTAATGTTGAAAATATTGATTTAAACGATATAATTGATGAAATAAGAATAGTATATAACAATTTATATGAAGAAAAATATGAAAAAGCGGGATATTTATTAGAACAGCCCGGATTATTCGGCTCGTCGCAGTTTTAATACATTATAAATAAAATATACAATTAAATCATAGAAATAATAAAATAAAAATAACAAAATTATACACTTATTATGTTTATAGAATAATCAAAAAAATCATAAAAATAATAAAATAAAAATAACAAAATTATACACTTATTATATACCGGAGGAAATTTTGAAGGTTAGTTTTAATTGGCTTAAAGAATATGTTGATTTTACCGGAAGAGAAAGTTTAGTGCCATCTCTGTTGAATAGCAGGACTATGGAGGTTGAAAAAATTATTGCGTATTCGGAAAAAAAATCGCTCAAAAATATAATAGTAGGGGAAGTTAAAGAAATCAAGCCGCATCCGACGAGCCATAATTTTAATATTGCGATAGTTTATGCAGGGAAAGACGCAGGACAAAAAACGATAGTTTATACAAAGGCTAAAGCAGAGTTAAATATCGGTGATAAACCGTTGCTCGCTATTAAAGGCGCTATTTTTGACGATGGACTGAAAATCAGAGAAAAATCTATCTTGGGGGTTGTTTCGGAAGGGGCATTCTGCTCCGAAAAAGAGCTGGGATTTTCTTTAAATATACCAAATATATTAAAATTCCCCGATGAACCTGTAGGAAAATCTGCATATGATATTTTTGAGTTAAATGATACCGTTTTAGAATTCGACCTTGAACCAAACAGACCGGATTTGTTCGGCATTCAAGGATTTGCTTATGAAATGTCGTCTATATTTGATAAAGATATTAATTTGCCCGAAATAGACAAAGGTATTGAATTTAAAATAGGCAGTTCTTATTCTTCAAAGCCGGAAGAGCTTACGGTAACGATGAGCAATCCTGAGGCAGTTCCATGTTATATTGCAGTGCAAATTGACGACATTGTTATTAAAGAATCCGATTTAGAAATTAAAAATAAGTTAATTAAGTCCGGGCTCAGACCTATAAATAATATAGTAGATTTAACAAATTTAGTAATGCTCGAAACTGCGCAGCCGCTGCACGCCTTTGACAGAAATAAGCTTTCAGGCAATAAAATCTTTCCGAGATTTAATAAAAAGAATGAGGATACTATCGTGACCATCGACAGTAAAGAGAGAAAGCTTTTTGACGATTCAATAATTATTGCAGATGGGGACAAAATAGTTGCGCTTGGAGGAATTATGGGAAGCATTTCAAGTGCAATAGAGGCAAAAACAAATTCTATAGTAGTTGAGTCTGCAAATTTTAACATGTCAAATATTAGAAGAACATCAAGATTAATGGCGCTGAGGACAGATGCTTCTACAAGATTTGAAAAAGGATTAAGCCCAATAGCCGCTATTAATGCAATGAAAAGAATTGTATATCTGATTAAAAAAAATATTCCTGAGGCTAAAGTAAGCTGCTATTCGTATTATATTACAGATATTGCAAAGCCTAAAGAATTTTTTATATATTTTAATGAATTATTCAATTTTTTAGGACAATCCATAGATAAAAATAAAGTGATAAAAATATTGTCAAGGTTAGGTTTTAAGAGCAGGTTATCTGAAATAGAAGACGGTATTTTTGTTGCGGCTCCGTATTTTAGAAGCGATATTTTAGGTGCAATAGATATTTATGAAGAAATATTTAGAATTTATGGATATGACAAGGTTAAATCTACTATGCCTATGAGTATTTTAAACTATCCCGAAGTAAATATCAATTACCAGACATCTAAAGAAATAAAAGAAATACTGAGCCATGCAGGTATTACAGAAATTATAACCCCGTCTTTTACCGGAGACAAAGAACTTGAAATAATTTCTGAAAATTTAAACAATGCGCTGGAACTTAAAAATCCGATTTCAGTCGAATTTAATTATCTAAGAACAAGCCTTATACCCGATTCCCTGAAGATATTGGAACAAAATTTAAAAAAATATAAAGATATTAAAATTTATGAAATAGGAAAAATTTATTATAGCAAAGACAATGATGATAATAAAAAGTATGCGGATAATTATCCGGTTGTAGAAAAAAATAGATTGTGCGGCGCGTTTTGTTCCGGTATAAAATTGCAGAGCGAAGATACTGAATTTTATAGGATAAAAGGGGTTGTAGAATTTTTATTTTCAAATCTTGGAATAAAAAAATACCATTTTTTGCAGCCTAAAGAGCATAATATATTTGATACAAACAGAACACTCGAAATTTTTATCGGTAGAGATTCAGCGGGTTTTTTAGGAGAAATTAAAACAGATATAGTTAAAGAATTCGGTTTAGAATTCAGGGTAGGCGTGTTTGATATAGATTTTGAAGTTATAAAAGAATTTGTTTCTCATAAAAAAACTTTCACAGCGCCTTCAAAATATCCTATTATAGAACAGGATATTTCAATTATTGCATCTATAGATTTAGAATACGGTGAAATTGAGAAATTTATTAAAAAATTTTCAGAGCTTGTAAAAAATATTGTTTTAATAGATATTTACAGAGGTAAACAGATAGAAAAAGGGAAAATAGCATATTTAATAAGATATGATGCTTCAGACGACTCAAGAACATTAACTATGAAAGAAGTCAATGAACTTAGGGATAGACTGGTCACCCAGCTGAACAAAAATTTCGGAATTGTTTTAAGGGGATAATAATTATTTATATACTTAAAACATTTGCACTTTAGACAAAAAAAAATTATAATAAAGAACAGTGAATAATAATATTTTATCAAATTAATTAATGGAGTTTGCAGATTTTTATGGGTAATATATTGCAGTCGTTTTTTTCAAACGGAATATTAATAGATATTTTAGCATTTGTTGTGGTTGTCAGTATAATTGTAGTATTCCATGAGTTTGGCCATTTTATAGTAGCTAAAATGCTTGGGGTAAAGGTTGAGAATTTTTCTTTAGGATTCGGACCCAAATTAATATCGAAAAAAATAGGTGAAACGGAGTACGCAGTTTCGGCATTGCCACTGGGAGGCTATGTAAAACTTCTCGGAGAAGACCCCGAAGAAGAACTGTCGCCGGAGGATGAAAAAAGGTCTTTCAGCAAACTTAGCCCTTTTAAAAAATTTTTAATCGTATTTTTTGGACCTGTTTTTAATTTTATTTTAGCCCTGGTTATTTTAACAATAATTTTTTCGGCAGGCAAACCGGTATTAAAATCGGTTGTCGGGAAGGTTATGAAAGGGTACCCGGCAGCTGCTGCAGGACTAAAAAAAGGTGATATGATTACATCCGTTAACGGTAAAAAAATATGGAAATGGTCTTCGCTTGCAAGCTATATCCAAAAGTACGGAAAGCACACTATTACACTGGGCATAAAGCATCCTATCAATGCAAAAAAAAACAGTAAAATTGCTAAAAAACTGCCGCTAACTGCTAAAACATACTATTCTAAAACATTGTTAATTCATGTCAAACCGAGATTGATTTCAGGTCTTAACATATTCAAACAGAAAATTACGCGCTATATTATAGGGATTTATCCTTCAAATGTCACGGTAAACCAGAGCACAAATATATTTTCTGCACTTTATTCCGGCTTAAAAGAGGTCTGGTTTATTATTTATATAACAATATTTAGCGTGTATATGCTTATTGCCGGTAAGATACCTGCTACCGATTTAGGCGGACCCATTATGATAGCCCAGCTGTCAGGCAAAGCCGCTTCAATGGGGCTGTCCCAGTTCTTTTATTTTATAGCCGTTATCAGTGTAAATATCGGATTGGTCAATTTATTCCCTATACCTGCTCTTGACGGCGGACATATTCTATTTTCATTTATTGAAATGATTAGGCGCAGACCTCTTAGTCCAAAATTTCAGGAAAATGCCGCTAAAATCGGATTTGCCCTCCTTATAATGTTACTGTTGTTTGTTTCTTACAATGACATAATGAGGAATATTAAGACCTGACTAGATTTGCAAATTGTATTTTTATATATATCTCGCTAATTTATTTTTTTATTTTGCAGGTATTTTCATTTAATACCGCGATTTTAAATCTGTTTTCATTATGCTGTTTCTATCAATAGATACTTCCGGCAGTTATTCGTGTATTTGCCTGATTGGCGATAACTGCGAGGTTGTTGCTGAAAATAATATCGTTTTAAATGAAAATAAATATTTTAAAGAACTGAATAATAAACAGTTAGTACCTTCGACCCTTATATTTAAACAATTAGATGATATGTTCTCCGGTCTAGGATTAAATTTAACCAATATCGGGGGTATAGCTATTACTTTAGGTCCCGGTTCATTCACGGGAATCAGGGTTTCGCTTTCTATTGCCAAAACATTGGCTTACAGTCTTAATTTGAAAATATCCGGAGTCGAAAGTTTATATGCATGTGCTTATTCGTTTATAAATAAAAACAATAATTTTTATCTTACTGTTGTAAAAGAATTTATAAAAGACAAATTTTATTTTGAAATTTATAAAATAGAAAATGGAACTCTTAAAAAATTTAAAAATTTAGAAACAGGAAATATAAATGAAATCATTTACTCAATTGCTCAGTTAAATATTAAATCAAATTTTGTTTTTTTAGGCAGTTACAATAAATGCAAATTAAATGGAAATATTCAGTTATTTAATAATAGCGGGATAGAGTTAGATGTCTTTGACAATTTAAGATTGGCATATTTATCGGGAATTATTGCTATTAATAAATTTATTAACAATAAGAAAGAACAATCAGATTTTCAGGCTCTCACCGGTATTTCGCCTGTTTATGTATATAGTGGCGGAGCTTTTTAAAATATTAATATAATAATATAAATTTTAAAATTTGGAGGTCATAGCATGCAATGGCTTGATGACAATGAACAAAAGATTGCTGATGTTTTAATACAAACAAATTCAGATTTTAAAAAAATTTACGAAGAGCATATCGATATAGACAAAAAATTAGATAAATTTATTACAAAACCTTTCTTGACGCCCGAAGAACAAAAAACGATAAAAGAATTAAAACTTAAAAAACTTAACGGCAATGATATTATGAATCAGATGATTAAATCAAATATTATTAACGGGTGATATAATGAAAAGCGATAATATTAAAAAAGGCGTTGATAAAACGCC
>JAJZJW010000041.1 GCA_021809845.1 bacterium | reverse complement strand
AAAATGCAGTTTGACGAACGGTTCAACAGCCTTGAAACAAAATTTGATGCGCGTATTGACAGCCTTGAAACAAGAATAGACAGCTTAGAGATTAAGTTTGATGCTCGGATTGACAGCCTTGAAACAAAATTTGATGCTCGGATTGACAGCCTTGAAACAAGAATAGATGACGTAGATAAGAGGCTTTCATCTAAAATAGATGACGTAGATAAAAGGCTTACGCTAGGATTTACTTTAATAATGGCAGTTCTTGCCGTTTTAGTGGCACTGCACTTTTTAAAATAGACAAATACATAAAACGTATAATACATAAAATACATAAAACATATATGATTTATTTTATTATTTAATCCTTGTTGCGTTTGGTAGTTCCTAAGCTATCCGATTTTATCTTTTACTTCCGCCTGTATCTGCTGGGTAGGGGTTTTATTATTTAAAAATTGTATCCGATTTATTTATTTCCATACTTCCTGCCGAATATCATGGAACGGGCAGGACAATAGTATAAAGATTTTATTGATAAAATAAAAAACGTAAAATATTGACAAATTCTAAGTAATAATGTATTATAAATACATTATCGGAGGTGCATTATGAATACAGGAAGATTAAATATCACTTTACCGTCGGATGTAATGGAAAATATAAAAGACGTTAAAAATAAGTCGGCTTTTATAGCAGATGTTATAAGAGAACATTTAAACAAAGAAAAAAAACAAAAACTTATGGGATTGCTTCAAGAAGGATATATTGCCACAAAAAAAGAAGATAAAAAAATAACTGCCGAATGGGGGCATACGATTGGCGATGGAATTGCTTGATGTTAAAAGAGGTGCTATTTATTGGATTAATCTTAACCAGATAGAAGGTTCAGAAATAGGAAAAACAAGACCTGCGGTTATAGTATCAAATGACGTAAATAACCAATTTGCTGATACCGTTACCGTAGTTCCGCTTACGACAAGCACTGAAAAGATTTATCCTTTTGAAGTGCTTATAGAAAAAAACATAGGCAATTTAAAAGAGGATTCAAAAGCAAAAGCAAATCAAATTAGAACCGTAGATAAAATAAGAATTGGAGAAAAAATAGGAAACTTGCCTGAAAATATACTCTATGATATTATAAAAGCAATAAAAATACATTTAAATATTATATAGAATTTAAGCTATCCGATTTATTTATTTTAATAACATAGTTGTTTACTCCCGTCTGCATTTGCACATATTTTTAACTTCAACGCAACGTAAATTTAATCTGTTTGCAACACTTATGTCATAATACCTCAACAATCGTTATGATATTATATTTTTACGTTTATGGTTATATTTTCCATATTGAAAATATCAATCTGAATGTTATAATAAAAAGGAGCGATTGTAATGGAAGAAATTAAAAAAAGCGAAGATTATATGAATATGAGTTTATCAGTCTCCCCTGAAAAATATTTCGACAGCAGGTTCGACGGTCAAGAAAAACTTTTTACCGAAAAATTTAACGGGCAAAAAATGCAGTTTGACGAACGGTTCAACAGCCTTGAAGCAAGGTTCGATACCCGTATTGACAGCCTTGAAACAAAATTTGATGCGCGTATTGACAGCCTTGAAACAAGAATAGACAGCTTAGAGATTAAGTTTGATGCTCGGATTGACAGCCTTGAAACAAGAATAGATGGCTTAGAGATTAAGTTTGATACGCGGATTGACAGTCTTGAAACAAGAATAGATGACGTAGATAAGAGGCTTTCATCTAAAATAGATGACGTAGATAAAAGGCTTACGCTAGGATTTACTTTAATAATGGCAGTTCTTGCCGTTTTAGTGGCACTGCACTTTTTGCATTAATGCATTAATGCATCTGATTTATTTTATTCCCAACTTCCGCTTTAATCTGCGGGATAGAAATTAACGGTATCCGATTTATTTTACCTCCTACTCCCGCCTTAATTCGCTGGTTTTTAGGAAATGAAATATAGAAATATTGGAAAATAATAATAAAGAAGCATTGGAATTTTATCTTTGTGATGCATCTAATATCGTTAAACCTACAATATCTTTTTCCGCTATATCGAAGTAAAATCCCGTCATCCAGCATTTCGGAATCAGTAGCTTGCTGCGGTTTTTCAAAACTTATATACAGAACATCCGCCTCATCGTCGTAATCTATCCACATACTTTTTTTGGGAAAATTTAAAAGATACGGGGCAATTTTAGAAATATCGCCGATTATTTGACAATTAATAATATAAGGTATCAGATTTATTTATTCCCGTACTACCGACTGCGTTTGCCGTGGTTGGAATATAAGGTATCAGATTTATTTATTCCCGTACTACCGACTGCGTTTGCCGTGGTTGGGGGTTTTTAAAAAATAGGGACAGCAACCATTTATATTAACAAAAACATATTTAAAATCTATTTCTTGAAATCGTAGCGTATTAGATATATAATACATACATAAACTAAATCAGATGAAAAGATTAACGACGAACATGCCTGAAAAAACAGTAAACTGGAACAATAATAAAAATGAATGGTTGGAATCGGAAAGAAATATATCTTTTGAGGAAATAATAGTTGCAATAGTAGAACACGATAAGTTAATAGACGTTATACAAAATACGGGAAAATATAGAGACCAGAAAGTTTTAGTCGTTGAAATGGAGAATTATATATATTTATGTCCATTTACTGAAAACGATAACGAAATATTTTTAAAAACTATTTATCCAAGCAGAAAGCTCACTAAAATATATTTAAATGAAGAGGATTTAAAAAATGAAAAAGATTAAATATAATGATACCGAAGCCGAACTTGATTTAATAAACGAACTGGAAAAAGGTAATTTTAAATCAGTGTCCGGCGCAAACAAAGAAAAAGATAGGATTAAAAAAATTATGAAGGGTAATTTTTATTCAGAAAAGAAAATAATTAATATAAGGCTTTTAAATAGAGACGTAGAAAAGATAAAAGCGCTCGCCCTTAAGGAAGGAATCCCTTATCAGGTCTTGATAAGGTCAGTTATTCACAAATATGTTGAAAATAATATATAATAATAACAATAAATGTATCAATAAATGTATCCGATTTATTTATTCCCATACTCCAATTAAAAGAATTAAATTAAAAGTATCTGATTTATTTTAGCTCATACTCCAGCCTGCGTTTGTCGGTTTTTTCTTAAAAATATTCACAATAAATATCGCATTGCAAACATTTACTTTTTAAATATACAATAAAAATAGAAATTATTAGAAGATTAATAGAATATGGGGTATCCGAAATGATTACTGCAAACAAATTGTTAATCCTCTATAAATTTGCAATAGTCCTCTAAAATTGGACGGCGGTTTATTTTATTTAATATATTAATAAGGGGAGTTTTTAATTCTTCCATTTTATTTTTATTATCATCTAAATCTGATTTGATTTTTTTAAAATCGGCAGTTTGGCTATATCCTAATAATTCCCTTGAGACGGCAAATAACCTTTTTAAATCTTTTTCAGAACCGCAAGCGCGACATGTTATAGAACCATCATTTTTCCTTTCAATAATTTCATGGGTGGCGGGCGGTGCTAAGTTATGAAAGTTTTGGGTTATTTTTTTTATTTCGAAATTATTATTAAATATATCTAAATCCAAATCTGAATCTTTAAGTCAAGATTTATAGATAATATAATAATAACGCATATCGCGGACTAAGAGAATTTTCAATTGTATGTTTATCTATAATCATTGCACTTGTTTTCTATTGTATCTTTGAATTTTTGTTGAATATCAACGATTATATCGTGGTATTTATTGCTATATCCAAGGAAGGAATTAAATTTTTCTATGAAAGAATCCTTGTATTTTCCTAAATGACTTTCAAGAAAATCGCTATATAAAGCATTTTCCTCGTTATTTATATCGGCATTTGTCGATTGCGTGTAGTCAAATGGACTAAAAGATTTCACTTTTTCAAAAAAATTCTCTTTTGTCAAATAAAATTTATCTTCAATTTTAATTATAGAATTATTTTTCGCATTATCACCAAATTGCGGGATTTCTATTTCAGTATATGGCATTTTTCTTATTTCTTCTTTTAAATTAGAAATTACATTATTTTTTATTTCCCCTGAATGTTCCCTTCTGGAATCTATTAGTAATTGATTTTTAATGATTTTATTTTGCTTCTCGCTTATCTCGTTCTGTTTTTCACTTATATTGGCTTGTTTGCGAAAAACACGCAGCTGTAAGACAAAAATAATAAGCTGTACAAACAGGATAATAGCATTTATAGCTGCTATAATGTCCAAAAAAACTTTCATAATCTTAAGAATTGCGCAAAGCCGTAATATAAATAATTAATTTAGATAATTTTATAATTATTGTATAATAATTATAAATAGATTATAAGATAATTAATGAATAATAGTGGTAGCGATTTTTTATTTATTTATACAAGGTGTGCGATTTATTTATTTTATCTCCCACTCCCGTCTGCATTTGCACATATTTTTAACTTCAACGCAACGTAAATTTAATCTGTTTGCAACACTTACGTCATAATACCTCAACAATCGTTATGATATTATATTTTTACGTTTATGGTTATATTTTCCATATTGAAAATATCAATCTGAATGTTATAATAAAAAGGAGCGATTATAATGGAAGAAATTAAAAAAAGCGAAGATTATATGAATATGAGTTTATCAGTCTCCCCTGAAAAATATTTCGACAGCAGGTTTGATGGTCAAGAAAAACTTTTTACCGAAAAATTTAACGGGCAAAAAATGCAGTTCGACGAACGGTTCAACAGCCTTGAAACAAAATTTGATGCTCGGATTGACAGCCTTGAAACAAAATTTGATGCGCGTATTGACAGCCTTGAAACAAGAATAGACAGCTTAGAGATTAAGTTTGATGCTCGGATTGACAGCCTTGAAACAAGAATAGATGACGTAGATAAGAGGCTTTCATCTAAAATAGATGACGTAGATAAAAGGCTTACGCTTGGATTTACTTTGATAATGGCAGTTCTTGCCGTTTTAGTGGCACTGCACTTTTTAAAATAGCTGTCTGATGATTTATTTTATAAAATAGCTGTCTTAAAATAGCTGTCTGATTTATTTTATTATTTATTTTATTATACACTCATTGTTGTTGCGTTTGGTAATATTTTAAACAAAATAAAATTCTTAATTATTAAATAATTATTAAATTCAACAAATATTTTTATGTATTGAGTCGTTTGCGGGTGATTTTTTATGTTCTTCATTTGTTTTATTTCCTGCAAGTTTATTACCAGCCAATGCTTTTGAAAAACGTATTATATCTGAGACTAGGATATTAGCCATATCGCGGCTAAAATTTTCTTTCACGACTATTCTTAAAACCTCAACATCTTCAGCATCCTTTGGCAAATTATATGCAGGCACAATCCAGCCTCTTTCTTTTAATTTAGCCGATAATTGAAAAACATTAAATCCGGCATTTTTTTTAATAGATATGGTTATTATAGGCAGTTTTATATTTTCAATTACCGGTTCAAAAAAATCTATTTCTTTTATTTTTTTCAAAAGATAAACCGCATTTTTAAAAGCGTTTTTCATTACACGATTGTATCCATCCTTGCCAAGCATTAACAAATTATAATACTGAGCAATCATCATCGAACTTCCGCGTGAAAAATTAAGCGTATATGTAGCTTCTTCGCCCCCCAAATAATTCACATAAAATATCAGGTCTTCAGGCAAGTCAGTTTTATCTTTAAATATAAGCCACCCCAAACCCGGATAAACAAGCCCGTATTTATGACCTGAAACATTTATAGATCTTACGTGGGAAAGTCTGAAATCCCATTTTAAATCAGGATATAGGAAAGGAACAATAAATCCGCCGCTGGCGCCGTCAACATGAATAGGAATATCCCATCCTTTTTCATTTTTTACATTTACTAACATTTCATTTATTTCTTCAATAGGATCAAGCTGTCCCGTAAAAGTCGTACCTAAAACTGCCCCGACGCAAATTGTATTTTCATCAATATTTTTTTCAACATCATTTGCATCTAATATATATTTCCCTTTTTTCATAGGAATAATTTTCATTTCAACATCAAAATAACGTGCAAATTTTTCCCATACTACATGTACATCCGCTCCAATTACAATATTTGGTTTACTGCTGTCTTTGCCCAGCATCTGCATCTTTTTTCTAAAATTCCATTTATGAGCTAAAAGTCCGAGCATTATAGCTTCTGATGAACCCACGGTCGCAGTTCCTATATATTGATTGCTATCTGGAGCTTTAAATAATCGTGCAAGCATATTAACAATACGCTCATGTATAACTCCTGTTTGAGGATATTCATCCTGGTCTACAAGATTTTTGTTTATGGTTTCTATTATAAGTTTTTCTGCATGCGAATCCATCCAAGTGGTAACAAAAGAAGCCAAATTCAAAGACGGATTTCCGTCAATATTCAGTTCGTCGTGAATTAGCTGATATGCAACATTAGACCCTATTCCTTTATCGGGTATATCATATTTAGGTATAGCATCGGAAAAAAATCTGCCGGCATAAGTCGGAGTAACATTATTATTATTATTAGAAATAGTATTTTTCTTTTTAGAAAGCATCTTATATTTCCCTCCAATTTAATTTAATTTTTTAGTATCTAACATTTTACTTTTAAAAGTTAATTTTAAAAATAATGACATCAAAAAAATAATGGTGTCATATTTATTTATTTCCTTAGCCCTGCTTGAATCCGCATGAAAACAAAACAGGTTTTCTAGTAAACGGCTAAATTTTTAATAACTTTAAAGGCAATATTTGATAATTTGTTAAATTTATCATAAGCATGAACATGACTATGACATTGACGAAAGGAATGGTCATTGTTATTATACTTCAAATTTTTTAAATTATTTATATTGATTATATTATTTCTATTATTATTATTTATTTCGCTATCTATCTTATTAGTCTTATTAGTCTTATTAGTCTTATTAGAAATAATATCATTACTGATAGTATTATCGATAGTATTATTGTCGCTTTCTGTCCTATTAGGTTTATTAGGAACAAAATCATTATTGATGGTAATATCATCAAAATTTTTTTTCAATTTAACTAGCCTTTTAATAAGATTCTTCTCCCAGTATTTTTTGATGTGGGCTGTTATTTCTTTAACCGCTATATCTTCAGGATATGCTCCAAAAATTTTAATTAAATCTTTAAACATTCTAATAACTTCATCGTCATAAGTTTCAGTTTGTCTGTAATTATTGCTTAATACTTTGTTAATACGATTATTTTTGCCATTACCATTTCCGTTGCCATTGCCATTTTCGTTGCCATTGCCATTGCCATTTTCATTTTCGTTATCATTTTTATTATTATGATAAATTTTATCTATTTTTTTATCGTTTTCCTTATTTTTAATAACATTATTATTAATAACATTATTTCTATTAATATTATCACTATTAATATTGTTATTAAAAATCTTAATATCGTTAGCAGTATTGGCTTTTTTAATTTCAATATTTCTAATATTTACGGCTGTTACTTTATATTCAGGAGTTTCCGTTGACCAATCAGAATAATCGCTTGTCAATATGTTTGTTTTGAATTCAGGAAAATGAAATGTAGTAGAAACAATGCCTTTCATTACTCTGCCGCTTATTTTAGCTGTTAAAGTAATTTTTCCTTTTTTACTTTTAATTAATACAATATCGCCATTATTTATATTTAAGCTTTTTGCATCTTCTTCATTTATTTCTAAATAATCTTCGTCATACCATGTGCTATTTTCTGTTCGTCTTGTATTGTTTGAACAATTATATTGAAACAAATTTCTTACCGTAGTGAGTATAAAAGGATATTCCGCGGTTATATAATCTTTAGAACCAATAAAAGAAGTAATAATAAATCTTCCCTTCCCGCCAATAAAAGCGTCTTTGTGTAAAATATCAGTTCCATTCCGGGTATTTTCATTGCAGGGCCATTGAATAGAATAAGGTTTTTTATTCAATTTATCATAACTTACGGATGAAAAAGACGGCGTGAGTCTTGCCATTTCGTCCATAATTTCAGAAGGATGCGCATAATGTAAACCTTCTAAACCTGCCTCATGCTCACTGGAGTTCTTATTCTTATTGTTAGTGTCAGTGTTAGTGTTAGTCGCTGACGACGGCGTCGTCTGTCTATAGCCTCCTTTCGCTGCTGCCTTCGTAAATTTTTTAAAAACAGCTGCAAAGCTGTCAGGTTTATCCTCTGCTGATTTGGGTTCTGCTGGTTTATCTTCTACCAATTTGTGTTCTGCTGATTTATATTCTACTGCTCTATCTTCTGCTGATTTATGCTCTGCTGCATGTTCTGTTAAATGCCGACTTAAATCTTCAATGACTTGCCAATCCTGTTTGCCTCCAACAGGTTCTAAAACCTTTCTAACCCTTTGAATTCTTCTTTCCCAATTTGTAAAAGTTCCGTCTTTTTCAAGAAATGAAGAACCCGGAAGTATAACGTGCGCATATTCGGACGTTACAGTTTTAAATAAATCATGAACTATGACTAAATCCATTGCTTTTAAAGATTCTATTATACGATTTGAATCAGGATCTGTTTGAACAATATCTTCTCCAAAAACATATAATCCTTTAAATTTTCCTGCCAAAGCGTTTCTTAACATATCGGGAAGACGCATTCCTGGGTCTTTATCAATTTTTACATTCCATTCATTTTCAAATAAGTTTCTTATATTATCGTCTGAAATATGGCGATAACCGGGGAGCGTTGCAGGTTCTGCGCCCATATCGGCGGCTCCCTGAACATTGTTCTGCCCTCTTAAAGGACTAACTCCGACGCCCTTTCTTCCAATATTGCCCGTCAACATTGCAAGATTAGCTATTGCAAGTACTCCTGTTGAACCCTGTAAATGTTCAGTTACGCCGAGCCCGTAAAAAATAGCCGCATTTTTAGCTCTTGCGTATAACATCGACGCTTCTTTAATTTCATTTGCGGCAACTCCCGTTATAACTTCAGCCGCTTCCGGAGAATTATTATCGTTTAAAATAAAATCTTCCCATAAATTAAAACTTTCAATATCGCATCTATCTTTTATAAAATCCTGCTTTAAAAGTCCTTCTTTAATTATCGTGTATGCAAAAGCGTTTAAAA
>JAJZJW010000040.1 GCA_021809845.1 bacterium | reverse complement strand
GTGTTGACAACAAAATACAGTTATAAATTTTATTCTACAAAAATAAGTATTTTTTAATTAAAAAAACAATAAATGCGGTTCGATTTTATTTAATATTTTAAATTTAAATCGTATATTTTAATAAAAATCAGGAGAAAATTCAGGGGGTCAAATTTATTTGCATAAAAGGGGTCAAATTACTTGACAAACAACACTTCCGCCAGCCTCGTGCCGAGGCCTCCTGCAAGGATTACTACTTTCATATAATATATATCGGATACGTAGGGGCATTACTTGAGTTTACAAATTTTTTAAAAAATTCTACGTTGAATAAGAATTTATGGATAAGGAAATAATAGACTTCTATAAATATTATCCTTGACATAAGGAAATATTTGATATATTATTTCCTTATGCAAAAGAAAGATATTCTAAAAACAATCATAAGGGGATTTCATACCGAAGATATCCCTCTGTTTACACGCAGAAACATTGAACTGCCGTTAAATTCATCGAAAATCATAACAGTAATAGGGCCTAGAAGAGCCGGCAAGACATACCTCGTTTTTCAGCACATACAAGAGCTTATCTCGAAAAACGTGCGCAAGGAGAAAATTTTATATTTAAATTTTGAAGATGAAAGGATAGAACTGGTTCAGAACGAGCTCGACCTTATACTTCAATCCTATAGAGAGCTTTATCCTGAAATAAAGCTATCAGATTGCTATTTCTTCTTCGATGAAATCCAGAATTTAACAGGATGGGAAAGGTTTATCAGAAGAATTTACGATACCGTCTGTAAAAATATTTTTATTACAGGTTCCAATTCGAGGCTGCTTAGCAGCGAAATAGCCTCATCGCTTCGCGGAAGAACGCTAAAATACGAAGTTTATCCGCTTACGTTCAGGGAATTTCTTTTATTTAAAAAGTTTAATTTTAAACCTGAAATCGACCTGTTCGACTCCGTAAAAAAAGCTGTTTTAATAAAGCTTTTCAACGAGTATTTGCAATATGGGGGGTTTCCGGAAATTGTCTTGCTCGAAGAAAATCTTAAGCTAAAAACCCTCCAGGAATACTTCGAGGTTATGCTATACCGGGATATTGCCGAAAGATATTCAGTTAAGGATACGCTTGTTTTAAAGTATTTCCTGAAAAGACTTGCGGAAAGCGTTACAAAGCCATATTCAATACATAAGATATACAACGAGCTTAAATCAAACCAGATAAAGGTCGGAAAAGACACTCTTTATAAATTTATTGATTACGCCGAAGACATTTATATGATAAAAACCCTAAAAAAACATTATAATTCTATTATCAAAACCGAACTTGCCGAAAAAAAAGCCTACTTTGCAGATACAGGGCTTCTCGCCGCTATTAAAATGATTAATGGAAATAATCTTGGAGTGCTGCTCGAGAACCTTGTCTCTCATGAATTATCCGCAAGACATCAAGACATAGTTTTTTTTAAAGAAAGAAACGAATGCGACTTCATAGTAAACAAACGCGATTGCTTTCAGATTTGCTTCGATTTAGGTACCTACGAAACCAAAAAAAGAGAAATAGCCGGACTGAAAGAGGCATGCAGGTTCGTTGGTACCGATAAAGGTTACATACTGACTATGGATGAAAAATTCGATATCAAAGAAAGCGGTATAAATATATTGGTCTTACCGGTGTTCGAATTTATATTGTCCGATATAATTTAGCAATAAAATATTGATTGAATTCTAAATATTTTGAAAAAGTGGAAGAAAAAAGGGTCTGATTTATTTCTTAATGTAATCCTTTTCGGTTAAAATTTCTCCGGAAATTAAAGCCTGGATTTTTCCCGTTCTCGCAAGATTAAGAATTTCTTCCGGTTTTTTGCCGAATACTATTGCGGATAAGTAAATATTGGTATCAAGAACTACTTTATGCATTATTTCTTTCTTCCCAATATTCTTCCCTGATTTTCTCTATCCCGTTTTCGTCCTTAATGCCGAATTTTTTAGCCGTTTCGTTGCCGATTTTTCTTATATTCAGCCATCTTTTCTCTTCGGATATATAAATATTTAATGCTTCCTATAATGAACCCATAAATCTGAACGGAACTTTTAAGTTTCTTTGTTAATGTTAATATAATTTCTAGATAAAATCGCCACCATATCGTCTATGACGATAGGAATAGTTTTAAGATTATTGCACGGTAATGTAACAAACCCTATATCTATCGTTCCGGACGCAATCCAGTCTCTTATTTCGGTTTCCGTTCCTTTAAATATTTTTAATTCAATACCGTGGCATCTTAACTTAAATAAGCGCATTATACCGGGGAGAAAATTAGTTGAAATACTCCCGAAACTTCCTATCTTTAATTGTCTCGTTTCTGTCCCCAGCAAAGCAACTTCCTGTTTTATCCGTTCCATACTTGCCGTAATCGCGGAGGCGTGTTTTAGAACTAAATTTCCCGCTTCCGTAGGATAAAGCCCTTCTTTTCTCCGCTCTATAAGTTTTATGCCTAATTCCGATTCTAAATCGGATATAGAATGGCTTACCCCCGGCTGAGTAATATAAAGTTCTTCCGCCGCTCTTGAAAAGCTTTGCAGTTCAATTACTTTAGTTAAAATCGTAAGTTGATTTAATGTCATTAGTTTTTCCTCATACTATCCTCATACTATATGAACATTATTCATTTTACTTATAATTATACCAAAATTATAATAACAGAAATATTAAATTAAAAAATTAATAGTTTAAAATAAGTAAGGAGAAAAACCATGGAAAAAGAACCTCTGATTTTAAACGGAATTAAAGAAAAAACCTATATTTGCCAATGCGGCAAATCAAAAAATTTACCGTATTGCGACGGAACGCACAAAACTCTTTCTGAAAATATCGTCCCTGCCGTTTTAGAGCCGACAAACGAAACATTGTACATTTGCGTATGCGGAAAATCAAAACATTTGCCGTATTGCGATGCTGTTTTTATAAAACATGATACAAGCTGGACACCTGCCAGTTCCGTCAGAGGCGAAGGAGCTTTATATAACGGCAAAGAAATAGCATTCACCAAGCAGTTAAGCAACAGGCTTGAATATGGAAAAGGAGTAGCTTATTTAATTAAATTACTTCCACCCGAAGGTAAGATGCTTAAAACCGTTGCCGTTGCCCGTTCCGATGAGCATGTTTACATACTTGAAGGCGGATTTTGCGACGACAGCGGCAAGCAAAAATCATTCCCAGGAGATTATGTGCTAAACCCGGAAGGGCATCCGCACGTTAATTTAAATATTGTCGAAACCGTCGCTCTTGTAATATGCACCGGAGCAACGGATGAGATAAAAGAATTTACAGTGGTTGAACCGAAATTGTAATATTAACTGTTGTTTTCTATATATAAATAAGACAATAAAAGTTACGCAAATAATAACCGCAAAAAAAAATTATCTTGTATTTGTGAGTGTTAACGGGAAATATTTACAGGAGATATTATTTGAAACCGGAAACGGGAAAATTATATTCAGGAAATTTTAAAAAGGCGGATATTTTAACTGATTTTTTTGAGATTTTAAAGACCTTCTAATCGAGTTAATAATTTCTTTATCTGCTTGCCGACGGTTTTTTATGGATTTTATAAGTCCGATAATTGTTACGATAAGGCTTATAATTGCGGCTATTAATGAAATAGTATTGGTCATAACCTATTTCTTAACGGCTATCATAGAAGGTTAATATTTTATTATTATTTTATCATAGTTCTTAATTAATATCGATAAAATATAGTAAATTATAGTAAATTATTTAGAATCCATGATGCCCCCCATAGGGACTGTTTTAATTGATGGTCGAAAGTATGGTCAATAAATGTCTCAAATTGAACGGCCTCCGTAAATACTTGCCGGTTTTCACCCGTTTAACGAAACAACGAGTTCTTTATTTAATCCTTTTGCCACTTTTTTTAAAAATTCCAACGACGGATTATATTCTCCGCTTTCAAGCCTGCTTATATTGCTCTGTCTGGTTCCTATTTTATCAGCCAGTTCTTTCTGCGTTAAACCCTGTTCGGTTCTGATTTTTATCATCTGGCTTATTATCCTGTATTCCGGTTCGAGCGATTTATATTCCTTATAGGTAGCAGGGTCTTTCAAAAGCTCTTTTTTAACATCTTCCCAGGAAGTAGCTATTTTCTTATTCATTTTTTAATCTCCTGGTATAATGTTCCATGTAACGCAATGCCGTATCGAGTTCCTGCTTTGGCGTCTTTTCCGTTTTTTTTATAAAACCGTGCAATAATATAAAATTATCTTTAACGGGCATAAAATAAAATATTCTCGATATATCGCCGGCAAATTTAATCCTTAGTTCCCAAAGACCCTTATATTCTTTTCCGGCTATAGCTTTAATATGGGGGTTCTTTTAAATCGGTTCCGAATTCTCTTAAAAGTTCTATTTCCCAAATGGCTTTGGCACGGTGTTTTTCAGGTAAAGATATTAAAAATTCCGTTACAGGCTCTTTTCCGTTTTCTTTTTTATAAACCTCTACCTTATTTTTCATTTTTATCCTTTAATTAATTATATCATATATGATATAATTAGCAAGTAAAAAAGTATTTTATTTCATAAAAGCATTGCTTTATCCCTTCGAGTGCAATACTTTTATATCCCACACATTGTTAACTGCCTTTTTCAAAGTTTCCGGCACCAAATGGCTGTAACGCCTAGTCATCTGTGTCGTCCGGTGCCCTAATAATTCTCCGGTAATATAAAGCGACGTTCCGCCCATTACCATTTTGCTTGCGAATACGTGCCTTAAATCATGAATACGCATATCTTTAAGTCCGGCGTTGCGGCAGGCAGTCTTGAAAGAATGCTTAAAATCGACGATTTTTTTGCCAGCATTGTTAAACACATACAAACAGTTGCCTTCTTTCTCAACCCCGCTCAAAAGGCTTTTTAAGGGGCCAGAAACAGGTATGTAGCGGTCATGCTTTGTCTTCGTCCCTTTTATGGCTATAACCTCGGTCTTTAAATCCACGTCGTCCCATTTTAAATTTAACGCCTCGCCCTTACGGCATCCTGTATAAATCAAAAATGAAATTAAATCCTTCGTTAGCTTATTTGTAGCTCCGGCAATTAGATTTTGTATGTCGTCGTCCGATAGAGTTTGCAAGCGCGAAAGTTCATTAAGCTTTTTAATTCCGGTGCAGGGATTTTTTTCTATATAGCCCTTTTCTATGCAATAGTTAAAAAAGTTCCGCAGGATGGCAATCTCATAATTAACCGACCTGAAATTTATTTCCGATTCTCTTTTGCTTTTATTTTTTGCCAGAGCCATTATTTCAAGTTTTCTTTCGAGCTGGTAATTTTTTATATCGGGCATAGCTATATTATTTAATCCTTTATTACCGAATACGGGCAGGAAATGATTTGCGGCGGTTCTTTTTCGGACGTCGGGGTTAGCTTGCAGTTTTAAATACCCCTGCCATAGCATAGTAAAATTTCCTATACTTTTATTCAGGACTGGAATTTTATTCTGCCCTCTTGCGATATCGGTTTGTTTTGCTTCGGCAATTAACTTTGCCGACTGCTTATCGGTAGTTTTAGTAGAACCCTGGTATTTTTCGCCTTTGTATGTAATGCAGTAATACCACATATCGTTGCCTTTCTTGCGATAGATAGAAGCCATTTTCTTGCCTCGCTACGGTAGTAAATAAGTAGTAAAATTTTTGCATTTTGCTTCATTTTCATACATAATTTTACATTTTAATTCATATTGAAGTCAATAGGAAAATTGCTGGGAGTGCTTATTTACTGCTGTTTTTAAGTGGCTGGGGGAGAAGGATTCGAACCTCCGTAATGGGAGTCAGAGTCCCAGGTCCTGCCGCTAGACGATCCCCCAATTTAGTTTGGAATGGAATTAATTAATTTTGACTTGTTAGCTATTGCCTATTGCATTTTAAGCATATTATATAATATGCGGGTGCAATTCGCAAGTGCTTATTAAACATAAATTTGTTTAATTTTTTATTAAATTTTGTATCATATTGCTGCGCTGCGTGTCTGTATATTCTGCGTACTATCTAAATTATTGTCTAATTATTAGCTAATAATATTCGCTAATAATTATTTTTTAATTTTGTCTTTAATGTTTAATTTCCGAAATATTTAAAAATCCCTTTTTTGCTTTTTTTTATAACAGGCTTATAGCTTTCAAGATTGGCAATATCTTCAGAGCGTTCAATCGAAACTATAATCCACGGCGGAGGAGTTATTATGGAACAGCTGCTGCCTCCGGACATTTTAGGATGATATATCTTAATTGTATCCGGATTTTCTGTCGTATGAACATAAAACCATCCGCAAACTTCATCGAGAACCCTGATTTCGTCAGAACATTCTTTTAAAAAAATGCCTGCTTCTTCTGCACTGATTTTCACCGTCGGCTCATCACGCTGTGTGTAGTTATAATACCAATTTTTATTGGAATTTTTTACCTTTTCTATCAGAAAATCTACCTGCTCCCATTTTAATAATCCTGAAAAAGACAGCGTGTCTATTTTCCATATTTTGTTATTCTTGTTATCCATATATCATTAGTACATATAATATACTGTATTTATTAATTTATATATTTAATATATTTACAATATATAATCAGATTTAAATAAAATTAATATTTATGCTATATAAATAAATTGTTCAAAGAACTTTAATTCATTTACAAACTAATAAAGCTTAACTAATAAACTAATAAAATAAATACTATATAAGCTGAATTAATAAACTAATAAAGCTTAACTTATAAATTAATAAAATAAACTAAATAACCAATAAGCTAAACTCATAAGTATATTAATAAACTAATAAAATTATATAAATAATAAATTATTTGAAAACACCAAATATTTTATAACCGCAAAATTTACATTTGCCTTCTAATGTTATATTGTTTTCAATTATATTATAACCGCTTCTTTCAATCAATAGTTTTTTACAGGACGGGCAATATGTATTTTCAAATTTTTCGGAAATTATATTGCCAATATAAATATAATTTAATCCGGCATTTTTGCCTATATTATAAGCGTTAGCCAAACTTTTTTCATTTGTAATATGACCGTCTTTCATTTTATATAACGGGAAAAATCTTGAAATATGCCATGGAATATCTTTATTAACCAAATAAATAAAATCTGCTATTGATTTAATTTCTTCATCGTTATTATTGTAATCATCAATTAATAATGTGGTTAATTCTATATGAATTCCCATTGCATAAAATTCTTTTATAGACTCCAGAACCGGTTTTAAAGTGCCGCCGCATACCCGCCTATAATTCTCATCCTTAAAAAATTTGATATCAATATTTGCGGCATCGAGTAAGCCTTTCGTTGCTCCGGCGGACTCATGCGTGTAATATCCGTTAGTGACAAAAATATTTTCCAATCCGGCTTTATGGGCAAGACGCATAGTGTCCAGACTGTAATCAAAAAACACCGCCGGGTCGGTATATGTATAAGAAATGGAGGTAGCGCGTGCAGCCAGGGCTTTTTTTACAATTTGTTCAGGCAAAGTTCTTTTTACATTTTTAAAATAATTTAAAAATTCTTCGTAATTTTCATCTCTATACGTTTGCGAAATATCCGCATTCTGACAACCAAGGCATCTGAAGTTGCATCCGGGGGAAGCAATGGAGTACGAAAAACTTCCGGGTAAAAAATGGAAAAGCGGTTTTTTTTCAATCGGGTCAACGCTTTCAGCTACAATTATTCCGTAATTTATTGAGTACAGCACGCCTTCTTTATTTGTTATAGTTTTACATACACCAAGCTTATTCTCTTTGATTTTGCATCTATGGGCACATATTAGGCACACAGTATAATCGGGTTCTCTTTTGAACAGGCTTACCTCTCTTAAATTATCTTCCATGGTTATCTTCCCTAATTATCTTCTTTAGTTAGCAATTTTATCTCTTACATTTTTTTTATCTATATAATTTTTATGAGCTTTATATCATATTACGATAGTATTTCTTCCTCTTTCTTTCGCTTTATACAAATTTGCATCGGCAATTTTAAAAAGCTCTTCAATTATCAGCATCGGTATATTTATTTTATTTTTACTTTTTTTTCTTTCTGCATAAATGTCTGTGAGCTTAGGTAAAAAAGAAGAACCGCCTATAGAAACAGTCAAATTAATCTTAATATTCTTAATTTTGTTATGCATATATACTTTACTAGCAACAAAATGATTGAATCTATTTAGGATAGCGACGGCATTATCTCTGTCGGTTTCCGGTAAAATAACGATAAATTCATCGCCGCCGTACCGCGTAATCAGGTCCTGCTTTCTCATAAATAACTTCTGCAAATCGGCCGCAAATTCTTTTAATATGCCATCACCGATATAATGACCGTACGTATCGTTAATCTCTTTAAATTTGTCTATGTCTATTATGGCAAAAGATAAAGGAGATTTATTTCTTATAGCCCTGCCTATTTCTCTTTTGGCAAATTCATACATAAATCTGCGATTATAAATGCCGGTCAATGAGTCGGTAATCGCTAATTCTTTATTATATTCCATCAATATTAATTTGGCGAAAAAAGGAGCGGCTATATTAATTATTTCGGCAATTAATCCTTGAATGTTTTTTGAAAAAAAAGCATCGTCATCTGATTCTATGTTTACCGACCCGCTAATGCACCCCGATATATTAATTGGATAACAGTTGTAACTTCCGTCAGTACCATGAAATTCACAATCATCAACAAAAGATACCTCTTTTTTATCATTATTATTATTTAATACATTTTTTAATGCTGTGCTTACAGTACCGCAAATATTTTCCTCTGCTATTATAAATTGTTCGTCAGCTTCACCGAATTCGCCAGATTCGTCAGTTTTAAATCTGTTATAAACTCCAGCGATGCCGTTATTATTATTTTTTGCGTATGTATAACGATGACATTGTTTATTATTAATAATTATATTATTGCTAAAAAGTTTGCAATTCCCAACATACTCCGTATAATCTACCGGATGTGAAAACACAGGTTTTTTATTTCTTAAATATATCATAGAGGTCAATGTTTTTTTATGCAGCGAATCGAATATATTAATGTGTATAGATTTTATATTCTTTTTTTTATTATTTTTTATAGAAAATAGTGCTTCCGCAAATATTTTCAAAGCATATTCTATACAATAAGCTAAAGACAAATTATATGCCAGATTATTTATCAGATTAAGTTTTTTATTTAATTTTTCTAACTTTAACGAACCGCTTAATTTTTCAAATAATTGCCGCATTTCATATGTAGCCGCAAACAAAGTCATAGCATTCTTATAAAAATCCGCATCATTTTTAAAAAAATTTTTATTTCTTTTGTAAACGCCGCTTACTGCCAGAAATCTATTATTGTTTGCACCACTAAAACTATATAATATTACATCCCTGACATCCATTTTTTTAAAAACTTCCGTTGCGTTTTCATCGTCAAGATAGTTAAAAATCTCCAGGATATTTTTAGAGATTTTTATTTTAACAAATTCTGTAGGTTCAGGCGCAATAGAGCTGACTTTTATATTTTTATCCCAATTATCTGAAAAAACAGCGTCTTTAATTTTTTTATTTATAACATCATAAATGATAAATTCGGTAAAATCTGTATCTAATAATTTATCTATCCCGTTCAGAATTTCTTTTCGTATAAATATTCCAAACCGGTTTTCTGTTTGACTACCGGCTTTTGCTCCACTATAATTGTCGCTGTTAATTATCATATTCAATGTTTTTTCTGTTGCGTTCGTCAGCCACAATAATCTTTCATTATTTATTTCTTTATTATTTTTCATAATCTTATTTATATATAATAATGTATAAAAATATTTAAATTAATTTTAAATTATGCAACGTTAAATTAAACTTTTATTTTAATAATATTATATAATATATATTAAACTTAATCTTATATTTAGATTATACATCTTTTTTACTTTAATTCTTCCATAGAGGTATAAAAAAACCTCCCGATGTGTTATAATTGTTGTGTTCAAAGACAATAAAAATAACCACCAAGGAGGTTAACTAATATGAAAGATTATATCATAAAAAAAGGC